>JBBRQO010000021.1:0-90039 GCA_038226325.1 Steroidobacterales bacterium | reverse complement strand
GCACCAGTTAATTGCAATAAAATCAGTGGCTTGTTTGGGTGCACTCCTCAGTCGGGTGTGCCCCGTAAGTGCAAATCCTGAACGAGTTGCTCGATCCGTCACATCAGTTATTCCTCCCCTGGGAGCAAGTCGAGCACCCGGGATCTGGTGGACAATTACTGAGTTGCGCGGCCCGCGAGTCGCTTGCTTCCAGCCCAAAGTGCGCTGATAGGAACCGCGAGGAATCGATCGCCAAATGTCAATACGTTTTCGCCGTCGTATAGAACAATCCCGCTGTGGAAGCGGGACCCAAGCATCTCGCGCAGTCGTTTGAGTCCGCGGAAATCTCCGTCACGGACGGAACTGGCGGCTTTGATCTCTATTCCAATTTGGCTGGTGCCCCGCTGCAAGACGATGTCGACCTCATAACCATCCTGTCGCGTAAATAATGCAGAGAAATTCTCTCCGAATAAACGCTGGCTTGTTTTTCGATCTCTCCATAGACAAAAGTCTCGAGAAGCTGACCAAACAATTCGCGCTGGTCGCAGAGTTCGGCGGCGCTACAACGGAGTAGGTTGCAGGCCAATCCGGTATCAACAAAATGCAGTTTCGGCGCCTTGATGAGCCGTTTGATGCGATTGCTAAACCAGGGCGGCAGAAATCCTACCAAGAACAGGCGTTCGATCAGCGTTAGATAGGTGCGGATCGTGGGTCGGCTGAGTTCGAAAGCACTTGCCAGTTCGCTGAGGTTTGCCAGCCGCGCAGTTTGACTTGCGGCTAGAGTTAGAAGCTTCGGGAGGGCGTCAAGATTTCCGATGTGGGCGAGATCGCGCACGTCGCGTTGTATCAGCGTTTCGATATAGTTCGTGTACCAAGCATCGCGGCGTTTCGCCGCGCGCTTTTGCACGACAGGGTAGCCGCCGCGAACTATTTGCTCCGCCAGCTGCTTCCCCAGCGTGCCATCGTGTTGGAAGGCTTGGGCGTCGTCGAATGCGATGTCCAAAAAGGAGGCGGCCTTTCGCGCGATCTCGACTTGGGCAAGTGGGTAGAGCCGAATAATTTCCAGGCGTCCCGCCAGCGAGAGCGAGAGTCTAGGCACAAGTAATATATTTGAAGAGCCCGTCAATATAAAACGAACCGAATTGCGATTGGCGTCGACGAGAGGTTTGAGCGCAGCAAACAGTTCTGGCACTCGTTGCACTTCATCCAGGATTACACATCGTTCAAGACGCGCGACAAAACCGGTGATGTCTGCGCGTGCTGCAGCTAAGGTCGTGGCATCGTCAAATGTGTAATAGCGGTAGCCGCGGCGCTTACCCACGCGTAGGGCGAGAGTTGTTTTCCCGCATTGCCGCGGACCATGTATAAGAACAACTGGAGTGTCCTTTAGTGCTTCGATTAAGGAGGGCTCTGCCAATCGACGATATAGAGGTGTAGCCATACCGGCCAATTGAAAGGATATACACCGGCCAATTGAAGCCCTTATGACCGGCCAAATGAAACGTTCGGCTTGTGATTTTGGACGCAGACTATCGGGTCTCATACCGAACATCTATGGCCAATTCAAAGCTTCGACTGCTCCCACTGGCACGAATGCACTTATAAGTGCACTGTCGATGACAGTGCAGCGTAGTGGGGCGAAGAAGGGCGAATCTGGTGCGGCGAAGAACATTTCGTTAGATCAGGGCAACGCCTGCTTCCGGACATTGCTCGCCCCAGGCGTAGCGAGGAGGCCACTGCAGGATCCATGACCCGGCCGCACTGATCCAGTCCGTGACTGGTCTCGTAGGCGCGCGCTAGCGCTCGGGCGGGACCAAATCGTCACGTGCTCCGCTGCGTCGATGTCAGAATTTGGCGGTAAAAGCCACAAATAATTGTCGGCCGAGTTGGTCGTAGGTTGAGTAAGCATTCGCGGCGCCGCCGGAAGTGATCTCGAAAGTCGCCAGAGGGGGATCCTTGTCGAGTAAATTGTTTACGCCAGCTCGTATTTCCAACGACTTCAACACATTCCACGTTGCGGCCAAGTCCAGATAGCTAACCGACGGCAGGTGCGCGTTGTAATAGTTGTATGCTCCAAATTCGGCGAAATGCAGGGTCGGGTCGGAGTCGTTGTTATCGAACTTGACGGCGCCTATATACCGCCATGTCAAAGAGGTCGTGACATCCCACGGCGTCAGCCAGGAGGTTCGAAATATGTGGTGCCAGCGAGGATTGATCGTCTGGCAGGTGGAACCGAACAGCCCAGCGCAATCATAAGTGTGCGCACCGGGCAGCGGTGTCGTCGCGACTTTGACCAGGTACGCCCCGTTCATCGAGAACGCGAGCGCGCCGAAAGTCGGCGGCAGGTCAAGCTTGTAACCCGCCTGAAGATCAATTCCGCTGACCAAGGCGGCACCGATATTGATACTGGTTTGCTTAATGTAGCCACCGGAAGCGATGTTACTTCCAACCAGTCCGCCGGTGTTTGGGGATCGGAGTAGCTGGCTGCAGTAGGTGGGGTCGCCCGTATCGAGACAGTTGGTCAGGATGACGTTGGCCGGCAGCGTACCGACCGCGCCGTCAATCTTGATATGGTAGTAGTCGATGCTACTCGTGAAATTGGGTAGGCCGTCAGGTGCATACGTAATCCCAAGCGAGTACGTGCCCGCCACTTCGGGTTGCAGTTTTGAGTTGCCGCCGGTCAGCTGGGAAAGTTGCCCCAAGGTGGCCTGCGGAATCGTGTTGGTAGAATTCCCATTTCCATATTGGGCGGCAGTTACCCCACTCTTCAGGCAGTCAGCCAGCGACCGGGTCGCTGGTGGGGCACAGGGGTCGTTGCCAAGCTGAATTAGGCCGACGAGTTGCGGGTTGTACAGCTCGATGATACTCGGAGCACGAATGGCTCTATTGAACGAGCCGCGAAACCGGATGTCTTCGATCGGCGAGTATTGCACCTCGAACTTGAAGGTATTGACGACGCCGCTGACCGAGTAGTCCGAGCGGCGAAGCCCGGTGCCGAACACCAGATCCTTGACGCCCGGCCTATCCTGCACCAGCGGGGCGCGCAACTCCACGAACTCCTCGCCGACCGAAACGCTGTTGTCGATTGCCACGGCCGCGCTGCCGAATCCCGAAAGCTGACCCCCCAGCTCGGCGGCGTCAGGGGTGAATTTAACGTTCTCATTGCGGCTCTCCCACCCCAAGTTCACCCCAACGCCGTCCTTTGCCAGCGGGGACTTGACGCCATATTCGCCAAGCTTGCCGGTGATGTCAGCATGGAGTGTGCGCAGTGTCGTCGAACCCGCGCCCGTGCCGGCCAGGTACAGGTAATTGAGCTGTTGTTGAGTGACCCCACCATCCGAGAAAATATTGAGCGGGACACAGGGTGCGCCGCTGATGCAGACCGGATTCGCAGCCGTGCCTCTGACCTGCAGCGCATTGTCTACGCTCGCGAAATTGAAATACTTATCGTTAGTACTAAAAAATTGCGTGTAGTAATGCTGGACGTAGGCGTCGTAGTTCCACGCCGGCCCGATGTCGCCCTTCGCGCCAAGGACCGTGCGAAAGTTGGTGTGCTCATAGTCGGAGGAACGACCACCGCCTTCGATGTTGCGTCGGCCAATCCGAGTCTCCGCGCTTACCGAACCGGGATTTGCCGCATCCGCGGCAATCTGGGCGGGTGTGCAAAGAATGCCGGCCTGCTGTGCACTCAGAAGCGGGTTGCTGCAATTGACGAGGTAGTTATTGGTGTACAAATCGTTCGGATTGCTGTCTCTGAATAGCGCGGCCGGTGCGATCTGCTGGTGCGTGCGGTCGTTCGTGAACGCGAATTCGGCATACGGCTTCACAAAATCGTTCAGATCATAGTGGGCCATGAAACCACCCTGGTAGCGGTCGTCCTGGCGCTGAATGTAGATGTAAGGCTGGGAGTTGAATGCCGCCGGCGGAGTCGTCGCGGCCGATCCCTGCGGGATAAATGAATTGCCCAGCACGCTGTACGCCGACCCGATGTTCTGCGTGAAGACGCCGTTAACGACGCTGCCTTGCGGTCGGAAATAGTTCGAATTGGCAGACCCGCTGCAGACAGCGCCAATGACATTGCCGTTCGTATCCCTGTTAGCCGCCAGCTGGCAGTCCCCGAAGTCGCGCTGACCGCTGGCCACCGGGTCGGAATGCAGGTAGTTCAAGTAGCCCGTGACATTTCCCTGTCCGTCGGCAAAGTTCGTTCCGACGATGACACTAAAGGTCTTGTTCCGGCCGTCCTTTACGCTACCCGTATAAGGGGTCACGCCAAATGCAGTCAACGCATTCTGCGCATACGTATTATGATTGTCGTGCCAGTTCTCTCCGAGCTGACCATCGATCTGCAAACCTTGGAAGTTCTTTTTCATGATGAAATTGACCACGCCCGCAATGGCATCGGAGCCGTAGACCGCGGATGCGCCACCGGTGACTACTTCTACTCGCTCGACCATCGCGGTGGGGATCTGGTCTAGATCGGGTGCAGGCGACGCGATGAAAGTGTACGGGGAGCCTTGCCCGAGACGACGACCGTCCACGAGCACCAAAGTCCGATTCGGACCTAGACCACGCAGGTCCGCGGTTGCCACACCGCCCGCCGTGGTCAGGCCGCTCGTCCTATTGCCGAGATCCTGGCCCAGGTCATTGTTAAAATTTTGAGGCAGCTGGTTAATGATGTCACTGATGTCGGTCTTGCCGGTGGTTTGGATATCCTTTGAGGTGACCACCTGGATCGGGCTCGCGCTCTTGAGATTCGGAGCCGCAATGCGAGAACCGGTTACTACAACCTCCTCGAGAGCGCTGGCATCCGTCGACTCCGGCTTAGTTTCCGCCAAGGCTGTTGTCATGCCGGCATTTGTGAACAGCGACGCCAGACCAATTAACCCAAGAAGCTTGCTTAGCTTATTCATCGAAAGTATTCCCTATCGATTTATGGAGCAACGATTTTGTCGTGAGGGTACGAGATCGCCGCGTAATTCGCGCTGCTATGCGGTGAAGCGATATGAATCGCCGTCGAACTGAGTGTTTTGCGTGCCAGGCTTTACGCGGGGCGTCGTTCAAACGCCAGACACACGGTACGGGTGCGAATAGTGCCGAGCGATACTCGACCGCGCATATGAGGTGAACGCCAGAACACGAGACTGCCACGGCGCACGAGATGGCCGCGGACATGATGAAATCGCGGAGCGCCGCGCTCGCCGTGTGTATTGCCCGGTTCTTGCGCCGTCGGCAACCGCTCAAGAGATGCCCGCACCTCCACATGATCCAGCAGCGGCGGGCGGCCGTGGTGGCGCCTCTTTTGATTTACTGAATCACGTACGATGCGAATGCTTGTCGTCGCATCGTGGACGTCGAGCAGCAGGAATAGACCCAGCAGCAAGGGTACATCGCGAACGACCGCGGCGAGCGAGCCATTGATGGCAGCTCGTTTCGAATCGTCGGTCCGCGCGGCCTCTCGATAATAGCCTGCCCACCGATCGTCAAATCTGAATCGCGCGCAGTCCAAGAGCGCGTCCATCGCCGGATCAATTTCGTCCGACACACGCCCCAGATCACCCCGCAGCAAATCGCCTGGTTCGGCGCTCACTTCTCTCACGTCCCGAAGGTCCAGGTGGGTCTCGATCGGCGAAAGACAGACCCTGCTCTCGTGCGTACCCGGGGTGTCACTCCAAAACGTTCTTGCAATTCCCGCCCGTCCGCACGATGTCGCCTGAATAAAAACCCCAGCCCGGCGTCCGCGCGCATCGCTATCGAGACTGGCTGCCGATCCCGTTTCGAATATCACCTGCTTATGAACTTCGTCGCTCCACTCGATCCAGATTCGCGTTGCAGGAATGCGCACTAGATCAAGACAACTCGCGAGACGATCGCCGTCGGTGAAAGCCAAACGGGCGGCCGCGCGCGTAAGATCGTCATCAAGCACATAGCGCAGGGGGCAGTCGGCAACGTGTCTGGAATAGTAATCCGGGCCTGTAACCGCAATGGGATTCAGCGGTGCGCGATCTAGTACGAGCGACAAGGGCGTATTACTTTGCGCAACCTGATCGAGTAGCCGCATACAGGCCTTCCTTCCTCCTTCCACGCGCATTGATTGCCGATTTGGAGGTGTGTTCGTTAGGTGATTCTAGGAAGGGCCTTGAACTGCCGCTTTGGTTTGCGGCAAAGCACCCTAGAACGGCGGTATGCCGATATGCTGGCACGCCAAGACGTCAGTGCCGCGAGATCTGGAGATGCGGCTTGCGCCGCGATTTCTCAGAGCGCTCGGCCGGCAACCTGTTCAAGCGACCCGCGATAGCCGCGACTAATTCTTACTTCTGTACCATCATGCAGCATGACCCTGAATTCGCCGCAAGCCAGCCCGCGCAATTCACGCACGCGATCAACGTTCACGAGTGTTGATCGATGAATGCGCGCAAAACCGTGCGGCGCCAGTCGCTGGTCAATGGCGCCGATCGTGGTACGCATTAGCCAAACCTTCTTGCCGACGTGCAAGGAGACATAGTCGCCTGCGGCCTCAACCCAGTCGATCTCAGAAATTCGCACCAACACGATCCGGTCGGCGGTTCGGACCGCCAGCCGATCGGCGCGGAACACCGGGCTCGCGGTGTATGCCTCGGCACCGGTGCCGATCTGCGTGGGCGTCATTGCCCGAGCTCGGTCACTCGAAAAGGCTGCGCGCGTGTGGCGCAACGCGTTGGCGAAGCGTTCGTCGTCAAAGGGCTTGAGTAAATAATCGATGGCGTTCACTTCGAATGCGCGAAGCGCGTATTGATCAAAGCCTGTGACAAATATAATTCGCGGCGCAGTCGGTGATTTTATAGCCTTGAGAACGTCAAAACCCGAAGCATCCGGCATGTGCACGTCTAGGAAAATGAGATCGGGTGCCAGACGCCCGATGGCCTCGATAGCTGCGCTTGCACTGCCATAATCTCCGAGGACCGTGAAATCGCGGGTAGCTGCAAGCCGCGCCCGCAGGCCTCGCCTGACCAGTTCCTCGTCATCAATGAGAAGTGTGTGAATGGTCATGCAAACAACCTCGGACCTAGGGTCAACCCTAACGAAAATCCCCGGCGCGACGCAAGTGCCATGGTCCGAGCGGGACTCACCGTGGCTCAGGTGGCGAAACACTGAGGCCGATCCGGGGTCTTGAGCCCGATCCTCTACGCGCCGCGCGCCGAGCGAGACCCGAACAGCGCCGTTCGCACCATCACCGGTCCCGCTGGTACCTGCGCGTGCGGTTAGCATTGGCACCAACTCAGTCACACCCTACACTGCCGGCATGAACATCATGAGCCGGTCCCAGGAGGGCTTGCGGTACGCTGGCGCTCGCACATTTGCCGGCGCCGCGTACAGAGATGAGCTCTGGATCATCATTTGGACCGCTGGGGGGGTATGTTGGCTGACGATTGCAACAATCAACATTCTTTGGGCGTGGCCGATCGCCGGCACCTGGATGAACGGTGACTATGTATTGAGCAGCGGCTCAAGAGCCATCCTGCATGGACTGCTGTTTCTTGTCTCTGCCTGTGCTTATCACGTTGCGCTGGATCAGAGGCAGGCCACCAGTGTGCTGGCGCGCGCGCGCACTGTCGCCTTACATCTACTGCTTGCAGTCTTCGTCGTGCGCGTCGCACCAATTTTTACGCTGCTCGTTGCTGGAGTCGTGGACGGCAAACGAGAAATGCTGGACAGACTGGCAAGCTGGTTACCGCTTCGGCCCACTTTCATGGATGACGCCGGTCTGCTGCGCACTTGGATGCCTTCGTACGTGATCGGACTTGCCGCCGTGGCGCTGGTGCGCATGGCGCGCAACTATCATGAAGAATCCACACGACTCGCGCATTTGTCGACCGAGTACTCCAATCTGCGGCTGGCAATGCTCTCCGCGCAGCTTCAACCGCATTTTCTATTCAATGCGTTGCATGCCGCCGCCGAGCTTATTAACGAGAACCCTGCACAGGCGGTGACAATGCTGGCAAGGCTGGGGGAGTTTCTACGCTATGCGCTCGAAAGCACCAAGCAACCCTGGATCCGAGTGGCCGATGAAATGGTCGGCGTGCGCGCTTATCTAATGGTTCAGCAAACACGGTTTCGCGACCGGCTCCAAGTACAGAGAGAGGTTGAGCCGGAGGCGCAGACGCTGATCATTCCGGCGCTATTGCTGCAACCTCTGGTCGAGAACGCCATAGAACATGGCCGCTGCAGTTCAGAAGGGTTAGTGGTCGTCAACGTCAAGGTGAGACACGTTCAGGGACGTCTTATCGTTTACATTGCCAACAACACGCCGCGGCTACCGGGTCCGCTGACAAGATCCGCCTACGGGGATGGCCTGAGCAACGTCGAAGGGCGATTGCGCGCGGCATATGGTGAGCGCGCGAGTCTGACTATAGGTCCCGATTCGGTACGCGGCACTTGTGCGGAGTTGAATATGCCGGCCGATGTGGCATCCCATGATATGACAATACCCGCGCACTGATACTGCCGTGGCAACTGCGACGCAAGTAAATCTCTCTGTTCTGATCATTGACGATGAACCCATTGCGCGCCAACGTATTCGCCGCCTCTTGCTGCGTGATCCGGAGATCGACATCATCGGCGAGATTGCCTCGGTGTCGGAATTAGAGGCGTTCCCTGCGGACTCTCATCCCGACCTGATTTTGCTAGATGTACAGATACCGCAGTGCAATGGCTTCGAACTGCTGAGGATGCTCGAGGCCCGCGGCATCACGCCATTGGTAATCTTTGTAACCGCATATTCCGCTTACGCGGTGAGCGCTTTCGAGGTTGATGCCGTTGATTATATCCTCAAGCCATTCGACGATGAGCGTTTTGCCAAAGCCATTGCGCGCGCGAAGGCGCAGCTTGCGATCGAGCGCGCATCGACCAAGACGCGTACCGCGCCATCGAATTGCGATGCTCCCACATCCAGTCAGCCGTTGCGAGACCGCCTACTGGTGACCGAGAGGGGTCGTGTCCTGTTTGTGCCGACGCGCGAGGTTGAACTAGTGCAAGCCGCCGGCAAGTTTGTGAAAATCTTTACCCGGGGCCACTGTTATCTCGTGCGTGAATCGCTGCGTGACATTGAAGTGCGCCTCGACGCCGACAAGTTCGTACGCGTGCATCGTTCGACCATCATCAACGTTGAGCAAATTGTTGAGGTCAAGCCCCTGTTTCACGGCGACTACGAGGTTACGCTCAAGCGCGGCACGGTTGTCAATCTGAGTCGGCGCTTCCGAACGCGAATGCTGCCGCTTATGGCGGGACACCCGTGGCCTGTCTAAGTCAGTGTGTCGAGTGGCATTTCGATGCTCGAAGTAACCGATCGGTCACCAATCGCTTCGCTACTATGAAATCACCCGGACGTTTGACAGTCGTCGCGCCATGGCTGGAAACGCTCTGTCAGGCGAGTGGCAAGTTGTGCGGCCGCACCAATAGATGCCAGTCCTGGTGCTCCTCCAAGATGAGCGCGATTGCAGCTTCGATGGATGCCTTGAGCACGATGACGTCGGCGTCGGCGACGACGCTGCCGGAGAGCGCGGAGCGAATGCGCTCCATTGCACTTTGTAGTTCGCCCACCAAGCGCTGCGATGTCGTCTCCAGGCGATAGGCTTCGGACTGCGCCAGCGCACCGTGCAGAGAGGCACCGAGCGCCGGAAAAAAAGTGGTGACCAGCGATAACCACAGCGAATGAACTATTAGGTGCAACAGCGCGCCCACGGCAGTGAGCGCGAAAAGGGCAGTGTTAACGGTGTGCACGCGATGCTGCAGCGCATGCTGCTTGCCCGCGATCCCGTAGTGGTAGTGGCGCTGTTGCTCGAGAATGTCGACAGTCCAACGAACATAGCTTTGAACGAACGCCGTATCGGACCAGGCATTCGCCAGCAGTTTGCGCGCCAGCGGCTCATTCTCGGTGCACAGCGCGGCCACGTCGTCGGAGCCGCGCAGGTGCTGGCCGGGATCGAAAACCCGCAAATACCAATTAGCCTCTGCCGGCGCGCTGCCGTCTGGCGTCGCAGGCGTGAGATCCAGCAGCGGTGCCAGCATGGGCAGATACCAGGCCAACTCGGCGGTAGTACGCGCACGCAGCCACTGAGCCTGCCAGTCGCGCCGATGACCCAACCAGTAAATCGTGCTGACGCCCCCGATGACGCACACTTCACCAATGGCCCACAGCCCCGCAAAGGGATGCAGGAGGTGGTTGGCGCTGTCCCAGCCCAGTGCCAGGGGCATGACCGCGAATAGCACGGCAATCGCGCTCAATAGGTAAATGGCCCAGAAACCACTGCGATAGCGGTGGCCGTAATGGATTGCGCGCGCATCAAAACGTTGATGTGGGCCGGCAATCGCTTCAATGAGCGGGCGCAGCGCTGCGGGAGCCTGTGGTGCGGGCGCCGGCGGCAGCGATTCGATATGGGCGCCGATCAGCAGCAGGCGTTGAATTAACTGGTGCAGGGCCATTGAGTGTCAGTCCACGATTTCATAGGTGGTGGCAAAGATGTCCTGAGATACGATCCCGAGACTGCCGTCGCCGTAGTCGACCAGCCACTCGCCGGGTCGTCCGGTCAAGCGCGACAAGCCATCAGCCAACAGCACTTCGAATTCTTGAGTCATCGGCACCGCCATAATGCGATTGGGCAGACTGACGTATCGCCCCGGTTCGCCGGCAACCGTCGGCGGCACGGGCCGGTATTTGTCCGCGAATCGCGCGCGCGAGACGCGCCAGTGTTCGCCCGCCGTGCCGGTGATGATGGCATCGCCTGGCGCGGCATGCACCAATCCTTCAGAGGTTTGCACAGTGCAGGCGACGGGCGTGAATCGCACGTCGATCTCATGCGCCAGCTTTCGCGCCAGCACGCGGCGCGGATCGGTGCTGATCGCGCCTAAGTAGCCGCGTTGTCCGCTCGAAGTAAACACCGGCAGCACACCGCCGACCATTTAGACCCCTCGCTGCGCCGCGCGGATCAGCCCGCGCCACAGGCGTATATCGCGCAGCTCGCGCAGCGCCGGGGGTGCGGCGTCAATAAGTGCGGCAGTTTCTTTCAAAAGCGAGGCGCGTCGGCCGGGGCCGCGATCCGTATCGACCCGCAGCAACTCGGGCCCGACGATGGGTATGACACGCCGCTCCTCGATGAATCTCAGCAGGTCATCCCAGGCATCGTCGTCGAGAGTAGTCATAAGCGCCGTTGCGGCAGAGCCAGTACTCATCCAGGGATTTTTCCTCGCGCGGGTATCAAACCAGTCTGACGCACCGCAATGAACACCGCAAGGTGCCAGGAAGAGGTCCGTTACGGGTCCGTTACGGCTCCGTATATCGTAAACTTTACCGCTCATGATCAAACTCCTCTCGCGCCTGCCCCTGCGGGCGCTATATGCCTTTGCCTCCTTTCTGTACTTGCTCGCGTTCTACGTGGCGCGACATCGGCGCGATGTCATTCGCGAACAGATTGCCAAAGTGTTTCCGGATTTAGCGCCGGCCGAGCGCGAGCGCATTCATAAGCGCTACCTTCAGAATTTCTGCGATGTGATGATGGAGGTATTGAAATCGGTCTCGATCAGCGCCGCTGAGCTGTGCACCCGGGTACGGATCGTCAATGTGGAAGTCCCGCGGCTCTACTTAGATGCCGGCCAATCCGTGATGTTCGTGACTTCGCATCTGTGCAATTGGGAATGGCTGTTGCATGGGGTGGCAGTGCAATTGGGCTACCCCGTGGATGCTGCCTACAAACCCTTGCACGACGAATGGGCGGAGCGGCTGATGCTGAAGGTCCGCTCGCGCTTCGGCGCCCGGCTGGTTCCTGCCAAGGAATTGCTGGCGGATTTCCTCAAGCGACGGGGCATCGTGCGCGCCGTCGCCATGAACGCTGATCAGGCGCCGATTTCGACCGATAAGCGCTATTGGACTGAATTTCTAGGCCAGGAGACGGCGTTTTACATCGGTGCAGAGCAGATCGCCCGAGCCACGCGCCTGCCCGTTATGTACGCCAGCATGCGGCGAATCCGGCGTGGGTTTTACGAGGTTGAGTTCAAGCCGCTATGGGATGGTCGCGCGGGAATGCCGCCCAACACCATCACCGAGCGCTATGCGCGCGCCTGTGAGATGGACGTGCTCAAGAGCCCCGCAGATTGGCTGTGGTCGTATCGGCGCTGGCGCTTGAAAAAGCCATTGTACGGCGCCGATTGATGCTGCGCCGCCCGGATTGCAGCTGCGCTGGACGGCGGGCGGACATTGCCGTCCTAGCCGGTTTGCCTGCTACGATAGGGCAGGCGACAATAGAAATTGTGACCAACCTTACGGGTGCGCTATGAAACTTGACGAAAGCCCACGAAGCGACAATGTCGAGGATGATCGCGGCTCCGGGTTCGGCCGTCGCGGCGCCGGCATCGGCATCGGCACCATCGTCATCGTGGTGATCGGCTACTTCATGGGCGTGAGTCCGTCGACTCTGCTGAGCCTGTTGAACGGCGGTGATCCACAAGCCGTCAATGCACCGGCCCCGACGGACCCTGCCACGGGGGCGGCTGCCAAGGACCCGCAGGTTGACTTCGTCCGAGCGGTGCTCGGCGAGACCGAGGCTGTCTGGGGCGCGTATTTTCAGGGCTTGGGAAAGACCTACGTTCGCCCCAAACTCGTGCTGTTCAGCGGGCAAGTGCAATCCGCCTGCGGCTTTGCCAGCGCGGCATCGGGTCCCTTCTACTGCCCAGGGGACCAAAAGGTCTACATCGATCTGTCTTTCTACCGGCAACTCGCCAGCGAATTCGGCGCGCCGGGTGACTTCGCCCGCGCCTATGTCATTGCCCATGAAGTGGGGCATCACGTGCAAAATCTTCTAGGCATCACCGACAAGGCCGGCCAAGCTGAGCAACGCCTCGGCCGAACCGGTGCGAATCACGTGTCCATTGAAATCGAGCTGCAGGCCGATTGCTTTGCCGGCGTGTGGGCCGCGCAGGCCAACAATGCCCGCAAAATTATCGAGCCGGGCGATTTGGAATCGGGACTCGCCGCCGCCTCTGCCGTAGGGGACGATACGCTGCAGAAGCGTGAGCAAGGCACGGTGGTACCGGACAGTTTCACGCACGGCACCTCAGCGCAGCGCGTCCGCTGGTTTCGCCGGGGCTTCGAGGCTGGGAAAATCGATAATTGCGATACCTTCAGCGCGGGGGCGTCACTGTAAGCTTGCTCTCCAGATGCTTCGCGAGTTCGGCAATCGTGGGATGATCGAATAGTTCAGTCAGATCGATCAGACCGGGGAATTCGCGGTCGACGTTTTCGTGAATCTCAATCAGCTTGAGCGAGCTCGCTCCGATATCGAATAGATTGTCGTTGACGCTGATTCTCTTGCCCGGCAACGCCGCTTCGCAAATCGACTGCAAGCGGTTTTCGAGTTCGGTGCCGGAGACTTGTGCGGCTCCGCCCCCTGCCTGCTGCAACGACCGCAGCTCCTGGAGTTCGGCATCGAACTCGCCCTCCACATAGGCCTGCTCCAACAAATGTCGCTGCACCTTGCCGCTGGTCGTCTTCGGGATACGCTTGGTTGGGATGACCTGTGCCACCTCGAGACCCGTGTGCTCGTTGATGAGGCGGCTGACCGCCGCCGCGGTGGGAAGAAACTCCGCCATGCTGCCGCGATGAAGTACGAACACCACTAACTCTTCGCCCTGAGCGCCCGGCTTGGCGACTCCCGCCGCCACCAGTTTGTTGAGATCCAAGCCCGGCGCGCGCTGCGCGATGTTTTCCAAATCGTAGGGGTAGTAATTCTGGCCGTTGACGAAGATGATTTCCTTGGCGCGGCCGGCGATGTACAGCGAGCCCTCGTGCATGAACCCGAGATCCCCGGTATCGACCCAGCCATCCTCGCCGATGGCCTGCGTGGTCGCCTGCGGGTCGGCGAAGTAGCCGCGGGTCACGTTGCCGCCACGGATCAGAATGTGGCCGACTTGGCCTTCAGGCAGCGCGGCCCGCGAGTTGTCAGCGATAAGGATTTCAGTGTTGGGAACCGCGCTCCCTAAGCACACGAGTTCCAGCGCATCGCGCACGTCGGCAGGGTTGAGCTCGATCCGCGCGCCTACTCCGAGTTTATGTCGATTCACACGGACCCAGCGAAAATCGGCGCCTAGTTTCGGAAAAGCCACGGCCAGCGAAGCTTCCGCGAGCCCATAGACGGGGTACATCGCATTGCGCTTGAGACCCGTGTACGCCAGTGCGCTCATGAACTCATTGCACAAGGCGACCGAGATCGGCTCGGCGCCGTTGTAGATCTGTCGGATGGCGGATAGATCGACCCCCTCGAGGCGACGCACTCCCAGCACCTTGAGGAAGTGCCGGTAGCCGAAATTCGGCGAGCAGGTGAGGGTGGCCCGCTTCTTCGATGCGATTTGCAGCCACAGCAACGGACGACGCACGAACAGCTCGGTGGGCATGAGATTGATGTGCGCTCGATTGGCGAACTGGATCAAGTAAAACCCGATCAATCCCATGTCATGCGTCAAGGGCATCCAGCTCAAGGTGACATCTTGTTCGTTGTACTTGCCGACGGCCGTCGCGCCTTGGGTGTTGGCGATCAAATTGCCATGAGTGAGCATCACGCCCTTCGGTTCGCTGGTGGAACCGGAGGAGAATTGGATGAAGGCCAGATCGTCCGGCGACGGGCGATGCAGCTGGCCGGGCCGCGCGATATCGGTAAGCGACTCGACCAGGAAGCTGCGGGACTTCAGTTCTTCAAATAGAGCGGTCTCGCCGACCTCGGCGGCGAGCGCCTGCAGCCGCTCCAAGTTCTTAAAATCGGTGTAGAGCAGCGGCTTGCCCAGTTTGCGGGCCACCCGCAACAGTTTGTGCCGGTGCTCGTCACTGATCCCGACCGCCAGCGGCACGGGCACGATGCCGCCGCAGACAGCTGCCCAGTAGCCGTCGAGGAATTGCTCATTGCTGCTTAAGAAGATGATCATCTTGTCACCGCGCTGCGCGCCCATGGCTTGCAGGTGGTACAAAATGCCGAGCGCCCGCGTATATACCTCGCCATAGGGCACGCGCCGTTCGGAGTTCTCCCCGTCGACATAGGTGACCGCGCGATCGACGCTGCGGTTGGCCTCCAGAATGTCGACCAGGGTGGTGTAACCGCTCAGTCTGCTTAAGTCATTCATCTTGTTTCTACCGTCATCATAAGATTCGATCGAGGGCGCAAATTGATTTGCGCCTCGAGCTCGATGGGTTCATTGCCCGCGCGGGTCAGCCGAAAGCGCCGCGCCATGGCGTGCACATGCACCAGCATCTCGAACATCGCGATGTTCTCGCCGATGCAATGTCGCGGGCCAACCGCGAAAGGAATGTAGGAAAACTTGTGCCGCTCCGCGGCATCGATGCCGGCAAAGCGCTCGGGCCTGAATTCCTCCGGATCGCTCCAAAACGCGGGATGCCGATGCAGCATATAGGGGCTGATGAATACGTCGGTGCGCGGCGCGATTGCATAGCCCCGCAGTTCGTCTGCCTCGATAGTGCGCCGTGTGATCAGCCATCCCGGCGGATACAGACGCAATGCCTCCTGCAGCACCTGGTGCGTGTAGGCCAGCGACTCGGCGGCGGCCAGCCCCAGAGTCTCGGCGCCGTTGACGCTATCAGCCTCGGCCTGCAGCCGAGCTTGGGTCTCAGGGTTCTGGCTGATGAGATACCAGGTCCAGGTAAGCGCCGCCGCCGTGGTCTCGTGCCCGGCCACGATCAGGGTCAACACCTCGTCGATCAACTCCTTGTCGCTCATGGCCTCGTCGTTCTCGCGATCGCGGCTGGCCATCAGCATGGCGAGGAAATCGAAATGCTGTTCGGGCTCGCGACGGCGCCGCTCGATCAGTTCTTGGACCAGCTTGGTCAGCGAGCGAAAGCGAAACGCGAATTTTAAGTCGCGGTTCTGCTCTTTGGCGACCACAGCGAAAGGATTGGCGCCGAATTGCTTTTCCAGGCGATCCAGATCGCTGCCGAAGATCGAGCGCAGCACGATTTCCAGCGTCAATTCACTGGTATCGTCGCTGATGTTCACGGCCTCGGCGCGCGCCGCCTTGTCGGCCCAGCGGGCGGCGAACTTGTCATTGACTTCGCGGATCAGGTTACTGAATTGATCGATGACCCGGCGATGAAAGGAGGGCTGCATCATGCGTCGCTGCCGGCGCCAAAAATCACCCTCGCTGGTCATGATGCCGTTGCCGAGCAGGATCTTGACCCGATCCATGCCCTCACCCTTGGTGTAATTGCGATGATTCGACAGCAGCACCCGCTTGATGTCGTCGGGATGATTGATGACGTAGTTGTAAACGCCGCGGGCCGGCGCGAAGACTCGATACAGGTCGCCGAACTCGGCGAAATAGCGCCGCAGCCGCGCCAACGACTCGTCGCTGCCGCCCAGATCGAAGCCCTCGGCGGGGCCGGGGGGCAGTGCTAAGTTTTGCATTGTCGCATTGTATCGCAGCGACACAGGACCCCTGGAGCCTGTATGACCGGCTCCAGCTATTGCGCGGCGCGGCGGCGTTCCCGACAATGCCCCCGTGGAAGAAAAGCCCGGTGGCGGCCTGCGGAATACGATTTACGATCAGCAAACCCGCTCCGGCAGGCGGCTGACGCGTGGTCGGCTGCTGTTGTACAAGGCCATCGTACCGATCGGACTGGGCCTGCTGCGGTTGGTGTGGCGCTGGGCGCGCGTAGTACGGGTGATCGGCGCCGAACACATCCCGGCGGCGCTGCAGCGCGCTCCTTCCTTCATTCCCGTCTACTGGCATCAACACACGATCTTTTGCGTCAAACACCTGCTCGGACAGCGCGGTGCCGGCTTGAAATTGGGCTTTCTGATTTCGCCCTCGGTGGACGGGGAGATCGGTGCGATGCTGGTGCGCGACTTAGGCGGCGTCGCAATCCGGGGCTCGTCCACCCACACCGGGGCGCGGGCGCTGCGCGATTACTACCAAGCGTTGGCGCATGACGGGGTGTCCCCGGCCATCACGCCGGATGGTCCCCGGGGCCCGCCGTGGAAGTTCAAGCCCGGGGCCGTGCTGCTGGCGCAGATGTCCGGACGTCCCATCATCCCCATGAGCTACGCTGCCTCGCACGCGTTGAAGATCAAATGGGACCGATTCGTCATCCCCTTGCCCCTGTCGCGCGTCGCGATTGTGGTCGGCGAGCCGGTGTATGTGCCCAAAGGGTTGGACGCGGCGGGCCTTGAACGCCTGCAATCGGCCATGGAGCAGCGGCTGCGGGCAGCCTTCGAGCAAGCGCAAGCTGAGCTAGGGTAGGGTTTGCAAGCAAGCCCAAATAATACAATTGCTTAGCTTGTATTCCTTACAAGTTATGCGAGAATCCCCTTGTATGTGCCGCGGGGGAAGTCCAAGGAACTGTGGGACGCATTCGGGTTTTCGTTTGATTCCAATGGCAAACTGTTGATCTATAACCGCAACAATCTTCCTGGGAAGTCCGAAGGCGCATGGCAATAGCACCCCACGATCCCCGCCACCCAGATTTAACCGCCTCGGACATATTGTCGCCGCAGACCTGGCCCAAGCAGGGCAATCGTCCCGCCGTCGGCCTCGATGTGATCTGCACCAAGATCGCGGTCGACTTCCAATCCATGACCGCGGTAACGGCCGCCGAGGTGATCGGCGTCAATTTGGAACTGCTGCGCGAAGTGACGCGCACCGACGCCGCCTTTCACATTCACTTGGATGCAGAATCCGGACAATTCCATGAAATCCAGGTGGCGCGCAGCATGCTCGCCACCGGCAATCCCGAACAGCTGCGAGGCCAGTCCTTCGATGCCTTCCCATGGTTGCAGTCGCGCTTGGCGCCGCTGCGGGTCTCGGAGCTGCGCGACACCGCCAAGCCTCGTGACGATCAGGGTGAGGATGCCGCCGTATGGAGTCACCTCGGCATCGGGTCGGTGCTCATCATCGGCTACTTCATTGAAGGACGCGCAGCGGGCCTATTGGGGATTGCCGGCGCGCGGCCGCGCGAGAATTGGGAAGTGCAACTGCATCTGCTGATGAAGCTGGTGGGCAGCAGCCTTGCCACCGGCCTCGAGCGCATCGAGATTCAGCGCCACCTGCGCGACCTGGAGGAGCGCAATGAACTGGCCCTGTACAGCGCCAACGACGGGCTGTGGGATTTCGACACCATCAACAATCGCGTTTACCTGTCGCCGCGCTGGAAGGCGATGCTGGGTTACGACGAAGCCGACGTGGGGCAGGCGCCTGACTGGCGAACACTGGTGCACTCAGACGATATGTCGCGCGTACAGGCAGCCATTCGCGATCACGTGGCCGGAAAGACACCGATTTTCGAGAGCCTGCATCGTATGCGCCACGCCACCGGCGAGTGGCGCTGGGTGATCAGCCGCGCCAAGGCCAAGGTCGACGATAAGGGCCGCCTGTTGCGCCTGGTCGGCGTCGAACTCGACATCACCGAACGCAAGTTGTACGAGGAGGCACTGTTTCGCGAAAAAGAGAGTGCTCAGATCACCCTGCAGAGCATCGGTGACGGCGTCATCACCACCGATGCCAAGGGCGTGATCGACTATTTGAACCCGGTCGCCGAGTCGCTTACGGGCTGGCGTCTGGAGGATAGCCAGGGCCGCGCCATCGAAGAGATTTTCCGGGCGTTTCACGAGGAAACCTGCGAGCCCCTGGAAAATCCCCTGGCCGTCGCTATCCGCCGCACCCGCTCGATCAAGTCGGTGCGGCCGATGTTGTTGATCCGCCGCGACGGCAATGAAATCTACGTCGAGAGCACGGCATCGCCGATTCGCGACGGCAGCGGCGCGGTCTCGGGTGGGGTGCTGGTATTCCACGATGTGAGCGAAGCGCGCGAACTCAACCGGCGCTTAAGTTATCACGCCAGCCATGACGTGTTGACGGGGCTGGTGAATCGCCGCGAGTTCGAAAACCGCATGGAACGGGCATTGAAGAGCGCCAAGGCGCGCGAGACTTCGTACGCACTGTGCGTGCTGGATTTGGATCAGTTCAAAATCGTCAACGACACTTGTGGTCATAGCGCAGGCGACGCGCTGCTGGGGCAGGTGGGCGCGCTGCTCAAATCCAAGGTTCGTTGGCGCGATACTCTGGCGCGCTTGGGCGGCGACGAGTTCGGCATTCTATTGGAGAGTTGCTCGCTGGATGAGGCCATGCGAACGGCGGAGGCGCTGCGCGAAGCGGTGCGCAACTTCAAGTTCACCTGGGAGGAGCGCACCTTCCGTTTAGGGGCGAGCATCGGCGTGGTGCCGATTTCCGCGGATAACGCCGACGTGGCGTCGGTACTCTCCGCCGCGGACAGCGCCTGTCAGGCGGCCAAAGAGGCGGGCCGCAATCGGGTGCACAGTTTCGAGGAAAACGACATCGACTTGATGCGCCGGCGCCGCGAGATGCAATGGGCGGCGCGCATCAACAATGCCCTGGAGGAGGGCCGCTTCGAACTGTTCAGGCAGACCATTCTGCCGCTGCAGAAACCCGAGACGGGCTCGCATTACGAGCTGCTGCTGCGCATGCGTGATGAGGCCGGCAAGATTGTCGCGCCCGATAATTTTATGACCGCGGCCGAGCGCTACGGCATTACGCCGAGCATCGATCGATGGGTGATCGAGAACGCCTTTCGCTGGCTGGTATCCGAGGCGGACGAGCGCGAGAAATTGACCATGTGCTCGATCAATCTCTCTGGCCAGAGCTTGGGCGACGATAAATTTCTGCCCTATGTGATCGACCAGTTCCATCGCAGCGGCTTGGACGCCAGCAAGATTTGCTTCGAAATCACCGAAACCGCGGCCATCGCCAGCTTCTCGCAGGCCAATCGCTTCATCCAGGCCTTGAAGGAACTAGGCTGCAAATTTGCGCTGGACGATTTCGGCACCGGGCTGTCATCGTTCGGCTATCTGAAACATTTCCCGGTTGATTTCCTGAAGATCGACGGCAGCTTCGTCAAGGAGATCCTGCACGATCCCATTGACCGTGAAATGGTGCGCTCGATCAATGAGATCGGCCACTTGACGGGCAAACAGACTATTGCGGAATTTGCCGAGAACCAAGAGATCATCAATATGCTGCAAAGCCTGGGCGTCGACTACGCTCAGGGCTACGGCGTTTCCCAGCCGCAGCGCGTACTCAAGGCCGCCAACAGCGTTTGATATCGGTCGTCGGTCTCGTACCTGAAGATGCTGAAACCGCCGAACGATGGTGGGCGAGTTATCGGAGTTGAGGTCGCGCTGCCGCTAGGGTTGGAAGGCGAAGCGCATGGAGAGATCGATGGCGTGCACGTGCTTGGTGATGCTGCCGACGGAGATGTAGTCAACCCCGGTGGCGGCGATCTGCCGAATGCTTGCGGCGGTGATGCCGCCTGAAGCCTCCAGCTTCAGCGGCTTTGCTGAGCCGGCATTGACGGCCACCGCTTCGCGCATCGCCGGCAGTGAGAACTCATCGAGCAGGGCGATATCGGCGCCTGCGTCAATCGCCTGCCGCAGCTCGGACATATTCTCCACTTCGACTTCCACGCGCAATTGGGCGCCGGAGCGCTTGGCGGCGCTCACCGCGTCGGCAATCGAACCCGCGGCAACGATGTGATTCTCCTTGATGAGAATGCCGTCGAACAGCCCGATGCGGTGATTCTGGCCGCCGCCGACTCGCACCGCGTATTTCTGCGCGGTCCGCAATCCAGGAAGGGTCTTGCGGGTGTCGAGCAGGCGGCAAGCAGTGCCTTGGATCAGCGCGGCATGGGCATGCGCGGCCGTCGCGGTGCCCGACAGTGTCTGTAGAAAATTGAGCGCCGTGCGCTCGCCCGTCAGCAGCGCGCGCGCCGGACCCGCGAGTGTCAGCAGGGGCTGGTTGGGCGTTATGGAATCGCCTTCGGCCACATGCCAATCGAGCCGCACACGGTCATCAATGGCCGCGAAAGTCGCCGCAGCGTAGGGAATACCGCAGATGATTGCGGCCTCGCGCGTGATCACGCTGGCAACCCCGAGGCGCTCCGCGGGTATCAGCGCAGCGGTTAGATCGCCGCTGCCAATGTCTTCGGCAAGAGCGCGCGCAACCAGTTGCGGCAGATCAGCAGGAACCGGCACCGTGGTCGGCAAGCGCCGGTTCCCCTAAAACCTTATGTACCTAGAATGGCCCATGAGCGGCCACGACCATACACATGAGCATGGGAATGGAGAGCAGGAAGTTAATGCGCGAGGCATACAGCGCGGCTTTACGCGCTGCCGCCTTCTGTTCATCGGTGGCCGGCACGATCCCTAAGATCTTCTTCTGGTTCGGCCAAATGATGCCCCAGACATTTAACAGCATGATGGTTCCGAACCACACGCCGAAACCCATGATGATATTGGGATGGGACGGGGGGCTCTGCAACAGGCCGAAAGTGAAGGCGCTGACGAAGCGGCCGGGGGTTTGCGACAGCAAGTAAGCGCCGAGCAGCCAGGTGCCGAGCGCCGACCAGCGAAACCAGAGCAGGGCGCGCGGGGCGACATATTTGTTGATTCCGGCACCGCCGGGGCCGCCCTTATCCGCAGCGGCGACCGCCATGGCGGGGGTCTGAACCGCGTTGAAGTAATACAGCAGGCCGATCCAAAACACGCCAAATACGATATGCAGCCAACGCGTCAGGCTATTGATCGTGCCCGCGTCGAAGCTCAGGCCGCCGTTCACGAGGCATAAGATCAGCGCCGCAATGACAAAGCCGATAATGAGAGGCCATTTCACGGTAGTTAATGGGTTCATACGATTCCCCTCCATAATATTATTCGTCGGATACGCATCACCGGCCCTCAAGCCAAGGCGCCGTGCCGCATCTTGCGCTGCAGCGGGCTGGAAGAATAGGGGAGTGACCCCCATATTTCAACGATGTCAGGCGCTTGCAACAGGCCCGCGTGTCAATATTTGTATTTTGGACGCACAAGGGCGCTGTTGGACTGCTATCGTAGACCCTAAGTGACCATTGGAGAGTCGAATATGAATGCGATTGAAAGGATCAAGGAACAACTGTCGGCCGCACCGGTGGTGTTGTATATGAAGGGCACCCCCGACTTTCCGCAGTGCGGGTTTTCTGCGCAGACGGTCGGAGCGTTGAAGGCCTGCAAGGCCCAGTTCGCCTATATAAATATTTTCGAGGATCCCGAAGTGCGGGAAGCCTTGAAGACCTATTCCAACTGGCCGACGTTCCCACAGCTGTATGTCAACGGAGAATTGGTGGGCGGCTGCGACATCGCCATCGAAATGTACAAGAGCGGCGAACTGAAACAACTGCTGGCGGAGGCAGGGGCCGTTCCGGCCTAGCGCCGCCGGTTACGGCTCCTCGCTGGGCGCCGAGGGTTCTACCTCCAACGGCCCCATCGAGGCCAGGCGTCGGCGGCTGGCCTCGAACACGCCTTGAAACTGATTGCATACCGTGCAGAAGAGATCGGCAGTTCGCTCGGCGTCATAGGCGGCCGAATGCGCTGACGCCGTATCCCAATCTAGACCCGACGCCAGGGTTGCGCGCATCAACACCGTTTGACCGAAGGCAACTCCGCCCAAGGTGCTGGTATCGAAGCTCGAGAAGGGATGAAACGGATTGCGCTTCACTTGGGTGCGGGCCACGGCGGCATTCACGAAATTCAAATCGAAAAACGCGTTATGCCCCACCAGCACCGCGCGTGTGCAGTCCGCGGCGCGAATGGCGTTGCGCACCTCGCGAAATATGCGTTGCAATGCGTCCTCTTCGGGAATCGCCGGCCGCAGCGGATGATGCGGATCGATGCCGTTCACCGCCATGGACGCGGGCTCCATATTGGCGCCGGGAAATGGAATCACGTGATAGCGAATGGTTTCGCCGCGCGTCAGCGTGCCGTCGCTGCGCATTTCGACGAACACCGCAGCGATTTCCAGCAGCGCGTCGGTCTGCGAATTGAAGCCGCCGGTTTCAACGTCGATTACCACCGGCAGAAAGCCGCGAAATCGCGTGGCATATGTAATTGGAGCGATCTGTGTCATGTGCTCTTAGGTTCCTGCCAGACGCCAGGCGATGCTCTCGCCGGCGCGATACGGCACCAGCGCGCCGTTGCCGAAATCGTAGGCTTGCGGCGGATTCCACGGCTCCCTGATCAGCGTAATCGTGTCCGCGTGTCGCGGCAGTCCATAAAAATCAGCGCCGAAGTGGCTGGCGAAGGATTCCAGGCGGTCTAGCCGGCCGACCGAATCGAAGGCCTCCGCATACAGCTCGACTCCTGCGTGAGCGGTAAACATGCCGGCGCAGCCGCAGGAATTCTCCTTGCTGGCCCGTTCGTGCGGCGCGCTGTCGGTACCGAGAAAGAACCGCGGATTGCCGCCGGTCGCGGCGGCGAGCAGCGACTCGCGATCGCGCTCGCGCTTGAGGATCGGCAGGCAATAATAATGCGGCCTGATGCCCCCGGAGAAAATGGCGTTACGATTGTGCAGCAAGTGCTGCGGCGTAATGGTTGCGGCCACGCCGGTCCGCGCCTCCGTGACGAACTTGACCGCGGCCGCCGTCGTAATGTGTTCGAACACCACCCGCAGGCTGCGGAAGTGCTCGGTCAGGGGCCTTAGCACCGCATCGATGTAGTGCGCCTCGCGATCGAACACGTCGACCTGCGGACCCGGTGTTTCGCCGTGTACCAGCAACGGCATGTCGATCTCCTGCATGCGCGCCAACACGCCGTGCACCTTCGCAATATCGGTGACGCCGGAATCTGAGTGCGTAGTCGCACCGGCGGGATACAGCTTGACGCCGTGGACGATTCCCGAGGCGCGCGCGCGATCGATCTCGTCCGCTGTCGTGGAATTCGTCAAGTACAAAGTGAGCAGCGGCTCGAAGCGCGTGCCTTGGGGCAGTGCGGCGACGATTCGCTCACGATAGGCGCGCGCCAATGCCGTGGTGGTGATGGCCGGCTGTAAATTCGGCATGACAATGGCACGGCCGAATCGTTGCGCGGTGAATTTCACGACTGCGGCCAGGGCGGCGCCGTCGCGCAAATGCACATGCCAGTCATCGGGCCGTCGCAACGTAAGACTGTTCATTTACGCCGGCGCACGGGCACGCGAGGCGGGGGCCAGCCACGGCGCAGCAATTCCAGTGTATAGCGCACGCCGAAGCCGGTGATCTCCGTGGCAATGTGCGCAAGTCCGCCGTGACGCGAGCCTGCCGCCAGGTCCAGATGCAGCCAAGCGATCTCTTTTGGCACGAAGCGATTCAGAAAGCGCGCGGCCAGGATATGATCGCCCTTGCCGTCGGTGGCGCACTGCAGTACGTCGGCGACGGTACTCTCAATATCCGTGTCGTAGTCGGCGTCCATCGGGAAGCACCAGACGCGCTCGCCGCTACTGTGGCCGGCGGACTCGATCAGTTCCCGCGCCTCGGGCCGGTTGGTGAATGCGCCGCTGTAGCGCTCGGTGAGCGCGTACACGCACGCACCGGTAAGTGTCGCATAGTCGATAATGGCGCGCGGCTTGCGTGCCGCCGCCAGAGCCAGAGTGTCGGCCAGCACCATGCGGCCCTCGGCGTCGGTGTGAATCACTTGAATAGTGGTGCCGTTGTAGGCGCGCACCACATCCTGCGGCTTGTAGGCGAGCGGACCGATGCGATTTTCAGTGATCGCCAGCCAGCAATCCACCGCAACGGGCGAGCGCAGCGCGTGCAGTGCATACAGACTGCCCACCGCCACCGCGCTGCCCTCCATGTCGGTGTGCATGTCGAGCATGCTCTTATGCGGCTTCAAGTTCGTGCCGCCGGTATCGAAGCAGATGCCCTTGCCTACCAGGCAAACGGGCGCTGCAGATCCGCGCGACGCGCGGGCGCCGCCCGGTCTGTAGGACAGATGTGCGATGCCGGCATCGCGCGTGGCATTTCCCTGCGAGACCGCCAGAAACGCTCCGGCCCCCAACCGCTTCAGATCGGTCTCGTTGTAGAATTTGAAGCCGAGCTGCAGGCGCCGCGACAGCTCCTGCAGCAGGCGCCGATAGCCGCGCGCATCAAGCATGTTCGGCGGCAACGCCGTCAGCCAGCGCGCCAGATTGTTCCCGGCCGCCGTCGCCAGGGTGAGGTCGAGATCGGTCAATTTCCTCGCCGCCGCAATATCGATGCGCGTCAGCCGTTCGCGCTTTCTCGGCTTGCTCTTGAACGAGGCAAGACGGAACGCGGCGGCTTGCAGTGCTGCCACGGTGGCGTTCAATGTCGCATTCGCGGCGCCCGAGCTGCAGCCCTGTTGCCATAGCAGCAGCGATTGCGGATCGCCGTCCAAGGCGCTGCGTGCGAGCTTCCCTGCCGCCTGCAGCCGTTCGAAGGTGCTGGCGTCTTCGGCCAGGCAGGCCACGATCAGCAGGGACTGCGCTTGCGCGCCCACCCTCAAGTGAAAGCAATCGCCCGCCTTGCGCACCTTGCGGGCATACAGGCCGCGCAGCACCGCGCCATGCGGTAACGCTTGCCAATCCGCGGCAGTGGGCGCGAGCGGCAGGAACACCAAGGCGCTGGAGTAGCGGGCGAGCAGCGCGGCCGTGAGCCGTGCGCCGATTTGGCGCACAGGCACCAGCAGGTCGTCAAAGGGCAAGCGAGTGGTACCGTGAAACCGCATCTATCCCTTGCTTGACCGTGAAAAACCAAACCCCGAAGATAGCGCCAAGTTCAGTAACCGAGATAACGTTGGCAGTCGGCGCAACAGCGCTGTACCGTGCCTGCCATCTTAACAGGACACGTGGGCGTGTGCATTTATGACTCAACAATCGCCGTTCGAAGACATCGATCCCATCGAAACGCGGGAGTGGCTGGAGTCGATCGATTCCGTTATGCGCGCGCAGGGCCCGCAACGCGCCCACTTTTTGCTCGAGAAATTGGTGGACTTCACGCGCCGCTCGGGCGCTTATTTGCCCTTCAAGCCGAACACCGCCTACCTGAATACCATCTCCAAGGCGCAGCAGCCCGATTACCCCGGCGATCGCTCCTTGGAGAGGCGCAACGAGGCCTACATACGCTGGAATGCGTTGGCCATGGTGGTGCAGGCGAATCGGGTGAGCTCCGAATACGGCGGCCACATCGCCTCGTATGCTTCGGCCGCGACCCTTTATGAAGTCGGTTTCAACCATTTTTGGCGCGCCCGCAGCGCCGCCCACCCCGGGGATATGATTTTCGTTCAAGGGCATTCGAGTCCGGGAATCTATGCGCGCGCCTATCTCGAAGGCCGCCTCGATGAGAGTCAGCTGCTGCGCTTTCGCCAGGAGGTCAAGGGCGGCGGCCTATCATCCTATCCGCATCCCTGGCTGATGCCGGATTTCTGGCAGTACCCCACGGTATCGATGGGATTGGGGCCGATGACGGCAATTTTTCAGGCTCGTTTCGTGCGCTATCTGGAGCACCGCGGCATCGTACCGCCCTCCGATCGAAAAGTTTGGGCGTTCCTCGGGGACGGTGAAATGGACGAGCCCGAATCGATGGGCGCGTTGACCATGCCGGTGCGCGAGAAGCTGGATAATCTAATTTTCGTGATCAATTGCAATTTGCAGCGCCTCGATGGGCCGGTGCGCGGCAACGGAAAAATCATTCAAGAGCTTGAAGCGGCATTCCTGGGCGCTGGTTGGAACGTTATCAAGGTGGTCTGGGGCTCGCGCTGGGATCCCTTGCTCGAACGCGATCAGAAGGGATTGCTCAAGCGCCTGATGGAAGAGTGCGTGGACGGCGAATATCAGAACTTCAAATCCAAGGGCGGCGCGTATACGCGCGAACATTTCTTCGGCAAGTATCCCGAGACCAAGGAGATGGTCGCCAATATGTCGGATGAGGAAATCTGGCGCCTGAATCGCGGCGGCCATGATCCGCAAAAGGTTTACGCCGCCTATGCGTCGGCGATGGCTCACAAGGGCGCGCCGACGGTAATCCTCGCGAAAACCGTCAAGGGATTCGGCATGGGCAAGTCAGGGGAAGGTCTGAACTCCGCGCATCAGCAAAAGAAACTCGGCGATGAAGCGCTCAAGGAGGTTCGCGACCGCTTTAACATTCAAATTACCGACGAGGAAATCGCGGGGCTGACGTTCAGAAAGCCGGGCGCGGACAGCGAAGAGCTGAGCTACTTGCAGGAGCGCCGCAGTGTTCTCGGCGGCTATCTGCCTGCGCGAAATGCGGCGTCGCCGCCGCTGATCGTGCCGCCGCTCGATGCATTCAGCTCATTGCTGGAAGGCACGGCCGAGCGCGAGATTTCCACCACCATGGCGCTGGTGCGCATGCTGACCACTCTTGTGAAGGACAAGAATATCGGCAAGCACATTGTGCCCATCGTACCGGACGAGGCGCGCACCTTCGGCATGGAAGGCATGTTCCGCCAGATCGGCATTTACTCTTCGGTCGGCCAGCTGTACACGCCGCAAGACGCCGACCAGCTCATGTTCTACCGCGAGGATAAGCAGGGGCAGATTCTCGAAGAAGGGATCAACGAGGCGGGCAGCTTGTGTTCCTGGCTGGCCGCCGCGACCGCGTACTCGAATCATGGCGTGAGCATGGTGCCTTTCTATATCTACTATTCCATGTTCGGATTTCAACGCGTCGGCGATTTCATCTGGGCGGCGGGCGACAGTCAGGCACGAGGCTTCCTGATCGGCGGCACCGCCGGGCGCACCACGCTCGCCGGCGAAGGATTGCAGCATCAGGATGGACACAGCCAGTTGGTCGCGACCACGGTTCCGAATTGCGTGGCCTACGATCCTACGTACGCCTACGAATTGGCGGTCATCGTGCAGGACGGGCTGCGGCGTATGTACCAGGAACAGGAAAATATCTTTTACTACATCACCTGCATGAACGAGAACTATGCGCATCCCGCCATGCCGGCGGGCGTGACGCAGGGCATATTGAACGGCATGTACCTGCTGCAAACCGGCGGGCGCGGCAAGGTTCGCGTCACGCTGTTCGGCTCAGGGACGATTTTACGCGAGGTGTTGGCGGCCGCGGCATTGCTGGAAAAAAACTATGGCGTGCCCGCCGACGTGTATTCGGTTACGAGCTTCAGCGAATTGCGCAAGAATGCGCTGGCGATCGAGCGCCGCAATCTGCTGCACCCCAACGAGCCGCCGCAGCGCAATCACGTGCAGCAGGCATTGGCGGATCGCGAGGGCCCGTTCATTGCCGCCACCGACTATATAAAAACCGTTGCCGATCAGATTCGCCAGTGGATACCGGGACGTTATGCGGTGCTCGGCACGGACGGCTACGGCCGCAGCGACTCGCGTGCGGAATTGCGCCGCTTCTTCGAAGTGGACCGGCACTACGTGGCGATTGCGGCCCTCAAGGCGCTGGCCGACGACGGCAAGATCGACAAGCAGACGGTGACGGATGCCATGCAAGCCTTTGGCATCGATCCGGAAAAACCCAATCCTCTCTCGGTCTAGGCGGTAGCGTGGCCACTCCAACTGAAGTTCTGGTACCCGACATCGGCGGATTCAAAGACGTCAGCGTCATTGACGTCCTGGTCAAGGAAGGCCAGCAAGTCGAGAAAGAAACGCCCTTGATCACGATCGAAACCGAAAAGGCGGCGATGGACGTGCCGGCGCCCGCGGCGGGCCGAATCACACGGGTAAATCTCAAGCAAGGCGACAAGGTTTCCGAAGGTTCGCTGATTCTGTTGCTCGAGCCGGGCGCGGCCGCCGCGCCGCAGGCGGCAGCCACGCCTGCCGCTGCCTCAGTGTCCACGCCCGTGACTTCGCCGACGCCTGCAGTTGCTGAGGCTCGCACACCGGCTCCGACACCGGCGGCGGCGAAGGACGCCGCCACGGTGGCGCTGCCTGCTTCGCAGCGCACTGTCGCTACCATCGACGAAGCAGCCTTTTCGAAAGCCTACGCCAGTCCGTCGGTGCGCAAATTCGCGCGCGAGCTGGGCGCGGATCTCGGCCGGATCAAGGGCAGCGGTGCCAAGGGTCGCATCACTCAAGACGATGTTAAGGCTCATGTTAAGGCCATTCTGACGGCGCCGGCCGCGGCGGCTGCGCTGGTGTCGCCGCTGCCCAAGGTGCCGACGGTGGATTTCGCGCTGTTCGGCGCCGTCGAGATCAAGCCGCTGACGCGCATACAGAAAATTTCGGGAGCCCGACTGCAGGCCAGCTGGATCAACCTGCCACATGTGACGCAGCACGAAGATGCAGATATCACCGAACTCGAAGCCGCACGCGCGGCGATGAAAGCCAAGGCGGCCGCAGAAGGGGTACGGCTGACGCCGCTGGTATTCATCATCAAGGCCTGCCTATTGGCGCTCAAGGAATTTCCGCGATTTAATTCCTCCCTGGATGCGGGCGGCGAAAATCTGGTCCTCAAGAAATATTTCAATATCGGTTTCGCGGCCGACACTCCCAACGGACTAGTAGTGCCGGTGATCGCCAACGCTGATCGACTGACTATTTACGAAATCGCGCGCGTGCTCGCTGACATGTCGGAAAAAGCGCGCGCCGGCAAATTGAAGGTTACCGAGATGCAAGGTGGATCGTTCACCATTTCTAGTCTGGGCGGCATCGGCGGGACGGCCTTTACGCCCATTATCAATGCGCCAGAGGTCGCCATTCTCGGCGTGTCGAAATCCAGCCAGAAACCGGTGTACGACCAGGGAGCGTTCATCCCGCGCCTGATATTGCCGCTGTCGCTGTCGTACGATCATCGGGTGATCGACGGCGCCGAGGCCGCTCGCTTCGTCGTGTTTCTCGCCCAGACTTTGGGCGATGTGAAGGCTTTGCAATGAGTTTGGTCGAGGTGCGCATTCCGGAGATGGGCGACTCCAAGGGCGTCACGGTCGTCGACGTGCTAGTCAAAAAGGGCAGTGAAATCCGCGTCGACGATCCGTTGATAACGCTCGAGACCGAGAAGGCCTCGATGGATGTGCCGTCGACCGTGAATGGGATCGTCGACAGCGTCAACCTTAAAAAGGGTGACGAGGTAGCAGCGGGTGCGTTGATCGCTACGGTGCAGGTGGCCGAGACTGCCGCAGTCGCAGTCGCAGTCGTTGCGCCAGCGCCTGCGGCGCCTGAGACACCTGCGGCGCCGGCAATAGTTGGGGCGGCGTCGGGCTCGGGCATGTCGGCGGCCGCGCCAGGCGCCATCGATTTGGTAGTGCTCGGGGCGGGAGTCGGGGGCTATACCGCGGCATTCAGGGCCGCCGACTTGGGATTAAAAGTGGCGTTGATCGAACGCTGGCCGATGTTGGGGGGAGTGTGCCTAAACGTCGGCTGTATACCGTCGAAGGCGCTGCTGCATGCCGCCAAGGTCATCGAAGAGGCGGCGGGCATGGCCGGCTCCGGCATCGTTTTTGGCCCGCCGCAAATCGATCGCGGCGGGCTGCTTGCTTGGAAGAATCGCGTGGTGACGCGCTTGACCAATGGACTGACTTTGTTGGCCAAGCAGCGCAAAGTCGAAGTGATTCAAGGGGAGGCCAAATTTTCCGGGCCGTTCTCCTTGGAAGTGCAGGGAGCGAGCGGCCTGCGTCGTGTCGATTTCAAACAGTGCATCATCGCAGCGGGGTCGGAGTCGGCGCGGTTGCCTGGATTTCCGGATGATCCGCGCATCATCGATTCGACCGGCGCCCTCGAACTGCCGCCCGATTGCAAGCGCCTGCTGGTGCTAGGCGGTGGGATTATTGGGTTGGAAATGGCCTGCGTATACGACGCCCTGGGCGTACGGGTAACGGTCGTGGAATTGAGCGATGGCCTGATGCCGGGAACCGATAGGGACTTAGTGCGGCCGCTGCAGAAGCGCATTGAAAAGCGTTACGAGCGAATTCTGCTCAACACCAAGGTGGCCAAACTCGAATCACTGCCCGATGGCATGCGTGCCACTTTCGAAGGGCCTGAAGTGCCGGAGCCGCAAGTATACGACCGAGTGCTGGTGGCGGTGGGACGCGCCGCCAACGGCAATGTGATTAATGCGGCGGCGGCCGGGGTTGCGGTCAATCCGCGCGGCGTTATTGCGGTCAACAAGCAAATGCGCACCAATGTGCCGCATATTTTTGCCATCGGCGATGTGGTGGGCGCACCGATGCTGGCTCACAAGGCGTCGCATGAGGCCAAAGTCGCCGCGGAGGTCGCAGCGGGACAGAAGTCCTCTTTCGACGCGCGCTGCATTCCTTCAGTGGCTTACACCGATCCGGAAATAGCCTGGGCGGGGATCAACGAAACGGATGCCAAGGCACAGGGCATCGAGTATGGTAAGGGAACGTTCCCCTGGGCCGCCAGCGGTCGTGCCCTGGCGCTGAATCGTGACGAGGGCTTTACCAAGATACTGTTCGACAAGCATACCCATCGAATCCTGGGCGCAGGAATCGTCGGTACCAGCGCCGGCGACCTCATTGCTGAGGTGGCATTGGCAATTGAAATGGGCGCCGATGCGGCGGACATCGGATTGACCATTCACGCTCATCCGACACTTTCGGAGACCGTCGCATTTGCAGCTGAAGCCTTCGAGGGTACGTTGACGGACTTATACATTCCCAAACGCTGAGAATTCCATGCAATCTATTCCCCACACGGCGTTCGCGTTGCTGCTCGCCCTAGGTTTCGCGGTCATGGCCAACCCGGCACGCGCCGACGACGGCTGCATCGATTTCAAGTGGGATGTAAGCAAGGAACGTGCACTATTCGCCGATACTCCGACCGCAGTGAAGACGGGGGGGGATGCGAAGTCCGCTCCCGTCATCGTGCCGAGCCGCTTGTACCAGCTGCGCCTCACCGCGCAGGACCATGTCGCGTTCCCGGTGCCGTCGGTAAAGAAGGCGGCTGATGGAGCTTTCGCCGGCTTGGTGACGCTGAAGATTTCGGCCGCCGGCGCCTATCGTATCGCCCTCGACCTACCGGTTTGGATTGATGTGGTGTCGAGCGGCGCTCTATTGGCAGCCAAAGATTTCGAAGGGCAACGCAATTGCAGCGCACCGCATAAAATCGTGGAATTCGAGCTGGCGGGCATGCAACCGTTCGTTCTGCAATTCAGCAATAGCGCGAGTGAGAATATCTTGCTCACGGTCACCCCGACACCGGCACGAAAACTCTAGGCGGGACGGAGCAATATGGCCAACGGCCTCAGCGTGCGATTTCGGGTCGATTTTGGCGGCGCAGGTTCCGTCGGTATCGGCAAGATCGAACTTCTGGAGGGAATTGCGCGCTCTGGTTCTCTTTCGCAAGCGGCGCGTGGCATGCGCATGAGTTACCGGCGAGCCTGGCTGCTGCTGGAGGATATGAACCAGAGTTTCGAGCAGCCTGTGGCCCACGCCAGCGTCGGCGGCCGCGGCGGCGGCGGGGTGGTTCTCAGCGCGTTCGGCGTCGCCCTGGTGGCGGGATATCGCCGATTGGAAGCCAGCCTTCAGCCTCTCGTCGGCGAGTGCTTGCGGGACATTGCCTCGCACATCAAGACGGGTAGTCCCAAGCGGATCGTCAAGTCCGCATCCATCAAGCGAAAAACTAAATCTGGCGCGTGATCGGGAACCTTACGGCGCAGCAGTGCAATTTTTGATGAACGATGTTTTTGCCGCGCCCACCAGCTTCTTTGCTTTAGCGTCTTTGAGGCAGGCGGTGCGTTTGGCATGTTTGGCTGCCGCATCCCCAGAAGACGTGGGCGAGGCGGCCGGCCTACCGGGCGCCGGCCTGCCGGGGGCCGTTACTGCGGTGGACGAACCCGGGGTGGCGGGGGTCTGCCCAATGCCATGGGCAATCGGCAATAGGCTAAGGCATATCGCAGCGGCCAGGGTTAAAGATCGCTTGCTCATAGCGCTGAGAATAGCGCTGACCGGCGATCGTACCGATGAAGCGCGGATGAAGCTTGCTTAACGTTTGTCGGCGTCCAGGTGGCCGCGAGCGAGTGCCAAGTAGAAGCTTTCATCGGGGGGCCGGCCGGCGCGCTGCGCCTGCCACAGAGCTTCGCCCAGTGCTTCCATCAAAGCATGCTCGGCGCGGTGCAAGTCGCCGTATCGGGCTTGCAACAAACGATGCAGCTCACGCACTCCGGGTGGCCGGTCGATGGACACCTGGTCGCGTACTGCTAGATGCAGGCCCATATGTAAAAATGGATTTTCGCCGTCACCCGCCCCGCTCGACTCAAACGCAACCGCGCCATCGACATCGGCGACCAGCGCCTGATATTCGGGATGTACTGCGACGACATCGCTGATCATGGCTTCGAGCGGCGTCAACGGCGCCTGTGCCAGGTGCTTGCGCCAGGCCTCCGTATAGGAGCGGCGCAATTCGTCGCGGCTATGGGAATCAAACGCGGACATGGGTCTTTTGACGATATTCGCACAGGTCTGCGATGTTACAGGTGGGGCAGGCCGGATTGCGGGCCATGCAAACGTAGCGGCCGTGCAAAATAAGCCAGTGATGAGCGTCCCGCAAGAATTCGGCCGGCACGAATTTCAAAAGCTTATCCTCCACCACACGTACCGTCTTGCCCGGGGCCAAGCCGGTGCGATTGGCGACCCGGAATATATGCGTGTCTACCGCAATGGTTGCTTCGCCGAAAGCGGTGTTCAAAATGACGTTGGCCGTCTTTCTTCCGACCCCCGGCAGGGCCTCGAGTTCCTCGCGCGAGTTCGGTACAGCACCTGCGTGCCGCTGCAGCAATAGACCGCAGGTTGCAATGATGTTCTTCGCCTTGCCGTTGTACAGCCCGATCGACTTGATATAAGCCGATAGTCCATCGATTCCCAGGGCAAGGATTGCCGCCGGGGTGTTTGCGGCACCAAACAATCCGACGGTGGCCTTGTTCACACTCTTGTCGGTGGCCTGCGCGGAGAGAATCACCGCGACCAGGAGTTCAAATGCAGATTGGTAGTTCAATTCGGTGCGCGGCACCGCATTAGCTGCGCGCAGCCGCGCGAATATCGTGCGCCGCTTGGCCTGGTTCATGGCTCGGCCGCGCGGCGTGGAGCAGCGGCCTTCTTTGCATCGAGCGCGCGCTGCCGCTCCAGCTCCAAGTTTCTGAGCCGCGCGCCGTGCGCATCAAATCGTGCGCGGTTGATTACGGGATGAGTGGCTGCAGTTGCGGACCCCTCCCGCATCTCGATGCAATCCACCGGGCAGGGCGGCAGGCACAACTCGCAACCCGTACAGCGATCGATGAGCACTGTGTGCAGGTATTTTGCGGCGCCTACGATGGCATCCACCGGACAGGGCGCGAGGCAGCGCGCGCAGCCGATGCAGCGGGCTTCATCGATCCAGGCGACGCGCGGCGGGCTTTCCACACCGTTAATCGGATTTAGTGGGCGAATCGGCTGATCGAGAAGGCGGGCCAACGCGGCGATGGTTTCGCTGCCTCCCGGCGGACATTGATTGATCTGCGCATCGCCGCTCGCTATCGCTTCGGCATAGGGCTGACATCCTGCATAGCCGCAGCGCGTGCACTGAGTTTGCGGCAGCAGCGCATCGATGCGCGCCACGATGACAGGCGCGGATCCGTCGGTCATGTCACTTGATGCGCATGCCGGGCGCCGCGCCGGCATCGGGCGATAACACGAATATATCCTTGCCGCCGGGACCCGCCGCCAACATCATCCCTTCCGATAGGCCAAAGCGCATTTTTCGCGGCTCGAGATTCGCAACCACCACAATCAGGCGCCCTACCAACAGGGCCGGATCATAGGCCGCCCGAATGCCGGCGAAAATTTCCCGCTCGCCAAGCTCGCCCACATTGAGACGCAATTGCAACAGCTTGTCCGCTCCGTCAACCAGCGAGGCGCTCAGCACCTTGGCTACTCGCAGGTCGACGCGCAAAAAATCATCGATGGAAATCATATTGCCCTCCACGGCCGCCGCCGCGGCCAGGCTCGCGGCATCGGAGGCACCACCTGCGGCGATCCGCTTCGGCGCAGACGCCGCAGGTGCGACCGCAGCTGCGGCGGTGGTAACGGAGCCGGCGGTTGCCGCCGCTGTCTCCGGTTGCACCAGGCGCGCCACGACTTTGGGGTCTAGTCGCGTCGCCAGCGGCTCGTAAGGAAGAATCATGCTGCCAAGCAGGGGAGTTGCGGCGCTGCCCCAGTTCCAACTCGATTCCTGGAAGAAGCGCTGCGCCTTGACGGACATGTCCGGCAGTACCGGCTGCAGGTAAATCATCAGCACTCGAAAGAGATTCAAGCCCTGGGTGCAAATGTCCTGCACCTGCACCTGCGCGGCGCTGTCCGGGTTTTTTGCCAGCGCCCAGGGCTTGTGCAAATCGATGTACTGATTGGCGCGGTCGGCGAGCGCCATGATGTCGCGAATCGCGCCCGCCGTGTCGAGACTCTCATAGGCCGCGGCCAGCCCGGCGCCGGCCGCGGCAAAAGCGGCGTAAAGAACGGGGTCCGGCAGCGCCTTGCTCAGGGCACCCGCGGCATTCTTGGTAATGAATCCGGCGCAGCGGCTCGCGATATTGACCAGTTTGCCGACGATGTCTGAATTCAGACGGGTGCTGAACTCGTCTGGATTCATGTCGATGTCGTCAATACCTGAGCCCAGCTTGGCGGCGAAGTAGTAGCGCAAATATTCCGGCGGAAAACTCTCCAAGTACTGCCGCGCCGTGATGAAGGTGCCGCGCGACTTGGACATTTTCTGCCCGTTGATGGTCACAAAGCCGTGAGCATGCACTGCGGTGGGTCGGCGCATGCCGGCGCCCTGCAACACCGCGGGCCAGAACAGGGTATGAAAATACAGAATGTCCTTGCCGATGAAGTGATGCATTTCGGCGGTGGAATCGACGCTCAGAAAATCATCGAACTTCAACCCTATGCGGTTGCACAATTGGGTGAAGCTCGCCAAATAACCGATGGGTGCGTCGAACCAGACGTAGAAATACTTACCCGGCGCATCGGGTATTTCGAAGCCGAAGTAGGGAGAGTCGCGCGAGATGTCCCAATCGCGCAGGCCCTGCGTAAACCACTCATCTAGTTTGCGGGCGACGCTATCCTGGGTTGCGCCGCTGCGCACCCAAGTGCTCAAGGGCTTCTCGAAGGCGCTCAACCTGAAGAAATAATGCTCCGACTCGCGCCATACGGGAGCCGTGCCCGTGACCACGGAGATGGGGTTCTTGAGGTCAGCCGGCGTGTACGTCGAGCCGCAGTTCTCGCAAGAGTCGCCGTATTGATCGGCCGTGCTGCACACCGGGCAAGTGCCCTTCACATAACGGTCGGGCAAAAACATCTTGGCCTGTTCGTCATAGGCCTGACGGACGCTGCGTCTGTGGATATAGCCCGCCTCGCGCAGTGCCAGATACATGCGATCGCAGATGGCCTTGTTTTCAGCGGAATGCGTCGAGCCGAAATTATCCAGGGTGATCAGCATATCGGCCAGGTCCTGCCGATGCTCTACTTTGACGCGCGCGATCAGCTGTTCCGGCGTGACACCTTCTGACTGTGCCTTGAGCATGATGGGCGTGCCGTGGGTGTCGTCCGCGCACACGTAGTAACATTCGTGGCCGCGAAGCTTCTGGAATCGCACCCAGATATCCGTCTGAATAGCTTCGAGAATATGGCCCAGGTGCAGGGGGCCATTCGCGTAATAAAGTGCACTGGTAACCAGGATTCGGCGGCGTTGGATCATGGCAAATTATGCCATGCCGGCGCGGGTCGGTGGGCGGGACGGGCGGGTTGCCAGCGGCTGCGACGGCGGGCGTCATGCCCATCGCCGCGGGGCACCCTTAGGACGCGTCCCGGAACTGCTCGAATCGGGACTTGTTGATGGCCTTTTTAAAGGCTTCTTTGCCGCTGATTTGCCGCGAGTCCATCAACGCTTGAATTGCCGTATCCATTAACCGCATGCCTACCGCGGCACCGCTTTGCATGGCGTTTTCCAGCTGGTCCATCTTGCCTTGCCGGATCAGATTGGCGACGGCAGACGTGTTGATCAAGATCTCGAGAGCCGCGACACGGCCCTGTTTGTCCGGTTTGGGAATGAGTTGCTGGGAGACGACGCCGCGCAGACTGGTCGAGAGCATGGTGCGCACGTGCGGCTGCTTGTCCGCCGGGAACGCGTTCACCAGGCGATCCACGGTGGCCGCCGCGCCGTTGGTGTGCAGCGTGCCCATGACTAGGATGCCCATCTCGGCCGCGGTTACCGCGATGCTCATGGTCTCGAGGTCGCGAAGCTCACCCACCAGAATGACGTCCGGATCTTCGCGCAACGCCGACAGCAACGCGCTCGAAAAGGAGGTGGCATGCACGCCGATCTCGCGCTGGCTGATCAGACAATTCTTGCGCAAATGCACGAATTCGATCGGGTCTTCGATGGTTAAAATATGACCTTTTTCTCTGCTGTTAATGTCGTCGATCATGGCAGCAAGGGTGGTGGACTTGCCTGAGCCGGTTTTACCCGTGACCAGGATCAAGCCACTGTTGATCTTGCACATGCCCATCACCGCGTCCGGAAGCTTGAGTTCCGCAGCCGATTTGGCCTTGGATGGAATCGCCCGAAACACCGCACCCATGCCGTTCAACTGGCGCATGACGTTGACGCGAAATCGCGCAACGTTGGGGATGCTGTAGGCGAAATCGGTGCCATCCTTGGCCTCGAAGCGCTCGACCGATAGCTTCGGCATGATTTCGTACAGGGTGGTCTTGACCATTTCCGCGGCGAGCGGCTCGTTGCTCAAGGACTTTAGTTCACCGTACTGGCGCACGCGCGGAGGATCGCCCGCCAGGAAGTGCAAATCCGATCCATTGCGTTCCAGCACCTGGTTCAAATAACTATCGATGGCTGGCACTTAAGGTCCTTCTCAAGGGTTCGCAGGTTCGGGCGCGGGTGCTCCCGCCATGTCGGTGACGAAGCGTTGGAACTGGCGTTTATCGGACGCATAGGCGTAAGCGTGCTCGGGATCCACTTCCTTGGCGGTGATCGCAGCGAGCAGCGCCTGGTCCATCAACTGCATGCCGTGTTCTTTGCCCATTTGCAGCTGGCTGGGAATTTGGTGCGACTGATCGGTCATGATGAGCTTGCCGATGGCCCGGGTCAGCACCATAACCTCGCAAACCGCGCGTCGTGCACGCTGATCGGGGCTCTTAATCAATACTTGGGTGATGACGGCGATCAGACTTTGCGACAGGAAGCTCTTGGTCTGCTCCCGCTCCTCGGTGGGAAGCGCATCGATGATGCGGTCGATGGTCTTGGTGGCGCTGGTGGTGTGCAGGGTGCCAAGCACCAGATGTCCGGTCTCGGCCGCGGTCATCGCCATCGAAATGGTTTCCGCATCGCGCAATTCGCCGACCAGGATCACGTCCGGATCTTCGCGCATGGCGGCCCGTACGCCCTCGGCGAAGGAGGGCAGGTGCGTGCCCAACTCGCGCTGAATCACCTGGCTGGTCTTGCTGCGATGAACGAATTCGATCGGGTCTTCCAGGCTGATGATGTTGAGCGCGCGTGTTGAATTGAGGTAATCGATCATCGCGGCCAGGGTGGTGGACTTGCCGGTTCCGGTGGAACCGGTGACCAGGATCATTCCCTGGTGGTAGTCGCAGAGCTTGCGCACGATCGGCGGCAGTCCCAGCTGCTCGATGGTCGGCATAGTGGTCGGAATGGAACGAAACGCGGCGCCGATACCGGTTTCCTTGCGAAATACATTGACGCGAAAACGGCCGCCCTCCGTCGACACGTAGGAGAAGTCGATGTCATTGCCGTCCCGTAGGTGCTTGAGCTGATTCTGAGTCAGCACCTCGGTGATGTAGCCCTCCAGTTCGGCCTCGCCCAAATCTCGAAACTTAATGGGCGTGAGATCGCCGTGCATGCGCAGCATCGGCGGGACGCCAACCGCAAGATGCAGGTCCGAGCAGCCCTGGGCCACGCCTAACTTCAGGAACGCGTCGATTCTTGCCATAATGCGCAAGGCTACCCGTAAGCACTTGGATTTTCGAGCGTTTGGGTCGAAATCAACCCATAAACGTGAGGTCCGTCAATCCTTAAAGGAATTTTTCGAGAGACAGGCGCAATTCGTCCATGGATTGAGAGCGCTTGGCCTTGTCCAGGGACATGCATTTCATGACCAAGTTGTTCAATTCCAATGGCAAATCTTTGTTGATTTCCATCGGCGGGCGGGCCTTGCCCTGCACATGCTGGTACATGACGGACATATGATCGCCGCGGGAATAGGGCGGCACACCACTGAACATTTCATAGAGGATGACGCCCAGGCTATAGATGTCGGCACGCTCGTCGACCTTCTTGCCGAGGATTTGCTCTGGCGCCATGTACTTGGGCGATCCGATGACGTATCCGGTCTTGGTTAGCTGCGTATCGCCCTGGGTCTGTGCCGCCGCCACGCCGAAGTCCACGATCTTCAGCAATCCCTCGTTGTCGATCAAGATGTTGGCGGGTTTCAAATCCCGATGCACGATGCCGGCCTGATGCGCAACGGCCATGCCGGTGGCGATGTCGATACCGAATTTAACCGCGCGCTTGAGCATGACCGGCTTTTCATTGACGATCTCCCCGCCCAGGGTGTGGGAGGGGAAGTATTCCATCGAGATGGCGTAGTTGCCCTTGATATACAGAAAGTCGTAGATACGGATGACGTTCTTGTGCGTGATTTTGCGGCTGTAGCGCAGTTCGTGCACGAAGCGCTTCATCATCTCCTCGTCCGCGGACACGTTGGCGTTCAAGAACTTGAGAATCAGTCGCTCTTCGACCACGGTGTCTTCCATCAGCAATACCGTACCGAACGCACCCTTGCCGATTTTCTCGATGAACTTGTAGCGGCCCTCGATGATGTCGCCGGATTTCAATGTGGCGATGTCGAGCTTGCCCGCTTGGATCTCGGCGTCGGCAACGACTTTTGCTAGATCCTGATTGTCGATGAGCAGCGTCTTGGCCGGCTCCTGCATTTTTTCCGCGCGCTGGTTCGCAGCGAGCTGCGTCGTAGAGAAGCGATTGTCCAATTCCGTCATGGCGCGGGCAATCGCCTGACTGATGGTGGCATCGGCGGTGCTCGCCACTGCCTGCAGCCGCGTCCGGATGGTTTCCGCGCGCCGCTCGTCCGCCAGCTTAGACAGGGCGGCAATCGCTTCCGCCTTGATTTCGTTCTCCGGTCTCGACAACAGGGGGAGCAAGTACTCGACGCATTTTTGGTCGCCGATCTTGCCGATGGCGCGAATGACGGTCGGCATCGACTTCGGCTGGCCATTGCTCAGCATTTCGATGAAGCGGGGCAATGCCTTGGTGCTACCGATCTCCGCCAGCGCATCCACGGCCCGCTCGCTCACCCACCAATCCGTGTCCTTGGTGGCCTCGATCAACTGCGCTACCGCGCGTTCGTCCTTGGTTTGGTTGAGGATTTCAATGGCCGCGCGGCGAATGTCTTGATTGTCATCCTTGACGAGCGCGAGCACGGCGTCGACGACGCGCGGGCCCCCGATCTTGCCCAGGGCGTCGGCGGCACGGGTGCGCACCCACCAATCGCTGTCCGCAATCACTTCCAGCAGGTACTTGACCGATTTCGAAGTACCGACCACGTTCAACACCTCGACGGCCGCGCGCCGGGCGTATTCGTTTTCGTCCTTGAGCACGTCGACTAAGAATTTGACGGTGTCGGGATGGTTGGCGTGGACGACGACGTCAACCGCCTTGTTCTGCACCTCAATTTCCGGATCGCGCAACATGTTGCAAAGGGCCGCCATGTCGAACGGCCCATCCATCCTGGAGAGCGCCGACAGCGCTGCGGAGCGGATGAGTTTGCTGCTGTCTTTGAGCTGCTTCTGCACCGCCTGCTGCACTTTGGGTGCATTGAAGCGTGCCAGCACATTGATGATGTGCAGCCGAGCGATCGGATCCTTGCCTTCGATTCGCGCGATCAAATCGTCGACCGAGGACTCGTCGGCAATTTCGGCGATGACTTTGAATAACCCGGCTCGTTCGTTGGGTTCCTGCGCATACGCGGCGTTCAGCAGTTCGCGCACCGTATAACGGTTTTTTTGGGCCGCTATGACGTCGAGAATGGCCTGCCGCGGCATGTCTGGTTTGTTCAAGGCGTCGAGCAGCGCTCCGGGGGGATAGTTCTTGCTCGATGATAGGGCCCAGGCGATTCCGGACATGGCGCGGCCATTCGCCTCACCCATGGTCTTGAGCAATTGCGGCAGCGATTTTGCGTCGATCAGGCGGGACAGCGCCTCGACGTAGGCTATGGTCTCTTTCTTCTCCGCCGTCGTAAGAGCCCCGACGATTGGCTCAATGGCGCTCGGCCCGAGAGCGACGAGTTTTTCCAAGGCCTTTTGCGCCAGGGGGCTGCCTGGATTGCCGCTGGATTTAACCTCGGCGATCAGCCGGTCGGCACGGTAGTTGGCGAATAAACTCATTCGGTGCCTTCAAGTTGCACATCCCTCGGCAGCCATCCATCATCACCGTAAGTTGTGGGGCTCACCGCGGTCTCGATTCACAACTCCGGATTATGCCACACCGCACGCACTTGTCCGCCTGCGGTACAATAAGCGTCTCATATGACCCAAGATACCGCCGCGGAAAACGTTATCCGCGAACACCTGCTCACTTATGTCGATCCGTATCTAGCCCAGTCCCTGGCGGACGCCAAGAGTGTGTCATCCGTCACATTGGCTGGCGGCGTCCTGACCGTGGAACTCGTTCTGGGCTTTCCATGCGGCGACTATGTCGGCGAACTCAAGGCCGCGCTGCAGAACCATCTGGGGCCGCTGCTGGGCGGCGTCCGGCTCGACCTCTCGCTGCGGGCGAATATCACGGCGCATGCGGTGCAGCGGACGCTAAAACCCCTGGAAAACGTCAAGAACATCGTCGCCGTGGCTTCGGGCAAAGGCGGCGTGGGAAAATCCACGACGGCAGCGAATTTGGCGCTGGCTTGGGCAGCACAAGGCGCCAAAGTCGGCCTGTTGGACGCCGATATTTATGGCCCCAGCCAGCCGCTGATGATGGGCCTAGCCGGTGCCAAGCCGGTCAGTGCCGACGGCAAGCACCTGACCCCGTTGCGTGCGCATGGGGTGGAAGTCATGTCCATCGGTTTCATGATCGATCAGGAGCAGCCCATGGCCTGGCGTGGCCCGATGGTGACCCAGGCCCTGACCCAGTTGTTGGGGGACACGAATTGGGGCGAACTCGATTATCTGGTTGTTGACATGCCGCCCGGAACCGGCGACATCCAGCTGACGCTGGCGCAGCGCGTGCCCGTCAGCGGCGCCGTCATCGTCACTACACCTCAGGACATCGCTCTGCTCGACGCGCGCAAGGGCCTCAAGATGTTCGAGAAGGTCGAGGTGCGGGTGCTCGGCGTGGTGGAGAACATGAGCATCCACGTGTGCAGTCAGTGCGGCCACGTCGAACATGTGTTCGGCAGCGGCGGCGGTTCACGGATGGCCGCGCAGTACGGCGTGCAATTGCTGGGTGAGCTGCCCTTGGATATCCGCATTCGCGAGGACGCGGACGGTGGTACCCCCACGGTGGTGTCCGAGCCCGAAAGCACCCGCGCCAAGGCGTATTTTCAGATGGCGCGCCGCACGGCCGCGCGCTTGGCAACCTTGAACAAGGATTACAGCCGGGCATTTCCCAAGATCACGGTGGAAGCGACGTGAGCATCAAGAGCGACAAATGGATCCGGCGGATGGCGAAGGAGCACGGCATGATTGAGCCGTTCGCTCCCGCACAGGTGCGGATGAGCAATGGGCACAAGATCGTGTCCTACGGTACGTCGAGCTATGGGTACGACGTGCGTTGCGGGGACGACTTCAAGATCTTCACCAACATCAATTCGACCATCGTCGATCCGAAAAGCTTCGATGAAAAGTCCTTCGTTGATTTCAAGGGACCGGTGTGCATCATTCCGCCGAATTCCTTTGTGCTGTCGAGCACAGTGGAGTTTTTCCGGATTCCGCGCAGTGTGCTCACGGTCTGTTTGGGAAAATGTGTTACGGGCGACACGCGGGTCGTGGACGCGGACACCGGCGCGTACGTGCCGATCACCGAAATGCGATTCGGCAAATCGACGCTGGCTCTCGATGACGGGCGGCTCAAAGCCGCCAAAATATCGGCGTTTATCCCGCAGGGACGCAAAAAGATCTTCGAACTTCGCACGCGAGCCGGCCTGCGCATTCGCGCGACCGCGAATCATCCCTTCCGGCAGTTGAAAGGATGGGTCGCCTTAAGCGACCTGCGCCCCGGCGATCGAATCGCCGCAGCCCGCGACATCCCGGTGTTCGGCAAGACCGTCATTCCCGATTGGGAGGCGAGTCTGTTGGGACTGATGATTTCGGAAGGGCAGTGCGATGCATCGGGACATAGCCCGACCTACACCACGGCGGATCCTGCATTGGTGACACTGTTGAGAGCGTGTATTGCGGACGCTGGAATGGGGGTGCTGACGTACGACGGTCGCTCCGGCTATTGCCTTGTCAATCGACAGGGCCGAGGCGATGCGCCGGAACACAATCGTGCACATGTTTGGCTGCAGAAATGCGCTTTAAATATCGGGGCCGGCGAGGAGTTCGTTCCGCAGGCCGTATTTACGGCTCCCGAGAATTCGGTTCGGTTGTTCCTGCAATCCTTGTTCAGCGCAGACGGCAGCGTATATCACTCCAAGGCAGGCGTGTTTCTCGAGTATTACGCTAAATCTCGCCGACTGATCGAGGATGTGCACCACCTGTTGCTGCGGTTCGGCGTGTTCTCGCTGATTCGCGAGAGGACCACAGCCATCGGAACGCTAGTTTGCAAGATCCAAATCTCGGACAAGGATCAAATGCGACGCTTCGCTGAGAAGATTGGCTTCACGCCGGGTTCAGTGAAGCAGCAGAAACTAGATGCTGAGGTGCTGCCGATAATTAGCGCGCAACCGAGGCGGCGAAGCAACTTCGACACCCTGTCCCGAGAGGCGTGGCCCGCGCTTGAGGTGGCCGCTCACGTCGGCGGCGTCAGTTTGTCGTGCATCGACGTGCATACTTACCCGTCGCAGTCGGTACCGATGTCGGCCGCCGTCCAAGTGGCACGAGCGACCGGGGACAGGCATGTCAGTGCGCTCATCGATGGGCCGCTGTGGGACATCGTCGAGACGATCGAGCCGGCGGGCGAGGAAGATGTGTTTGATATTTCGGTGCCGACGCTACATAACTTCGTGGCCAACGGACTCGTCGTTCACAATTCGACATACGCGCGTTGCGGTATAATATGCAATGTAACGCCTTTAGAACCGGAGTGGGAAGGCCACGTTACTCTCGAATTTTCCAACACCACTCCGCTGCCCGCGAAAATTTACGCCAATGAAGGCGTGGCTCAAATGCTGTTCTTCGAATCCGATGAGGTCTGCGAAACCTCGTACAAGGATCGCGGCGGCAAGTACCAGGGCCAGCGCGGTGTGACGTTGCCGAAGACCTAGCGGCCGCGAGCGCAGGCGGCGAGTGCTCAGCGCTTCAGCGATTTGATCCGCATTGCGAATTCCAACTTGCCGTCGCGGGATCGCTCGGCTTGCACGGGTATGTAGCCCAAGGACGGCGCAAACCACATGCGTAAAACGCGGTTGCCGCCAGCACGCCGGCTGGACACGATGAGGGTGTCGAGCGGCCCCAGTGCTGTTCTGATCTTGGCGGCTCCTTCCTGGGCGTAAATGAATTCCTTGACCTGATCTTTATCGATGATCTGAAAGGTCTTCGGCAAGTCGCCGCGCTTCAGATCCAGCATTACTTCGATCTGGATGGACATCACGTCCTGGGTACCTTGCTTCACCTTCAGGTCCACCTGCTTGGTTTCAGATGTGCCTTGCACTCGTCCAGCGTCCCAATCGAAATCTAGATCTACGCTGGACGAACCGTCCACCGCCCGGTACTTCGTCGGTCGCACATGTTCGGCATGCAGGCCGAACCAGCTCTTCTGAATCAAGTCATCGCGGTAGACCATCCGAAAAATGCCATGGGCCGTGATAGTCCATGTGTATTCGTAGCGGCCGGGCTCGGGGCCTTCCTTGAGTTCCAAGTCACTGGTGCCGACGTTGATGGATTTCCAGTCTGCTTGATAGCGGGCGGAAAACGGTCCAATAGGGGTATCGGCAGCGGCGGAGGCTGCGGGCGCGAACGGCGCCGCCGCCGTCCCGGTCGCCGCATCCACGCTCGGCGCCTGCGCGGCGAAGGACGATGCGGCTAGAATCGCGAGCAGCGGCGCTGTGACTCCTCGTAGCCTTACCAAATCAGTCCCCTCCTGTTTCAACGCCGCTGAATTGCACAGGCTCGCGCAGGACCTTGCCGTCAAGCCAGGCCAGTCCTGCCTCGAAGCGCAGGCGGTCCTGACAAAACCAGCGCACCGCGAGCGGATAGATCCGGTGTTCCACGATCTGCACGCGCGCCGCCAGACTTGCCTCGTCGTCGTCCGCCGCCACGGCCACGCATGCCTGAATGATAGGCGGTCCGCCATCGAGCTGCTCGGTGACGAAATGCACGGTGGCGCCGTGTTGCGACTCGTGCGCCCGCAGAACCCGCTGATGCGTGTGCAGCCCTGGAAATTTCGGCAACAGCGAAGGATGAATGTTCAATATCTTTCCCGCAAAGGCGGCGACGAACGGAGCCGACAAAACGCGCATGAATCCGGCGAGCACGATCAGCGACGGCGAGCAGGCGTCGATCGCCTCTGCCAAGGCCGCATCATATGCCGTTCGCCCTACGCCGGGGTCGGCAGCGAGCGCTTGGGCCGGAATGCCGAATTCGGCCGCGATCCGCAGTCCCGCGGCATTGGGTTGGTCGGACAATACCTGGGCGACGGTGTAAGGGGCATCGCTGTCACGGCTGCGCTCGATGAGGGCGCGCATATTGCCGCCGCGTCCCGAGATGAGAATCACGATCGGCCGCCGCGATGGGCCGCTATTCAAGCGATGACGACGCCGCGGCTGCCGGCGCGCACTTCACCGATGACCAGTGCTTCCTGCCCCATGTCGCCGAGGATGGCGATGGCGCGATCGGCGTCGCTCGACCGCAGGTGAACCGTCATGCCGATACCACAATTGAACACGCGGTACATTTCCTCATCGGCAACCTGCCCTTCGCGTTGCAGCCATTCGAATACCGCTTCGCGGCGCCAGGAATCGCGCGTCAATACGACCTCCAGTCCATCGGGCAGCACACGCGGAATGTTTTCCACCAGGCCGCCGCCGGTGATATGCGACAGGCCGTGTACGGGCAGCTCTGCGATCAAGCGCAGCAGCGGCTTCACGTAGATTCGGGTAGGGGTCATGAGCCGGTCTATCAGGCTGGTGCCGTCCAGGGACGTCTTGAGGTCGAGGCGAGAGATCTGCAGTATTTTTCTAATCAGTGAGAAGCCGTTCGAATGCGGCCCCGATGAGGGCAGTCCGAGCACCACATCGCCGGCACGCGTCGCCGAGCCGTCGATTATGGAGTCTTTTTCAACTATGCCGACGCAGAACCCGGCCAGATCGTAATCCGCGCCATGATACATACCCGGCATCTCAGCCGTTTCGCCGCCCACCAGGGCGCAGCCTGCTTGCACGCAGCCTTCGACAATGCCTGCGATCAACCGCTCGCCCACGGCCACGTCGAGCTTGCCGGTTGCAAAATAATCGAGAAAGAACAGCGGTTCGGCACCCTGAACCACCACGTCGTTGACGCACATGGCCACCAGGTCGATGCCGACGGTATCGTGGCGCTGGGTATCGATCGCGAGGCGCAGCTTGGTGCCCACGCCGTCGGTTCCCGACACGAGCACGGGCTTTCGGTAGCGATCCAAGGGCACTTCCACCAGGGCGCCGAAACCGCCGATACCGCCAAGAACTTCGCGACGCATGGAGCGCCGCACGTGAGGTTTGATGCGTTCAACCAGTTCCTCACCGGCGTCGATATCGACACCGGCTTGGGCGTAGGTTACGGGGGCTCGCTCTGTCATTCGCATCCTTAATTGTGTGCCGCCGAACCGTCGGATCGGCGTAACGCCGGTACGCTGGCGCGGCGCGGCAGGGCGGCCAGCTGTGGTATTTTACATGACACCATGTCACAGCATTCCACAGTCTTTTCTCTCCGATATTTGCATACCGCATTGCGTCCGGCGGCGATTTTATGCTTGGGCTGGGCCGTGCTATTGGCGAGCCATGCCGCTCCTGCCTTGACACGCGCCGACCTGTACCTGGCGACTGTGCCGTTTTCAGACCGGTGCGAATCAGCGCCTCCGGCCGCTTTCCAGGCGGCGATGAAAATTGTGCTGGTGCGAGTCACCGGACGCGCTACGGCCGGCGACGATCCGGCGCTGGCGCCGCTGCTCGGCAATGCGCATCGCTACGTGCAGCAGTGCCGTGGGACCGCCGATAGGCAATTGTCCGTGGGCTTCGACGGCGCCGCCATCGAGCGTTGGCTGACACAGAACGGCCAGCCGCTGTGGGGCCATGAAAGGCCCACGACCTTTGTCTGGCTCGCTGCCCAAACCGGCGCTCAAGCCGGCACTGTCATCACCACCGATGACAACTCCGATCTGAAAGCGGCAATCGACGCGGCCGCCCTGTCGCGCGGGCTGCCGCTGCTCTGGCCGAGTGCCGCCGAGGTGCAGCGAAATCGCCTGGACTATGCCGGTGTCAATGGCACCGCACCGGCCACTCTGGCGGATATTGGACGTCGCTTGGGCGGCGAGGGCGTGCTCGTCGGCAGGGCCAGCGGCACCAGCGCCACAGCCAACGTACGATGGACGCATTTGTTCCAAGACCGCAGCAGCGAATATTCGGGAACTTTGGAAGGGGTTAATCGTACCGCGGATTTATACGCAGAGTTATTCGCCGCCAGTGGCAATCTGGTGCCCGTTGACATTGAGGTGACGGGCGTAAGTGATTTGCGCGATTACGCGAGTGTGCAAACCTATCTCGAGTCGTTGACGTTCATTTCTCATGTCAGCGTGGTGTCCATGACCGGCGACAGCATTAGATTTCGTCTGGCGACGCGCGGCGGTACGGAGTCGTTGCAGCGTACGCTGTCGTTGAATGGGCGTTTGCAATCGATCGCAACCGGCGACAATGGGGTGCAGCGCTTTCAGTTTCGCCGTTAGGACGCGTTGAGGTCCCATGTCCCGGTCCTGGCGCCAAATCCCGAATGTCATTACCGCGACCAGAATTCTGCTCGTGGTGCCGATTGCCGCGGCTTTGGCGCAGCATCAATTGCTGATCTCGATCGCGCTTTTCGGCATTGCCGCGCTGTCGGACGTAGCCGATGGCTTTCTCGCCAAAAAATTTGGCTGGCAGAGCGCATTGGGCGCGATGCTAGACCCACTGGCGGATAAATTATTGCTGGCCACGGTTTTCATCACTCTGGCTTACCTGGGGCTGGTGCCGCTGTGGCTGATGGCGGCGGCGGTTGCCAGGGATACCGTTATTGTGGTGGGCGCGGTGCTCTACCGGTGGTGTTTTGGCGCGCTCAATATGCGTCCCTCGGTCGTCAGCAAATTCAATACAGTGTGTCAGGCAGTATTCATTTTGGCGGTCGTGGGCAGAGCGGAATTCTCGGTTCCGCCGGCATTGGGGGTGATGCTGCTGGGTGCCTTGGTATTCACGACGGTGACGGTGAGCGGCATCGACTATGTGGTGATCTATGGCCGACGTGCCTTGAGCCTGCGACCGTCCGCGGGCGCGCCTGCCAACGACGCTACCGTGTCCCGCGTCGAGCGACGCCGATGAAACAGCTGGCCCTCGGCGTGCGGTTGCGAGCAGAGGCGGTATTCGCAAGCTTCTGGCCCGGCGAGAATGCGGAAATCGTTGCCGCGCTCAAGGCCTCGAGTTCGCAACCGATGTGGCTATCGGGCGCGCACGGGACCGGCAAGACGCATCTGCTGCAGGCGGTGTGCGCCGCCGTCGGCGAAGCTGCGGCGTACTTTCCTTTGAACCGCTCGCTGGCATTGCCGCCTGAGGCGCTGGCAGGATACGAACGCAGTCCCGTGTTGTGTGTCGATGATGTGGACGCCGTAGCCGGCGACTTGGCGTGGGAGAAGGCGCTGTTCCGCCTGTTCAACGAGGCGGGTGACCTCGGAACCCGGCTGATTTTTGCTGCGCAGGTGTCCCCACTGCGCAGCGAATGGTTGCTGGAGGATTGGCGTTCGAGGGCCGCGTCCTGCGTCGTTTATCAGCTACGCGAACTCGATGATGCCGGCCGCATTGAAGCGTTGCAGCTGCGCGCTGCGCAGCGCGGTCTGCAGTTGCCCATTGAGACGTGCGAGTATCTGTTGAAGCGCATGCCGCGGGATCTGCATTCCTTGTTCGAGGTGCTGGATCAGATCGACGAGGCGTCGTTGGTGGCGCAACGACGTCTCACCATCCCCTTCATTCGCGATGCGCTCGAGAAACTCGTAGAAACAAAATCATAGTGCAGAACCAGCCGAAGACCAGCAGCAGGCTCACGGCGGCCACCCAGCGCGCCGTGGGGTTGACAAGCAATTCGGTCAACGCAAACACCAGATAGGGCACGGCAAACAAGGTGGCCCAGGCGTAGGTGTGGCGGCGGCCGCGTAGCAGCCCGTGCAATGGCGCAAGCAACGGCACCACGGCGAGGACGCAAATCGGCCAGGGATAGCCGACCGCAATCCAACTGAGCAGGCTCAACGCGAGCGCCCCCCAAAGCCAGATAGTCAACGCGCGCGCGGTCGCTTGCAGACTCATGCGCCGCCTCTCATGGCCGGCTCTGCAGGCGTGATGCCAGTGCGGCCACCCTTGCGCCCAGGGCTTGCCCCAGTTCCCGCTCCATGTCCGACAATTTCCCATGACCGCTCAAGGCGGCGACATGGCTTGCGCCGTAGGGCGTCCCGCCACTGCGGGTATCGGTCAGGCCGCGTTCCGTGAAGGGCAGGCCAACCAGGTACATCCCGTGATGCAGCAGCGGCAGCATCATCGACAGCAACGTCGATTCCTGTCCGCCGTGCAAGGTCTGAGTGGAAGTAAATACACCGGCCGGTTTGCCCGCCAGGGCTCCGGACAGCCACAGCGCGCTGGTGCCGTCCAAGAAGAATTTCACCGGCGCGGCCATATTGCCGAATCGCGTTGGACTCCCCAGGATGAGGCCGCAGCACTCGACCAAATCGTCGTGGGTGGCATAGGGCGGGCCATCATTTGGCACCGGTGGATCGAGCCGCTCGGTGGTGGCGCTAACCGGCGCGACGGTGCGCAACCTGGCCTGCATTCCAGAAACGGCCTCGACGCCGCGGCAAACTTGCCGCGCCAGAGCGGCAGTGCTGCCTTGGCGCGAATAATACAGAACCAGGATTTCGTTCATCGTTACTCTTCCGGGAAATCTCTCTAGATTTAATGCGTGTGCAGCGTGCGCGCAACGGATTCGCGGTAGCCTGGGTCGAATTCTATAACGGCGGCTTGTTTGACGGCTCTGACGCCTGTTGCTAGTGTCCGCGAACCCTATGTTGCGCTTCCTTGCTGTATTTGTCGGTGTTGTCTGGCTCGTCGGATGCGCTGGAGCTCCTGTGCAGGAGATGAGCGACGCGCGCCAGGCGATTGCGGCCGCTCGTGCCGCGGGCGCTAGCACGGCCTCGTCGCCCGATTTCTATGCTGCCGAGGCAGCCATCGGCCGCGCGGAAAGCCACCTGCAGGCGCAGGAGTTTACCCGAGCCCGCTTGGCGGCAATGCAAGCCAAGCGTTACGCCGCCACCGCCCTCGCCAATGGCCAACACGCAGAGGCGCCCGCGAATACGCCGCACTGAGGCGGACCGAATTGGACGCAGTCACCCGGACGATGCGCTGCCGCTGCCCAAGGGGTTTATCACTCTGTAGAACCGACCCACCCGTTAAAAACGCCAGGCCCGCTGCCAGCGCTGCATCACCAGCGCGGGATAGGTGTTACGGCCGACGCTGCCGTTGTACCTGGCCAGGGCACGCGACCAATTGCGATTCTCGATCCGCAGGTAGTAACGCAGGATTTCGCAGCCCATACGGATATTGGGTGCGACCTTCACCAGCTGATTTTGCGCCCCGAGCTCGCGTGGCCAGAACGGCATCACCTGCATGAGGCCGACGGCACCGGCGGACGATACGGCGTAAGCGTCGAAGCGGCTTTCGACCTCGATCAAGGCCAGCACCAAGTCGGGCGGTAGCTGCAGATTGGGATCGCGCTTCGCCTCGCAATACACATGATCGAGAATCTCGATGCGCGCTTCGTGGCTGGCTACCAGCCGGGCCAGTCGCGGTTCCATGGCCTTGTACCAGACCTCGGAGTCGAACTTGTCAGCGAAGCAATCGGAAGTACCGATGATTTTCTGCAGCAGCGCCTTGAGCTCCGGATCGCGCTGCTGATCCGCACAGACTGCCCGTGACAGGATCGAGCTTGCTGCCAGAGCAACCAAAGCGCAGACCCGGATCGCGCGCAGCGGCCGCCGCATTGGCATCCTCAGCTATTTAACTTATGTCGGATATAGCCTACCGGATCGGTTGCCGAGATGTCCGTCGACTCTGTCTCGCGGCGATCACGGTATTCCAGGGTTCCCGCGTCCAAGCCTCGTTCCCCGATCACGATCCGGTGCGGGATTCCCATGAGCTCTGAATCTGCAAATTTAACCCCTGGCCTTGCATCCCGATCGTCGAGCAATACGTCGATGCCTGCCGCAGTGAAGGCCCGGTAAAGGGCATCGGCGGCTTCCTGCACGCGTGTCGATTTTTGGTAGTTGATGGGCACCAGAACGACTTGGAAGGGCGCGATGGACTGCGGCCAGATGATGCCGTTGGCATCGTGACTCTGTTCGATGGCCGCGGCCACGATTCGCGTGACTCCGATGCCGTAGCAGCCCATGAACATGGTCACGGCCTTACCTTGCTCATCGAGCACACTGGCCTTCATGGCTTCGCTGTACAGCTGCCCGAGCTGAAAGATATGGCCCACTTCGATGCCGCGTGCGATCTGCAGAGTTCCGCGGCCGCTGGGGCTCGGATCGCCGGCCCGAACATTGCGAATATCCACGGATTGTGGCTCCGGCAGGTCGCGTCCCCAGTTCACGCCGCGGAAGTGCAGGTCTTTTTCGTTCGCCCCGCAAATGAAATCGGCCAGGTGCGCCGCGGCATGGTCGACGTAGATCTTGCCGCTGAAGCTCAAGGGTCCGATGAAGCCGGGTTCGGTGCCGGTCGATTCCCGCACCCGGGTGCCCGATGCCATGCGCAGCGGACCGGCCACTCCCGGCAATTTCTGCGCCTTTACGGCGTTCAGTTCATGGTCGCCGCGCACCACCAACGCCACCACCCCACCGTCGCTGCCATCCACCAGCAAGGTTTTGATGCAGCGTGCGGGCTGGACTCCGAGCTGTGCGCTCAATTCAGCAATGGTGCGCGCGTTCGGGGTGGGCACTTTGGTCAGCGCTTCTGCTGCCAGTGGGCGCGGCCCGGCGGGTACCAGTGCGGCCGCCATTTCCAGATTGGCGGCGTAATCGTCGGCGTCGGAGAACACGATGGCATCCTCGCCGGATTCCGCCAGTACATGAAATTCCTGGGACATGCTGCCGCCGATGCTGCCGCCGTCTGCCAGCACGGCGCGAAATTTCAGGCCGATGCGGGTGAAAATGCGTGAGTAGGCGTCGTACATGAGCCGATAGCCCTGCGCCAAGCTGGCCTGGTCGACGTGAAACGAGTACGCGTCTTTCATCAAGAACTCGCGTGCCCGCATGACCCCGAATCGTGGCCTTATCTCGTCGCGAAACTTGCTTTGAATCTGGTAGAAATTTACCGGTAATTGCTTGTAACTGCGCAGTTCGCGGCGCGCGATGTCGGTAATGACTTCTTCGTGGGTGGGCCCGTACACAAACTCCCGGTCGTGCCGATCCTTGAAGCGTAGTAATTCCGGTCCGTACTTGGTCCAGCGGCCCGATTCCTTCCACAACTCGGCCGGCTGAACCGTCGGCATGGAGAGCTCCAGGGCGCCGGCGCGGTCCATCTCCTCGCGCACGATACGCTCCACCTTGCGCAGCGCGCGCAAGCCCAGTGGCAGCCATACATACAGGCCCGCTGCAAGGCGGCGGATCATCCCGGTGCGCAGCATCAGGCGGTGGCTGATGACCTCAGCGTCCGCGGGCACCTCTTTGAGGGTGGAAATGGGGTTTTGTGATAAGCGCATAGCCACATATCTTACATGAGCCCCCCTGGTATTATGGGGGGACATGAGCGACGACGACGACCCAACAGCGCGGCCGCGAGGAGTGTTCTGGCTGCCGAACCTGCTTACCACGGGAGCATTGTTCGCCGGCTTCTATGCAATCGTCGCGGCCATCGACTTGAAATTCGAGCTGGCCGGCGCCGCGGTGTTTGTCGCCATGTTCTTCGACGGATTGGACGGAAGGGTGGCGCGCTGGACTCACACCGAGAGTGCATTCGGCAAAGAGTACGACAGCCTCTCCGATATGGTGTCGTTCGGCGTGGCCCCAGCCATCGTTACCTATCAATGGGGGGTGGCGCGGATCGCGGAGTACGGCCCCCTTTGGCGCCGGCTGGGCTGGCTGGTGTGCTTTTTTTACGCAGCGGCTGCGGCATTGCGCCTGGCGCGCTTCAATTCACGCGCGGCCACACAAGATAAGCACTACTTCGAGGGTCTGCCCAGTCCTTCCGCGGCCGCCATCGTGGCGGCGCTGGTGTGGCTTGCCAACGATCAGACCAATATTGGTCTGCCGGGATTGATACTGGCCTTCTTCGTCACCGCCACCGCCGGCGCGCTCATGATCAGCCGCTTTGCGTTCAACAGCTTCAAGCAAGTGAATCCCGGTGCCAGGGTGCGTTTCACCTACATCGTGCTGGTGCCGCTCGCGTTCGTGTTCATATTCCTGCACCCGGCGATAACTCTGCTGCTGATTTTCGGCGTTTACGCATTGTCGGCGCCTACTGTGTGGCTGTACCGCAAGCTGCGCCGGCGAACGCGCTCGGTGGCGCCGCACCCATGAACCCCGCCCTGCGCCGCGACTATCTCGCTGCACTGAAGCTCGAGAGCTGGGTGGTGCGGGGAGCTGCCGCGCCACCCGCCATGACCGCTGGGCCTGAAGTAATCGCGGTGCCGCAGACCAACGGTGCGCGCGAGGCTGGCGCCGATTGGATCGAGCTTCGAACGCGGGTGGCTGCCTGTACCCGCTGCACCCTCTCTAACACGCGTACCCAAACAGTATTCGGTGTGGGGAGTCAGCAAGCTCAATGGCTGATCGTCGGCGAGGCACCGGGCGCGGAGGAGGATCGCCAGGGGGAGCCTTTCGTAGGCCGCGCCGGGCAGCTGCTGAATTCCATGTTGCGTGCCATCGGATTATCGCGGGAACTCGTGTTCATCGCGAATGTTTTGAAGTGCCGCCCGCCCGGCAACCGCGATCCTAGCGCGATCGAAGCGGCGGAGTGCCTGCCCTACTTGGAGCAGCAGATCGCGTTGTTGAGGCCGAAGATCTTATTGGCGGTGGGCCGTATCGCGGCGCAGAACTTGCTGCGCACCGACGTGACGCTAGGGCGCCTGCGTCAGCAAGTGCACCACTTCGGCGCCTCCAAAGTGCCCATGGTGGCGACCTACCATCCGGCATATCTGCTGCGTACGCCCGCCGACAAGCGCAAGGCATGGGAGGATTTGAAATTCGCCCGTGAGGTGTGCGCGCGTGTCTAGCGTCAAGCAGGAAATGGAGTTCGCCGCGGTCGAGATCCGCCCCATGCACGAACTCGACGTGCCGGTGATCGTGGCCATTGAACGCGCGGCCTATCAGTTTCCGTGGAGCGAAGGGATTTTTCGCGATTGCCTGCGGGTGGGCTATGTATGCCGGGTGCTCGACGTCGGCGGGGATCTGGCCGGGTACGGCATCATGTCGGTGGGTGCGGGCGAGGCGCATATCCTGAATGTGTGTATTCACGACGAATACCGCTGCCGCGGCTTTGCGCGCAAGGTGCTGGTCTACCTGATGGACAGGGCCCGCGACAGCGGCATGCGGGAAGCTTTTCTCGAGGTCAGATCGTCGAATACGGCAGCGGCTCGCCTGTACCACTCCATGGGTTTCGAACAGGTGGGCGTGCGGCGCGGCTACTATCAAGCCAGTGTCGGCCGCGAAGACGCCGCCGTGCTGCGACGAGTCCTGATTCTTTAGTACGCCCGGCGATCGCTCCAAATCATGACTGCGGTGCGAAAAATGATGCGTATGTCGAACCCGATGGACCAATTCTTCAGGTATTCAATGTCAAACTCTATGCGTTTGGTCATGCTGTGCAAGTCATCGCCGCCGCGAAAGCCATTGACCTGCGCCCAACCGGTGATGCCCGGCTTGACCTTGTGGCGGAACATGTAGCTCGGGATCAAGCGTCGATAGTGCTCGTTCACCGCGATTGCATGCGGGCGCGGTCCCACCAGGCTCATCGAGCCTTCGAGCACATTGAATATTTGCGGCAGTTCATCCAGCGATGTGCGACGGATAAATGCGCCAAACGGCGTCACACGGGGGTCGAGTCGCGTTACCTGCGTGTAGCTGGTCGCACCGTCTTCGGTAACAGTCATGGACCTGAATTTGCATACCATGATCTCGCGGCCATCGAGTCCATAGCGGCGTTGCCTGAATAGTACCGGACCCTCTGACGTTAGCTTAACGCCGAGCGCCACTATCAGCAAAATCGGAGATAGGAACATGAGCGCTAATGCCGATATGGTGAGATCGCTGGCGCGCTTAGCCAGGGTGCGTACCCCGAAGAACGGCGATTCGTATACGGCAAACATGGGTATGCCGTGCACCACGTCAACTCGGGCTTGGATGTCGTTCAGCGCATGCAGATCCGGCACGAAGTAAACCGATGCGACCGTGTCGCGCAATGCCTGCAGCAATTTCTTCACGCCGGGGCGCGGCGACAGCGGCAGAGTAATGTAGACCAGGTTGACGCCGTGCCTGCCGACAAAATCGGCTACATCTTCCGTGCGGCCGAGCAGCGGCAGTGAAACTTGCGCGCTTCGACGCTCTTTGCGGTCATCGAAGCAACCCAGTAGTTCGATGCGCAGCAGTCGCTGCTTCTTGATCATTCTGCTCAACATCACCGCTTGCTCATTGCTGCCAATGATGATGGCAGTGCGCGTCTGCATATGCTTGATGCCGACGCGTAGCAGCAAATGCCGAACACCGATGGCGCCGCTCCAAAGTACGACCGGCGTGAACAGGAACCAGGCGATCAGCACCTGATCCGTCAGCGAGTAGTGCAAGTCCGACAGGTTCAGTACCAACGCAATACATGCGCAGATGCCTACCCAGCGAGCATACAGGTCCAGCAACCAGCGAACGTCCTGCTGCACCGGCGCGTCGTAATCCATGCGCGAATCGCCGAGCAATTCTGCGGCACCGGCGAATGTCAGGATGGCAATGAGGAAATCGCAGCCCGTGACCGCTCGATTCCCCATCCATAGACACAAGGCGAAAAATGCGACTGCGATGACTGGGTAGAACAGCGACTTGATCAGGAAGATTACTGCAGAATCGAATGATGTGACATCGTGCGACAGTTCTCGAGGAAACCGTCCGCGCAATATATCGGCAACTGGGGGGCCATCATTCATTCTTTCACCGTGAAACCATCACCACAGCTACGAGCAATGTTCAGCCGTACGCAGCGATCCGCCGTTGTGGAAGTGAGTTGTGCTTGCGCCGTAACTGAAGAAAAACCATCCCAAACGCCGCCAGCACGATCAACCGGCTGTCGTGAACTCTGGCCTTACCGGCTTGCTTACGTACGAAGGCTGATGTTGCCTGCACGTCCCGCAGAACGTCGCCGCCCAAATGCGAAAAACCCGCGAGCGCCGCCGCCGGTCCCAGGAGCACATCCGTGGTCAACGGCAGCATGCTGCCATGCAGTGCTGCCTGCGCTGAGAAATCTATTGCCGCGGGGCTCGTCGAGTGCCTGGTGTGAAAGACGCGGGAGGAGTGAATATGCATATCGGAGTTCGACGCCACGGCGCTCGCACTCGCGAATATACATACCAACAACAATCCGCAGCTTTTCATAATCTCGGCCCTTTCATCGAAATTCAACATTCCGTCACGCGATTTTCAGCGCCGAACCACGACTATGTCATGGCGGAGCGTCGAAACGATTTAAGCATATGTTATTGACCAAATGTAGACGACTCTGCAGGAGTCGCGAATTGGAGACGCCCCTTTGTATTTGTTTCACCGTACTTAACAGTAGTTCGCGTTGCAGTTCTGAGTTGGCGTGGTTCTCGCACCACAATGGTTTGGAAGGACGCTGCTGCTGAACCAACTTGGAACATGCTGCGGCTACTACCACAGACTCTCCATGTTGCCCGAGCGAAGAACTTGCGTGAGTAGTCCGCGGCATTTACTTACTGTCGCAAAAGCACTGACGCCGTTACCGCTTGGGGGCCCGGATTGTCGAAGTGGTTCGTTCGATAACCGCCGAATTCACCCGTGCTGCGATCAATCTTGCTAACGGCGCGATGTCCCCTTCGACACTTGCGGATTCGAGTGCCGACATATAGCGGTCTCGTTCCAAGAGAGGAATAACGGTCCACGGGTAACCGCCGGCAGACAGCATTGCATTCATCAAGAACCGGCCCAGGCGCCCATTGCCAACGACATACGGATGTATGTAGACGAACATGAAATGTCCGAGCACCGCCCGGGCAGCCGGCGCTTGCTCCTGTCTTAGTAAATCGAAAAATGCGGGCATCAGGTCGCGAACGGCTTGGTAGCTTGGCGGCACGTGTTTGGAGCGCTTGATGTAAACCGGCGCATTGCGATAGCCAGTAAGTCCTGCGGGTTTCAGGAGACCGGCCGTTAGGCTCGGGGCAAAGAGTTCTCGATACCAAGCGCCATGGTCGAAGTCCGCGACCGCACCGGGGTTCTCCTCGCCGAGAATTTTTTGCACACTCGATTTAACGTTCTGGAACGCCAGCCAGTACCCTCGCGCGGCGAGCGCGTTGTTGTTGTCGCGATCGTTTTCGTCGTTGTCCGCGTTCCAGTTACCTGAGCGCACCCGCTCGATCAGGGCTGCGCTGACGCGGTAGCCTTCGATCGACAGCGAGTTAAAGGCATCATTGACATAGATGCCGTCGATCTGATGCAGGTAGCCCTGTGTGTTTGCCGGCAGGCCGGGCGGGGCCGGAAAGTGTTGCAACACCACTACCCGCATGGCGGCCCACATCATCCGCATGCGGTTCACGTAGGGCGAGAGTTCGCGGGCGCTGAAAGTAATCGCGGTTTCATCCGCGTACGGGTCGGATTCCTGCACCGTATAACCTGCGGCTCGCATGGTGGCGAGGATGGCGTCCGCGATCTTCGTGCGACCGATGTTGCGGAACGCCCCGACGAGACGCCCCGCAATCTTGCTATGGCCGCCTGACAATAGCCCTGGAAGGATTTCGCAGGCGTCTAGGATTGTGGCGAGGGCCGCCCGGGTCGTAATCGGTCGTGCGGAGAATTCACTGGGTCCGCAGGCGATGAGGGCTGCGGGAAGCTTCATCACCCGCAGGTCTTGCTTGATTTCAATATCGATCTTGGCGGGCAGTTCCAGCCGTACGTCGAAGATCGACGTTCCGAAGAGAAGTCCCGTCGGCTTGTTACCACCTTTCGATGAGCGCACGAGCAGCTGCCGGGGGACGGTCCAGTCCGCCGCATGCAGTGCAATGGACTGCTCTGGATTCAGGCACCATTCGTTCCCAAATCGGCTGTTGAGGTAGCCGGCGCAGAATCGCCAAAATGAGGCGTACCACGCGGTGCTATCGCCCGGCGTCTCGTCCGGGCGGGCAGAGACATACCAGCCCTTCATGACCTCATCAAGGAAGCCGTTCTTGACCAGACGCTCCCGGTGAATGCGGGTCAGATCGCTGGCGCGAATAGCGGCCTTGCCGTCATCTTGAAGAACCTTCAGGAGTGATAGCGACTTCGCTAGGTTGTTTGATGGTGAAGCCATATAACCTGTATCGCATTTTTTAGGTTATTGCGTCAATCACTTTTTAGGTTATTAAGAAAACCATAATTTAGGTTATAATGATACTAAGCCTCAAAAGTTATGGTGTCGACGGAAGCGGGCACATAGCGAGCAGGACAGTTAGTTTTAAATATTTGTACAAAATGTTGTACAAATTCAGTTCAGGATATGACTTTGACTACAGATTTAGCCTCAGAAATAAGCAAAAGGCGCACTTTTGCCATCATCTCGCACCCTGATGCCGGCAAGACCACCCTGACCGAGAAGCTGCTGCTGTTCGGCGGCGCCATTCAGATGGCGGGCACCGTCAAGGGCCGCAAGGCAACCCGCCATGCCACCTCCGATTGGATGCGATTGGAGCAGCAACGCGGCATTTCCGTGACCTCCTCAGTGATGCAATTTCCCTACGCGAACTGCATCGTCAATCTGCTCGACACACCCGGTCACGAGGACTTCTCGGAGGATACATATCGCACGTTGACGGCGGTGGATTCAGCGCTGATGGTGATCGACTGCGCCAAGGGCGTCGAAGAACGCACCATCAAGCTGATGGAAGTCACGCGGCTGCGCGATACACCCATCATGACCTTCGTCAACAAGCTGGATCGGGATGGCCGCGCGCCGATCGAGCTGCTCGATGAAATCGAAAGCGTTCTAAAAATTCAGTGTGCGCCTATTACCTGGCCGATCGGCATGGGGCGCGATCTGCTCGGCGTCTATCACTTGCTGGAAGACAAGATCTACGTCTACGTGCCGGTGGAGAAGGGGCGGGTGGGGACCCACGAGACTATCAACGGCATTGCGAGCGACGCCGCCCGTGAGTTTCTCGGCGACCGTTACCGGGTGTTTCTCGAGGAGGTGGAATTGGTGCGCGGCGCCAGTCCCGCGTTCGACCTGGCGCGTTACCGTGCGGCACGGCAGACGCCGGTGTTCTTCGGTTCCGCCGTCAACAATTTCGGCGTCCGGGAATTGTTGACGGCTTTTGTCGAACATTCTCCGGCTCCGATGCCGCGTCCGACGCTGCAGCGCCAGGTCGAGGCCGGCGAGTCCAAGCTCACGGGATTCGTGTTCAAGATTCAAGCCAACATGGATCCGGGACATCGCGATCGCATCGCTTTCATGCGCCTGTGTTCCGGCCGCTATGCGCGCGGCATGCGCTTGTACCATGCACGCCTCGACAAGGAGGTGCGTATCGCTGACGCTCTGACTTTCCTGGCCGCCGACCGAAGTCAGGCCGAAGAGGCCTATGCCGGCGACATCATTGGCCTGCACAATCACGGCACCATCAATATCGGCGATACGTTCACGGAGGGGGAGGAGCTGACTTTCACGGGCGTACCGAACTTCGCGCCGGAGATTTTTCGCCGCGCGGTGCTCAAGGATCCGCTGCGGATGAAAGCCCTGCAAAAGGGTTTATCGCAGCTCTGCGAGGAGGGCGCGACCCAGCTGTTCAAACCGTTGCGCAACAACGATCTGATCTTGGGCGCCATCGGCCAGTTGCAATTCGAAGTGGTGGCCTTTCGACTACAGGATGAATACAACGTGCAGTGCGTTTTCGAGGCCATCAACGTGGCCATTGCGCGCTGGGTGAGCATCAGCGACGAGAAGCGCCTCGCCGAGTTTCGCGACAAGGCCTATGACAATCTCGCCATCGATCATGCCGGGGAACTCGTGTATCTGGCGCCGACGCGGGTCAATATGGGCCTGACCGAGGAGCGCTGGCCGGAGATCAAATTCTTGAAGACGCGGGAAAATCTCGCGGCCTGAGCGGTTACGCGCGCCGCCATTGACCTCACGCGCGAGGTCTCACGCACGAGACCTCGCGCGCGGCCGAAATGCGCGCACCGCGGCGTCGAATTGCCCAACGCTGATGGGTGCGCGAGCGCCGCCATAGCGCAGTCGCGAATAGTGACGGCAAAGTGCGGTGACGGCGGGGCCCAAGTCCGGCCGCTGTGCTGCGACCCGTGCCGCGTAGGCCTCCGCACCTTCGTGCGCTGGCCGGGGAATACCCGCCGCGGCCAATTTGGCGCAGAGCCGCGAATAGGCTCGAAGCAACAGTTCGCGCCGGGCGGGTTCGACCTCGCGGCGCACCCACCAGGTGAGCCAGCCCATCACCAGCGTCAGCACTGCGGCCAGCAACAGCACCAGCTTTTGGCCGCTGGGCTCCGGAATGTGCAGCCATTCGAGCAGGCGGCTCTGCGAGTCTTGATCGAACAGCAGTATACGCTCGCGCCACAGTTGCCCGAGTGCATCGAGCCGCAACCGCGCGTCGGCGAGCCAGGGAGTGCGGCGTTGCCAGCGGCTGACCAGGGGCTCATCGGCGCTCAAGGCACCCGCGGCGCTCTGCTCGACGCGGTTGGGCGCAATCGCGGAGGTTGGATCGATGCGCAACCAACCCTGACCTTCGATCCAAACCTCGACCCAGGCATGCGCATCGCTCTGGCGCACGATCCAATAGTCGGCGAATCGATTGAAGGTCCCGCCTTGATACCCGGTGACGATATGTGCCGGGATTCCGGCCGCTCGCATCAGCACTGCGAATGCCGACGCATAGTGGCCGCAGAAGCCGCGCTTGGTATCGAACAGAAATGCGTCCACCGCGTCGCCGGCGAGTTTGGGCGGCGTCAGCGTGTAATAGAACGGCTGCTGCGTGAACATGGCGAGCACAGCACGCAGGTACTCCACATCGTCCGGGTGCTGGGCGCGCAGAGAGTGTGCGAGTTGCAGCGTGCGCGGGTTGCCACTGGGTGGAGCCGTGTCGCGCCTTCGCAATAGATTGCTCAAGGCGGCCGGGTTTTGCACATGAGTGTACGAGGTGGCGGCGACGTCGATGGCCCGGGACAAAGGATCACGCTGTACCAGTGTGTAATCGCCGGTGAGGCGGCCGCCCGGCAAGTCCCAGCGGGCGGGCCAATCGAGCGCGAAAATCCAATTATGCCGGTGCGGCTCAATGCTCACGGTATAGCGATACGCCGGGCCTTGCGGCTGCAAGGGGGGCGGAGCGAACGCGGAGTACGCGTGCCGCCAAGTGCGTCCGTCGAAATCGTGCATCACAGGCCCGCGCCAGTAACGCTCCAGCGGCGGCGGCGGCGCCGCCGTAAAGCGCACGCGGAATGCGACTTCATCCGACTGCACCAACTGATCGATATCTCCGGGGCTCAAAGTGTCGCTCAGGCCCGTGGCAACACCGTTGCCGTCATCCGGCATATGCCACAGCGGTGCCGCCAGGCGCGGGAACAGCAGCCACAGGGCCAGCGCGAGAGGCAGGCTTTGCATCAAGATGCGTCCCGCATAGCGCAGGCCGCAGCGCCAATCCGGCCCTCTCTGGCGGGTGGTGAAGCGCAGCAAGCTCGCCGTGGTCAACCATAGTATTGCGATGAGGTAGGCGAGCAGCCAAAACGAATCGCTTTGCAGCAGTGCCGACATGCTGAGGAAGTAGATGCTGAGCGTGACGATGTAGATGTCTCGCGGTGTCTCGGCCTCGAATAGCTTCAGTCCCGCCATCAGGGCGAGCAGCGCTGTGCCGGCGGATAGGCCGTTGAAGGTGCGGAATTGCGCGAACACCAGCGCGATCGCCAGCGCTGCCACCGCCAGTCGTACGGCACGAGGCGGAGCGGAGCGACCCCGGTAGGCGAGCAGCAGCCGTATGCCCCCGGCCACCGCCACTGTGACCGGCACCCACACCGGCACCGATCCCAAGTGCGCAGCGACCGCCAGTGCGAGACAGGCGCTGACACCTAGCAGATGATCAAAAGATAGGGGCTTGAAGTTCACCGCTCCTGTCCGAAAGCGGCCAAAGCCCGCAAACAGGCCACCCGATGCGCCGCGCCGCGGCCGAGCGGAATCTCCTTGCCGGGAATGCGCAGACCATAGCTGCGTTGCGCGATGTCGCTCTCCAGCACCCACAGACACAGCTGCGATAGGCGATCTTCTGCGTGCAGGCCCTCGAGCCCGGACCATTCCAACCATTCGGGCTGCGCCGCCAAACTGCTGTAACTGCGAACCGCGGCCTCGCCGCCGCGGGCCAGAACCTTCCATGCCATGTGTTTCAAGGGCACGCCGGGCTCGTAGGCGCGCAGGCCGGCGAAATCTTCCTCGCCGCGCGCCTCGGAGCGCGCGACCGAACCGGTGCCGCCGGCTGCGGGTAATGTGCGCGTGCCTCGCGGCGCTGGCGCAACGTAGGCAGTGAGCGATCCCTGCACATAGGTCCAGGCATGGAACCAGCCGAAGGGATAGCGCGTGCGCAGCTCGAATTGATCGAGGAGGGTGACGCCGCGTCGCGCCACGGGCACGGCAACGGCAACCGATTCGCTGGACAGTGCCGCTACGCTACGTTTGCCGCCGGCCGTCATGCAGCGGATCTCGACGTCGCAACGGTCAAGCCGCGAATCGTTGCGCAGCACGAACGTAAAATCGGCGTCGTGGCCGGCAAAGGCATCCACTTCCGTGACCGCATCCACTTGCAAGCCGAGCAGATTGCGATTGCAGTGATGCATGGAGACCAATGCAACACTCACCATGAGAAAGGCAAAAGCCAATCCTAAATTGCTGTTGTAGTTCAAGCCCGCGATCAGCATGGCGACGAGAGTGAACGCCAGCATCAGGCCCAGGCGCGTCGGCAGAATGTAGATACGGCGCCGGTTGATTGTGACCGGCAGGGAATCGCTGCCATGACGGCGCGCGGCCCAGGCGCGTAATCTACCGATTGCTGCCTGGCGCCAAGTGCTCAAGATCGCCTCGCTCAAGGAATGGGAACGGCCTCGAGCAGCCGGGCTACCGCCGCCGGACTGCTGTCCCGCTGCCGCACGCGATGTTCGACCACCGCGGCAAACACCGCCTGTACATGTTCCGGAATGACGGCGTCGCGGCCGGCAATCAGTGCCCAGGCGCGCGCCGCGCGTAACAGACCGATGGCCGCGCGCGGCGACAGGCCGGCGTTCAATCCCGCCGCATGTCGCGTGTGGGCGACCAGGGCTTGCACGTAATCCAGCAGCGCCGGTGACACGTGCACCTCGAGCACGCGCGCCTGCAGCGCGCGCAGGCTGTCGGCGCCTGCAATCGTCGACAGCGAATTGACCAAGTCGCGCCTATCCACGCCGCTCAAGAGTTCACGCTCCGCCGCGGCCGCAGGATACCCCAGGTGGACGCGCATCAGGAAACGGTCCAATTGGGACTCGGGCAGCGGGAAGGTGCCGACCTGATCTTGCGGATTCTGCGTGGCGATGACGAAGAACGGCTCGGGCAGAGGCATCGATTGGCCGTCGAGCGTGACCTGGTGCTCTTCCATGGCTTCGAGCAGCGCGCTCTGCGCCTTGGGTGAGGCGCGATTGATCTCATCGGCCAGCACCAGTTGCGCAAATATCGGACCGCGCTGGAAACGGAATTTTCCGGTCTCGCGGTCATAAATGGACACGCCCAACACGTCCGCGGGCAATAAGTCGCTGGTGAATTGGACGCGCTGGAAGGACAGGCCCAGTGTTTTGGCGATGGCGTGCGCGAGCGTAGTTTTCCCCACCCCCGGAATGTCCTCGATGAGCAGATGTCCGCGCGCCAACAGGCAGGCCACACAGAGGCGAATCTGTGCGTCCTTGCCGAGGATCACCCGGTTGATTTGGGCGAGGACGGCGTCGATCTCGATCTGCGCCGTGCTCATCGGTCCTTGAGGGCGGTTACCCGTGCGATCTGCGCGGTCAACTGAGAGAGTTCCGTGCGCAGCTCCGACAGCCGCTGCTGATCCTTGGCCACGACCTCGGGCGGTGCATTCCTGACGAATTCGGCGTTGCTCAACTTGCTGTCCATTTTAGAAAGCTCGGTCTCCGTCTTGCGCAGCCGCTTGGCCAGGCGATCCAACTCCGCCGCGGGATCGATCAGGCCCGCCATGGGCACCAGTATCTCCAAAGTTCCCAACAGCGCGACGGCCGATATAGGTGCGCCCTGCGTAGGCGCCAGCACGCGCGGCGGCTCAATGCCGGCGAGGCGTGTCAGGTAGTGTAAGTTGCGCAACAAATACTCGGTATCGCCGTGGTTCACGTTTAGCAGCAAAACCTCGAGTTTGCGGCTGGGCGCGATGTCCAATTCACCACGGATTTGCCGCACGCCCTCGATGAAACCGATCACCCAGCGCATTTCCGGTTCCGCGCCGGCGTCGGCGGCGATGCTTGCGGCGTTCGGGAAGGCGCACAACATGATGCTGTCGCCAGACACCCCTGCACTCGCCCGGACACGCTGCCAGATTTCTTCACTGATGAAAGGCGCGAGCGGATGCAGCGCACGCAGCAGCACTTCCAGAGTGTTGATCAGGGTATGGCGGGTGCCGCGTTTTGCCGCGGCGCCGGCTGTGTCGGATTGCAGCACGGCCTTCGAGAGTTCCAAATACCAGTCGCAGAATTCGTGCCAGGTGAACTCGTACAGCGCGTTGGCGACGACATCGAAGCGATACTCGGCGAAGCCGGATTCTACGCGGGCCAGCATCGCCGCGAGCCGCGAGCGAATCCAGCGATCGGCCAGGCTGAATTCCGCCCCTGCAGGCGTCGACTCGTGATTCTCGACGTTCATCAGCACATAACGCGCGGCGTTCCACAGCTTGTTGCAAAAGTTGCGGTACTCCTCGACGCGCGTCATGTCGAAACGCAGATCGCGGCTTTGCGTGGCCAGGCGCGCAATGCACAGACGCAGGGCATCCGTGCCGTAGGCCGCAATGCCCTGCGGAAATTGCTTGCGGGTGGCCTTCTCGATGCTGGATTTCATCTGCGGCTGCATCAGGCCGCTGGTGCGCTTGGCGAGCAGGTCCGACAGTGCAATGCCGTCGACGATGTCGAGCGGATCGATGACATTGCCCTTGGATTTGGACATTTTCTGACCATCGTGATCGCGAATCAGCCCATGCACGTAGACTTCGCGGAATGGCACCTGGCCCGTGAATTTGATGCCCATCATGATCATGCGCGCGACCCAAAAGAAAATGATGTCAAAGCCGGTGACCAGCACCGAGGTGGGGTAGTAGGTCTTGAGGGCGTGGGTCTGGGCAGGCCACCCTTGAGTCGAAAATGGCCAAAGTGCGGAGGAGAACCAGGTGTCGAGCACATCCTCGTCCTGGCGCAGTGCCACCGCGGGATCGATGCCATGCGCTGCGCGAGCTTCCGCTTCGCTGTGGGCCACATACCAGCGCCCGTCCGGGTCGTACCAGGCCGGTATGCGATGTCCCCACCATAGCTGGCGGCTGATGCACCAATCCTTGATTTTATACATCCATTCAAAGTAGACGGCTGACCAGTTGTCGGGCACGAAGCGAATGGCACCGGCCTGCACCGCGCGGATGGCGGGTTCGGCCAGCGGCTTGATGTCGACGAACCACTGATCCGTCAGCAGAGGTTCGAGCACGGCATTGCTGCGATCGCCGCGGGGCACGGTCAGCTTGTGCGGCTCGACCCGTCCCACCAGCCCGAGCGCCTCGAGATCGGCGAGAACCCTGTTTCTTGCCACGCTGCGATCGAGACCGCGATAGGCCTGCGGTACCTCGTCGTTGAGCGAGGCGTCCGGGTTCATGATGTTGACCAGCGGCAGTGCGTGACGCTGCCCGACTTCATAGTCATTGAAGTCATGCGCCGGCGTGATCTTGACGCAGCCGCTGCCGAAATCAGGATCGACGTAGGTGTCGCCAATGATGGGAATGTCGCGCGACGTCAGCGGCAACCGCACGCGCTTGCCGATCAAATGCCGGTACCGAACATCGTCGGGATGTACGGCAACGGCGGCGTCACCCAACAGGGTCTCCGGGCGCGTGGTCGCGACCACCAGAAACCCATCACCAGAGGCCATGGGATAGTGCAGATGCCACAGGCTGCCGGTTTCTTCCTCGGCGATCACTTCCAGATCGGACAGCGCCGTCTTCAATACCGGATCCCAGTTCACCATGCGCTTGCCGCGATAGATCAGACCTTCCCGGTACAGCTGCACGAAGACTTCAGTCACTGCCTTCGACAGGCCGGGATCCATGGTGAAGCGGTCGCGCTGCCAATCCACCGAGGCGCCGAGCCTGCGCATTTGATTGGCAATCTGCCCCCCGGATTGCTCCTTCCATTGCCAAACGCGCTCGATGAATGCCTCGCGACCGAGGTCGATCCGGTTCTGACCGGCGGCATTCAACTGTCGTTCCACCACCATTTGTGTGGCGATGCCCGCATGATCGGTGCCGGGCTGCCACAAGGTATCGAAGCCTTGCATGCGCCGGTGACGAATGAGCGCGTCCATGATGGTGTCTTGAAAGGCGTGGCCCATGTGCAAGGTGCCGGTCACATTGGGCGGCGGAATGGCAATGCAATAGGCAGGTCCCTTGCCGCTCGGAACGAAGTATCCGGATGCCTCCCAGAGCGCATAGATGCGCGATTCGATGTCGGCGGGCGAGTAGGCTTTATCCATGCGTCTGCAGCTCAACCTTGGACTCGCGATAAGTCTTGAAGCGTTCGCGGCCGAGGCGGCGGCGTTCCTCGTCGGCATCGATGACTTCGGCGACGCGTGCATAGCGCTCCCAGTCGGTGGGCAGGCGCGCGCATAAATTCACCAGCAGATCGGCGCGGGGTGCGGTCGTGGGCTCGAGCCAGAGGTGAACTTTTGTGGCTGGGTCGTGCCCCAGAGCATCGCGGGCGATTTTGTGGGGGATGAAGGAATCGTCGTTGAAGGTCCACAGCAAATCGTCAATGATTTGAGCGTCGGCCGCGCTCTCGATGAGGATGTCGACGCTCAGTTCCTTAAGGTAGGCAATTTCGGTCAGACGGCAGGCGAAAGCCCAACGTTGTTCTGCGGTGGTGCTTTTCAGTACATAGAAATCGACGCGCTCGGTCATGTCGCCCGGACGCGATTGATCAAAAAGTCCACCAGCAGGGGCACGGGCCGGCCGGTGCTGCCCTTGTGGGCGCCACTGAGCCAGGCTGTCCCGGCGACGTCGAGATGCGCCCACGCCAAATCCTTGGCGAACTTCGACAGGAACGAGGCCGCGGTGCTGGCGCCGCCCTCGCGGCCGCCGACATTGGCGATATCGGCGAAATTGCTTTTCAATTGTTCGACGTATTCTTCGCCGACAGGCAGACGCCAGGCGCGATCGTCGGCGCGCAGGCCGGCGGCATGCAGTTCACCCGCCAAGGCTTCGTTATTGCTCATCAGACCGCTGTAATGGTTGCCGAGGGCGATGATGCATGCACCGGTCAAGGTCGCCACATCGATCACGGCGGCCGGCTTGAAGCGCCGGCTGTAAGTGATGGCATCGCATAGAATCAGCCTGCCTTCAGCGTCGGTGTTGAGAATCTCCACAGTCTGGCCCGACATGCTGGTGACGATATCGGCCGGCTTGATTGCGCCGCCACTCGGCATGTTCTCGCAGGTGGGAACAATGACCACCAAGTTGATGGGCAATTTGAGCTCTGCGATGCTGCGCAGAGTGCCGAGGACGGTGGCGCCGCCGCTCATGTCGAATTTCATTTCGTCCATGGCGGGCGGGTCCTTCAAAGAGATGCCGCCCGAATCGAAGGTGATGCCCTTGCCGATCAAGCACACCGGCGCGGCGTGTTTCTTGCCGCCGTGATATTCGCAGACGATCAGCCGGGGAGGCTGCTCCGAGCCTTGGGTGACCGCGAGGAAGGCACCCATTTTTAGGGCCTTGATGGCGCTTTCGTCCAGCACCTTGGTTTTGATGCTGGGAAATTCCTTGGCGAGCGCTTGCGCGCGGCTGCCCAAGTACGTCGGCGTGCAAATATTCGGTGGCAGATTGGCTAAATCGCGCGACAGGGTGGTGCCGCTGCCCACCGCGGCCCCGATGCGCAGCCCTTCGGTGGCGGCCTTCGCGCCGCGCGCATCGGCTACTGCCACGCCCACACTCGATAGGTGCGGCGCCTTGGGCTTGGCGCTGGTTTTCAAATCCGGAATTTTATAAAGCTGCGCCGCAAAGATTTCCGCGACGGCGCGGGCGCGGTACTGCACGTCCAGATCGCCGACCGGTTCGAGCGCAAGATACACGACTGCATCGCCGGCTCCGGTCTTGACCAGGGACTGAACCGTGGACTGCAATGCCTTGCGATACTGTTTGCGGCCGAACGCCGCGCGTGCGCCCAAGCCGATCAGCAGTAGGCGCGCCGCAGCCGCCCCCGCCGGGGCCGGCAGTAGCAGGACGTCGCCGAGCTTCCCGGAGAAATCCCCATCCTGGTGCAGCTTGGCGATAAGGCCGTTCAACTGCGTATCGAGCCGGCGTGCAGCGAGACCGAGATCGCCGTCCTCATAGACACCCACGACGGCGCAACCGGCCTCATGGCTCGCTTTAGCATCAACAATAACCTTGAATTCCATGTCAAATGCTCCGTATTGGTCCACCAGGGATAGGCAAATAGTTTACTAGATTATTCTAAAGCCTCTAAGCTGAGATGCTATGAAATGGACAGTGCAAAGATATGTGTTGCGCGAGGTCGTGCAAACCTGGCTGGCCGTGACTGGAGTTTTGGTGGCGATTCTGGTGTCGAACCAATTGTCCCGGGTGCTTGGCCAAGCAGCCGACAATCAGTACGGCCGGCGGGTGGTATTCGATTTGATCGCGCTCGGCGCGCTCATGAATTTGTCGGTGATCGTGCCGGTTGGGCTATTGCTTGCCGTCGTTTTGACCTTGGGGCGGCTGTATCACGACAGCGAAATGGCCGCCCTGCAAGCCTGTGGATTTGGGCCGGCACGGCTGCTGCTGCCGCTGTTCGGATTTGCGGTCGTCATTGCCATCGGCCTTGGTTGGCTGGTATTTGTGCAAGTGCCGCAGGCCGACCGCGAAGCCCAGCTGCTGCGCCAATCTGCCCTAAAAGAGGCCCAATTTGGACAGCTCGACGCCGGGCGCTTTCGCTCCTTCAGCGGCGGCGATGCGGTCTTCTACGCGGAACGGGTCGACGCGGAGGGCGTGTTGCACCATGTGTTCGTGCAGCGCGAGTCGGAAGGCCGCATCGAGGTGGCGCTCGCCGATACCGCCACTTATTCCAAAGCCGCCGCCAATGGCGTGCACCTCGTGACCCTGTTCAATGGACGCCGCTACGAAGGAGTCCCGGGCAACGAAGACTTTCGGGTGATCGAATTCAGGGAACACGGCATTCCCATTTCCACGCCCGTGGAAGTGGCAGGGACCAAGGACCCCGACACCAAGCCTACACGCGAGCTGCTTGGCTCCGATGCCCCTGCCGATATTGCACAATTGCAATTCAGGGCGTCCACACCAATTATGGCGCTTGTGTTGACCCTCATTGCCGTGCCTTTGAGCCGCCTACGGCCGCGGCAGGGGCGCTATGCCCGCGTTGGCTTCGCCATCGTGGTGTATTTCGTGTATTCGAATTTGCTGTCCGCCAGCAAGGTATGGTTGGAGAAGGGCGATCTGACGCCCGCGATCGGCGTGTGGTGGGTGCACTTGGCGGCCCTGGCGCTGGGGCTGTACTTGCTGCTGCGTGAGGTACGGACGGCATGAATATTCTCGATCGCTACCTGTATCGCACGGTGCTCATCTACACGGCGATGGCGATGGGCGTGCTGCTGACGCTCGGCGCCTTGTTCTTGTTCATCAGTCAGCAAGGCGATATAGGCGTCGGCAGCTATAGCGCGGGCGACGCGTTTGTTTTTACCTTGCTTAATTTACCCCAATCCGCCTTCGAATTGCTGCCGATCGGCGCGATGATCGGCGCATTGATGGGACTCGGTAATCTGGCTTCGGGCAGCGAGTTGGTGGTGACGCGGGCGTCCGGTGTGTCGGTGTGGCGGATTGCCTGGCCGGTGGGTCTCGCCGGCTTGACTCTGTCGCTCATCATGTACGGCATCGGCGAGTATGCGGCGCCGCCGATGGCGCAGTTTGCGAAGCGCGAGAAGACCACGAATAAATTGGCGGATGTGAGTTTTGCGGGCTCGAGCAGCGCCTGGGTGAAGGACGGCAACCTGATCCTGCGGGTGCAAACGGGCGAGGTGGACCGCGTCTTCGGCGGCGTGTCTCTGTTCCAGCTCGATGGTCCCACCAAGCTGCGCTCGATCCAGCGTGCCGAGCGAATTTCGGTGGCCGATCCCGGACGCTGGAGCCTGCACAATGTGGCGACGACACGCTTCGAAGGGGACCACGTGGAGAGCGAGCGGGCGAGCGGCATCATGATGCAGTCGACGGTAAATCCTGAATTCCTAGGATTGGCGGCCACCGATCCGCAGATGCTCACTCTGCGCGGCCTTGCCTCGTATATAGAGCATCTGCATCGCAATAGCCTGGAAACGGCGTCGTACGAAATTGGCTATTGGTCGCGCATCGCACGGCTGTTTGCGGTGATTGTCGTGACGCTGCTGGCATTGCCCTTTGTGTTCGGACCCTTGCGTACCACCGGCGCCGGTACGCGCACAGTCATCGGCGTGTTGCTGGGCGTGGTATTTTTCCTCATCACGCGCACCATCGAGAACGGCGGTCAGCTATTCGGCCTGAATCCGGCGCTGGTGGGATGGTTGCCGACGGCCGCGATCGGTCTGTGCACGCTGGTGGCCATTTCCAGAACGCGGTAGCCGCATTCTGCGCGGCAGCGCGCCTAGCGCTGCAAATGCACCACTCGCGTTTTCGACAATCGATCGTGAAGCGCCACATGCTCGGGATCGACGTACAGCCATAACACGCCAAGCGCTGCCGGCGCCCATGCCAGCGCGCCGAACACGCTGCGCAGTGCTGCGGCTTTCCAGGCCATGGGTTTGCCCGAATCCGCGACGGCGCGCAGATGCCAGGCCCGCATCCCCAAGGTTTGGCCGCTGCGCAGCCAGTTGATCAGGTAGTAACCCACGATCACGGCGAGCAGGCCCGCCTGATAAAGATAAAACCAGGCGCCCATGGTTTTGGGTTCCAGCGCGACGCGATGATTCAGAAACACCGCGCCGGAAGTAAAAATCACCAGCAGTGCAGCCAATAGCAGAGTGTCGTACAGCAATGCGGCGAAGCGGCGGCCGAATCCCGCGCTCGTGCCGCTGCTCACGACTGGGGTGTAAGCGGGAGTGCTTTCTTGGTCGGCGGCTGCTTGGCGCCCGGCGGTGGTTGTTTCGGGACCAGCAATTGTTCCAGCGGCCGGAACACGGCGTCGAAGCGGTAGGCGGCAATTTCAAATGCACGGCCCGCGGCTTTGGCGTTGAGCGTCGCGTCATTCTTCGCCTGCACTTGAATCCAGTGCTTGTCGCCGCTGGCGGCGCCGCTAATGGTCAGTACTTCGCCGTCGGTCAGGGTGACGGTGGCGACGCTTGCCTTGCTAAAATCGATACCGGCCAGCGGCGCCACATCATCTGCGGTCAGTCCGCTAAAAGCGGTGGACGAGGGCGCGAGCGCGGCGCTATCCGCCGCCTTGCGTCCGGGCGGCACGGCGTCGAGAGTGAAGGCGTCGGTCGCGGCCGCGCTCGCTGCACCGGGGGCCGCCGCTCGAGACACGGTGTACGCAGCTCCGGCCGTCGGCTTGATCGCGACGCTTTGGACTTTTGCTGCCGCGATATCGAGCAGTCGCGCATCGATCCAGTAACGCGGTTCGGCCTCGAATGAAATGCCGGGTTCGACGCTGTAACTGGTGTTTTCGCCGGCGCGCCGCGCGAAGTTGCCTGCGCCGACGGGCTTGCCGACGATGACGGCGTGCTTGCCGTCTTTGGCGACGAAACCGATCTCCGCGCCGCTCGCTCCAGGCAACGCGGGGTCTTCGACGCCGATAATGGGGAAACTCGCCGGATTCGAGGTCTTTTCCTCAACCAGCTTGGCGTCGCTCAAAGCCAGCAGCAATTTGCGCAGCTTGCCTACATCGGCGGGATAGCCCGCGCGCTCGACCACTGTCCAGCGGCCGGCTTGGCTTTGCAGAGTTACCGTGGGCGTGGCGCTGGCGCGTCGCACTGTCAACGACGTAATCGTATTGAGCTCGCCCGCGAGAGCGGGCAGCAGGGCGCCGCCGCGTGTGTCGCGTGGCACATTGCGCTGCGTGCTCAAGTACAGTGCGCCCGAGATCGCGAGCACGGCGGCGATGAGCAGCGTGATGAATCGTCGGCGGCTCATGCGGCCCCCGCGGCGCCGGTTCTGCGCCTGCGGCGTAGCGACAGAATGATCACGCCTGCGACCGCGACCAGCAACGGTGCCACGCCGATGTTGAGAATCTTGAGTCGCGTATTCAAGCGATTGATGTCTACATCCAGCCCGCGTTGAGTTTCGCGCAGCTGCTTGCGCACGCGCGCCTTCTCGGCGACGAAGCTCTTCAGTTCAGCCTCCTGCTCGGGGGACAGCGCGAGCGAGGACTGATCGTTGCGCTTGCCCTGCAGTTCGGTGAGCTTGACTTCAGTCTTCTGCAGCTCGGCTTGCAACTCCAGTGCCTTGCCGCGCAGGCGATCATCCGCCTGACGCTTGAGGGCTTCCACACGCTCGAATGGCCGCGAGAATGTCGCGCGTCCGCGCACGCTTATCAGGGCGCTCGAGCCGCTCAAGTTGTCGAGAATATTGGCCACCAAGTCGCCGTTGTTGGCGAAGGCCTGTGCGACGCGTTGACCGAAAAGCTCGCGCATTTGCACCCACATGTAATCCATCAACAGATCCGTATCGGCAATGATGACGATGTTGGCCGGTACCGTGGATTTGGCCAGATGGGCGAGCGGCGGACCCGCGGCGGGCTTTTGATCCGCCGGCGCGCCTTGTGGAAATGCGGACTCGATCTGGCCGGAAACACGCGCTGCCAGGGTATAGCGGACACCGGTTGGCTTGAAGCCGTCACGCAAGGTGGCGGGGTCGGTGAGCGCGGTGAATCGCGATGCCGGAATCGGCGCGGCACTGGTCGAGCTGTGCAGCAGCGGCTCGAAGCGGGTCTTGGCGCCGGCACGCGCGGTAAGAAAGCCGGCGGTCGCGAGATTGATCTTTTCGAGCGTTGCCGACACCACGTCTTTCTGATCCATCTCGCTGTGAGTCAATCCCAAGATGCCGATGTGGCGTACGGGCGGTGCCTGCATGCTGGTGCGCACTTCCAGCCCGCGCTCCAAATCGCCGATGACCTTGGTTGCGTCATAGTCGACACCCCAGGCCTCGAGCAGCGGTTTAAGATCGGACGAGTGGTCGGCCATCGCACCGCCCAGCGGATTCGACGGATCTTGGCCGGCGGTGTCCGCGCCTGAATTCGGATCGATGAACAACAATATTCTGCCGCCGCGCATCACGAACTGATCGATGGCGTACAAAGTCTTCGGCTGTAGGCGCTTCGGATGCACCAGCATCAGCACATCGATGTCCTTATCGATATGATCGACGTCGGCGGTCAAGGTGCGCAGCGTAAACAAATCCTGGAGTTGCGTGACGATGGGCCACGTCTCGCCCATCTGACCCGTCATGGGATTCAACTGTCCCTGCAGCGGAAGGCTGCTCATCAGGCCGACGACCGGCTTTTTCTGCGTGCCCAGATCGTTGATGAGTTTCGCGATGTCGTATTCCAAGAACTCCTCGCGGTCCGCTTGGAAACTGGGTATCGAGCTGCGGCCATCGGTGGAATTGGTGCCGGCCAGGCCGAAATAGAGTGCATCGCCGCCGCCGGCCTGCAGCGATTGCAGGCCAAATTCGCCGGCGCGGTCCTCCTCGTCGGAAAAGGGCTGCGGATCGACGATGCGCAGGTGAATTTTGCCGCCGGATCGAGCCGCGAGCTCCTCCAGAAATTCGCGCACGCGCGTGGCATAGGGAAGAACCAGGGGCGCCTGCTTCGCAGCCGCTTCGCGCGAGAAGTAAAAGTAAAGATTCACCGGCTCCTTCAGATCGGACAGCACCTGCTGTGTGCCGGGACTCAAGGTGTAGAGCCGATTCTGCGTCAGGTCGAGGCGCAGGCCGCGCAGCCCCACATTCGACAGCATGACCACGCCCAAGAACAACACGGCGAGCGCAATCAGCCCGCCGACCCCAAACCCCGTTCTTCGCCAGCGACTGCCGTTCACTTATTCCGCCTTTTTCATGTCGAGTACCAAGGCCGTCGCGGCCAACCAGAAGGCGATCAAGGCGCCGAAATACACGATGTCGCGCAGATCGATGACGCCCTTCGATATCGCTTCGAAGTGAGTGAAAAAACTTAAAGAGGCGATCGCATCCACGATGCTCTGCGGCAAGACACCGCGCACGAAATCGAGCACCAGGGGAAATCCCGCCAACAGGAATACGAAGCCGACCAGCGCCGCGGTGATGAACGCGATCACCTGATTGCGGGTAGCGGCCGAGAGGCACATGCCGATGGACAAGAAGCCGCCCGCCATCAGCCAACTACCTAGGTAGGCGGCGATGATGGTGCCGTTATCGGGGGAGCCCAGGTAGTTGACCGTGATCCACACCGGAAAGGTGAGCAGCAAGGCGATTCCGGCAAAGCACCACGCTGCCAGAAACTTGCCCACCACCGCCTGCCACAGCGTAAGCGGTAGAGTCATGAGCAATTCAATGCTGCCGCTATTGCGCTCCTCGGCCCACAGGCGCATCGAAATCGCTGGAATCAGCACCAGGTACAGCCACGGATGCCAGCGAAAGAAGGGCTGCAAGTCTGCCTGACCGCGCTCGAAGAAGCCTCCCACCTGGAAGGTGAACACCGCCGCCATCCCCAAGAAAATGACAATGAACACATACGCCAAGGGAGTGGCGAAATAGCTGCGCAGTTCGCGCCGGAATACCACGAATACTTGGTTCACGTGCCGACTCCCAGCGATGCTTCGACGACGCCGATGCCGGGCGGCTGCGTGAGTGAGCGAAATACCTCATCGAGCCGCCCCGATTCGAGGTGCAGCTCGGGCACGTCCCAGTTGTTTTTGGCGATGATCGCACTGACCGCAGCCAGGGTGTTGGCGCCCGGCTTCGGCACCGCTGTCAGGCGCAGCTCGCGCGCATCGGATTCCACTGCGGCGACTTCCGGCAAGAGGGCAATTTCACGCCGTGCCGCGTCGAGTTGCTCGATCTTCTCGAAGCGCAGGCTGACGGCGTGGTGGTAGCGCGAGCGGGCTTCCAGCGCACTCGGAGTTTCATCGGCGACGATGCGGCCGTTGGCAATGATGATGGCGCGAGTGCACACCTCGTGAACCTCCTCCAAGATGTGTGTGGACACGATCACCAACTTATCCTTGCTCAGCTCATTGATCAGGCGCCGCACTTCGTGCTTTTGATTCGGATCGAGGCCGTCGGTGGGCTCGTCAAGGATCAACACCTGGGGGTCGTGAATGAGTGCCTGCGCCAGGCCGACGCGCCGCCGAAAGCCCTTGGACAGCGTCTCAATGACCTGATCGATTACCGCTGCCAGTCCCAGCCGGTCGACCACGACGGCACGCCGTTCGCGCCGCTGTTCGCCCTTCAGGCCGCGCACGTCCGCGACAAAATCCAGAAACTCGCTAACGGTCATTTCGCCGTAGCTCGGAGCACCTTCCGGCAGATAGCCCATGCAAGATTTGGCCGCCACCGGTGAGCGCTCGATGTCGTGCCCGCACACTGAGACCTGGCCGGCAGAGGGCGAAATGAAGCCCGCAATCATGCGCATGGTCGTGGATTTCCCGGCGCCATTCGCGCCTAGGAATCCCAACACCTCGCCTGGGGACACACTGAAAGTCAGATCGTCTACCGCCAACTTGGCGCCATAACGCTTGGATAAATTTTTCGTCGTGATCATGGGCGCCTTTGAGCGTTCATAACGTAAGGAGGTTCAATTTTTTTATGCCGAGACTGCCGCGGCGGCCAATGCGCTTAGCGGCTAACCACCGCCGACTTTCGCATCGATGGTGGCTTTATTTTCTTTGAGTATACGCCGTACTTCGGGCAATGAGGGGCGGTCCGCCATGCGTGCGATGAGTTCGGGCAATTCGTACCACCTGCGTCCCCACTGCACCAGCCGAGTCGCATCGGCGATGACCTGCGTGCGCGCCGCATCTGAGGCTCCGCGCTCGGCCGGTGCCGCTGCTGCACTCTTGGTGGACTTGGCCGCTGTCTTCACGGGCGCTTTTACCGGCGCCTTGGCCGCGGGTTTTGCAGCCGGTTTAGGCGGCACGGCGATGCGGCGCTCGGTGCGTGCCACCTGTGCGGTGCCCGTGGCCGGCGGCGCGCGTTTTGCAGCGACGAACTTCGGCATTTCTCGGGTGGCGGTCGCGGTGACGGCGACATTGGCCGTGGTCGCGTCGGTCGGCTGCCTCGGCAGATGCGACGCCGCCCGTTCCAAGGGACGCTCACTGTCAGCATCGGCCATGGGAATGAAGCGCTCGATATGTTCGGATCCCACCAGGTTGGCCAAGAAGATCATGAGCTCCAACGAATCGGAATACCGAGCGTCGCCCAATTTCGCGCGCTCTTGAACGTGAGCTCGCAACGCCAGCGTCTTTTGCATGGCCAGATCGATAATCCAGCGGCTGGGCCGCTGATGTTCCACCCAGGGTTGGATCTTCCAATAGCTGTCGTCATCGAGCGAGGAATACTTGGCATGTAGCTCAAGGCTTTTGAGCCATTTGTCCAGTAGTTCCAGCAGGCGTTGATCGGCGGGTGTTGCCATGTCTTTGCAGCTCCAGGCTGCACCCTAAACGAACCGCCGCCCGATGGCTAGCGCTACCTCGTGGTCGCGCGGCGCGAGCCGTGTTTGCCGGCCGCAGACTGTTAAACTGGCGACATGTGTGGAATAGCCGGCATTGTCAGTTCGCGGGCCAGCGTGGAACTCGCCCGCAGCATGGCGCGGCGCCTGCAGCATCGCGGGCCGGACGGGGAGGGCACTTGGAGCGAGCCCGGCGTGGCGCTCGCCCATCGTCGTTTAGCTATCTTGGATTTGTCCGAGGGCGGCCACCAACCCATGGTGTTCGGCTCACAGGTGCTGACTTACAACGGTGAAATCTACAACCATGAACAGTTACGTTGCGGTCTGCCCGGACCGTGGCGCTCAAGCGGCGACACTGAAGTGCTTGTCCATCTTCTCGAGAAGCAGGGCAGAGGCTGTCTCGAACGCCTGGTCGGCATGTTTGCATTCGCCGCCTGGGACACGCGCGAGCAGAGCCTGTTGCTGGTGCGCGATCGGCTGGGCATCAAGCCCTTGTACTACCAGCTGATGCCGGATGGCATCGCGTTTGCCTCGGAACTCAAGGCACTGCTGGTGCTGGGGGGGCAGCCGCAGATCGATCACAGTGCGGTGCGCGATTTTTTATTCCACGGCTACATTCCCGCGCCGAAGACCATTTACCGGGGCATCGAGAAATTGCCGGCAGGACACACACTAACCTGGAAGGCAGGCCGGATCCACATCGAGCGCTATTGGAATCCGTCGACGGCGATCGCGACGCGCAGCGCCGACGACACCGTGCAAGGTCTGGATGCGCTGCTGCGAACGGTCGTGCCGGAGCACACCTTATCGGATGTGCCGGTGGGAGTTTTTCTGAGCGGCGGAATCGATTCCGCGCTCACGACTTATTATTTGGACAGGCCGCGAACCTATACCTTGGGATTTGACGGCGGCGCGCGCTCCGAGACGGCGGCGGCGCGCAGGGCGGCGGAGCATCTGCATACCGAGCACCTGGAGATGACGGCACCGCTGGCGGATTTTGCGCAGGCTCTGGACAGGATGCCGGGATTGTTCGACGAACCCTTCGGTGACAGTGCTGCGTGGTCCAATTATCTCATCGCGCAATTCGCGCGCCGTGAGGTGACCGTTGCCTTGAGCGGCGAGGGCGGTGATGAAATTTTTTGCGGCTACCCCAGGTACTGGTCGAGGATCGGCGCGCGTTCCAGTGTCTTCAATCGCTCCCTGGCGCGATTCCTGCCGCCGCTGTCGCGGCTCGCGTCTTCCATGCAGCGCCACGCCTACGTCGGCCTGCCGGCCTATGCAGCGGCGCTCGGCGGTATGACGGCGCAGCAAATCGAGTTTCTGCTGGGCAGGGGCTGGCGGGAGCCTGAATACGACTACCTGTGGTTCTACCGGCAGTACTGGCGCGAGGATTTGCGCCCGCTGGCGCAGCTGCGCTGGCTGGACTTGAACACGGATCTGCCCGAAGGTTTGCTCACCAAGGTAGATCGAACCAGCATGGCACATTCCCTCGAAGTTCGGCCGCCGTTGCTGGATCATCGGCTGGTCGAATACATGCTGAGCGTGGATCCGCAGGTGTTGGTCGATCAGCGGCGGCGCCGCGGCAAATTACTGGTGCGGCAGCTGATGCAACCGCGACTGCCGCCCGGCCACTTGCAGCAACCGAAGTCGGGCTTCGGCCTTCCCGTGCATCGTTGGCTGCAGCAGCATCCGCAGGTGTTGCGCGAGGCGGTAGCGCGCCTGATGGAGCGCGGTGTGCTGCAGCGTGCGGTGGGGCCCGAATTTCGCCGCGCCTGGTATCTCTTGGTGCTGGATCGCTGGTTCACCGCGTTTGCGTAACGCCACGCCGCGAATTCTGTTCGTGCCGGTGTCCGGTCCTTACGGCACAGGTGAATATGCGCGCTGCCTCGCGCTTGCGCGCGCCGCGAGTCGCCGCTGGCAGGGCGTCAGCATCCGTTTTGTGTTGAGCCGTGAGGCGCCGTATGCAGCGGACGCTGCATTTCCGACGACGCTGTTGGACTCGTCGCCGACATTTCATTCAGCGGCCGTCATCGACCTGCTCCAGAGCTGGCGGCCCGACGTCGTGATATTCGATAACGCCGGACGCACGGCGCAGCTGCGCGCGGCGCAGCGCTTGGGCGCGCGCGTGGTCTATATCAGCGCGCGCGGGCGCCAGCGACGCAAGGCATTTCGTTGGCGCTGGCTGGCGCTGATCGATGAGCATTGGATCGCGTACCCGGAATTCATTGCCGGTTCTTTAGGGTTCTTCGAAAGGCTCAAGCTCAAAGTCGCCGGGCGCCCGACGGTGCGATATCTCGACGTGATCTTGTCGCGCGCCGACCCCGAGCAGCGTGCGGCCGTCCTGGCGCGCGCGGGCTGCGACCCCGGAACCTTTGTGCTGGTGGTTCCGGGCGGCGGCACCGGCCATCCGGGGGTCGACGATGCGGCGAATTGCTTCGTGGCCGCCGCGCGCACTTTGGCTGCCGCGGGGGTGGCCACCGTGTACGTGGGTCCGGGCGCGGTAGGCGCAGCTGCCGAGGAGGGCGGCGCCCGATCGAATTGGCACCCGATGGGATCGCTGCCGCAGGCCGAACTCGTGGCGCTCATGCGTGCGGCGCGCCTCATCATCGCGAACGGCGGCTCGACGCTGTTGCAGGCCATTGCCTGTGGCAATGCCTGCATCGCTGTGCCCATCGCCAAGGATCAGGCCGAGCGCATACGGCGCTGTGTTGCGGCAGGCGTGGCGCTTGCGGCGCCGCTCGACGCGGCAGGCATGGTGCAAAGCGCGAACCTGCTGCTGCAGAATGAACCTGCGTGCGCTGCGCTGAAGGGACGGGCGGCGCAGCTCGGACTCGTCGATGGGGTGGAGGTCGCGCTGCAGGCGCTGGCCGGTCTGCTGCAGACGGCTGCCTGTGCCCAAGGGATGTGACGGATATGCCGAACGTGGTGTTGTTGGGCTATGACCTTGAGCAGCCGTCATTCCGACACCGCATGCGCAGTTTGATCGCACCTCTAGAAGCGGCGGGTTGGCAGGTGCGGCCGGAACGTTTCCCCAGCGGCCGGTACGGGCTGCGCACTTGGGAGAGGCGGGCGATTCTGCGCCATGCCGACGTGGTAGTGCTGCATCAAATCAAATTGAGCGCCATCGAGGCGCGTTTGTTTGCGGCGTTCACCCGGCGGCGAGTGTTCGATGTCGATGATGCCATTTACGTGCGCAAGCCACGACGATTGGGCGACGCACCGGACGAGTCGGCATGGCGCAAAAAAAAATTTGCCGCGACTTGTCGCGAGGTTGATGTGGTCGCCGCCGGCAATGACGTGCTTGCTGCGGTCGCGCGGCCCGCGGCGCGCGCCGTCGCCCTGCTGCCGACTTCGATCGACACCGCCGCTTATCAGCCCACCACGGCCGGCGCGGCTGATCCGCCCACGATCGCGTGGATCGGCAGCCCGGAGAACCTGGTCTACCTGGAGATGATTCGACCCGCCGTGGCGCGACTGACGAGCCGCTATCCGAGTCTCAAGATGCGGGTGATCTGCTCGCATTTCCCGGACTGGCCCGAGGTCAACATCGAGCGTGTCGCCTGGAGTTCGGCCACCGAATCGCAGTCGCTTGCCACGGCGCATATCGGCGTCATGCCGCTGACCGACGACGCCTGGGCACGCGGCAAGTGCGCCTTCAAGCTGCTGCAGTACATGGCGGCGGCGTTGCCCTGCGTGGCCTCGCCGGTGGGCGCCAATGTCGAGGCCGTCATCGACGGCTACAACGGCTTCCACGCGCGCACCGCCGAAGACTGGGAGCGCTGTTTAGAGGCACTGATCCAGTCGCCGGAGCTGCGCGCACGCTTGGGCGCCAGCGGACATGCGCATGTGGAAGCGCGTTACGCCATGCGCACCTATCAGGCGCGCTATCTGGAGTTGCTGTCGCAGCTGGCCGCGCATGACCGGCCTTACCGGGGTCCGTCTTAAATGCGTTGCGCCATCGAAGCCGGTATCCTTTGACCCATGCAGGCCGCGCATATTTACCAAATCCTCACGCCGTATGTGTCGCGTCAGGACCTCGATCCGGGCTTCGAGGTGCTGGATAATGCGGCCAATGAGCGGCCCGATTGGTTCGAGTATTGGCCGATACGGCAATATCTCGTCAATGAGGCATTGGACGAGAGCGCGTACTACGGTTTTCTGTCACCGAAGTTCAAGCTCAAGACCGGCTTGACCGCCGCGATGGTGCGCGAATTCATTCTTGCCTGCGATCACTCGCTCGATGTCATCCTCTTCAGCCCCAGCATTCACAACAGTGCCTACTATTGGAATGTGTTCGAACACGGCGATGTCGAGCATCCTGGCCTGAAGCAGGTGACGCGAGAGTTATTCGAACGGCTTGAATTGTCCGCCGACCTGGATGTACTGGTGTCCGATTCCAGGAACACCGTGCACTCGAATTATTTCGTCGCCAGGCCACGCTTTTGGCGGGCGTGGCTGGCGATCAACGAGAAACTATTTACGATTGCAGAAACAGCCGGCGATGCGCTCGGCGAGTCTTTGCGGGCGGCGACGCGCTACCGCGGCTCCCGCGATGTGCAGATGAAAATATTCATCATGGAGCGTATGGCAACTTGGCTTCTGGCCGGTGGCGACAGTTTTACGGTTCGGGCACGCGATCCGTTCGCGGCGCGCTCACGCATCTACAAACTGCCCACTGCCATTGTTTGCGATGCATTGAAAATTGCCTACGCCACGCAGCGGCGCAGCCAGTACCGGGATGTTTTCTTCTTGGTTAGCGGCTTGCATAAGTTCCTGAATTTTCAAATCCGCGTGGGCGGCGTGCTGCAAATCCGGCGGGTGGCGCCTGCCTTGCGTAGTTTAAAATCGTACTGGAGGCGTGATGCGCAGTAGCTCGCCTGCGAGGCCACGATGAGCGGAGTTCCAGGATGGCATCCGCTGGTGGTGCATTTCCCCCTGGGCCTGGTCATCACTTCCACCGCGCTGCTGTGGGCGGCACGTTTGCGCAGCCTCGCGCGCCATGCCGCAACTCTGAACATCGTGGGGACTTGGAATCTATGCCTCGGTACCTTGGCCGCCTTCTTTGCGCTCGCCACAGGTCTCGCCGCGGTGCTCGATTTGCACGTCGGCGCCGCTGCGCATCTCGCCATCTCCCTGCACTTGAAATGGGCCATTTTGTCGACGTTGATGCTGGTGTTGTTGTCGGTGTGGCGCGGTGCCGGTAGTGCGCAGGAATCGCAGGCCTCGTGGCTTTTCCTGGCGGTGCTGTTGGCGGCGTGCGCTTCACTGGCTGTGACCGGCTATCGTGGGGGTCAAAACGTGTATCGATACGGGGTCGGCGTGCAGGTGGCGGATGTGCGCTGACTGCGACGCCATGCCGGCTGAGTGAGCGACTTGGCCGTGCGGCCCGAAGGCCGCGCTCGTGTTGCATGACCCAACGGTTGATCGCGGCGAGCGTTGACAGTGGTCAACGTAGCTTCTCGGCGACAGGGTTGGGGATGTTGCACTGCCACCGATTTTGCAAGCGAGGGTCGGTGCCCTTACAGTGTGGGCACGCGAAGTCGCCATGCATATCGGAGCGAGTGGTGCACCAGAATGATTCGAGGACAATTCAGCGAGTGCGGCGAATGCGTGCGATTTGCGTCGCGTTGACATTCACGGTCGGGTTGTTGGCGAGCGCCGCACACGCGCAGCAGCAACCCAGCGCCGCCATGATGGAGCCGGTGCACGGGCTGGTGAGGTTCATGAGCACGCTGCGCCGGGGCGAGCAGCCGCGAATTGGGCAGACTCACGGCAAACATTTCGAAGAGCAGGGGGCGTGGTCCTTCGTGCTGGAACAAGAGGCTGAGCGCCGGCAAATCGTCGGCTATGGTTGGGGAGTGACGTCGGCAGCAGTAACGCCACCGTAGATTTACTTGATGGGAGGCCGCCATGAATGACGTTCAAGACGAGTTGAAATCTGTCGTGGCCTGGATATCCGAGCAGACCAGAGGCATGCCTATGCCGGCAGACCGCCGCGCGAAGATGGCGTCGGGCTGTCTGGAGTTGGCCATCGAACATCAAGCTGGAGTCTGTGTTCTCGCTGAGCAAGCGCTGTGGGGATCGGCGTATTCATTGGTGCGAAGCATGTTCGACGCATTTGTGCGCGGCGTTTGGTTGGCGCGTTGCGCCAATGAGATGGAATTGGAGGCTTTCGAACTGGCGGGACTGCGCGGCAAACCGTTCCGCGACTTGGTCGACGACGTTGAACGCGCGTTAGGGCACTCCCGCGGCGTGCTTTCCAAATTGCGAACGTCGTCCTGGGCGATTTTCAGCGATTCTACGAACGCCGGCGCCGAGCCCGCGCGCCGGCTCGGCGACCCGACCGGCAACGGCCGCAATTACCCGGCGGCGGACGCTGATCAGGCGCTGCGCTTAGCGACGGCACTGGGTCTGTTGTCGGCCACTGAATTGGCCTCGCTATCCGGGCATAGGGACGTGGCGCTTGCGTGTAAAGCGCGTGTGGTGAAATTCTCCTCGAATGTAGGATCGCGTCCGGCGAAGCACTGAACTATGAAAAAACTCAAACACGAAGGCGAATTGTTTAAGGCGGCCTTGCTGGCGGGAGTGAAGTATGCAGAAGGCCGTGGTGCGGTTGAGTTTGAGGCGACGGATTCGGCGGCTAATAAAGCGTTGTATGTCTATCGTTTACTTGTGCATGACAAAATCATTGCGCCCATGCCCGAAGACCAGGTCAGCGAGAAGACGATTCGCCACCGACTGGCGAGCTGGCATGCGCATCAATTGCCCAAGGGTGATCCGCTGCTGGAGTGATGGTGTACTGTTGGGTTGGGCGTAAGCGCTTGTTTTCAATAGCGCTTCGCGTCTCCTCTATAGGCGCTATAAGCCAGCGGCCGGAGATACCCCGGCCTTTTGCTTTGGAATGGTGCTCCCTACGAGATTCGAACTCGTGTACTCGCCGTGAGAGGGCGATGTCCTGGGCCACTAGACGAAGGGAGCGGTGTTTGCGGTTCTGGGCGCTAAGGACCCAAGAGGGCTGGTAGTATACGGACCAATTTTTTGGACTCAAGCGGAACCCCCCTTTTTGAACGCCTCGTCGACGCCATTTCCTCCGATCATCATCCCTCGCTCCGAGCATTCGATCTCGCGCGCGGCGATCTCCCCGAACGCCTTGAAAGTCCTCTATCGCCTCAAAGAGGCTGGTTATCAGGGTTTTTTGGTGGGTGGGGCGGTGCGCGACCTGCTCTTAGGCATCACGCCGAAGGATTTCGACGTGGCGACCAATGCCTTGCCGGAGGAGGTCAGACGCCTGTTTCGCAATTGCCGACTCATTGGCCGGCGCTTTCGCCTGGCGCATGTGCATTTCGGCAATGAAATTATAGAAGTGGCCACTTTCCGCGCCGCGGCGGCACCGGAACGTGAAGATACGGAGGAGGCGGACCCAGAATCCGAGAGTGACGGCGCCGAGGGCGCCAAAGCCGAGGCCATTGAGGCGGCGTCCAACTATGACTCAGAGCACCGAGCCTTCGATCAGCGGGGTCGGATCTTGCGCGACAATATTTACGGCACCATCGAAGAAGACGTGTGGCGGCGCGATTTTGCGGCGAACGGCCTTTACTACAATATCGAGGATTTCTCGATATGGGATTTTGTCGACGGGGTACGGGACGTGCGGGCGCGCCGGCTGAAGCTGATCGGCGACCCGGAAACGCGCTACCGCGAAGATCCGGTGCGCATGCTGCGGGCGGTGCGTTTCGCGGCCAAGCTGGATTTCTCGATCGAGCCGGACACCGAGGCGCCGTTGGCCAAACTCGCCTATTTGCTGGACGGTGTGCCGCCGGCGCGATTGTTCGATGAGTGCCTGAAATTATTCCTATCCGGCTTCGGGCTCAAGGCGTATCAGCTGCTGCAGAAGTACGGGCTGTTCGCGCATTTATTTCCGCTCTCCGCCGCTGCATTCGCGCTGCCGCCTTATGCCTATGCGCAGGAAATGCTGGAACGCGGGCTGATCAACACGGACGAGCGCATCGCGGCCGATAAAGCGGTCACGCCGACGTTTTTGTTCGCGGTATTGCTATGGAGTGCGGTGTTGCGCGAACTCAATGAGCGGCAAGCGGGTCCGGCGCCGGATCTCTCCCAACTCATGCAGGCCTGCGACACCGTGCTGCGTGCGCAGCAGTCGCGCGTGGCGATTCCCCGGCGCTTCGGCATACCCATGCGCGAATTGCTAATGCTGCAGCCGCGCTTCAATCGGCGCAGCGGCGTCAAATCCTTGAGTATCTTGCAGCACCCGCGATTTCGCGCGGCCTATGATTTCCTGCTGCTGCGTGCGCAGGTCGGAGCCGCTGACCCGGAGCTGGCGAAATGGTGGACAGATATCCAGATAATGCCGCAGGACGAGCGGGTCGCGCTGGTGCAAGCCCGTCCGGCGGAGCCGCTCGCGGAGGGTGGCGATGCCGCGCCTCCCGGCCGCCGACGTCGCCGCCGTAGACGCGGCGGAGCGGCGCGCACTTAGAGGCGCGCTGCGGGGGTCCGATTGAGCATTCCATCCGCCGTGAGCACTCTCTGGCGCCCGGCATATGTGGCGATCGGCAGCAATCTTAATGATCCGCGCGCCCAGGTGCTCGAGGCCTTCGAGCGTCTCGCGGCGCTGCCCGCGACGCGTTCGCTGCTGCTGTCGCGCCTGTACAGAACCCGGCCCATGGGGCCGCAGGATCAGCCGTATTTCGTGAATGCGGTGGCGGGGCTGTTGACCCAGTTGGCGGCGCGCGAGTTGCTCGCGGGTCTGCTGCGCACGGAGCAGGCGATGGGTCGAAATCGCCAGGAGCGCTGGGGCCCGCGCGTGATTGATTTGGACCTGGTCTGGATGCCGGGCGAGACGATCGATGAGCCCGGATTGACGCTGCCGCACCCCGGAGTGTCGACCCGCAACTTCGTCCTGTATCCTCTGGCGGACATCGCTCCAACGCTTACGATTCCGGGACACGGCACGGTGTCGGAGTTGCGGCGCACTGCCGGCGATGAGGGAATTTCGATCCTGGATTTACACGAGTTCTAAATGGCGAGCGCAATACCGCACCGTTTCGTTGTGATTGAAGGTCCGATTGGTGTCGGTAAGACCAGTCTCGCGCGTCGTTTGAGCCAGTCGCTCGGCGGCCAGCTCATCTTGGAGCAGGCGGAGCAGAATCCCTTTCTCGAACGCTTCTACAAGAATCCGCGGGCGGCGGCATTTCAAACGCAGCTGTTCTTTCTGTTTCAGCGGTTTCGCCAATTGGAAGACGTGCGGCAAGAGGATATGTTCGGCGCGGTGCGCGTCGCCGATTACCTGTTGGAAAAAGATCGGCTGTTCGCGCGCGTGACCCTCGACGATGCCGAGTACGCGTTATATGAACGGGTCTACGAAAGGGTGGTTGTGGACGCACCCAAGCCGGACCTGGTGGTGTACCTGCAGGCGCCCGTGGACGTGTTGATGGATCGCATCGCCAAGCGCGGCATCCGCTATGAGCAGCACATCGAACGCAGCTATCTCGACAAGCTCACCCAGGCATATGCGCGTTTCTTCCACAGCTATGATGCCTCACCGCTGCTAATCGTGAATTCCGCCGCTATCGATCCGGTGAACAACGACAGCGACTATCAGCAGCTGTTCGCTGAAATCAGCAAGGCGCGCCGCGGTCGCCATTTCTTCAATCCGGTCGGCAGCAGTTTGTTGCCCGCCGGCTGACTTCAGACTCCCTAGGCGCCCCCAGCTAGGCGCCCCCAGCTAAAGGTTCGGCCTCGGATGCCGACGCAAGGGTCATGGAATTTCTCACCCGCAGCGCCTCGGTTCGAGATCGCGTCCGTCTGTGGCGCGCCGCCGGCAAGCGCGTGGCGCTGGTGCCCACAACGGGTACCTTGCACAAGGGCCACATGAGCCTGGTCGCCGAGGCACAGGAGCGGGCCGATTGTGTCATCGTCAGCATCTTTGCGGATCCGCGCGATCACGGGTCGCAGAGCCAAGAGGCCGATCGCGAGCTATTGCAGAAGGTGGGAACGACGCTGGCCTTCGCGCCGCCTCTACAGGAGATTTATCCGAACGGCAGGGAGCTGGCGGCCACGGTCGATGTGCCGAGACTCGCCAACATTCTCGAGGGTGCGCACCGGCCGGGATACTTGACCGACGCCTCGACAGTCATCGCCAAGCTGTTCAACCTCATCCAGCCGGATATGGCCTTGTTCGGCGAGCGGGATTTCCAGCAATTGGTGATGGTGCGGCGTTTGGTGGATGATCTGTTTCTAGCCGTCGACATCGTTGGTTGCAGCACTTTGCGGGACGGCGATGGACTCGCGGTTGCGACTATTAACCGGCATCTGACAGCGGAAGAGCGCGCTCGTGCACCGCGCCTGTATGCCACGTTGAGCGAATTCTCGGCAAAAATCGACGCTGGCGAGCGCGACTACGAAGTGTTGCAGGGGCAGGCGATGGAGGCCTTGGGCGCAAACGGATTTGACCCGGAATACTTCGCGATTCGTCAGGCGCTGGATTTGGCCCCGGTGCGCGCGGCAACTCGCGATTTGGTGTTGCTGGCGGCAGTGCGTTTGAATGCCGTGCGTCTGACCGACAACCTACGCGTGCGCCTCATCGAACGGCACTGAGTGCTGAGTCAGCGCCCATTGCACATGCTCTCGCACCACGGCCGATGAGTGCTGCGCGCGACTGAGCAGCGCAGCGATGAGCGTCGGCGAGGCGGGCGCATTGCCTAAAGCCACCGCGATGTTGCGCAGCCAGCGCTCGTAGCCGATGCGGCGGATGGCGCTACCCGTGGTGCGCTCCAGAAATTGCGCTTCGCTCCAGGAGAATAGCGCCACCAATTGCGAGTGATCCAAGCCGTGGCGCACCGCGAAGTCCTGCTCGGCGGTGGGGCGCGCGAATTTGTTCCACGGGCAGACCAATTGGCAGTCGTCGCAGCCGTAGATGCGGTTGCCGATGGCCGTGCGAAATTCTATTGGAATGGTTCCGGCGAGTTCGATAGTGAGATAGGAAATGCAACGCCTGGCGTCGAGCCGGTACGGCGCGACAATGGCGCCGGTGGGGCAGGCGGGCATGCAGGCGCTGCAACTACCGCAATGCGCGCTGCTCGATTGCTCTGCGGGCAATTCCAGGTCCAGGTATATCTCGCCCAAGAAGAAGTACGATCCAGCCTGGCTGTCGATCAAGTTGGTGTGTTTACCAATCCAACCGAGGCCGGCGTTGCGCGCCAGGGCCTTCTCCAACACCGGCGCGCTGTCCGTGAATACACGATGGCCGAAGGACCCCACCGCGCCCTGGATGCGCTCGCACAGCTTTTGTAGGCGCGCGCGCATGAGTTTGTGATAGTCGCGGCCGAGCGCGTAGCGCGACACATAGGCGACGCTTGGGTCCGCCAACGTGGCCGCAGCGTCGGCCGCATCCTGCGGCCAGTAATCCATGCGCACGCTGATGCAACTCACTGTTCCGGGGAGCAATTCCGCCGGCCGCGTGCGCTTCACGCCATGCCGCGACATATAGGCCATCTCGCCGTTGAAACCCGCGTCCAGCCAGTCGAGAAAATGCGCCTCGTCGCGCGCCAAATCGATATTCGCCACTCCCAGTCGCGCAAAGCCTAATTCCTTGCTCCACCGTTGTAAGTCGGCCAATAGCGAGGCGGGGTCTAAGCGGGCGGTGGCGCAGTCCGTGGGCTTCATGGCGTTAAGGCTACGTGGACGGCACGTATAATGTCTAAAAAGCGCTGCGAACCGTGGCGACTGGATACGCATGGCTGCACCCACCTTGAATATTGACCTGGCCGACAGCAGCCGCACCGAAGTACTGGGACAGGCGCTGGCGCGGGGCTTGCCGGGCCTCGGCAGCGGTGCGGTCGTATACCTGAAAGGGGAGTTGGGCGCGGGGAAGACCACTTGCGTGCGCAGTCTGCTGCGCACCCTAGGGGTCGTGGGAGTGGTGCGTAGCCCGACGTACACCCTGGTGGAGACTTATGTACTGCCCAGCCTGACCTGTGTGCACGTGGACCTGTATCGCCTGCAATCCTTGAGCGAAGTGGATGAGTTGGGCTTGCGGGATGCGGTAGGGCGGGACTGCTTGCTGCTGCTCGAATGGCCCGAGCGAGGGGGTGGCCACCTGCCCCCTGCCGATTTGGATTTAACCCTGTGGTATGTGGGGGATGCGCGCCGCGCTGGGCTGCAGGCTCAGTCATTGACCGGCACCGCATGGCTCGAGAACCTGGGACGCGACAGTAGCTTAAGTGCCTATGTCTCTAATTTAACTTGAAATACTTTCTTCTTAGGCGTTAACTTAATGGCCTATGAGGTCGCTTGTCTCGCAGTTGTCTTGGGCAGTCCTAATGGTGACGACGCTGTGGTTGCCGGCGTATGCCGTGGATGTGCGCGCGGTGCGGCTGTGGGCGGGTCCGGATAGCACACGGGTGGTGCTGGACCTTTCGGGCAGCGCTCAGCACAGCTTGCAGGTATTGAAGAATCCCGACCGTGTCGTCTTGGACGTTGCCGGGGCGCGGCTCGGTAATGGTGTGCGCGCTGCGCGGTCCGGTGCTGGGGCGGTTAAACAGGTGCGCATGGCGCGCCGTTCGTCAGGCGAATTGCGGATCGTGCTCGACCTGACGCGGCCCATCCAGGCGAGGAGTTTTCTGGCGGCGCCCAATAACCGCTATGGCTATCGACTGGTCATCGACTTTGCTTCGAATCAGGGCG
>JBBRQO010000020.1:0-92142 GCA_038226325.1 Steroidobacterales bacterium | reverse complement strand
CGCCTCATCGTCGCCCTCTGCCGCAGGCCTTTCGGCACCGAAGCTCACCGTCGTGAGCTGCGATTCCGCGACTCCTTGCAGCATCATGGCGCGGCGCACCGCCTGTGCGCGGCGCTCGCCGAGCCCGATGTTGTATTCACGGGTGCCGCGCTGATCAGTATTGCCTTCGAGCTTGATTTTGAGGTTCGGATGCGCGGTCAGATTGCGCGCATGGGCCGTCACCAGATCCGCGAACTCGGGCCTGATTTCCGACTTGTCGAAGTCGAAGTAGATCACCTTCTTGGCGAGCGGCCCCGTCGTGTAATCACCCATGCCGTTGGCGCCTTGAGTCGACGCGTCGCCGTTCAGTGCACGTCCGGACGTGGAGGCGCTATCAGCCCCATTGCTGGACGATGACCCAGATACCTGGGTACCGGCGGTGGGCGGCTCAATCACATTGTGCTTTTTGGGGCAGCCCGAGAGCAGTGCCACTCCGGCCATCAACAGTGCGATCGATATAATTCGTTTCATATTGCTACTCCGTCCGATTGTCGTAACCCAAGCCTACCGGTGAACACCTGATTTGTGTACTTTGTTTAAAATGGCGACCATGCCGGTTCCTGCAATTCGCCCTCACTCGACACCAAACGCTCCTGCACCCGACCGTCGGCACTGACCAATGCCAGCACCCCGCGTCCGCGGTCGCGGGTCGCATAAATGATCTCAGCGCCGTTCGGCGCATAGCTCGGCGACACATCAAAATGACCCTTGGTGAGTACTTGGACATCGCCGCGGCCGCGAAGATCCTGGGTGGCTATGCGATAGCCGCCGTCTTCCTGGGTGACGAAAGCCATTTGCGATTCATCGGGTGACACTCTGGCGCGCGCATTGTAGCTGCCTTGAAAAGTCAGCCGCCGCGGCTTGTCGCCGCTCTGAATGCCGATCCGATATATCTGCGGGCCGCCGGCTCGATCCGAAGTGAAATACAGACTTTGACCGTCTTTCGACCATTGCGGCTCGGTATCGATGCCCGGATCGTCCGTGATGCGGCTCAGCGCCTGCGTGGCGATATCCATCACATAGACATCCAGATTGCCGTCGCGCGTCGACAGCGTCAGCGCCAGCTTCTTGCCGTCCGGCGACCACGCCGGCGCCTGATTCACTCCCGCCCGCCCCGACACGCGCTGGCGTTCTCCGTTCTTCAACAACTGCACGTACACCGAGGGCAGGCGCCCCTCGAAAGACACATAGGCCAGGCTTTGGCCATCCGGGGACCAGGAAGGCGACATCAGCGGCTCGTTTGACTGCATCACCACGTGTGGATTTTCCCCATCCGCATCCGCCACAACGAGTCGATAGCTTCTATGCGGCACTGTTCCCAGCACGGATATATAGGCGATGCGGGTCGCGAAGGCGCCGCGAACGCCCAATATCTTCTCGAATATCATATCCGCGACTTGGTGGCTCGCCAGGCGCAGCCCGGGTTTGTTGGCGCTGATCTGGTACCCCAACAACCGCTGCCGGGTGAGGACGTTGTACAACTCGAAGCTGATGTTGAAGCGCTCCGCCGCCAGCGGCTGTACCTGCCCCACCACGATGTAGTCGTTGCTCAGCCGGCGCCAGTCATCGAAAGAAATGGCGGCGCCCGTGTGGGGCTGCTCGATCATGTCTTTGCGGTCCGTGGCCTTGAAGCGGCCACTGCGAGCCAGATCGTCGCTCACCAACTTGGCGACGTCGAATGACGCAACAGCGGCCTCCGCCGAGCTGAAGGGCACGATCGCGATCGGAATGGCGTCCGCCTGTCCTTTGGTGATCTCAACCACCAATTCCGCCTGACTGCGCGTGCAGAACAGCAGAAATCCGAGCGCCATCAAACAGGAAAAGCGTTTATTCATTGGGCTTGAACCTAAATACGAAGTTTCTTTCGAACAGGGCCGGATCCGGGGGTTCCGGCAGGGGCGATGCACGATACACCGCATTCTCGATCGATTGGCGGGCGGCTGCATCGCCATTGCACTGAGTCACACGGGCACCCGTGACCTCGCCGCCCGGGAGCTGCGTGACTGCGACCAGGCAATCAAGGCCGACGCTGGCCGACGGAGGCTTGATCCAGGCAGCTTGTATTCTATTGCGCAGCCTTGCGATATAGCTGTCGCGCAGCGGCCCCGACTCAATCGCGCTGCGATGCTCCTCGTCGGCCAGTTGCCGGCGCAATTCGGCCTCGCGATCCTGGCGTGCACGCTCTTCGGCTGCCTTCTTCGCATCCGCGATGTTCTTGGCCTCGGCCACCTGCTTGGCCTCGGCGGCCTGCTTGACTGCCGCGGCCTTAGCCGCCGCAGCATTAGCTGCGGCCTCGCGCTTAGCCTCCTCGGCCAGATCTGCCTCGGCAGCCTTACGTGCCAGTGCCGCTTTCTGCGCAGCCGTGACCTTTTGTGCGGCAGCCGTAGCTGCGGCAGCCGTAGCTGCGGCGGCCGATGCTGCGGCGGCCGCGGCCGCGGTTAACTTCTGTGCGGCCGTTGCCTTCTGCGCCGCCGCTTTTTGCGCCTCGACGAGGCGCTGCTGTGCAGCCGCCGAGACCTTGGCCGCATCGGCCTCCTCAGCGGACCGTGCCTCTTCGGCGGCCTTGGCGGCCTGTGCAGCCTTGGCATCGTCGGATTGCTTGGCCACTTCGACAGCCGCGTTGGCATCTTCCACCGCTTTGGCCTGCTCGGCGGCCGCCGCCGCGGCCTTGGCATCGTCGGCGGCGCGTGCCCGCGCAACTTCCTGCGCGGCGCGTTCGTCCTGGGCGCGGTGTGCCGCATGCAGCACTTGCGAATCCACCACCACGGCCTCAATCGGCAGAGGCTGCAAGGTAGGCGGTGTCCGGCGGGCTGAAATCAGTGCCGCGAGCACCATGGCGCCCACCAGTGCAGCGTGCAGCAGCACGGACACGAAGACCGCCCAGAAGTGTTCGCGCAAAAACTCCCGCATTCAACCCGGACCGTTGCCGGCCCCGCTCGCTTGCCCGCGGGCGGGTGGCCGCACGGGATCGGTTAGAAATCCGACCTTGGTGGCGCCGGCGTGTTGCAGCAGCACCATAGCCTTCACCACCGTGCCATAGGGCACGGTGGTATCGGCCTTGACGAGCACCGGGGTTTGCGGGTCGCGGCGTAAGAGTGCAGCGGTGCGTGCGCTCACGGTGGCTTCCGAAGTGGGCTGGTCCTGATTCGGGCCAAAATTAACGTACAGCCTTCCGCGCGCATCGATGGTCACGACCACGGGTTCGTGCTTGGCCAGAAACTCAGGATCCATGGGCTTGGCACCGGCCTCGGGCAAGTCCACTTTGACGCCCTCTTTGAGCAGCGGCGCCGTAATCATGAAAATCACCAAGAGCACCAACATGACGTCGATGTACGGCACCACATTGATCTCTCCCATCAGCTTGCGGCGACGAAATGCTGCGGGCATGGCCGTTACGCTTTAGCCGCAGCGGCCGGGACGTGGCGCTGCAAAATCGTGGAGAATTCCTCCACGAAGGTGTCGAAGCGTAGTTCCAGGCGGCTCACCTGATCAGCAAAGCGGTTGTAAGCCACCACCGCAGGGATGGCGGCGAATAATCCTATCGCTGTGGCAATCAGCGCCTCGGCAATGCCCGGTGCCACCGCCGCCAGCGTCGCCTGCTGCACATTGCCCAAGTTGTGGAAGGCACTCATGATGCCCCACACCGTGCCGAACAATCCCACGTAGGGACTGGTGGACCCCACCGTCGCCAGCATCGCCAGATTGCGTTCCAGCCGATCCATTTCCCGCATTTGGGCCACCCGCATCGAGCGTCGCGCGCCCTCCAGCAGCTGATCCGCGGGTGTGGCCTGCTGGCGCAGACGGCTGAATTCGCCGAAGCCGGATTCGAAAATGCTCTGCTCGCCCGTCCCGGCACGCCCCTTGGTCTCGATGCTGCGGTAAAGCGTCGCCAAATCCCCACCCGACCAAAATGCCGTTTCGAACTGATCGGCTTGGCGCCGCGAGTGCGAAATGACCCGGCTCTTCTTGAAGATGACGGCCCACGATGCCACGGATGCGGCCAACAAAAGCAGCATGACTGCCTGAACGATGACGCTCGCATCGAGCACCAGGGTCCAGATTGATAAGTCATTGCCCATTGTTGCGCCACTCCAGAAATAGATCCTTTGGGATCGGCCGCGGTCTCAGCGTGCCGGAATCGAGACAGGCCACCCGAGCGCTTGCGTCGATGAGTTGCGCGCCGTCGCGCAAGATTGTTTGTTTGAATGTAATTGTGGCACCGCTCATTCGAGCAAGTTCCGCAGTGACGAGAATTTCATCATTCAGCACCGCGGGACGCAAGAAATCAACGGTGACGTTGACCACCACAAACTGCAGTTGACGCTCGGCGCGCAGCCGCAGTTGATCGATGCCGAGCGCTCGCAGCCAGTCCGTCCGGCAGCGCTCCATGAATTTCAAATAGTTCGCGTAGTACACCACACCGCCGGCGTCGGTGTCTTCCCAGTAGACGCGAAATGGGACTTTGAAACTTGGCGGCACCGCACGCTCCGGCAACGGCGGCACTACTGCACGTCCCGGAACAGCGGCATGTTCAGGTCCCGATCCAAGGACGGAGCCGCGAGCCCGAAATGTGCGTAGGCACTGCGCGTCGCGACGCGGCCGCGAGCGGTTCGCATTAGGAAACCCTGCTGGATCAGGAACGGCTCAATGACGTCCTCAATAGTGCCGCGTTCCTCGCTCATCGCCGCCGCCAGACTGTCCACTCCCACCGGTCCTCCCTCGAATTTTTCGATCACTGTAAGCAGCAATTTTCGATCCAGCATGTCGAAACCTTGCGGGTCTACCGCCAGCATATCGAGTGCCGCGATCGCAACATCCGCGCTGATGACGCCGGCGGCCTTGACCTCAGCAAAGTCGCGAACCCGGCGCAGCAGCCGGTTGGCGATGCGCGGCGTGCCGCGCGATCGTTCGGCGATGCGCTCCGCTCCGCCCGGCTGCAGCTTGAGCTGCAATATGGACGCGCTGCGAGTGACGATCCTCGTCAAATCCTCGGAGGAGTAAAACTCCAGCCGCTGCACGATGCCGAAGCGATCGCGCAGCGGCGAGGTGAGCAGCCCCGCGCGCGTGGTTGCGCCCACCAATGTGAACGGCGGCAGATCGAGCTTGATCGAGCGCGCTCCCGGCCCCTCGCCGATCATGAGATCGAGCTGCGAATCTTCCATTGCGGGGTAAAGAACTTCCTCGACCACGGGACTCAGGCGATGGATTTCGTCGACGAACAGCACGTCGCGCGGTTCGAGATTGGTGAGTAACGCCGCGAGATCGCCAGGTCGCTCCAGCACCGGGCCCGATGTCTGGCGCAAATTTACCTTGAGTTCATTGGCGATGATGTTTGCCAGCGTGGTTTTGCCGAGTCCGGGAGGCCCGAAGATCAGTACATGATCCAATGCCTCGCCGCGGTTGCGCGCCGCCTGGATGAAGATGTCCATTTGAGTCTTCACCGTGGCTTGCCCGACATAGTCAGCCAGGCTCTTCGGCCGCACGGCACGATCCACCACTTCGTCTTCCCGCTTCGCGGGTCCCGCGATGATCCGGTCCTGTTCAATGCCCATGCTAGGCCTTGGCTGCCGACTTCAGGGCGCGGCGGATAATTTCCGTGGTTGCAAGGTCCGGCTCATCGACCGCCTTGAGGAGACGAATCACTTCCGGAGGCTTGTAGCCGAGCGCGATCAAGGCGCTGAACGCCTCACTCTGCGGTGTGGCCGCCGCGCCGACTCCCGCCGGACTGCCGGCCGCCGGCATCGACAGCTTCTTGACGCTGTCGCGCATCTCGATGATGACGCGCTCGGCGGTCTTGCGGCCGATACCTGGAATCCGTGTCAGCATGGCGACATCCTCTGCCTCGATGGTGCGCAGAAAATCATCGACGCTGGCGCCGGAGAGAATGCCGAGCGCAATCTTGGGTCCGACCCCCGACACCTTGAGCAATCCGCGAAACAGCCGCCGTTCGCCGTCGGTGCCGAAGGCGTACAAGATATGCGCGTCCTCGCGCACCACCAAATGGGTGAATAAGGCGACCGGTTCGCCGGCGGCCGGCAATCCATAGAAAGTGGACATGGGCGCTTCCATCTCATAGCCGACGCCGTTCACGTCGACCATCAGCATGGGCGGCTGCTTGGCCGCCAAGCGGCCTTTGAGAAAGCCGATCATCCGCGGCTCGCAGAACGCAGCGCCGAGACCCGCACCCGGTCGCGCAGCGCATGGCATACGGCGGCCGCCAGGGCATCGGCGGCATCGGTCGACACCGGACCATCGAGCTTGAGAATACTTCGCATCATCAGCTGAACCTGCGCCTTCTCGGCGCTGCCCGAGCCGACCACGGCCTGTTTGATTTGCCGCGTCGCATACTCAAATACTACGGCATTGGCATCCGCCGTCCCGCAGATGGCCGCGCCGCGCGCCTGCCCCAGTTTTAAGGCGCTGTCCGGATTGCGATTGACGAACACCCGTTCGATCGCGATTTCGTGGGGTCGGTACTCGGCAACTAGGGTCTGCACGCAGCGAAATATCTCGCATAGACGATCGGCAAATTCACCTTTCTGGGTACGGATGACGCCGCTTGCCACGTAGGTGAGTTTCGGCCCCACGGCGTCCAGGACGCCGAAACCCGTGCGCAGCGAGCCGGGGTCGATACCCAGTACCCGCACGCTGTCAAACCGCACCTTTGAATCCGTCATTTGCGGGGTATGATACCGGCAATAGGCGCTTAAACCCACAGCCACCGACAGCGCAATTCAAGTGGAAACAACGGCTTCAACCCGAATCACGGCGAGCGAGCGGCTGCGCGCTGCCTTCGCAGTCGTGCGCGCGCTGGAACTGCCCGCCTCGGCCGCAGACCTGCGCGGCGCGGCGCTGGATGTGGCGGAAATCGTGCGCACTCTCGATGCCGACGATGAAGTGGTGATCGCGGCGATGCTGCAACCGCTGCTCGACGCCGAACTTCTCACTGCCGAGGCGGCGCACAAGCAATTCGGCGCCGACGTCACCCACCTGGCACGGGCCTTGAGCTCCTTGGGAGAATTCGGCTTAAGGCCAGACTGGACCCCGGAGCAGGGCCTGGAGTCGGGCCAGGCCGAGGCATTGCGTAAGATGCTGCTGGCGGTCATCGGCGACGTGCGACTGGTGGTGGTGCGGCTCGCCGGGCAATTGCAGAAAATGCGCGCCGCCAAGACACTGAACCCCACCCTGCAGCGCAAGCTTGCGACCGAAACCCGCGAGGTGTATGCACCGCTGGCCAATCGCCTGGGCGTATGGCAATTAAAGTGGGAACTGGAGGACCTTGCGTTCCGCTACCTGCAGCCCGCCGACTACAAGCACATCGCCGCGGCGCTCAACGTGCGCCGCTCGGACCGTGAACACTACATCGACGGACTGAAGACGACGTTGCGTGCCGCCCTCGACGCGGCCGGCATTGACGCTAAGATCGACGGCAGACCCAAACACATATACAGCATATGGCGCAAGATGCAGGCCAAGCAGCTGGCCTTCGAGCAGCTCATGGATATTCGCGCGGCGCGCGTGCTGGTGGACGGCGTCGCCGAATGCTACGCCGCACTCGGCATCGTGCATTCGCTGTGGCAGTTCATTCCTGGAGAGTTCGACGACTACATCGCCACCCCGAAAGATAATTTGTACCGCTCGATTCATACGGCGGTAGTCGGACCGGGCTCGCAACCCGTAGAAATTCAGATCCGCACCCATGACATGCACGCGAATTCCGAGCGCGGCGTGGCGGCGCACTGGCGCTACAAGGAGGGCGGCCGCAGCGATCTGGCTTATGAGCGAAAGATCGATCAACTGCGCTCACTGCTGGCGCCGGCGGAGGGAGCCGAAACGTCACGAGATTTCCTCGATCGCATGCGTGTCGACCTTTTCCAGGATCGCATCTATGTGGTGTCGCCGAAGGGCGAAATAGTCGATGTGCCGATGGGCGGCACGCCGCTGGACTTCGCCTATCAAGTGCACACCGACTTAGGTCATCGCACCCGCGGCGCGAAGGTCAATGGGCGAATCGTGCCTCTCGACTACCGGCTCAAGAACAGCGAAACGGTGGAAATCATCACCGCCAAAATCGCGCATCCCTCACGCGACTGGCTCTCGCCGCAGTCCGGGTTCCTTGCCAGCCCGCGCAATCGCAACAAAGTTCGCGCCTGGTTTCGCAAGCAGAACGAGTCGCAGAACAAAGCCGAAGGGCGCGCGCTGTTCGATCGCGAGATACAGCGCTTAGGCGTGGCGAGCCCACCCATCCCCGAATTATTGGCGGAACTGAAGCTGCCCGGCACCGACGCGCTGCACGAAGCCCTTGGGTTGGGAGAAGTCAGCCCCGCCCAAATGGCAGGCGCCATCCAGCGCATTCTTCACGCCCGCGATGCTCGTCCGGAACATTTCGTCCGAGCCAAGGCCCCTGCAGCCGTACGCGAACCCGAGATCGAAGTGCAGGGCATCGGCGACCTCCTGTCCAGCTACGCGCGCTGCTGTAAGCCGGTCCCGCCGGAGGCCATCGTGGGCTACATCACGGTGGGCAAGGGGGTCAGTATTCACGCCCAGTCCTGCGCCAACGTGGCGCGTCTCAGCGTCAAATCGCCGGCCCGGATTCTGGCAGTCGCCTGGGGCAAAATGGGATCAAACGAGTTCCCGGTGGATATAGAGGTCCAAGCCTTCGACAGGCGCGGCTTGGTGCGTGACGTCAGTGCCGCATTGGCGGACGACAAGATCAGCATCCAGGGAATGAACACGGTCACCGATAAGCGCGACAACCTAGCTCACATGAAAATCAGCATCTCGATTACCGGGCTGCCGCAGCTATCGCAATTGCTGGCGCGCATTGCGCAGGTGCCGAATGTCATCAGTGCGCGGCGCAAGAAGTAGCCGGTGGCTACTGCGCTGTCTTGAACCTCTGCCAGATGCGGGTAATGGCGCGCGACTGCTGCGGAGAATCCTCTGTTTGCACGAATAGCCTGCGTTGCTCCTCGGCCGACGGATACACCATGGCATCGGCCGCGAGCGCGGCATCGAGCAGCGGAGTCGCCGCAATATTGGCGTTGGCGTTGCCGATGAAGTTAGAGACCTTGGCGATCGTCTCCGGCTCCAGCAGATAGTCGATGAACAGGTGGGCGTTCGCGGCATTCGGCGCATCCCTGGGGATGGCCAACATGTCGAACCACAGCAAAGATCCCTCCCCCGGAATCACGAAATTGATCTGGATGCCATTGTTCGCTTCGTGCGCACGGCGCCGCGCCTGGTAGACCGTGCCGTTATAGTCCAGCGCTACGCAAATATCGCCGTTGGCCAGTGCCTCGGTGCCGACACCTGAATCGATATTGCGTACATAGGGGCGGATCTTGATCAGAACCTGCTCGGCATCGGCAAGATCCTGGACGCTGGGCGCATTGGGGTTCCTGCCCAGATATTGCAGCACCAACCGCACCACTCCGGCGGGCGCGTCGAGGATGTTGATGCCGCAGTCCGCTAGCTTGGCGGCGAACTTGGGATCGAAAATTAGACGCCAGCTGTTCAGCGGCACGTTGGGTAGTGCAGCGGCCAGCCTTTTTTCGTTGTAGCCGATGCCATAGGTTCCCCAGGCGTACACCACCGCGTGCGCGTTGCCGGGATCATTGAGCGCGACGCGCGACATGATTGCCGGGTCGAGATTGGCCAGATTGGGCAGCTTGGTCTTGTCCAGGGCCTGATAGGCGCCGCTTCGAATTTGCCGCTGCAAGTACGGCGCCGTGGGCACGACGACGTCGAATCCGCTGTTGCCGGTCAACATGCGCGCTTCAAGGGTCTCGTTGGTATCGAAATACGAAACGCGCACCTTGATGCCGGTCCGCTTTTCGAAATCTGCAATGGTGTCGGGCGCCAAATAATCCGACCAGGTATAGAAGTTAAGCACCTTGCCCGCCGCGCCCGTCTGACCCGACAGCGCGCTGCGCGGCGCCGAATCGGGCTTGCCGCATGCGCCGGTCAGAGCCGCCGACACCCACACGCTCGCCAGCACAAATGATTTACCGCACAGCATGGTTCGCAGGGTCGTACTCCAGAATCTCACCATTGCCGAGCGAGACCCCGGTCAATGACTGGATGAACGCCCAATGCCCGACCAGCAGGGTGGTCGCAGGGTCGTCGCGAGTAGCCATGAACTCGCGAAAGGCATTCGCGCGTGCGCTGGTCGCTTCGGCCGTTTCAATGCCGTCATGCCACCACTGCCGCGGCAGATGTGCGAAGTCGTGATGCGGAAACCGGCTCGCGAGCACCGTGGGAGGACTGCCGATGTCGCAGCTAAACGCGGCCTGCTCGCGAACTTCCGACATTATCTTTACCGGCACCTTGTGAATGGCGAGCACCGGCTGGGCAGTCTGCAACGCACGGGTGAAGGGCGAAATAATGACCTGGGATAATTTCGCATCCGCTAGCCGGCGTGCGGCAGCCGCGGCCTGTTCGACTCCCAAGGGCGTTAATTCCGGGTCGTGGATCCCCGGATCAACGCGGGTCGCGTTGAAATGCAAATTAAAATAGCTCTGCCCGTGGCGCAACAAGAACATGGCGCGCAACCCGCTTGGCTAGCGGTTGATCCCGTCGATCGCCTTCTTATCCGCCGCCAAGGCCGCTTCATGGATGACCTCCGACAGGGTCGGATGGGCGTGGATGGTGCGCTGTATATCTTCCGTGCTGGCGGAATATTCCATTGCCAGCACTGCCTCGCCGATCAACTCGCCCGCCATCGGGCCGATCACGTGAATACCCAGCACCTCGTCATCGTCCTTGGCGGACACGATCTTCGCAAAGCCTTGCGCCGCCTCCATCGCTCGCGCACGTCCACTGGCAGCAAACGGGAAACTGCCGACTTTGTAGGGGCGCCCGCTTGCCTTGACCTGCTCTTCGGTTTGTCCGACCCAGGCAATTTCCGGCGCTGTATAGATCACCGAAGGAATAACCTTGTAGTTCACCTCGGCGAAATGGCCGGCAATGAGGTCCGCCACCATGGCGCCCTCCTCCTTCCCCTTGTGCGCCAGCATGGGCCCGCGCACCACGTCGCCCACCGCCCAGACATTTGCCACGCCGGTACGACAATGATCGTCGACTTGAATGAAGCCGCGCGCGTCGAGCTGCACGCCCGTATCCTCCGCCAGCAAACCCTGCGTGAAGGGGCGGCGCCCCACGGCGACCACCAACTTATCCACCTGTAATGTATGCTCACCCTGCGCATCGGAGTACACGACGTCCACCGCGGTGCCGGCCACGGCCGCGCTTTGCACCTTCGCACCGAGCTTGATGTCGAGCCCCTGCTTCTTAAAGTGACGCAGCGCCTCCTTCGCAATCGCAGCATCCGCGATCGGTAAAAACTGCTCCATCGCCTCGAGCACCGTAACCTCGCTGCCCAGGCGGCGCCACACGCTGCCAAGTTCCAAGCCGATGACTCCGGCGCCGATCACCCCCAGGCGTTGGGGCACGGCGTCGAACTCCAGCGCATTCCACGAGTCAACGATGTACTTGCCATCATGCGGGACATTCTTCAGCCGCACCGGCACCGAGCCCGAGGCCAGCACCACATGCCTGGCTTTCAGTGTCCGCTCCTTGCCGTCCGGTCCCGTCACCAGGACCTTGTTACCCGCAAGCAAGCGGCCATGCCCTTGAATGCCGACCACTCCGCCGGACTTGAATAAAGCGAGAATACCGCCGGTCATGGCCTTGACCACGGAGGCGCGGCGCTTCTGCATGGTGGCAAGATCCAACTTCAGGTCGCCGATCTTGATCCCGTGAACGGCGAATTCATCCTTGGCGCGCTGATACAGCTCTGAGGACTCGAGCAGGGCCTTTGAGGGAATGCAGCCCGCGTTCAAGCAGGTGCCGCCGAAGGCGAAGCTGCCGTCGGTGTTGATCCACTCGTCGACGCAGGCTACTTTGAGCTTGTTCTGGCCTGCTCGAATCGCCGCCGGATAACCCGCCGGACCGCCGCCGATCACCACCACATCGTAGCTGTCGCTCATAAGCCGAGCACCATGCGCGCCGGATCCTCGAGGCATTGCTTGACCGTCACCAGGAATAACACTGCCTCACGGCCGTCAATAATGCGGTGATCGTAGGTCAGCGCGATATACATCATGGGGCGCACCACGACTTGGCCATCGATGACGACGGCACGATCTTGAATCTTGTGCATGCCGAGGATCGCACTTTGCGGAGAATTGACGATAGGGGTGGACAGTAGCGAGCCGAAAACCCCGCCATTGGTAATCGTGAAGGTGCCGCCCGTCAGCTCCTCCATGGTGATGGTGCCGGCACGGGCGCGCCCGGCAAAATTGGCGATGGACTTTTCGATATCGGCAAAACTCTGCAAGTCCGCATCACGCAGCACCGGCACGATCAGGCCGCGATCGGTGGACACCGCGACACCCACGTCGAAGTATTCGTGATACACGATATCGTTGCCTTCAACGGACGCGTTCACCGTCGGAAATTTCTTCAGCGCCTCGACGCATGCCTTGGTGAAAAAAGACATGAACCCCAACTTCACGCCATGCTGCTTCTCGAACTGATCCTTGTAGCGCGCGCGCAGCTCATTGACGGCTTTCAAATCGACTTCGTTGAACGACGTCAGCAAGGCCTGCGTGGTTTGTGCCTGTACCATGCGATCGGCAATGCGCGCGCGCAGCCGCGTCATCGGCACACGCTGATCGGTGCGACCACCACGGGCCGCGCCAGCGGCCGGGGCTGCCGCCGCCTTGGCAAGCACTGCGGCCGCTGTGGGCGGTGCCGCGCTCGCTGTTGCGGCCGCAGGCTCCTTGGCCGAGAGATAATTGACCACATCCGACTTCGAGACCCGGCCGTCACGTCCCGAACCGCTGACCGCCTTCGGGTCAACCTTGTTCTCCTCCACCACCCGCTTTGCGGCAGGACTGAGCTTGGCGGAGCCGCCGGCAGCCGTGACGGCCGGCGCTCCGGCCGCCGACACGGCGCCGACGCCCTCCTCGATAATGGCCAATATTTGCCCGCTGGTCACAGTGGTGCCGTCGGTTAATCTGATTTCCTTCAGCACGCCCGCCATGGGAGCAGGCACCTCGAGAACCACCTTATCGGTTTCCAAGTCGACGAGATTCTCGTCGCGCGCCACGGCATCGCCCGGCTTCTTATGCCATGAGACAAGAGTGGCGTCGGCCACCGATTCCGGCAGCTGCGGCACGCGAACTTCAATAGTCATTTAGCCAGTCCTAGTTGTTGGAGCCGCCGGCAGGCGCATCGTTTGTCGGGAAATCTCTTCCGGCGGATCACCTTGAAGCGCCGCGGTAACCAGATTTTTTTGCTGCTGCTCGTGCAGGGCGGCAATGCCCGTCGCGGGTGCCGCCGCGCCGGCGCGGCCTGCGTACAGGAGTTCGTGCTTGGGGCCGAGCTTCGCCTGCAAGCGATGGCGGATCTGGTACCAGCTACCCTGGTTCTGCGGCTCTTCCTGACACCAGACGATCTCGCGCGCATTCGCGTACTTACGCAGGATTGCCTCGTATTCGTCAGATGGAAAGGGATAGAGCTGTTCGAGCCTGACGATTGCCACCGTTTCGCCCTTGGACTCGCGGCGCGACTTCAATAAGTCGAAATACACCTTGCCGCTGCACAGCACGACGCGTGTCACCGCCGACGGCTTGATGTCGTCAATCTCATCGATCACCGAGTAGAAAGCGCCACCGGCCAGTTCCTCGAGCCGCGACACCGACAGCGGATGACGCAGCAAGCTTTTGGGCGTCATGACAATGAGCGGCTTGCGCAGTGGCCTTACGATTTGCCGCCGCAGCATGTGAAACATTTGTGCCGGGGTCGAAGGCACGCATACTTGCATGTTGAACTCGGCGCACAGCTGCAGGAAGCGTTCCAGGCGTGCCGAAGAGTGCTCGGGTCCCTGGCCCTCGTAGCCATGCGGCAGGAATAAAGTGATGCCGCACAAACGCCCCCATTTGGCCTCGCCTGAGCTGATGAACTGATCGATGATCACTTGCGCGCCGTTGGAGAAGTCGCCGAACTGCCCCTCCCAAATTGTCAGGCAATGGGGCTCGGTGGTGGAGAAACCGTACTCGAAGCCCATCACTGCTTCTTCCGACAATACCGAGTCGATAACCGTGAACGTCGGCTGATTGGTGGCCAGATGCTGTAAGGGCGCGTAGCTGCGCCCGGTTACTTGATCGTGCAGCACCGCGTGGCGATGAAAAAACGTTCCGCGTCCGCTGTCCTGACCGGTAAGACGGATCGGATAGCCCTCCTGGACCAAGCTCGCGTACGCCAAGTTCTCCGCGCACCCCCAGTCCAGCGCCAGATCGCCGGCGACCATTCTCTCGCGCGCCTGCACGATGGCGAGCACGCGCGGATGCAAGGTCCAGTCGGCAGGATACGTGGTAATCGCTTTGCCGAGCGCCCGCAGGCGGCCCATGTCCACCGCCGTCTTGGTCGGCTCCGACCAATCCGCACCGAGATACGCGCTCCAATCCACGGTGTATTTGTTGCCGATGAGACCGAGCGCGGCGCGTGCCTGCGGCTTGCCCTGGTCCAAGCCATTGCGGTACTGCGCCATCATTTCCGACGCTTCGAGTGCGCTGAGCACGCCCTCGGCTGCCAGCTTGTCGGAGTACAGCTGACGCACGGTGGGTTTCTTGCGTATGACTTGGTACATGAGCGGCTGCGTCGCCGCCGGTTCGTCGGCTTCGTTATGGCCATGCCGGCGATAGCACACCAAGTCGATCACCACGTCCTTGTGGAATTTCATCCGGTAGTCCAGAGCAAAGCGCGCAACGAAGCACACCGCTTCCGGATCGTCCGCATTGACGTGGAAGATCGGTGCTTCGATCATCTTCGCGACATCGGAACAATACAGGGTGGAACGCGCATCGCGCGGATCGCTGGTGGTGAAACCCACCTGATTATTGACGATGACGTGCACCGAGCCGCCGGTGTAGAAGCCGCGAGCCTGTGACAGCTGCAAGGTCTCCATCACCACGCCCTGGCCGGCGAACGCCGCATCGCCGTGAATTTGCACCGGCAGCACCTTGTCGCCGCGCGCATCGCCGCGACGCTCTTGCCGGGCACGCACCGAACCTTCCACCACCGCGTTCACCACCTCCAAATGCGAAGGATTGAACGCCAACGCCACATGCACATTACCGGCGCCGGTCTTCAGATCAGAGGAGAAGCCCTTGTGATACTTAACGTCGCCGGAGCCGCGCAGCTTCGCCAAATCGTACTGGCCCTCGAACTCGCTGAACAAATCCTTCGGCGACTTGCCGAGCAGATTCACCAGCACGTTGAGGCGCCCGCGATGCGCCATGGCGATGATTGTCTCCTCGACGCCGACACCGCCGCCCTGCTGCACCAGATCGTCGAGCAATGGTATTAGGCTGTCGGCCCCCTCCAGCGAGAAGCGCTTCTGGCCCACGTACTTGGTATGCAGGTAGCGTTCCAACCCCTCGGCGGCGGTCAGTTGCCAGAGGATAGTTTTCTTCTCAGCGGCGGTGAAGCGGTGCTGCATCCGCTGCACCTGAAAATTATCCTGCAGCCACAGACGCTCATCCGTGTTCGACACGTGGGCGAATTCCGCGCCAATGGTCTCGGTATAGATAAACTTCAGATCGCCGAGAATTTTTCTAAGCGTAGCGCGCTCAGGGAGGGCGGCATTGCGGCTGCCGGTGAAGAATTCGGTGTCCAGATCGGCATCGGACAGGCCGAAATACTCGAGGTCGAGTACATAGGGCTTGGCACGTTCCTCCAGCCCCAGTGGATCCAATTTCGCTACCAGGTGGCCGCGATTCGCATACACCTGAACCAGGCGCGAGACGGCGCCCTGCTTGGCACTGGCCTCGGATGCGCCGCTCGAACCCTGGCCGGTGCCGGAGGCAGGGTGCTGCTGCAGGCGCACCAGCAATCCCTGTCGAATCGGGCCGTGGGCAATCTCACGGCCAAGTCCGCCGCTCAAACCGCCGAAGTATTGCCGCCAGGCCGCGTCGACTAAGTTCGGGTCCCTAAGGTACTGCTCGTACAGATCCTCAATGTACCCGGCATTTCCACCGGAAAGTGCCGTGGTGGCTAATTGATCGACGAGCGATTGACTCATAGGGTTTTGGGGGAGAAAAAACTCAACAATATCAATATGATGAGAATAGAATGGAGGGTTAGGACTTAACCGTAGTTTAGCCCAAGGCGGCACAATATGGAATGTGCGGCAGTCCGCGATAATTACAAGACAGGAAGGTCGATCGGACCCTTGAACATCCAAATCTCATAACCGATCAGGGTCGCGTAGGCCACCAGCACGGCGTAAAGCACCCATTCCACCCGCAACAACCGCATGAACCGGTAGCGAGCCAGGAACACCATGAGAATCACGCCCGCACTGGTCATGCCCATCTTTAAAGCGGCAAACATGGCCACGCTGCGGTACAGAAGCACCGCCATGATGGGGTTGACCTCATTGGCCCCCCCCTGCAGCAGCGCCAATGTCAGAAATGCGTCCGCCACGCTCAATAACACAATGCCGATGGCCACCGCGAGCAGGTGCGACGAATGCCAATCGAGCATATGAAAGCGCGAATCGCCGAATCGGCGCGGCGATGACCGGCGGCGCGGATTGAAGTTGCCGTAAAGCACGGACCACCACAGCCGGCGCCGCCTCTCGCTGCGGTCGCGGCGCCGCTCATGCAAGTGCAACACGGTGCCTATCCAACCCTGTGGCTTTGAGCCATGCCGCGCTTGTTTCATCATCGACACTATCGCGACAGGCGGGGGTGTAGGCAAGCGCAATACGTCATAATGCGCGCCATCTTCGCGGTATATTTTGCGCGCTTACGAGGCCCTCACCAGCCGAGCGACGAACTCGCTCACCGGCATTGCCGCCAACGCCCCCCGATCCGCGAACATGAGCTTGATGGAATCGGTTTGCTTCGGCCCGAAATGCTCCGCGACGCTGGCCTCGAACTTCTTCACCAGCATCGGCATGCCCTCTTCGCGGCGCTTGCGATGGCCGATGGGAAAGTCCACCTGCACCCGCGCACTGGCGCTGCCGTCCTTGAAGAACACCTGCACGGCGTTGCCGATGTAGCGCTTCTGAGGATCATAGTACTCTTGCGTAAATATCGGATTTTCTTTGACCTGCATTTTCGCCCGCAGCGCATCGACACGCGGATCCTCGGCGATCCGATCTTCGTAGTCCCCTGCGTTAAGCCTGCCAAATAGCAGCGGGATGGCGACCATATATTGGATGCAGTGATCGCGATCCGCGGGATTCGACAGCGGGCCGGTCTTGTCGATTATGCGCACACCGGGCTCCTGGGTCTCAATCGTCACCTTGTCGATCTCACCAAGTCTGGATGAGATCTGGCCGTGCAAGGTCATCGCGGCCTCGACCGCAGTCTGCGCGTGAAACTCGGCCGGATAGGAGATTTTGAACAACACGTTTTCCATCACATAGCTGCCGAAGGGCTGCGGCAGCAACAGCGGCTTGCCCTTGAACAGCACGTCCTGGAAACCCCAAGTCTGGGCCGATAGCGCCGATGGGTATCCCATCTCATCCTTGAGCGCGAACAGCGCATGGCGCACGGCACGGCTGGTCGCATCTCCGGCCGCCCAACTCTTGCGCGATCCCGTGTTCGGCGCATGGCGGTAGGTGCGCAGTGCGCCGCCATCGACCCAGGCGTTCGACACTGCATTGATGACCTGCTCGCGCGATCCGCCCAACATCGCCGTGACCACTGCGGTGGATGCCACGCGAACCAGCAGCACATGGTCGAGTCCGACTCGATTGAAGCTGTTCTCCAGCGCCAGCACGCCTTGTATCTCATGGGCCTTGATCATGCCGGTGAGCACGTCGCGCACTGAGAGCGCAGTGCCGGAGCGCGACAAATAGTCGGCCACCGCGAGAATTCCACCCAAATTGTCCGAAGGATGCCCCCACTCCGCCGCCAGCCAAGTGTCGTTGAAATCGAGCCAGCGGATCATGACGCCGATGTTGAAAGCTGCGTTGATGGGATCAAGTTCGTAGGCCGTGCCCGGAACGCGTGCACCATTGGTCAAGATCGCACCAGGCACCACGGGTCCCATTAATCTCGTGCAGGCCGGATACTTCAATGCCTGAAAACCGCAAGCCAGGGTGTCCATCAGACAGAAGGCGGCGGTCTCATAGGCGAGCTTATTTTTTATCTCGAAGCCGAGCACGTAATCCGCGATGGCGGTCAAAATGGGATCCGGCGCCGGACGTTCGGCCGATTTAATATCGTGGGACATGGGGGGTGGCAAACTCGCTATGGGTGGGTGAATAAGCGCTGGCCCGGGCCGGCGGCGTTACGGCCGCTGCGCCAGCGGCACGAAGGGGAGATTTTCCGAGCCGATGTAATTGGCGCTCGGTCGAATGATCTTGCCGTCCTCGCGCTGTTCGACAATATGTGCCGCCCAGCCCGAGGTGCGGGCAATCACGAACAGCGGCGTGAACATCGCGGTCGGTACCCCCATCAAATGATAGGAAACGGCTGAGAACCAATCGAGATTGGGAAACATTTTCTTGATCTCATGCATCACCGACTCGATCCGCTCGGCCACGTCGAAGCCTTGCATGTCGTTGGCTTCTCGCCCCAGCTTAAGGGCGACCTGCTTGATGACCTGATTGCGCGGATCGGAAATCGTATACACCGGATGGCCGAAGCCGATGATCACCTCTTTAGCCGCCACCCGCAGGCGGATATCCGCCTCCGCGGCATCCGGAGTGGAATAGCGGCTCTGAATATCGAAGGCGACTTCGTTGGCGCCGCCATGCTTCGGACCACGCAATGCGCCGATGGCGCCGGTGATGCAGGAGTAAAGATCCGATCCGGTGCCGGCAATCACGCGCGCCGTAAACGTGGAGGCGTTGAACTCATGCTCGGCATACAGGTTCAGCGAAGTGTGCATGGCGCGCACCCAGGAGGCGGGAGCCTTGCGTCCATGCAGCAGGTGCAGGAAGTGCGCACCGATGGAATCGTCGTCGGTCTGCACATCGATGCGCCGCCCATCGCGCACGAAGTGGTGCCAGTAGCAAAGCATGGAACCGAGGGAAGCCAACAGCCGGTCGGCGAGTTCGCGGGCGCCGGCACTGGTGTGATCGTCGGCCTCGGGGATGCAGCAACCCAGTGCCGAAACGCCGGTTCGCAGCACGTCCATGGGGTGACTGGTCGCCGGCAATTGCTCCAGCACCGTGCTTACCGCGGCCGGCAATACCCTAAGAACCTTCAGCTTGGCCTTGTAGGCGGCCAGTTGCGCGCGGTTCGGCAGTTTTTCATGTACCAGTAGATGCGCAATCTCTTCGAATTCACACTCGCCGGCGATGTCCAGAATGTCGTAGCCACGATAATGTAAATCGTTGCCCGTCTTGCCCACGGTGCACAGTGCGGTATTGCCCGCCGTCACGCCGGACAATGCCACGGATTTCTTCGGTTTGAAGGCGCCCGCCTGGGCGTCGGCTGTGGCTGTTGCATCGGGCATAGTCATCTCCTCAAAAGGGTCCGCTACTTTTCTTTGCCGGCAGCGAATAGCTGGTCGAGCTTGGCTTCATAAGCGTGGTAGTCGAGATACTGGTACAAATCGGTGCGAGTCTGCATCTGCGCCAGGACATTTTTTTGCGTGCCGTCGCGCCGAATCGCCTGATAGGTCGCAAGCGCCGCCGCATTCATCGCGCGATAGGCGGAGCAGCAATGCAGCACGATATCGACCCCGACTGTTGCCAACTCCTCACGCGTGTACAAGGGTGTATGGCCGAATTCGGTGATGTTGGCGAGAATCGGCACCTTGACCGCGTCTTTGAATCGCCGGTACATGGGAAGTTCTGTCATGGCCTCCGGAAAAATCATGTCGGCGCCCGCTTCGACGCAGGCAATGGCGCGTTCAATCGCCTTGTCGATGCCTTCAACCGCCAGCGCATCGGTGCGCGCCATGATCACAAAAGCAGCGTCGGTACGCGCGTCGACGGCCGCTTTGACTCTATCGACCATTTCCTGTTGCGAGACCACTTCCTTGCCCGGCCGGTGGCCGCAACGCTTGGCTTGAACTTGATCTTCAATATGCAATCCGGCGGCGCCAAATTTAATGAAGGACTTCACGGTACGAGCAATATTGAACGCCCCTCCCCACCCGGTATCCGCATCCACCAACAGCGGCAGCGCGCAGGCGTCGGTGATACGGCGCACGTCGATCAGCACATCGTCCATGGTGCTGATACCCAAGTCCGGCACCCCCAGCGAATTGGCGGCAACGCCGCCGCCCGATAGATACAGGGCCTTGAAACCGCAGGCGGCCGCCATCCTTGCGGCATAGGCATTGATGGCGCCCACGACTTGCAGAGGCCGCTCCGCGGCGAGCGCGGCGCGAAATCGCGCTCCGGGCGATACCTCAGGTATTAGGGTCATACGCGCCCCGCCACAGGAATTAAGGCACCCGTGACAGCGCTCGCCTCCTCGGAAACCAAGAAGGCAATGACCTCGGCCGCCTCCACCGGGGTCACCCAGCGCGTGAAATCCGCCTTCGGCATATCGAGGCGATTGCGCGGCGTGTCCAAAGTACTCGGCAATATGGCATTGACCGTAATCCCCTTGTCCTTCAATTCATCAGCGAGAGCCTCCGTCAATTTTGCGATCCCCGCCTTGGATGCGGCATAGGCACCCATGCCGCCGGCCGCTTTGACGGCGCCGATGGCGCCGACATTGACGATACGGCCGCCCGCGGCCTTCAACAGGTGCGGTAATGCAGCCTGGCAGGCAACGACGGCGGTCTTCAAATTAAGCTCATACATCGAGTCCCAAGTGTCGAGAAACCCGCCCGCGACTTTCTCGAAGCGGAACCCCCCGGCGACATTGATCAACCCATCGAGACGTCCGGTCTGTTTGACCACGCCTTCCATCAGTAAGCGCGCCGCGTCCGGCTGCGTCAGATCAATGCCCCCGAAATGCAGCGCACCGGTTGCCGACGAGGTTGTAGTCGAAGGCGCCGGCGCGGGCCCATGCGACACCAACACCAGCCGCGCGCCGTACTTACCCAAGGTCGACACCACTGCCTGCCCCAGAGCGCCATCGCTGCCGGTGACCACCAGAACCTTGCCCGTTAAATTCATGGCTAATTATCCTCGATTCTACGCCTCGGCCAGAGTGACCAAAACGTTCATAATTCTTGAGCAATAGTGCAACACTTCTCGCCGCAACTCACTCGCCCCGCGAGGCGCCCACCTGCGATCCGCCTAGGGCCGCAGGGTACGGCGAAATTCCCCCGGCGATGCGCCGGTCCATTTGCGGAACGCCCGATGAAACGCACTGCGTTCGGAGAACCCCAGTTCCACCGCAATGTCCATGACACTGCGGTTCGAGTGGCTCAGATAGCTGATGGCAAGATCCCGCCGCAGCTGATCCTTGATCGATTGATAAGACTCGCCTTCCTCGTGCAATCGGCGGCGAATGGTGGCGGGAGTCATATTCAGCTCCTCGGCCAGCTTCTCGAAGTCCGGCACCTCGCCGGGCAGGCACTGGCGTAGCCGCCGCCTGACCCTCGCGCTAAGACTGCTGCCGTTCTTGTACTTGATTAAAATGCTCTCCGGCGCCGTGCGCAGAAATTCCTTGATGGAGCGCTCGTTCTGCACCACCGGCAGATCCAGATAGCTCGCGTCGAAAGTAATCAGCGTATTTGGTCTATCGAAGCTCAGGGCCGCAGAATACATCAGCCGATATTCGGCGCCATAGGCAGGTTCAGAGTAGCTGAATTCGGTGCGCAAAATGGGAATGCGCCGGCCCACCAGCCAGCACGATACCCCGTACAGCAGCATCAGCAATAGTTCGTGTGCGAACACGCGCCGACTCGCCCCCACGACGCGCTCTTGCAGAACGATCCTGGCCTCGTTGGCAGCGCGCTCGCAGGTGCCCGAAATGTCATCCAAGATCAATGCATAGAAACGCAGGCTGCGGTCGAGCGCCTGCCCGAGCGTTTTGCATGCCACGGCCGCATGGCAAATCATGGCGAAAGTCCCAGCCTTCATGCGCCGCGAATCCTGGCCGAAGAATTCGTCATCCAAGGCGAGGGCGATGCTGCGCCATAAGGCGCCGTAATGCTTGGCAGAGACGCGCGCCTGCGGCACTTCCAGCAAGCTCGAGGACAGCCCCACATCCGCCAGGAACGCATCGGCATCCAGTTTCCGCGCCTGCAGGCTCTGTAGCGCCGAGGCGACGAAACAGATGGCGATCGTCCCGGGTTCCGCGGGCCGCGCGCCGGCGGCGGCGGCTGCGCGAGTCTCAGGGCCCGGCAAAGCGTTGCCATTTCGCCTGCGCATTTTGAAAAGTTTGGGCAGCATTGAGTCTATAGTTTACGCGATACGGTAAACTACGCGATCAGGCGATTTCCGCACCTGTCAACGATCGAAGGGACATTCTCCATGAGCACCAAACCCGCACCTCTGGCAAATCCGCTACCCACCGTCAAAATGCTGCTCGACGGCAAGTTCATCGAATCAAATTCCGGGGAATGGCACGACGTCGTCAACCCGGCGACTCAGGAGGTGCTGGCGCAGGTCCCCTTTGCCACCGATGCGGAAATCGAGGCCGCCATTGCCTCTGCCAAACTGGCCTATAAAACTTGGAAGAAAACGCCGCTGGCGGTACGCGCGCGCATCATGCTGAAACTTCAAGCACTGGTGCGGGAGCACACGAGCCGCATCGCCCACACCTTGAGCGCCGAACAAGGCAAGACCTTGGCAGACGCCGAGGGAGACGTGTTCCGCGGACTAGAAGTGGTCGAGCACGCCTGCTCCATCGGCAGCTTGCAGCTGGGTGAATTTGCCGAAAACGTCGCCGGCGGAGTGGACACCTATACATTGCGCCAGCCCATTGGCGTCTGCGCGGGCATCACGCCGTTTAATTTTCCCGCCATGATTCCGCTGTGGATGTTTCCCATGGCCATCGTTTGCGGCAATACCTTTGTGCTCAAACCGTCCGAGCAAGACCCGCTCACTCCCATGCTGCTCGCGCAGCTGGCACTCGAGGCCGGCGTGCCGCCGGGAGTCCTGAACATCGTTCACGGCGGCAAGCGCGCCGTGGATGCACTTTGCACTCACCCCGATATTGCAGCGGTGTCCTTTGTCGGTTCAACCGCGGTCGGCACGCACGTCTACAATCTGGCGTCGCAGCACGGCAAGCGCGTGCAATGCATGATGGGCGCCAAGAATCACGCCGTCGTCATGCCGGACGCCAACAAGGAGCACTCGCTCAATGCACTGGTCGGGGCCACATTCGGCGCCGCCGGACAGCGCTGCATGGCGACCTCGGTCACGGTGCTGGTCGGCGAGGCGCAAAAATGGATACCGGATATCGTCGCCAAGGCGAAGACGCTCAAGGTCAACGCGGGGGTCGAAAAAGATACCGACCTCGGGCCGGTGGTGTCGAAGAATGCGAAAAATCGCATCCTTGGTCTACTCGAAGAAGGCATCAAGGAAGGCGCTAAGCTCGAACTGGATGGCCGCGCCATCAAAGTACCGGGCTACGAGCAAGGCAATTTCATCGGCCCGACGATTTTCTCCGCCGTGACGCCGGCGATGAAAATCTACACCACGGAGATTTTTGGGCCGGTCATGGTCATCATCGGCGTCAACACCCTGGATGAGGCCATTAGCCTCGTCAATAATAATCCCTTCGGCAACGGCACCGGGATCTTCACCCAAAGTGGTGCCGTCGCCCGCAAATTTCAAAATGAAATCGACGTGGGCCAGGTGGGGATTAATGTGCCCATCCCGGTTCCCGTGCCGGTATTCAGCTTCACCGGCTCGCGCGGCTCCAAGCTCGGCGATCTCGGACCCTATGGCAAACAAGCGGTACAGTTCTATACGCAGACTAAGACCGTCACGACGCGCTGGTTCGATGACAGCAGCGTATCCACCGGGGTGAACACCACCATCAGCTTGAAATAGAGATCGAGTGGCCGCGACCGGGGGGGCAACGTGGAAGTCTTCAGTGAATTGCGCAACCACATTGCGTTCATCACTTTAAATCGCCCCTCCGCGCTCAACGCCCTGTCGCTCGACATGATCCTTGCGCTGCGCAGAATGCTGAGCAGTCACGCCGCCGACCCGCAGGTGCACGCCGTCCTGGTCAGAGGCGCGGGCGAGCGGGCATTTTGCGCCGGCGGGGACATCAGGGCCCTGCATCAAAGCTTCAAGAGCGGCGGCAACTTGCATCGCGAATTCTTTGCCGCGGAATATCCGCTCGATTATCTCCTGTATGCCTACCCCAAGCCCTACGTGGTCCTGCTCGACGGCATCACCATGGGTGGCGGCATGGGCATTGCCCAAGGTTCTACATTGCGTATCGTGGGGGACCGTACGCGGATCGCCATGCCGGAGGTGGCGATCGGATTCTTTCCCGATGTCGGCGCCAGCTATTTTCTGTCGCGGCTGCCTGGCGCCCTCGGCATTTACCTGGCCTTGACCGGCGTGCAGATTCGCGGCGCCGACGCACTCTACAGCCAGTTGGCCGATGTCTACCTGGCGGCGGACGCCATCGCCTCGCTCACCGAGGACTTGGTCGCATTGACGTGGACCGATGACCACTCATCCGATCTGCGCCGCTTCATTCACACCCGCGCCGCCGTCGGCTTGGCCGCACCGACCTTGAGCCTGCTGCGTCCCGCCATCGACAGTCACTTCACACGTCCCAGCGTGCCGGCGATACTGGCCTCGCTGCAAGCGGAAACCCGCCCTGAGTATGCCGATTGGGCACAGCAAACCGCCCAGCTGATGTGCAGCCGCTCCCCTACCATGCTATGCGTCACCTTAAGCCAATTGAACCGCGGCAAGGACATGAACCTCGCCGCCTGTTTTCGCATGGAGATGTCGATGACGCAGCAGTGCTTCGAGCAGGGCGACTTCATGGAAGGCGTGCGCGCGCTGATAATTGACAAAGACAACGCACCGAAATGGCAGCCGAGCCGATTGCAAGACGTCACCGACGCCATGGTCGACGCGTTTTTCCGCATCCGCTGGACCGGTGCGGCGCATCCTCTGGCAAGCATGGATAAATTTTGAACGCATACATCAACAGGCTAGGAACATACTCATGCAATTAAAAGAATCGCACGCCGTCGTCACCGGAGGCGCATCGGGGCTAGGCCTCGCCGTCGCCGGCCGGATTGTGCAGGCCGGCGGCAAAGTCACACTGCTCGACGTGAACGAGGCGCAGGGCAACGCAGCCGCAGCCACGCTCGGCGAACGCGCTGCTTTCATCGCAACCGACGTTACCGACGAATCCGCGGTCAACGCGGCCATCGACCGCGCCCGTGAGCGCATGGGTTCCATCAATACAGCGGTCAATTGTGCCGGTATCGGCATGCCGGCCCGCCTGGTTGGAAAGCAAGGTGCGATGGCCGGCTCATTTTTTCGCAAGATGATTGAAATCAATTTGATCGGCACGGTATTGGTGTCGAAGGCCGCCGCGGTGGCCATGCAGATGAATGCCCCCAATGCCGCAGGCGAGCGCGGCGTGATCGTCATGACGGCATCGGTAGCCGCCTTCGACGGACAGATCGGACAGGTGGCCTATTCAGCCTCGAAAGGCGGGATTGTCGCGATGACCTTGCCCATGGCGCGCGAGCTGGCTTCGTCTGGAATCCGCGTCATGACCGTGGCACCAGGAATTTTTGCCACCCCCATGCTAAAGGCTCTGCCGCAAGAGGCACAGGACTCCCTCGGCCGGCAGACGCCGTTTCCGCCGCGTTTGGGCGAGCCCGACGAATTTGCCGCCATGGTCGCGCACATCCTCGAGAACACCATGCTCAATGGCGAAACCATTCGCCTGGACGGTGCGATCAGAATGCAGCCGCGCTAAGGTTTGCCGCCGCCGGCCGCGTCCATAGGCCTAGAATGATTAATGCGCCCCCAGCGAGTTCGATGAACTTGGTCGTTAGCGCGACAACGAAGCGTATACCAACGAGCACTTGACTACCCCCCTTTCCATTTGCTCCCATGCATTATTGCTGGCGCGTCCAGCGCGCACTTCCGGTAGAGGTAACTGCCCGTGAACTCTCGCGACGTCCCGCATCGTTCCACCCTGGCGAACGCCATCTATGGCCTGCTCAATCCCCTCCCCTTCGGCTTGTTTGTCGGTGCCCTGATTTTCGACCTCATCTATGTTCGGACCGCAGGTGTACTGTGGAACAAGGGCGCAGCCTGGCTGATCGTGTTCGGGCTGCTGATCGCGGTGATTCCGCGCTTCATCAACCTCGCGCAGGTCTGGATCAGTTCCCGGCACCTCGCCGGACGCGCCGATAAGTTGGACTTCTGGCTCAATCTGTTCGCCATTGTCACGGCAATCGTCAATGCGTTCGTGCACAGTCGCGACGCCTACGGAGTAGTTCCTGACGGCGTCTGGCTCTCGGCGTGCACCGTCATCCTCCTGTCCATAGGCCACATCGTAATGGCCGTGCAACATTCCGCAGCGGGGATGTCCGCCCATGAATAAGATCACCCTTCGCAATGCGCTGATACTGGCACTCGGAGTACTCCTGCAGGCATGCAGTGGGAAGGCCTCGTTGCTGCCGGCGCAGCAATCGGGCGACGCTCCGCCACTTCCCACCGCCCGCAGCTTCCTCGTCCCACCAATGCAAGTCCCCAGGTATGCAGGCTGGAAGCAGGGCCAAGCGCCGCAGGTGACGGCAGGGCTCAGAATCGAAAGGATTGCCGGCGGCCTATTGCACCCGCGCCAGCTTTACGCCCTGCCCAATGGTGACATCCTGGTCGTGGAATCCAACGGCCCCGGCTCCGAACCGGTGACCACGCCGAAGCAGTTAATCGCCAACAAGGTCAAGAACCTCTCGGGCAAAGGTAGGAAAGGCGGCAACCGAATCACCCTGCTGCGCAGGAACGGCACTGCCGGCGGTGAATGGGAGAAGCACGTTTTTATCGACCACCTGCATTCGCCATTCGGGGTGCAGCTGATTGGCGACTCCTTGTACGTAGCTAATACCGACGCCATCGTGAAGTTCCCGTATGTCGCCGGCGATACGCAGATTACGGCAGCCGGGATGCCATTCATCGACCTGCCGGCTACGATAAACCACCACTGGACGAAGGCGCTGGTGGCCAGTCCGGATGGCAGCAAATTGTATGTGGGTGTCGGCTCCAACAGCAATATCACGGAGAACGGCATAGACCAGGAATACCGGCGCGCGAATGTGCTCGAAGTGGACGTGGCCAGCGCCGGCAGCCGGATCTATGCCTCGGGCCTGCGCAATCCGACCGGGCTGCAAATCGAACCGCACACAGGCAAGCTCTGGGCAATCGTCAATGAACGCGACGAGATCGGCGCGGACCTGGTCCCCGACTATCTGACTTCGGTGCAGCAGGGCGGATTCTACGGATGGCCCTACAGTTATTTCGGCCAGCATGTCGACGGCCGCGTCATGCCGCAGCGACCGGACTTGGTGGCGAAGGCGATCAAGCCCGACTTTGCACTGGGGTCGCATGTCGCCGCGCTTGGGTTGCTGTTCTCGGACACCAACGCGCTGCCGGAGAAGTACCACAACGGTGCCTTCGTCAGCGAGCATGGCAGCTGGGACCGATCGCCACTCAGTGGTTACAGCGTCGTGCACGTCGCGTTCGTGCAAGGCAAGCCGATCGGAGCTCCCGAGCCGCTGGTCGGCGGTTTCTACTCGGAAGATGAGTCGCAGCTATACGGTGCACCGGTCGGGTTGGCACAGGACAATGACGGCGCGCTGTTGATCGCGGACGATGTCGGCGATGCCGTGTGGCGGGTGACGGCCGCCTCGCCCTGAATAAACCTGCCGGCCTAGCTACTCGCCGAACGCAGAATGCGGAACGCCCGCATCGCCGAGTTTGCTCACCCGTCGCCACCACCAAACTCCCCGGTCATCTTGATGCCGAACGGCACGGCCCGTGGTCAACAGGTAATTGAGGTGAGCAATCGCCTCCCCGGTTGCCATGCCGAGCAGCTCGGGCGAGATCGGGCGATTGAACAAAGCCGGAAACACATCGACGACTCTTTTGGGCTCGCTCAGCAGAGCCTCGAGCCGCGCGAGACCTTCATGGTGCGAGCGTATTAACTGCTGAGTGCGCGCATGCAGGCCCGTGAACGGACTATTGTGCGCAGGCAATACCAGCACGTCGTCGGGAATCCGCGCTTCGATCGCGGCCAGCGAATTCAACCAGTCCGCCAGCGGGTTTGCGTCCGGTTCCGTGGGATACACCGACACGTTCGAGGAGATCTTCGGCAGCACTTGATCGCCGGCGATGAAGAGCTTCAGATCAGGACAATGAAGACAGGCATGTTCGGGCGAGTGACCGCTGCCGACGACGACTGTCCAATCATGCGCACCGATCTTCAATACTTCACCTTCAACGATGCGGCGAAAGGAATCCGGGAGCGGATAAATGTATTCACCGAATGAGCCGAATTTCTGCTGGTATCGTTGGATCGCCGGTTCGTCCCATCCGGCGCTCAAATAAAACTCAATTGCCGGCGGCGGCGCTGGGCGGCCGGTATCCGCCGTCATGGTGCGGCAAGTGAAATATTCCAAGCGCGTCATCCATAACCGCGCTTTGAATCGATCAACGAGCCAGCCGGCCATCCCACAGTGATCGGGATGCATGTGGGTGGCCAACACGCGGGTCACGGGACGATTATCCAGGCATCCCGCGAAGGCGCTTTGCCATGCTTGAATGGTATTCGGGGAATGGATTCCGGAGTCAACGAGGGTCCAGCTTTGTTCATCCGCCAGCGCCCACACATTGATCCACGGCAGCGCGACGAATAGCGGCATGCGCAGCCACAGTACACCGGGGGCAACTTCAACCGCCGAGCCATTCCCCGTCTGGGGTTCATGCTCGAGCGGATAGTGAAGCGCGGCGGACACGAATTCCTTATACCTTGCGGCGCTGCAGTTCGCTCAAGATCTCGCGCCGCCGTGTATCGCCGGCACGCGACCATTCCGAGATTTCACCAATGGTTCGCCGGCAGCCAACGCATAGCCCCTGCGCGTCCAGACGGCAAATATCGACGCAGGGCGACGCCACGGCGGTGTCGATCGGCGATGCGGATAAATTCGTCATTAGGCGAGCCGCGGCGCTGCAGACCGCTCCGACCACTGCCGCACCACCCGATGAATGGCGTCGAGCCCATCAGTGAGCGCAGCCGGGCCCGGCTGCAAAATAAGCGGTGATTTAATCTCGTGCAATTCACCATCCCGTACCGCGGGCACTGCGTCCCACCCTGCGCGGGCGGTCACTTGATTCGAACGGAAACGTTTTCCGCACCAGGAGCCGAACATGACATCCGGCGCGCGGCGCACGACCTCGCCGGCGTCGGCCAGGATGCGGTCCTTGCCCAGCGCGCACAGCGCCCGCTCAGGAAACACATCGTCACCGCCGGCGATGCCCACCAGTTCGCTCACCCAGCGAATGCCCGTAATGAGCGGCTCGTCCCATTCCTCGAAATAGACGCGCGGACGACGCGGCAGCGAAGCCGCCGATTCACGCACTCGTTCGACATGCGCCTCGAGTTCAAGCGCATAGCGTTCAGCCCGCTCGGCCGCGCCGACCAGGGCGCCGAGCCGGCGCACATAGCCTAAGATACCTTGCACCGAGCGATGATTGCTGATCCAGACTTCAATCCCGCTTTTGATCAGAGACTGCGCGATATCGGCCTGAATATCCGAAAAGCCGATCACAAAGTCCGGCTGCAGAGCGAGAATGCGGTCAACCTTGGCGCTGGTGAAGGCCGAGACGCGCGGTTTTTCGCGGCGCGCCTGCTTGGGGCGTACGGTAAACCCGGAAATCCCCACAATCCGATCTTGCTCGCCCAACGCATAAAGGACCTCGGTGGGTTCCTCTGTCAGGCAAATAATGCGGCTCGGATAGCGAGTGTCCATGCCACTGATTACAGCACACCCTCAGCGAGCGCGGCTGCCGCGCCATGCAGAATCGTGTGCGCCAGCGCGGGGGCCTGCGGCAATACGTGATCCGCGTAGAACCGTGCCGTCAGTATTTTTGCCTCGTAGAAAGCGCTGCCGGCATAAGCGCTGTCGGCGTCTCCCGCGCCGCCGTCCGCGCCCTTTTTGGCACGCACGCTCAGCCTGTGCTGCGCGATCAACGCTGAGCGCAGCAGCTGCCAGCCGCCGGCAACGATGCCGAACAGCATCAGCATGGGTACCGCTCCGACAGAGACAGCGCGAATATCTTTGGCATAGGTCGCCACCACATACTCCACCGCCCTGTCCAATGCATCCACTGCGCCCGAGAATGCCGCCGCCGCTCCCGCCAGTCTCGGTACGCCGGACAGTTCCTCGAGCAAGGCGCGCATTTCACTTATTACCGCCGCCGCGGCGTGGCCGCCGTCGCGCGCGAGCTTGCGTCCGATCAGATCATTGGCCTGAATGCCGGTCGTGCCTTCGTAGATCGGTGTGATACGCGCATCGCGATAAAACTGCGCGGCGCCGGTCTCCTCGACGAATCCCACGCCGCCATGCACCTGTATGCCGAGTGAAGCGATATCGACCGAGTTCTCGGTGCACCAGCCCTTGATCACGGGGATCATCAAGTCGGCTATGGCCTGATGGCGCGCGCGTTCCTCCTCCACCGGATGCAGACGGGCGGCATCCAGTGAAACGGCAACCACGCCCGCGAGAGCCCGCATCGCTTCGGTCCGGGATTTCATCAACAGCAGCATGCGGCGCACGTCCGGATGCTGGACGATGGGCACGCGTCCGCCGCCGCGCACGCCCGCCGCGGTGCTTTGAACCCGGTCACGCGCGTAGGCTAGCGCGGTTTGGGAGGCCCGCTCGGACAAGCCCACTCCCTCAATGCCCACTGAGTATCGGGCGGCGTTCATCATGATGAACATGTATTCGAGGCCGCGGTTCTCCTCACCGATGAGTTCAGCCACGGCACCGCCGTTCTGACCGTAGGCCAATACGCAGGTAGGACTGGCATGAATGCCCAGCTTGTTCTCAATAGACAGGCAGTGAACGTCATTGCGCTTGCCGAGAGAGCCATCGGCATTCACCAGGAATTTAGGAACCAGGAACAGCGAGATGCCTTTGACACCCTCGGGCGCCCCGGCGACCCGCCCTAATAACATATGAATGATATTGGCCGTCAGATCATGTTCGCCATAGGTTATGAAAATCTTCTGCCCCGTCAGCAGGTAGCCGCCATCGCCACCAGGCACAGCCCGCGTACGCACGGCCGACAAGTCGGAACCCGCCTGGGATTCCGTGAGATTCATGGTGCCGGTCCATTCGCCGCTCACCATCTTCCGCAGGTAGGTATGCTTCTGCGCGTCCGATCCGCACAGCTCCAGCGCCTCGATGGCGCCGCGAGTCAACATGGGGCACAGCGCAAAAGCCATGTTGGCGCCGTTCCACATTTCCTCGATCAGCGCCGACAGGACGCGCGGCAAATTTTGGCCGCCGGATTCCGCGCTGCACGACAGCGCATTCCAGCCATCCGCAGAGAATCGCGTGTACGCAGGCTTCCAACCCTGGGCGGTCAGGACTTGCCCATCCTGCCAACGCGCACCTTCCAGGTCGCCGCTGCGATTCAGCGGCGATAAAACCTGGCTGGCGAACTTCGCGGCCTCCTCAAGCACCGCCTCCTCCACATCCGGCGTCATATCGCCGAAACCCGGCAGCCGCGCCAGCAACTCTCGATCGACGAGCTCGCGCAGCACAAACTTCATGTCTGCCAACGGTGCCTGATAGTCATGCATGATGAAACTGCGTGTACGAACTACATGTTGCGGCGGTAGCGGCCGCCGACATCGTAAAGGGTATGGGTAATCTCGCCCAAGGAACAGCCTCGCACCGCGTCCATTAGTACCTCGAAAGTATTGCCGTTATCGATCACCGTGCGCCGCAGCCGCTGCAACAACTGCGGAGCCTGCCCGGCGTTGCGCTCATGGAATTGTTGCAGGCGTTTGAGCTGCGATTGCTTCTCCGCATCGGTGGAGCGAGCCAACTCTATGGCTTCCGGAGCCGCAGAACCGTTCGGATTGCGGAATGTATTGACGCCAATGATGGGATAGGAGCCGTCGTGCTTTTGCCGCTCGTAGAACAGCGATTCTTCTTGAATTTTGCCGCGTTGGTAGCCGGTTTCCATGGCACCGAGTACACCGCCGCGATCTGCGATGGCGTCGAATTCCTTGAGCACCGCCTCTTCGACCAAATCCGTCAGCTCGTCGATGATGAAGCTGCCCTGATTGGGATTCTCGTTCTTGGCCAGGCCCCATTCGCGGTTGATGATGAGCTGAATCGCCATGGCGCGGCGCACACTCTCCTCGGTTGGCGTAGTGACCGCCTCGTCATAGGCATTGGTGTGCAGGCTGTTGCAATTGTCATAGATGGCGCAAAGGGCCTGCAGCGTGGTGCGGATGTCGTTGAATGCCATTTCCTGCGCGTGCAGCGAGCGCCCTGAAGTCTGCACATGATACTTGAGCTTTTGACTGCGCTCATTGGCGCCGTACCTGTTCTTCATGGCGACGGCCCATATGCGGCGCGCCACCCGGCCTATCACCGAGTACTCCGGATCCATGCCGTTGGAAAAGAAGAATGACAAGTTGCCGGCGAAATCATCGACATGCATGCCGCGGGCAAGATACGACTCGACATAGGTGAAGCCATTGGCAAGCGTGAATGCCAGCTGCGAGATGGGGTTCGCGCCGGCTTCGGCAATGTGATAACCGGAGATCGACACCGAGTAGAAATTCTGCACCTGGTGGTGCACGAAATATTCCTGCATGTCGCCCATCATTTTGAGCGCGAACTCTGTGGAAAAAATGCAGGTATTCTGGCCTTGATCTTCCTTCAAGATATCGGCCTGCACGGTGCCGCGCACGGTCGACAAGGTCCACGCCCTGATCTTCTGGAATTCATCCGCCGTCGGCTCGCGGCTGTTCTGTTGCTGGAATTTCTCCAACTGCTGATCGATGGCGGTGTTCATGAACATGGCCAGGATCATCGGCGCCGGCCCGTTGATGGTCATCGACACCGATGTCGTCGGCGCACACAGATCGAAGCCCGAGTACAGAACCTTCATATCGTCCAGCGTTGCGATCGAGACGCCGGAATTGCCCACCTTGCCATAAATATCCGGGCGCAGATCCGGGTCCCAGCCGTACAGGGTCACCGAATCAAACGCGGTTGACAGCCGGTGCGCCGGCATTCCCTCCGACACGCGCTTGAATCGCAAATTAGTGCGAAAGGCATCGCCCTCGCCGGCAAACATGCGGGTAGGGTCTTCGCCTTCGCGCTTGAAGGCGAACACACCGGCCGTATAAGGATAGGAACCTGGAACGTTCTCCTTCAGCAGGAAACGCAATATTTCCCCGTCGTCCTCGAAGCGCGGCAACGACACTTTGCGGATCTCGGTGCCCGACAAGGACTGATGCGTAAGCTTGGTGCGAATCTCCTTGTCACGAATCTTCACTACATACTCGGGCTGCGCGTAAAGTTCCCGGGTCTTCGGCCACTGCTCGAGCAGCTTGCCGGCTGCAGGGTCGAGTTCGGCACTCTTCACCGCCACCAACTCGTCGAAACCAGCCAGGTTGAAGCGTGAGGCGGCAAACAAGTCTTTCGACACCTTCAACGACTGGCGCTCGCGAGCGATGCGCGCCTGCCGGTCGATGAATCGGTGGAAATCGCGCACCGACTCGGAAATCTCCGCCAGATACCGCACGCGCTCGGGAGGAACGATTGCGCGGCCGCGCGAGGAGGACTTGACCGATACTCTCGGCAACTTGGGTTGCGCCAGCTTCAAGCCCTTTTCGGTGAGGCGCGGCACAATGGCCTGGTAGAGCGCAGTCACGCCGTCGTCGTTGAAGCGCGATGCCATGGTGCCGAAGACCGGCATGCTGTCCGGAGCCTGGGAAAACCATTCATGGTTGCGCTGGTACTGCTTGCGCACGTCGCGCAGCGCATCCTCCGAGCCCTTGCGGTCGAATTTGTTGATGGCCACGAAGTCGGCAAAATCGAGCATGTCGATTTTTTCCAATTGCGAGGCCGCACCGAATTCCGGAGTCATGACGTAGAGCGAGGTGTCTACCAACGGAACGATGGCGGATTCACCCTGGCCGATGCCGGAAGTCTCCACGATGATGAGATCGAAGCCGCTGATCTTGCAGCAGGCGAGCACTTCCGGCAGCGCGGCGGAGATCTCGGTGCCGGTGTCGCGCGTCGCCAGGGAGCGCATGAAAATCTTGTCGGAGTCAATGGCGTTCATGCGAATGCGATCGCCCAACAGCGCACCGCCGGTGCGCTTGCGCGAAGGATCGATGGAGATGACGGCCACTCGGGTCTTATCGTCCTGATCCAGGCGCAGTCTCAAAATGAGCTCATCGGTCAGCGAGGATTTGCCGGCACCGCCGGTCCCGGTAATTCCGAGTATAGGGGTCTTGATGCCGGCGGCCGCCTGCAACAAGGCCTGACGCGCGCGCATTGCATAGGTCCGATTTTCAACCGCCGTGATGACCCGGGCCAAAGCTCGACGATTGCCCGAACGCAGCGCGTCCAAGGCATCCGCCTCGGCGGGCGCCAGCGATGACAAATCGTAGTCACTGGTGCGAATGACGTCGTCGATCATGCCCTGCAGGCCCAGCTTGGCGCCGTCCTCGGGCGAATACAGGCGCGTTACGCCGTAGGCCTGAAGCTCGCGGATTTCCGCCGGCACGATCACGCCGCCGCCACCGCCGAACACCTTGACGTTATCGCCCCCGTTCTGGCGCAGCAGGTCCATCATGTATTTGAAAAATTCGACATGCCCTCCCTGGTAGGAGGTGATCGCCACGCCCTGCACATCTTCCTGCAAGGCGGCATTGACGATTTCCTGCACCGAGCGGTTATGCCCTAAGTGAATGACCTCGGCGCCGGACGCCTGTAGAACGCGGCGCATGATATTGACCGAGGCGTCGTGCCCATCGAACAAAGAGGTGGCGGTAACGAACCTGACCTTGTTCGTAGGTTGGTAGGAAACCGGCTTGGCGGCGATGGAGACGGCGCTCATTAGATGCTCACGTTCTGGCTGGTCAGAGTATCAGGCTTGTGCCCCTATTTTAGAGAACCGGCGCCCCTAAACAAATGCCCGAAATCCACGCCGCCGGTGAGCGAATTTGCCACATTCTGCCCGAAAAACTCGGGCGTACCGCCGGCCTGAATAGCCCGGCCTAGGGCTTTCCGGGATTCAGTGTCCAGTCTGGGGCGCGCTTGTCGATAAAGGCCGCAACCCCCTCTTGGGCGACGCCGTCGATCATGCTGTCGGCCATGGACTGCCCGGCCAGCCGGTAGGCCGCCGCAACGCCCAGTTCCAGCTGGCGGTAAAACAGCGCCTTGCCGCCTGCGATCGCCGAGGGTGGTTTGGCTACGATGGCGGCCGCCAGCCTATCGATTTCCGCGTCGAGACGGTCGGGCGCCACGCAGCGATTGATGAGACCGCGCTGCACTGCCGTAGGGGCATCGATGTACTCCCCCGTCACCAGCATCTCGAACGAGGCTTTGCGGCCGACATTGCGAGCCAGCGCCACCGAGGGCGTGGCGCAGAATAGGCCCACATTGATGCCCGACACTGCGAAGCGCGCATCGTCGGCCGCCACAGCGAGATCGCACATGGCCACGAGCTGGCAGCCGGCGGCGGTGGCGATCCCGTGCACGCGTGCAATGACCGGCTGCGGCAGCGCCTGAATCCGCAGCATCATGCTGCTGCAATCCTCGAACAGGCGCTGGTAATATTCCAAACTGGGGTTGGCCTTCATTTGTTTGAGGTCATGGCCCGCACAAAATGCCTTGCCGGCACCACCGAGGACGACGACACGTACCGAGTCGTCTGCCGCCACCGTTTCAAGCGCAGCATGCAGGGCCGCCATCATTTGCTCGGACAACGCGTTGTACTGGGCGGGACGATTGAGCGTGAGAAACGCTATCCCGTCCCTGCGCTGTTGTAACACCAGAGGCTGGAGATCGGTGGCAGCATTCGGCGTATTCATAACAGACTCCTCACAAGGCGCGGGTCCAAGCCCACCCGAGGCTACAGGGATTGATGCTGCCCGACAAAAAAACATTGACCCTAATGGCAGAGATCGGCGCCGGATTACGTATTCCTATAATAGGGAATGAGTCGCTCTCGCCGATTCAGCGGCCGAGCATTGATCGACAACTTAACAGGGGTACATGATGAGAATTAACACTGATAGAGTCAGGCGCGGCGCGGCAATCGCTTCCGTTGCTCTGATAATAGCGGGTTTCGGCGTCAGCACGGCCCGGGCAGATGACGATGACTTTGCCGCCGAACGTACACGCATCCGTATCGGCTTTGCGGTTGCGCCTGTCCCGCTGAACGTGAGGGGCAAGGATCGAGAACTCGTGGGCCTTGGCAGCTATATCGTCAATGTGGTTGCGGATTGCAATGGCTGCCATAGCCCCCCAAAATTCGCTTACGCAGGCGGGGGAAATCCTTATTTCAAGGGGAATCAGCCAAAGGTCGTGAATCCGGCCGTATACCTGGGTGGCGGGCAGGACTTCGGCCAGCTGATACGCGGAACGCCGAACATCGTCTCTCGCAACTTGACCCCCGATAAGTCCGGACGTCCTGCCGGAGGTCGGTCGTGGCCAGAGTTTCGCCAAATCATCCGGACGGGAATCGATCTCGATCATCTGCACCCCAATTGCTCGGACTCCGTCAAAACGGGTTGCTTTCCCGAAATGCAACCGTTTAACGGAGATTTACTGCAAATCATGCCTTGGCCTGCGTTTGAGAGCCTGACGAATCACGACTTGCGGGCAATTTATGAATATTTAAGCGCCATTCCCTGTATTTCGGGACCGCCCACCGGGGTATTGCATAACGATTGTATCTAGCCGCATCAAACCGACGGATGCACTCGCATGAACCAAGCGAAGACATCCAAGCAGTAAGGTCAATGTCCTCGGCCTCAAGCCGAGGACATTGCAGAGAGGGGAATGAGGCGGACGGTGTGGAATACCCGACCGCGGGAATCCATGCGATATTGCTTCGATAGACGCTTTCGGAGCAGCCAGTGATGGGAAAATTATGGTGTGTGGCGGCCACGCTACTTCTTCTCGGCGCCGCAGTTTGCTCAGAACCGCTGCGCGCGCTGCCCGCATCGCCTACCCAGTGTCTGCCGCCCGCTTGGCCTTCGCCGCCGCCGCTGGGTGTGCCGCCCGCGGTCTCAATGGGAATAGCGAGCGATTTCCCCAGTGAATGGCAGGTACCGCTCTGCGTAGCCTGGGATGGCCAGTTTTTTACCGCTGTCGCCACAGTCCATGGGACGCTTGATGCCTTGGATGTGAACGCGCTGCTTGAACGCATCGGTGCAGTGTCCAGCTTGAAAGGCATGCGCTACTGGTCCGTTACGGATCATCGACTACAGACTCTGATCACGAATTCTTTCGCGGTTCTGCTTGCGCAGCCCAATCAACCGCGCCCCGACTATGCATTAGGGGAATTTCAAGTAGGTCAGGAATTGTATTTTTCAGAACAGGACAACCGGCTGCCTGACCCGGTTATATACCGCCTGCGCATCCTTGAGCGCGACGAACACCACTTTGTCATCGACATCACGAATGTAACCGCGGCCAAAAAGCTCTTTCTCACCCTCCTATCGCCTGGCGACGTGCGCACGATTATTTTCGTCTCCGATACCAAGGAGGGCCGGTGGACTTGCTATGGCTTGTCCGGCGTTCATGCCTCGAAACTCGCAAGTATTGTTGAGAATCCCAAATCTCAGCTTAATCGGCTACTGGCCTTTTATGGCTTTATCAGCGGAGCCGACCTCGCGACCTTGCCATGGGCTAAATAGGCGCTGCGCTCCAACGGCAGGAACCGTTCATGGCTCAGGGGAAAATAGCGTGGTCATAACAGCCGTGACGGTTAGCACCGCTGCGATGAGAAAGTACTCGATGACAAGGGAACATCGAAATGCCCGCCGAGCAGTGGGATTGCCCGACGCGATCGCAGGCACCAGGCGCCATTTGTTAAACGCCGCAAGACCCATGAGAATGGCAAATCCCGCCGCTTTCCCCAGAAGCGATCTCCCATACGAAAGACGGAATTCCCCCAGGTGGTGAACGAGGATCAGGCTGAGCGCAAAGCCGGCGACGAAGATTCCCGGTACCAGCCAACCGGCAACCCTCGAAAACGCCTCAGTCACCGCCAATGCGATCGCAGAATTCTCACGACTGCTGACCACGTACAGCGGAAGGATTGCCCCAAACCAGAAGGCAACAATCGTTAAGTGCACGAGCAGAAGCGGTGCCAGGGCCCAGCGCAATGGATTAGCCACCGTGTGGCCGGTCAAGATAGAGGAGCCGATCACCACGGTCGCGCCAATGACGCCCAACGGGATCCCGATATCGGCTCGATCGATGGCGGCGACAATAACGCTCAACCCTAGAAGACGCAGCGCAAGCACCACGCTGCTCGCCGAGTGCATCGCCAACATTTGCAGTGCCGGATCGCCGATGCCTGACATATCGTCCGCCATTCGTGCGGCCTCCAACGCGTACTGCCCTACGAGCAGCACCGCTGCCGCGATAGAAAAGAGTTTGGTAATCCGGCGCAGGTATGAGAGGGACACCGCAAGCCGGCGGCCGTGCATGGCAATGAAGAGCACCATGCCGGTCGCTTGGAACATCGCAATGAAGCCTGCACTGCGCAGGATCACCGACAACGTATCGGGACGCACGCGTTGCGTCCCTTACGGTTTCACGGGCATGTCTAGCTTCATCGGCGATACTTTGAAATGCAGCTCACCCGACATGATGTGATTGTCATCGGTGCTCGCAACCCGCCAAGTTAAGGTGTAGCTGCCGGCGGTCAGTTTGGGTACTTCGACGCTCATTTGCTCGCCGACAGTGGTGGGCGCAATGAGTGCCTGCTTGGGCTCGAGGTCCTTCTGGATCGACACCGCGGTAATGCGCGCGGATTCTGAAAAGGTCAGTGAGATCGAAGCGGGCACTTGCCTCACGAGCTCGCCTTCCTTGGGGTTCGAGGACTTCAAATGGGCGTGCGCCTGCGCAGCCAATGCCACGAGAGAGAGACAAGCACCGGCCAACAACGTTAACTTTGTCACCAAATACTCCTTATCCTCATTAAAGACGATCGTTCAAAAAAAGAATTCCACGCCCGCCACCCCGCGATGGTCAACCACGGGGTCACCCACCAGGCGCGCGAGCCTTGCCGAGGCCGCAAACCTGCGGTTGTAGACGTAACCGACGTAGGGGGCGAAGCGGCGAGAGAACTCGTAGCGCAGTCGCAGCTCAAATTGACCATCGCTTAAACCCGCGCCTATTTGCCGTGCTCGGTCGGGTTTGCCATAGGCGCTCAATTCTATTTCCGGCTTCAAGATCAGTCGCTGCGTAAGGTAGAGGTCATACTCGGTCTTGAGACGAATCGCGGTGCGTCCCGCCTCGCCCAAGTAACCGGTGAGTTCAACATCGAACCAATAAGGAGAGATCCCTTGCACACCGAACGCCAGCCATTCACGGCTGGGGCCCCCGCTGAAATCATGGCGCAGGCCGAGTTGTGTGTCCCAAAACGGAAGTATGGCGTGGGCCCACAGGGCCTCGACTTTGGAGTCTAGCGTCTTGCCCTGAAGGATTGCACCCTCACTCTTCACCCACAGCTTATCGAAATCCCCACCAAGCCAGGCTTGTGCATCCCAGGCGCTGCCATTGTGGGTGCCCAAAATACCTTCCAGGTTTTCGATCCAGAAACGGTGAACGACGCCGGCATCGTTCATATCGGTGTCCATGCCGCGCATCATCGGCGGCATGAAGTGTTCACTCGCAGCGGGTCGCTCCAGTGCCGGATCCGCTGCATGAGTGCTGCGGTTCGCCGTGTCGAGCTGCGGCGGCTGAGCCCCAGGCATCTTTTGCATCTCCTCGGGCGTCATATTCATCGGCAGTGCGGTGCTTTGTTGTGCGATGACTGAGGCGCCGGCGAGCAAGGCGAAAACGCCCACTAAGGCGTTCGCTGCGCACCCCCTCACGCGACCACCACTTCTCGGAACATGCCCGCTTCCATGTGATAGAGCAGATGACAGTGATACGCCCACTGCCCCGGGTTATCGGCCGTGACTAAGTAGCTCAACTGTTTGCCGGGCTGCACGATAAAGGTGTGCTTGCGCACCAGCACCTCGCCATTGGCCGCTTCGAGCTCGCCAAACACGCCGTGCAGGTGAATCGGATGCGCCATCGTGGTGTCATTGCTCAACACGATTCGCAGACGTTCGCCGTAATCGAAATGCAGCGGCTCACTTTGCGAGAACTTCTTTCCATCAAAACCCCAAATGAAGCGCCGCATATTACCGGTGAGGCGTAGGTGTATTTCGCGCTGCGCGCCGCGCGGGTCCTGCGAGCCACCCGTGGTGTGAAGATCGGCGTAGGTCAGCACGTGCCGGCCGTTATCCCGTAAGCGCGGACCCGGGTCGTCAAGCGCACGCGATGGGCTCATCACGCGCATATCGATGGACGGGTTCTTACTCTTCATGTCTTCCATCGACATGCCCTGCATGCTCTGCATGGCGATGTGCCCCGCCATTTCCATGCCGCCCATGCCAATATCGGTCATGGTGAGCCACGTCTTAGGATCAAGCACCGGTACCTCGGCTTCCACACCGGGCCGAGGGCTAAGCGTGGCGCGGGCGTACCCCGAGCGGTCCATGGATTGGGCGAAGATCGTGTACGCGCGGTCGTCTTGCGGCTCGACGATGACATCGTAGGTCTCGGCGACTCCCATACGAATTTCCTCCACCGTCACGGGATCCACCGCCTGGCCATCGGCGCTGACCACGGTCATTTTGAGGCCGGGAATGCGTACATCAAAGAAGGTCGAGGACGAACCGTTGATCAATCGCAAGCGCACGCGCTCACCCGCTTGGGCCATGCCGGTCCAATTCGCCGCTGGCGATGCACCATTCACAAGATAGGTATAAGCCGCGCCGGAGACATCGCCTAAATCCGTGGGGTTCATGCGCATCTGATTCCACGTGCGCCGCTTGGCGAGCGCGCCTTTGACACCCATTGAGTTCGCATCCCGCGCAAAGTCTGCGGCCGTCGGCAATTGGAAATTATAGAAGTCGCTCATCTGCTTGAGCGTCATGAAGATGCGTTCCGGGTTCTCGTCGGTCCAGTCGCTGAAGAGAACGACGTGGTCGCGATCCGCGTGGATCGGCTCGCCGGCGGACGGCTCAATCACAATCGCACCGTAAAGGCCGGTTTGCTCCTGGAAGCGGGAGTGGCTGTGATACCAATAGGTGCCGCTCTGACGGACCGGAAACTGATAAGTGAACGTTTCACCGGGCGGGATGCCTGGAAAGCTAATCCCCGGCACCCCATCCATGTGGAAGGGCAAAACCACCCCGTGCCAGTGGATGGAACTCGAGGTGGTGAGCTTATTGTGCACGCGCAAGGTCACCGTGGTGCCTTCGCGCCAAATCAAGGTCGGAGCGGGGATGCTGCCGTTGATCGAGGTGGTCGAAGCAATTCGCCCGCTAAGATTCATGGGCGTGTCGCTTAACGTCAAATCAAACTCGGTGCCGCTCAAGGTTTGGGGGCCCATTGTGACGGGCAGGCTTTGCGCACGGCCGCGGGACGGAAAAATGGAAAATCCGGAGGCCGCGGCCAGGCCGCTCAGCGCCAACCCTTGAACCACACGGCGGCGTCCGACGTCGGGGCCGCCCCCTCGCAAAGACGAGAATTTCATACGAACTCCACTAGCGAATAGCGCTCGTGCGCGCGGGCACGGGCAATAACAACCTGGAAGCCACGCCGCAAAGCGTGGCGAGTTGTATTACGCGGGTGGAGGTCTTAGAGGAGGATCAAACGCGAGGGTCGCAATGCGGGGGAGCGCTGCGGGAAGCACCTCGACCCGAAGTTGCACGGCCCGCAGCTCAAGCGAGGACGGCCTTGTAGCAGCGAGTTGTGCATTGCAGCCATGGAGTAGCCCCGAGCAACCATGGCTTTGGGTGTGCGAATGGCAACGTTGACAGCCCGCCAACGCAGAGCGATCGGGGTGCGCATCGTTTGGCATGACCGAGTGAAGGGTCATTTCAAGCATGGAGGACTCCATACTCGATCCGGGCTCCCCGACAGCGCACTGCGTCGCCGCAGCAGCGGCTGCCCCTTGAATCGCCAATAAAATACAGACCAATGCCCAACACAGCGCCGGCAGGCGCCGAAGTCCAGAGGCAGGGGATTTTAGAACTGTCTTCATACGCCTAAAGCTTGGGACATGCCTCTACTTTAACCCAAATCATCATCAGGCGGCCGCAGCAAGTCGCCGGTTACCGCCGACAGGCCACAATCCTGGCACATCAAGAGCGAATGTAGAAGCTAGGAACTCAGGAAGTGATTGGCTCCACCGGCGCTCGGCTACTTCGACTTCATGCTGCCGAGCAGCGAAGAGGCTGGCATGCCCACACTCAGCATGCTCCCCGCCACGCCGGTATCGTACGGTCCCGTGGTCACGAAGCCAGCTCCGGCCTTCGTCGCGCCGGCCTCTACCACTTTGTTACCATCGGCATTGTTGATCTCGAGCCGGCCCGTTTTGGACTCCAGTGATGTCAACGAGGCAGCGTTGCTGCCGTCGCTTCCAAAGATGTTCAAGGCACCTTTAGCGCCGTCTGCTGCGAGCTCCGCACGCACACTGCCGCCTCCGATGGGAAACACGCGCACTCTCCCGCCGCTCGCGGTTGCGGACACGCTTGCTTCAGTTTTTCCGCCCCCCGGCCCCGTAAGCACCAGTTGACCGCCGGTGGCGTCAGCGTACAAACCGGCAACGGCGCTGCCCGAAGCGCCGAATACTTTCACGGTGCCTGCGCCGGTCTTGTCGGGCGAAAGTGTCACGAACTCGTTCGCGCCCTTGCGCAGCGACAAGCCTCGCCCCTCGGACTCGAGACGGCCCAGCAATGCGGATTGCTCACTGTCCTTGACCCTTACGAAGCTGCCTTTCGGGTCGCCGACGAGAGCTGCAAGCGCGGTATTTGAATCATCAAAGATCGTCACAGCTGCCGAACCACCGGAACCCGGGCCTATCTCGATGCGGTTGCCGGCTGCATTACCGATCGTGGCGCGTGCCCCGTTCCCACCAGGGCCCACATCGACTTTGAACACGATCCGTCCCGAGTTGTCCTTCACAACGAAAGGCGCACGCACCGTCGATGATTGATTGTCGGCAGGTTGGTCGGATGGCTTCCGCGGCGTCGGCTTGCTCGGATCTTCCGGCGAACGCTTCAGCAATTGGGAAACAGCAGACTGCAATGCATCCGTCACGACTTGCTGTGTCGCCATATCCTGTTGCAGCTTGGTGATGTCTTTCCGGGCTTGATCCAGCTGGCCCCTCATCAGAAGCGAGGCATCGTGATCGCTCTGAACGCGAGTTTCCAATATGTTAACTTTCGCCTGCAAGACCACCACCTGCCCGCCAATGAGGTTCAGTGTGGCGTCTGATTGCGCGCTCGCGGTGGCGGTGATTGACGCCGAAAGTACAATCGCAAAACCGCAATTCCGCACGGCAGTGACCATGCTCTCACCCACGAAGAACTCGCTAAGCACTTGCAACCGCATTCGTTTCGCCTTGTTTTGTACAGGTACTTGTAATAACGCGATTTGCACGTCCGTTTGGACATCAGCCGTGAAATTTACAGGCTGAGGGCGCAAACACCTGTCGATCACTAAAGTGTGGGATGGGTATCCCCAGCCCTCAGTGAATGCGCTCAGCATTCCCCTTCGCCATGTCGCGACTGCGCAGTAATGGTGGGGTTTCCCGTGCATATGGGATCGAAGCGGCGTCGGCAAGCCGCACAGCGTTCTGCGCATCTGCGATCGCCCCACTGGCGGCGGCGTTATACCCAATACTCGCTTGCAGCGCCTTCGCCGCCCATTCCCTGGCGGCGGTCGCATCGCCGCTCCTCAGCAATTGAGCGCTGTGCACCAGCCACAATTGCGGCTGTACCCGCACGTCGTAAAGCCCCTGCACCCGCGCGAGTGCGGCAAGCGCCTCTTCGCTTTCCCGTAGCGCGGGCAACGTTTCGTTCCGCGCGGCGGCGATACGCGCCAGATCTGAATGGGCAAGAGCGACTTCCAACAGTGGCCGATCTGCCGCCTTCTCGAGCACGACATGCAGTTCGGCGTCGGCAGCCGCAAAGTCACGGTCGCGAGGCTGCGAGTGGTCTAGCAAGAAACGCGCCCAGCGCTCCCGCATGCGCAATGCCCACGGCGACGTCTGAGCATCTTTGGCAATCGACTCATCACGAGCGGCTTGCAGAAGAGTTCTTGCTTCCTCGGTACGGCCGATTTGATCATAGGCGTCGCCCAGTTTGCGACGCACTTCGCGCACCGTAAAGTCGGAGCGAAAGTGCGCGAGAAAATATCGCTGGGATTCCTCCAGCAAGGGGATGGCCTCGGGCGCGCGACCTTCCGCTGTAAGACACTCAGCGTAGGTCTCGCGCGCCCATTTGTCGTTCCCATTGGTTGACCAGTCCTTGGGAATGACCGCCAGCATGTTTGCAAATAGCGCATCGGCGCGTTCTGGTTGGCCGCGTTGATGTAGCAGGCGTGCGTGATAGGCAAGCGCTATCCAATAAACGGCATTGCGCTCTCCATAAGTCTCGCGCGCCTGCTTCTCCGCCCGATCATAGGTCGCTTCCGCGGCGGAGAAATCACCGAGACGCTCCTGATTCCTCGCCAGGTTGTATAGAAAGTCTGCGATGATCGAATCGTCTCGTCCCGGTGCCGCTTGCGCTACCTCCAAGGCGCGAACCAGAAGCCGGGCGGCCTGCCGATTATCGCCACTCTCGGTTTGATCGAGTGAGGCAAGACTCAAAGCAGCCGCATAATCATTGCTGCGGGGTGCAACCTCCTCATAAAGGGCCAACGCCTGATCGAGCGTATGCCGGAACTCCTCCTGGCGGCCCCCCATGCTGCTCAGCATGCGCGCCTTGGTCCGCAACCAGTTCGCGCGCAGTAAGCCACGATCCTGACCTGAGCTCCGCAGAGCAATGTCGGTTTCCTCCAGCAGGCGTTGGACTTTGTTGTAATCTTGCCGCTGACACGCGCCATCGGCCTCGCTGAGCAGACCTTGGATGACGATGGGGTTTTTGGCACCGTAATAGGCTCGCGCCAACTCCATGCGTCGCTTTTGTGCCGCGGCATACTGTTTCTCCTCGGACATCGTGTCGTACATGTCCGCGGTGAGTCCCAGCAGCTCGATCTGCAGGTCCGGCTGTCCTGCAAATTCCTTCTCGATCCGTGAGGCACCCACATCGAGCAGCTCCCGAGCCGTTATTTCGCTGCGCGGCTTATCCGCCGCAATACGCGGGTCATTGGCGCGAAACACTCTGAGCAGAAACTCCTTCGTCGCCGTCGCCCGGGCGGCCTGCCTTTTCGCCTCGCGGGCCTGCATCAGTGACACGGACGTCGCGGCGCTCAGCGCGAGGACAATGACAAAGGCAGTGCTCAAGGCGACGCGATGGCGCCTCGCGATCTTGCGCAAGCGGTAAGCGCTACTGTCGGGCCTCGCGAGCACGGCTTCACCGTTCAGGTAACGCTGCAAGTCAGTTGAAAAAGCCTCGACGGACCCGTAGCGGTCCGTCGGGTTCTTTTTCATCGCTTTGTTCAAGATGGCATCGAGATCGCCCCGCAATTGGCGCCTCAACTGCGCTTCCCGCACGACGGCGCTCGCGATCGGCGGGTCGGCTTCGGCGATGGCTTGCGCCAATTCTGCGGCATCCTGACGCTTCAGGCGATACGGCCGCGTTCCGGTCAGGAGCTCATAGGTCACCACGGCAAGTGAATACACGTCGGTTGCGGTGCCGATCGCAGCGCCGCGGATCTGCTCGGGAGATGCATAGTGCGGAGTCAGCAAGCGGCCTGCAAATTGCGTCTCCGGCGCGCCGGCAGCAGAGTCGCCCTCGATGAGCTTTGCGATTCCGAAATCCAGCAGGCGGACCTCGCCCTCGCCGGTGACCATCATGTTGGCCGGCTTCAGATCGCGGTGAACCACCAGCTTAGAATGAGCGAAGGCGACGGCGGTGGCCACCTTCAGCACCAAGCCTAGCCTGTCCCGAAGCGACAGTTGCCGTTCGCGGCAGTACACATCGATGGCCTGTCCCTCGACGAATTCCATCGCCATGAACGGACGGCCCAGGGTGTCGATGCCCGCGTCATAGAAGCGCGCAATGTTAGGATGTTCGAGCCCGGCCAGAATGTCCCGCTCCCGCGACATACGCTCGGCCAAGCGGCCGGTCCAGGCTGCATAGGGGAGCTTTAAGGCAACCAATCTCTTGAATGCGCCGTCGGCTCGCTTCGCCAACCAGACGAATCCCATTCCGCCCCGCCCGATCTCTCGCACAAGTTCATAGGGACCGACAAGGTCGCCGGTCTTTAGACAAGCGGCGTCGGGCCGCGCCGCAGCCTCGAGCACGGCTACGGCAATGCGGCCTTGCAGTTCCTCGATTTCGGTGGTCTCGTGCGCCGCCGTCGCCAGCATCCGACGCAACGTCGGCGCGAGGTCTGCGTCCGCGTCCGGCAACTCATTGACCCATGCGGCGCGCGACTCCTCTGGCAGATCCAGCACTTCGTCCAGCAGAGCGAGAAGTCGGATGTATTCGGCGGTCGTACGCTTCATGCAGGCACTTTCGGCGGCAGGCTAGCCGGCCGCATCGAGCAAGAGCAAACGCACCTTTTCCAGATCCCGCCGCACGGTGCGGTCCGTCACCCCAAGGCAGCGCGCGATTTCGTCGTTGTCCAAGGCCGCGAAATACCGCATCTCCACGACGCTCACTAGACGGCTATCGACGGCCGCGAGTTCGTCCAGCAAATCGTTGACGCGAATGACCTCGTCCGCCGAGGATGCGATCGAGTCGGCAAGATTCGTGTCGAAGGTCACATTCAGGTGCTCGCCGCCACGGCGCTGTGTCTTCGCATTGCGGACATAATCCACCACGACCGAGCGCATGACGTGCGCTGCGTATGCCAGAAATCGCTGCTGATCTTCGACGGCGATTTTGCCGGATTTGGCAAAACGCAGGTAGGATTCGTGCACCAGCGAGGTGGTATCGAGCATCACGGTATTATGCGAGCCACGCAGCCGCTGGTGCGCGAGCGCTCGCAATTCTGGGTACAGAATGGCATACAACTGGTCGATAGCGGCCCGGTCGCCAACGGCAGCCGAGGCGAGCATCTCAGACACCTCCGCTGCCTTTTCAATATCCATAGCGCAGAATGCGTAGCCACCCCAGAACACACCTATTGCCCAGGGTAAGCCACGGATGTAAGGCGCACAAGGCGCGCCCCTGCGTTTGAGGATCAACTCAAATATCAGTCAAATCGACCTTGCATACACTCCTAGTCGCGGGTATGGCTTATTGCCGCGTGAGTTCAACGCGTCGATTGCGGGCGCGCCCTTCAGGCGTATTGTTGGTTGCCTGTGGCTCGGAGGCACCGAAGCCTCCGGTGGTCAATCGGTCCGCGTCGATGGCATAGCGCCCGACGAGTGCCGTTTTAACGGACGCTGCCCGCCGGCGTGACAGATCCAAATTCGCCGCAGGGTTGCCGATACCGTCGGTATGTCCCACGATGCTGAGCGTCCAGCCGGGATTTTTTCTCAAAACGGCGGCGATCTCCTTGAGCACCGGCTCGGAGACGGGACGGATGTCGGCGCGCGCGAATTTGAAATAGATCCCGTAGACCAGCGCATGCTTCTGTTCACTCAAGGACCGCTCGAGGGATGTGGCTGCGGAGGTCGGCTGGGGAAAATCGATGCGCGTGACCGCGGAATTAAATCCCGGACCTCGTCCACGCAAGATCAAGGGGTTGTCCGCATCATCGAGAATGAAGTAGTCGAAATCATCGCCATCGCCGTCATCAGCAAGCCGGCCTACGATGTGCAGCGCCCGCAAGGCTTGCGGCCGGCCGTTGACCTGAACGGTGATTTCGGCCTTGCCGTCCCCCACTCGCGCCAAAGTTCCGGTCATCGTACGTGCGATGACCGTGGCACCCAATAATCCGGATTCGATTTCGAGATATGTGACGGTGGTTCGGCCGAGCGCGCGAACTTCGTTGACCGCCACGGCGGAAAGTTCCGGCGTCGTGCCGGAAAATTGCGGCGGATCGGATTCCTCAAAGCGGCGGCGCATGATTCGCGAGTTGCGCCAATCTTCCCGCCTGATTGTGCGCGAAACGGTTATTTCCCGCACCTCGCCGGAGTCATCCGCAGCCTCGCCCGAGGCCGTCAGCTTGAACGATGCGGGCGTGGAATCGCTGACCACTTTCACGACCTCATAGTCGCCCTGCCGGTCGGATGCAAATGCGCTCATCACCGATAGACCATCGACCAAGGGAATCTGATGGATCTCCTCCGCGCTAGCCGCCGACCACAGCATCAGTACAGGCGTTGCCCAACGCAGCACCCGCTCCCACCATGGAATACCGCGCGTCACGAATCTTGATTTCATGGCAAGTGTCCGCCGAGGCTCAACCGCCGGGGCAACTGGGCAGACTCTCTGCAGAGACGGACTTGGGCTCAAGTTTTTTCCAGCCGTCGGGTACTTCGAACTGATCGGGCGCAACCGGCGCGGGATCGATCGCTGTCGTCTCCACGTTGATTTCAGCCACCGTGGTCCCGGCGAGTTCGCCGGCAGCCGATGACGGACCGGCGCTCGGTGCCGCCGCGCTCGGTGCCGGGTCGGGCTTTTTCTTCTTGAACAAACCGCTGACCAGATTCTGGGTAAACGCACCCGCTGCGGAGCCCGCCACGTATCCGCCTAGGCTGTTGCCGGTCGACCGCTGTACGGCGTCCTCGGCGCCCCACCCCGCAGCGTGCTGTGCGGAATTCGCACCCGCCTCCCCCGCCGCCGTGCTCGCGCTGTTCAAAGTTCCATCCGCAGACGCTGCGCCCGCAGTGGGTAACAGGCGGCAATGCGCCCCGCCGACCGCGAACCGGAACGTCGTCCTCAGGGGATAGCCCTTAAAGTCGGCCGCCTTCGCCTGCATCTGCTTGAGCCCGTCAGCGTACGGTGCGAGTACCGAGCTCATCTCCTGCGAGTTGAAGGCAGACGCATCGGTTCCTCCGAGCTTTCGCTGGTAGGCCTTTTCGAAGTTCATCCGATCGGCCAGACCCGGTAATTCATCTTGAGTCAACCAGACGTCAAACGAATAGCTCATGCTACACACGTCGCCGCTGTCCTTGACCTTGCAGCTTTGGGTCATTGAAACGGTGGTACGTTGTGCCGAATGCCCGATGATGCTGCTGACGTCCTGCGTTTTGTTTACGGCGAACACCGCCGGCGTCATTTCGCATTGGGAGGTATCGACGCTGGTGGCGGCCGGCTGCTTCGGCTGCGGGCAGGACTTGAGCTTCTCGATCACGGCTTGCTCGTGTTCGAGCGCCGCGCGTCGGGCCTCGGGTGTCGGGAACGGAATCTCGGTGTAGCGCTTCTGTTTGGGCTCGATCTTCCAGGTCACCGCGCGATCGACGCGCACAATATCGGTGGCTTTGTTGTGTCCGCAGAACATCGACATGACGCCGTCGCAAGAAAATTGCGTCTCAGTGCGTTGCTTGTCGCCGGCGATTCTGTCGGTGCTCGTGCCATGCGCCTTGACGATGAAGGCGTGGATCGTGGTCTGTTGTTCGATGGTGACATCCGCAAGGACCACCCCACCTGAAATCAACGATGCCAGGGTAAGGACCGCCGTCGCAGCAGGCTGCAGTTTTCTGATCATGTCAAGTTTTCCTTAAAGGCATTGCGCTTCCTATTGAGGAAAACGCGATCGGCTGTCGTTTTGGACATCAATGACTGATTTTAATATACCCGCGCGCGCACTGTGGCTTGCAAATGTATTTTCCACCGCCGATGTCCAGCGGGCGGCAAAAGCGCGTTACTCCCTACATGGATGCCGATAAGACCGGGAGACCCTTTGTTATGCGCTCTCACGTGCTTTTGATGGTTCTGGCTGCGGCGCTGATTCCGGGATGCGGCGAGCGGCACGACCCCGATTCCGCATCGCAGGGAGCCGGATCGCAGCGCTATGGACCGCCGCGCCGCTTTCCCGGAGCACCCCATCAGCTGAAAAAATCGGACTTGACCGAGGCGGAGCAGAAGTACGGCATTGCGCCCGTTCCCGACAACACGGTGACCTACCAGCCCGATGTGATCGTGGTCGGCGGTGGTGCGGAAGCCATCCGCTCGCAGGATCCCAACGGCTTCCGGTGGACGATCGATGGCGATGCCCCGCACGCAAACGAGCTAGTACCGGGCAAGGTGTTTTTTATGACGGGGCGTGCCGTGGGCCGCGTGCTCGATGTGCGCAAGGAGGGCGCCAATTTGATCGTCACGGTGGGTCCGGTAACGCTCACCGACGTCATTCGCGAGGCTCACATTCACATCGCCAACATGCCTATTGATTTCGGTGAAGCGATCGCCTACAGATCCCCGGATCTCCCCGGTCAGGTGGTCTCCGGGGCGGCGCTTGCTCGTCCGCGTGTTGGCGTGATGCCGGCGATGTTCAGCACCGAGTCAGGATGGAAACTCTACCGCGTGCAGGCTACTCCTGGTTCATCGCCGCCCCTCAGCAACCCGCCGGACGTATCCAACCTCCTTAATAAGAACTTCAGAACCATTCCTTATGTAAGCACCTCGGCAATCGGCATGCGCGTCAGCGCAAAAGGCGGTGGCCTGAAGGTATCGGCGGAGACCTTCGTGCATTTGGCCGCTCCCACTCTCGATGTGGATATCAAAATCGCGGGCCTGGGAATCGCCAGCGTGTCGATCGAACTCAAAGGCAGTGCAGGCCTGACCTGGCAATTCGCCGTCGGCAGCGACGTCGGCATGCGGGCCAATGTGGATGCACTCCTGCAACCAGACACGGATTTCAGCATCCCCGTCGGCGGCATCGGACCGGTGCCCCTCGCCATCACGGTTCGGCAGCGCTTCGAGATCAAGACGGGACTTGGAGTCAGGGACAGCACACTGAAAGCCATCGGAGAATACACTTTCAGCGGCGGATTCAAGGTCGACTATCAAGGCGGGACCTGGGGCGTGGCCGGTCCGGTCGGCTTCACCTCCAAACAGAGCATGACCCGCACGGGCGAGGGCCTGTCGATGGGCCTGATGGGCTTGAATCTGTCGAATCAAGTGAGAGTCATTGCCGGCATCGGCACCCATGGATTCGCCGCGGGGCCGTACTTCTCGTTCACGACGGCGGTAGGTGCATTCCGGAACTCTGACATCGGCATGATCGCGTGCAACGGAGCAACACTCGTGGTCGCGCTGAACGGCGGCGTCGGGTACTTCATACCAAAATCCGTCACCGAGCTCATCAACTCCGTCCTGAGTTTTCTCAACATCAAGTATCGGGTCACCGGGCAGGGCGGCTTGCAACCCAGCACTCCCCTGACCATTATCAGTAAAACCAACCAAATCGGCGGCTGCAAGCCGCCCGATGAAGACCGGCCCGCCAAGGAGACCCTCCATGGCCCGGTGTGATGGTGCCATGCCTGCATTACGGCGGTCGTGGGTTACCTCCCTGACACTCATCGCCGCGGCGCTTTTGGCTGGCTGCGGCGGATCGAAGAACCCCGTCGCCGCTGCGCCAGCAGCCGCATCTGCCGGGAGCGCCGCGGTGGCTGCCGCAGCCGGCGCAGCGAACAGCGCCGCGGCAATTCCGGGGCAGGCCTGTTCATTCATCACTCGCGCCGAGATGGCGAATCTTTTAGGGGCAGCCATCGGCTCGCTCATTGAAGAGAATTCCGCCGACACGGCGTCTTGCGCCTATCCGCCAGGCGCCCCCGATAGCTACGCCCAAGCCGAAATCGAAATCCAATGGCGTCACGATGGCTCATCCTCGTTCGAGCAGCAGCTCTCGGATGCCTTCGGAGGCAGCGATCCCGGGCAACGGGTGGCTCATGCCGTGCAACTCGGCGATCACGCCTTTTACAGTCAAGAGGGCGTGCTCAGCATTCGCACGGGTGAAACCCGGGTCACCATCACGCTGCCCATGAGGCCGGATTCCGAGGCGCGCGCGGTCGCCATCGGCAAAGCGCTGCTCGCGCGATTGGGGACGCCGTCGCCGGCGGCAGCGCCTGCCTCCGCCTCCCCGGGGGAGGTACCGAAGCTTCCCGTGGGACTTATCCTCGCAGAGGAGTGTCCCATCGAGGTGGCCAACGCCGCCGCGCAAGAGCGAACCACCCTCGTGCCACTCAAAATCGGTCTCACGTTGGCGAGCATCTGGATGGTGGACGGCCACGAATTTGAATGCCTGAAGCAAGTGACGGCGGTGACGGACTACTACGTCGACATCACCCAGAACTGTCCGTCGGGCGAAACCGGTGAACGAATCACGAACAAGCGGCGCCTCTGCCAGAGTGATCTGCGCAGCGCTTATTTCTACCGCACCGAAGCCGCACCGCAAAAGTCCGTGCCCACGGTGACCTCACCCACGACGATGTTCAGCCTATCGAGCCGCTCACTGCACGAGCTCAAGACGAAAGGCATCACCCGTCACCGCTACATCGAGATCAGCACGTCGTGGCGTACGCGTGCGCAGCCGCTTCTGTCCGACTACGACGGTGACTTGGTGACCAACAAACGCTCGCCTAAGACAGCCAGCATCATCATTAATGATCGGCCGGTCGAGTTGCCGGTCTTGGTCGCCATCGCCAGCGAAGGATCGAACCTCGAGACCACCGCGACCGTGGTGGATGACGAAGGCTTCCCGCTGGTACTCGACTACCAGAGACCCGGCGAGAAATTTGGGATTCGCTACACCAAGATTTCCTACCCCGATGATGCAAATCTAGAACAGAGGCTGGCGGTCGACAAGAAAGTCGATGTGTACGGCATTTACTTTGATTTTGCGAGCGATCGGCTGCGTCCAGAGTCGGCGCCGGTGCTCGCAGAGATTGCCGCGGTGCTCACGAAAAACCGCGGCTGGAAGCTCAACATCAGCGGCCATACCGACAACATCGGCGGTGACGCATCTAACCTTGAGTTGTCCCGGCTGCGGGCAACCGCAGTCAAGTCGGCCCTCGTCGAGCAATACAAGACTGCTGCTGACCGATTAAGCACAGGCGGCTTCGGCGCCTCCCAGCCGCAAGCCAACAATGACACACCGGAAGGACGCGCCCGCAATCGGCGCGTGGAACTGGTGCGGCAATAATTCTGCCCTGTACCAAGGAGAAACTCATGACGAACCCTCGTTTGCAGCCCTGCCCCCGCGGCGCGCTCCAGGCCGCTGCGCTTCTCGTGATCGCCGCTCTCACTGCCTGCGGCGCCTCGAAACCGCCGGCCGCCGGCATTGGCGCCTCGGCCGACCGCGATGCGCCTTCGGCCGCTGCGGTCGCCGCGCTCGCACCCGCACAACGCCCCGTGGCCAAGGCGTGCGATATGGTCACCGAAGCCGAGATGTCCGGCATTTTGGGCGTGGCGGTGAGCGCGAAAGACCTTACTCACTCGAGCGGCGAGAGCGACTGCAAATGGGCAGCCGCCTCAGGCTATCCAGCCGTCGAGCTAGAGGTCGATTGGGGAGACGGAGAAGTTGCCATGCGTGCTTTCGGTCTCATGAATCGAAAAGAGCCGGGCATTGCGAGCCCGTACGATGGCATTGGCGATCAAGCCATCGCCGTTGGGCCCGCCCTGATGATCCAAACCGGCGAGGATCTCATGAAAATGATATTCACCGGCGTGGACGACGCGCCTCTGAAGGCCAAGAAGATCTTCGATACTGCGAAGGCGAGAATGTGAGTCGCCCATGTATCATCTCGCGGTGACTCCGTCCTGGACGCTGCCGCGCGAACGCTGGGCTTGGGTCGCGATGACTTTGGGGTTCGGCCTGCTTTGGTTCAGCTCGCAATCGCTGTACTACGGCATCGTGAGCAGTGGCTGGCCCCAGGCGGCTGCCACGATCACTTATTCCACATCGAACGACACGCGCAGGCGTCGCGATGTCGACATCCGCTACGCGTACCTCGTCAACGGCTCTGAGCACAGCGGTGACACCTTTCGCTACAGCGTCTTTATGAATCGCTGGCAGATGAGATCAATAGAGGTCAGTGCGGCGCAAGCTGCGTACCCCGTCGGCAGCCATCCCCGAGTGGCGTTCGATCCGCGCAACCCCCGCCGTTCAGTGCTCGAACCCGGCCCGAATTTCGACGACCTGTTGTGGATCGCCGCAGGTCTCATGTTCGCGGTCACCGGACTATTGCCGGGACTGACCCAACGCAAATCGCCATCGACCTGCGGCACGGCAGCCGCAGAGGCTCGCCGCGGGAGGCCTCGCTTCCAGCTTGCAATGGTGCTGGCATGCATCAGCTTTTTGCTCATGAGCCTGGGCCTGTACCGTATCTATGCAGGGATGGCGGCCTCGTCCTGGCCGACCGTCGAGGGCCGGGTGCTTTTCTCCAAGACCGGCGGCGGCAATTCGTCGGGCAATTATCGCACCGAAATTCGCTATGAATATTTTTTGAGCGGGCAGCGCTACAGTGGCGCAGCGTCGCTGCTCGGGCGCCACGACGAATCTTTCGCGGTGTCGAGATCGCATTCTGTAGGCCAGGCGGTGGTGGTTCACTATCAGCGGGACAATCCGGAGCGCTCGGTGATCGAAACCGGCATCACCTGGCACCACTTCATGCTTCCCTTATATTCAGTGATCGTCTTGCTGCTTGCCGCCCTGGCAAACGGGGTGGCGGATGCGCGAATTTGACCTACAAAGAGAATAATGATGACCGACGGTGTGTCGCTACCAAAGCTTCGAGAGTGACTGGCGACTGCGTATCCTCCCGACGTGCAATCTCGCGGGCGGCTACCAAGATCTCGTCATGAGGACATCGAATAGCCGTGGGAATATCCAAAGGTCTGATGCCCGGCGTGTGGCACATCGACAAAGTCATCTACCACAAGCGGATCTGCCACAGCACTGGTAGCAAGGACCTGGTTGCATAGTCGGCATCCCGCAACGACCCGAAATCGTCTAGCTGGATGATCTTTGGGTTGTATGGGCTCGTTGCGCTCTGATACGGGTGGGCGGGTAAAGCGAAAACCCTGAGAGCGACAAGAGAATGGCGAATTTCAGGGCGCCCGTTTCCAAGGACGACATGACTAGCCTCCCTGCGCTCGAATGCTATTCCAATGTGCCCGAATATCCCTTGATCTCTGTAACGATGCCGCGCGCGGCCTCTTCAATTTGCTGCGCGGCCACGCCGAGCAACACCTTAGTCAGCGAGGGACTGGAGTACTTCGCAAGATCTGCGAGCACGATGCCGGTCAGTAGATAGCGAAAATCTGGGTTCCAAGGGTGAATGCCGTCATCTACCATGGTTCCGTAATCGACCCATTGCCAGATGCCTTCAGTCGGGATTTTAAGAAATATGCCGGGTGTGGGCCCCCCGTAATATTGGTAGCTACCCCAGCCGGTACCGCTGGCCATGGAGCAGCTGATCGTATAGTTATCGACCGCGCAGTCACTGGCGGCCGCGTCGACTTCCGGCAGCCCGTTGAAATCGACCATCGTCCCGTTCGCATCCGTTTGCGAGCGAAGGTTGCGTTGATAAGCGGCGATGCGATAGCCGCCGTCTGCTTGAATGCCGCTGCCCATTTGGTCCGTCGTATTGCACGGATTAGCAAGACCCGAGTAGACCTCGCCGCCGAACGCCAACCACTCGGCACCATTGGCAATGCCACCGTTGAACAGCATACCCGGATAATAGCCGAGCCACGACCAGGGCTCCGAGGCGCGAGTATTAATCCCGAACCACCAGTTACCGCCGACCAGTGCAAACTTGATACCTAATTCGTATTGATTGCCGCCAGTAAGACTGTCGTCTGCGAGGATGAAGCCCGGAAATAGGCTAGCGTGGACTTGCACCCATCCCGCGTACATACGGTTATAGCCGCCGAGGTTGTCGCCGGAGGGGCCGTAGCCATTGGCGGTGTAGTAAACAAACAGGTGCGGCTCCAAATCGCCGTTTAGCGTGAGATCAACGGTCCAACCCGCTTCGATCGACTGAACCTGTGGCTTCGCGTAATTTTGTAACCACGTTTGCGAAATAGAATGATCATCCCCCGCCGTTGACGGAATGCCGACCCTTGGATCCCACACGTTTAGCCGCGCCTCGCAGCCCAGCGAGGCCAATGACTGTGAACTGGTGGCGTGAAAATATCCCGCTGGGTTCGGATCCGCCGGCTGTTTGTTGCGCCGCTTCAAGTTGACGCGTAACCCACCCCGCTTCGATAGAGCTTCCGCGAGATTCGTGCTGCGCAACAAGGTACGAAGTGTGGGCCGCAAAATAGGAACGTGCCCAGGCGGACCCTGCTCGCCGATATTGAAACTCACCGGCAACACCGGCTTGCCGCCGTCGGTGGCGAGCATTGCGCTGGCGGGAACCGACGGTGGCGTAGCGATAGCACCGTTACATTGGCTCTCGAGCGGAATCCAATCCAAGGTTTGGCCTTGCGGCGTAATGGTCGTCTTCGCAATGCGAAGAGCCTGCTGTCTGGCGGCGAGCCAGTCCTCTCCATTGAGCTTGGTATCCATAATCATTTCATCCTTGAATGATCGACCAATGCATGGTCTACGGCCGACGCTATCGCCAATATCGGCAACGGTCAAGAACTATCGTCGGGCACTATCACCGTGTAACGACAATGCGGCGCAACATGACGTATGTGGCTCACTCCTTCCATAGATCTAGGAATGTAAGCCGCGGAATTTGTCACTAGTATCCGAAGCCGCGAGCATCTGCGCATCCCCCAAACGGTGTATGTCCTCTGAAAAACCTGAAGATGATTCCGAAGGCCTCAGCCCAGCCGCTTGCCAGCGCAAATACTCCGGGCGCCCCGCATCAGGCATATCCGCCTCGAGCGCAATTCCAAATTCCGCGAGCAGCGTTAAAACGCGGCCAAGGCACGCCTGCCGAGAAAGCACACTCTCGACGGTACCGATATGGGCTATCGCGGGTCATCCAGCGAGGTCCTGAAAGACTGAGGCACGTCGGTCTCCCAACAGCAATTTGCGCCGCAGCACGGCTGACGCGCCTACCCGTCGAAGCAGAATTGAAATAATCCAAGACGCGATTCTGCCGGGCTATTGACCCGCTATTTGTTTAGGAATAGCGTCAAATCAAGAACAAATACCGCTGATTGATCACTTCAAGGATGAAATGATTACCTTGCCTTCCCAATGCGAAAGGACTCGAGTCCCCTACTGGCAATTCCTTTCATGTCGTCGCGAGTATCGCGATGACATGTGACGTCGTGCTCTATTGGAGTGACATCGGCCAGTCTCCATTTTCAACAACCTAAAGCAAGGCCATGAACGAAAAGGCAAAATCCGTTGGACTGGCGCCTGATTGGCGCAAGCACACCTGCATTGATCGTATTGTCCCTACGGGATTGAATTCCGCGCGTGACACCGCGAGTAAAGTCGCGACGAAACACGCCAAAGTGATAATGAAATCGGCGAAACCCGGTGAGCTCGATGCCTCTTCGGTCATTAAGGCCAAGATGGCGGTTGTCGTCCCCAAAAAATGGGACGACGGCAAAACCCTTCGCTGTCAATTCATGGATGGTTCGGCGATTCAAAAACAAAAGGTTCAGCGGAACGCCCATAAGTGGCAGCAATACGCCAACATAACATTCTCTTTTGTGACGGATCCAAATGCGGAGATACGAATATCGTTTGTGGCAGATTCGGGTTCCTGGTCCGCCGTCGGCACCGATTGCCTCATCGAACAATATTTTCCGAAAGACCAACCCACGATCAATTTTGGTTGGCTGAGCGACGATACCGACGACCAGGAATATCAGCGCGTCGTGGTGCACGAGTTCGGCCACGCGCTGGGCTGTATTCACGAACATCAGAGTCCCGAAGTGACCCTACATTGGAACAAAGATGCTGTTTACGCGGCATTTTCTGGGCCACCCAACAATTGGACAAAAGGAGCGATCGACCAAAATATCTTGGACAAGTATTCTCCGAACGGCATCGATGCGACGGCATTTGACACGGACTCGATCATGCTCTACCAGTTCGATGCCAGCCTTTTTAGCCCGCCTAAAGCCACGCCGTTGAACACCAAGCTCTCTAAACACGACGAGGCTTTCATAAGGACCATGTATCCCAAATAAATTGCCGACGCAGTCGCAACAGTCGATTCGATTGACGAGACCGTTGCGCCGGCGGAGTGTTTTTGCGCGCCTGCATTCTGTCCGTCAAGGAGTACGCTATGCCGCCTGTCAATAAGGTAATCGTGACGAATATCGGTGCAATCAAGGAGAAATATCGGGCTAACTATCGAAGGATTGCGATTGCGCTTCAGGCCCTGATTGAAGCGGATGCCAAACGCGGCATCGAGACTCGAATCGTTGCGCTCGACCATGGCGCAACCATGAAACGATTTGGGACTGTACCTGTCGCGGCGCCGTCGGATTGGGCCGAGACGAAAGTCGCGATCGATGCGGTGTGGCGCGCGACAAAGCCCGCTTACCTACTCATTCTTGGCTCACCCGATATCGTTGCACATCAGGAGCTGCAAAACCCGGTATACGCCGCCGGAGACGATGACGACCGTATCGTGCCGAGCGATCTCCCTTACGCATGTGAACATCCTTTCAGCCGCAATATTGCCGACTTTCGCGGCCCGACGCGCGTGGTGGGCAGACTACCGGACCTCTACAAGAGTCCCAATACTGCTTATTTCATCAAGGTCTTGGATTTTGCGGCTCGGTATCGGCAGCGCGCGCCGGAAAAATACGAGGCATATTTCGGCCTGACCGCTCGATCGTGGGCGAAATCGACCGCCCTTAGCCTCGTTAACATTTACGGTAACTCGCTCACTATGCGAGAGTCCCCTCCATCCGGTCCGAGATGGACGCGGAATAATCTCGCGCCGCTGACCCACTTTATCAATTGCCACGGTGGGTCAGCCGATCCCAAATTCTACGGGCAGCATGGCAGCCAATACCCCACGGCCCTGGAGTCCTCCCGGCTTGCCTCAATGAACTTTGCGGGCACGGTGGTGGCCGCAGAATGCTGCTACGGCGCACAGCTGTACGACCCTTCGATCGCCAGGGGAGATGTGGGTATTTGCAATCGCTATCTTGCTCGTGGTGCCATCGGTTTCTTCGGCAGTTCGACCATCGCGTACGGCCCCAGCGAGGGCAACGGTTCCGCCGACCTTATCTGCCAATTCTTCGTACTGCGAGTACTGGCGGGTGCCTCCACAGGCCGCGCCGCCATCGAGGCTCGACAAAAGTTTGCCTTGCAGGCCACGCATTTAGATCCCACCGATTTAAAGACCCTTGCGCAATTTAATCTGCTGGGCGACCCTTCGGTGACACCTGTGTCGAAGGCGCAACATGCATTGCAAAAGACCAAGATGTGGAATAGCGCGTTCAACGGCAATGCAGAGGATGTTGCGAGGAAATTGCGGCGAAATCGCATTCGACGCGACGGTAGTATGCTGAACGCCATGATCGGGTTTGCCCGAAACCGGACCGATTTACAAACGTCTAAGGGTGTTCGCAGTATATTGGAGCGAGCCGTGCGCGATTCGAAGCTGAAGCCGGGCGCCCTGCTCTCGTACGCGATACGGGATCCGGCTCTACAATCGATCGGTCGGCGCCCACTGAGTGGAACAACGCCGGATGCGTTTCATCTGCTACATGGCGTAGAAGGCGGTCGAGACCCTCCGTTCAAGCAGCATGTCGTGGTCATTGCCACTATCCAAAATGGCAAGCTGGTGCGACTCCGCAGGCTGCATCGACGCGGAACATGAGATACATCGGCACCGTCGAACACCGAATTGTTGCGCGCGGCAGCAAGAGTGAGCGCACGGCCGTTATCCTCGTGTCGGCGGAAAATACTCATGTTCTGCGCCGCCGACAGGGCAACACCTTTAAAGACCCCGTGCTCGAATCCCTGGTTGGAAAGACTGTGGAAGTGGAAGGTGATGTGCACGATGACACTCTGCACGCAGATTCGTGGAAGATTCTGTGAGGGGGATGCGCATTTGAGTTATCTAGCCGAGGGTAATCGACGATTTCTTTTGGGTATGTGAGCAGTGGAGGCGGATAATCATGGCCAGTCCGATAGAACACGTATTCGTTCTCATGCTCGAGAACCGTTCCTTCAATCATCTGCTCACCTACTCCGGCATCCCAGGACTCACCGGCGTCGACAGGACCAAGACTAACAAGACTGCTACGGGCGCAATCGTTCCCATGAACAACGCGGCACCGGACGGGGCCGCGAGCGATGCAAAGCATGAGTTTGAAGACGTCGATCAGCAAATCTACAATGCGCCCCGCCACAATCCGAACCGTCCAAAGACTCTGGATGGGTTTGTGATAAGCAGCGGCGCCGACGCCATGCAGTGCATTGACCCTGTCAAGTTGCCTGTACTCACTGAGTTGGGACGCCAATTCCTGGTCTGCGACAACTGGTTCTCCTCCATGCCCGGGCCCACATGGCCTAATCGCTTTTTCGTCCACGCGGGTTCGTCAGGCGGCTTATCCAATAGCCCGTCCACTCTGACCACCATTGGCTCCATGGTTTGGTCAAAACTCGGATTTTCCTTCGACAATGGAACGCTTTTTGATGCCTTGGAGAAGGCAGGCAAAACCTGGCGTGTCTATCACGGCGATCACTTTCCCCAAGTGTGCGCCATTGACACCATGCCAGCGGTTTTTGTTGCAGATCCCAACAAATTCCGTTCATTTAAGAGCAGGTTTGCCAGAGATATTCACAGGGATGACGCAGCCTCATACACGTTTATAGAACCGGACTACGGCATTTTCTCCAAATTTACAAACGGCAACAGCCAACATCCAACCGGCGCATTGAGCGCCGGCGAACAATTAATCAAAGATGTCTACGAGGCAGTCAGTTCCAATGCTGCCGTTTGGTCGAAAAGCATGCTTTTCGTCGTCTACGATGAACACGGCGGCTACTATGATCAGTTGCACCCGGGCAAATGCACGCCGCCAGGGGATTCCCTGCGAAACGCGGGCAAGGCCGCTCATCCACCCAATCCGCCCTTCGCGTTCGATAACTATGGAGTGCGAGTTCCGGCGGTGGTGGTATCGCCGCTCCTGAAGCCCCGCAACGTCTCTCACGAGCCCTACGATCACACCTCTATCATTCGGACCGTGTACGACGTACTGGGAATTCCAGGCAAGTTGACGGCGCGCGATGCGGCAGCCAAGTCCCTCGCCCCTCTGCTGTATTCAACCTCTATAATTCCGGCGCCGCCCAAACTGCCACCCGTATACTCAGCGGTTGGACCGGCAGCGGCAGTGGCGCCGCCCAATACGCCACCGTCGAGTTCCATAGACGGCTTTACGCGAATCGCCGCACAGATTGATCACGCACTACAGCTGTACGAGGCACCCATGGCCCCGGCCGCATTGGATCAAGTGCTGCGCGCCACTCCCCACATTCGCTTAGTCGTGCAGCCACCAATATCTGCGGATCCAAATGAGTCTTTAGCGTATATGGAAGGAGTCGCAGCCCGTATCGATGCGCACCGAATAGCTCAAGGCCAAGGTCCAGTGAAGTAAACCAACGCATATGAGCGCCGAAACGCCGTCTGAGCCACAGAATCCCCAAGGGCCGCCCGCTCAACCCGCCGCCGGGCCCTCCATCCCACCGGGTCTTTGGCGAAGGTGCATGAGTCGCGTGCACGACCTCTGGGAGTGCACCCGCAGCGTCGTCTCCGTGCTTGCCATCGTCCGATTCAGTCTACTGATCCCCGCTGTACTCGCCGTGACCCTCATCATGGCCGATCATATGGTCGATATCTTACGCGCGGTAGCCGAAGCTACTTTCAACAAATAATTTAGCATCTCGTACGCTTTCCTCAAAATCTAAACCCCGCAGGAGCCCCGCGCTGACTACACGCAACGCTACAAAATGGAAGCCGGCGTGCGTTCCGCCGAGGAGACCGAGGCGGGCCTGAGCCGCATCCGGTTTCGGCAGAAGAACCGAATCCGGATCAGCATGGACGGCCGCGCTTGGTGCGACAACGTGTTCGTCGAGCGACGGTATTGGAAGAGGCAGAACGAGACGGAGCGGTATTTCGATTATCACCCGCGCCAAAGTCCAGGGCATCGCCTGTGGATGTCCCCGGTGTGAAGCTAAATGTGAACATGCAAGACTGAGTAGCAGCGGTACGCCAGGGACGAGCGCGCCAATGCTTTTTCTCAACGTTCTTTGCTGGTCAACGTTGCGATGGCCACGAGGGTGTCCTGTCTGCCTTACTTATTTGCGTATTGTAAGGACAGAATGCCAGGACATCTTGGGCATCCTACATGCTCATGCGGCTCGCCGATTTTGTATCCGTACCGTTACGGACAGTAGACCGCCGGAACCGTGAGCGATGCAGGACTCGGAAACGTATACCAACCCCCAAACGCACTCGAAGGGATCTGGTCCGCGAACCACTGCCATAGCACCAGCTGTTGCAGGTGGTAAGTCACGTGTCCAACGGGTACCTCGATTGCGGGGAAGTCTGGATAGGTCGGCCCGTTCCCTTGCGGATCGCCCACCTCGAGAGAGGGGTTGAATGAACAGCTGGCGAGGGGATCCGTCGGCGGCGGGTAGTTCCAGTCGGGTACCAGATTGTTTGTGAACGGGTCATTGGTCCACTCCGCCAGCTCGTGATTGAACGTACTCACGTCGGCAAAGATGGGAGGAACCACCGCCGGATCGAGCCAACTAGTGTAGATGAAGGTTTGAACGCGCGTGCCATCTTCACCGTCCGAAACGGGATAAGCGGTGTGATAGCCGAGTGCCTGGGCGGTGACGTTGTCCGTTACGAATATCGGCAGAGTGTCCGGCCCTACCTCAAGCAGTTGAAGAATTGTTTGGGCCTGGGAATCGATGAAGTCGAACAAGACGTCGCCGATGAAATTGCCGGCCATGTCCTGCGCCAGGGTGCCGGTCGCGGGCGTCACTTCGATGTCTATGGTGGGGAAAACCCTGGGTTCGTCCATATAGACATGCCACTGGTGTTGCTGGTCCATCTGGTTCCAAAACGCTGCCCTCTGCATCTGGTCCACGAACTGACCGGTGCCGTTGGGGAACCGTGCCGGTAAGTAAAGGGGAGAATGCGTCATATTGGTGACCGCTGGAGCAGGGTCGAAACTGTGGCTTAAATCAGAATTGGCACCGAAAAATACGAAGTTCATCCGCAGCGGAATGATCAGGGTTTTGATTTCAGTGGAACGCCCCGATTTCGGCGGAAACCCGACCATCGTGAAGGGATACGTGGCACCGCCGATAGAGAAGGACGATGAAAAGGTGGGGAAGGAGCGACCCTTCGATCGTTCCCTTTCGCTCATCGCCCTGTCGACGTTGCCGTGCGCGCGGTAACCGAGCGCGCGGAAGTGGTTCATCACCGCTTGCCGATCCTGCAGGATCTCAACCGGCTTGCTCTGAATGTGAGCCGGCGGCGCGCCCAATGTCACTAGGGGAATCATGAGCAATGCCGCCACTAAAATTTTCTGTAGAGACATCCCTTTCCCCTTACGTTATTCGGTTATCTATCGGTGACCGATATTTGCTCTTAGAGGCGCCGAGCCGACCGTAGCGCTGAACAGGCAATTCGTCAACTGCATTCATTGGTTGCAGTGCATTAGAAGGCTCGGCCACCTACCGCCGGCGGCACGCCTTTTCGCGAGGGGTAGCAGGCGAGAATCTAATGCGGCGACCTCGACCAGTCCGGTAACACAACCTCAAGACGCCCATTACTCACTGCCTCGCGGCAAATGGTCTTGGGCAGCCGCGCCACGCCAACGCCTCCCAATGCCGCATCTTTGAGGATGATGAGATGCCAGGCGATGTACCGAAAACTGATCAATGTCCAACGCTGGTTCACGCGATCCATTCACAAGATCAATGCAACTCCATCCAAACAAACAGCTTTCCGGATGAGCGTTCTTAGCCGTACCTTACCGGTCAGCTCGACGCAAGAGCGGGCACTGCATTGCCACGGGGAGAGTGAATGGACAAGTACGCATTTAAGATTGGGCTGTCAGTGGTGATGGTGGGATGGGGTGCCGCCGCGAATGCCCAGCAGGCGGTGGCGCCTGCCGCGGGCCCGAGCGACACCTTAGCCGAAATCATCGTGACGGCCTCGCGTCGTGAGGAAACGATACAAAGATCATCGCTCGGGATCGAAGTTCTGGACGAGCAGCAGTTGAAAACGGCCGGCATCACCGACGCGAAGTCGCTGACCATGCTCGTTCCTGGGTTGCAGATCGGGATGGGTGGACCGGATACGCAGATCTACATTCGCGGGGTTGGAGATTTCGGCGCGAGCGCGCTCAGCAACCCGGCGGTCGCGACCAATTTGGATGGCGTTTACCTCGCACGCCCGGCCGCTGTGGCGGGACAATTCTATGACGTGTCTCGCATCGAAGTGCTGAAAGGTCCTCAGGGAACTCTTTACGGTCGCAACGCCACCGGTGGCGCCATCAATATCATTACCAACCGCCCGAACTTCGAGCGCACGGAGGGATCCTTGGAGGTCGAGGTAGGCAACTACCGCGAAGTCACGAGCGAAGGAGCGCTGAACGTCCCCCTCAGCGATCAATGGGCCATGCGCGGCGCCTTTCAGTTCGTATCCCACCGAGGCTACTTGAGCGATGGCACCGACGACGCAAGTCAGCAGAGCGGCAGACTCGAAGCACTTTGGCAAGCCAATGCCAATGTCTCCTTGCTATTGCAAGCCGATTACTCGCACTTCGGCGGCAACGGTCCCGGATACGCTTCCTTGACGCCAGGTATTCAACCGGGGACGACCCGATGGGTGGGAACTACCGATCCACGAGCGAACACCGCGCAACTCGCTCTTCCGTCCGCGCAGGCCCTGTGCGTGCCCACCGCTGTACTGAACGGCCTTGATACTGCGACGCCGGGGGTTGGCCAGTTGCCCCCGCCGCCATGCAATACAGGCGGCGCCGGTCCCGGAGTGCTCTTAGTCAGCGGCCTAAGCCAGTCGTCGTACCAGGACAATCGTATCTGGGGAGCACATGCGGAGCTCAACTGGTCGCTCGACTGGGCGACGCTCACCGTCATTCCAGCCTACCGTTCAACCGACTTGAGTTATCTCAATAGCCCTATCTTTGCCAACTATGTGCATCCTGAAACGTCCAAGGAATCGACTATCGAGGTGCGTCTCGGTCACGTGAGCCCGAGGCTCAAATGGGTCGCCGGACTCTATTACCTGAACGAAGACCAATACACGATCAGCGACATCATCGAGGGTCTTTTACAGAATGCCAGCTCGATCGAAAACTTGAACAGCAAGAGTGCTGCCGCCTTCGGCGAGGCGACAGTGAGCATCAACGAGCCGTTGCGGCTCATCGCCGGCCTGCGCTTTACCCAAGACACCAAGTCGCTGACCGGCTTGGTCAACAACCTCTACCCCTCGATCGCGTTTGCGCCCCCGCCGCCGCCCGCTCCGAATCCCTGCCCGGGCACTGCGCCGTGCTTCAGCGAAAACTTCGGCGGCAGCACCAAATTCAACGAAATAACCTGGCGCACAGGTATTGAATACGACGTCGCGGCGCAGAACATGGTCTATCTCACTGCGAGTACCGGCTACAAGGCCGGTGGCCTCAACGATTCCGGCGGCGCCATTCCCTATCAGCCTGAAAAACTTCTCGCCATCGAGTTGGGATCGAAGAATCGCTTCTTGCAGGATCGGCTGCAAGTGAATCTGGAGACATTCTATTGGAAGTATAAGGACCAGCAGATCCCGCACGTCACCCTAGACACGCTCGGCAATCCCGCCCTTATCTACGTCAACGCGGGAAATGCGAATTTGTACGGCTTCGATCTCGATATTGCCGCGCGCGCTACCGCGCACGATACGCTACATGCGGCAGTAGAGTACTTGAATTCCCGCTACACCGAGTTCACCTATTCGCTTCCAGGCGGTACGGCGATACCGCCTCCCATCCCGGGCGTAGGTACCGGGTGCGCAGTCACGACGTCCATCGACTGCTCGGGTTTCCAAATGTTGTCCTCACCGCGATGGACGGGATCAGCGAGTGTGGATCATATATTTCCGCTCGGAATGGCCGGGCAGTTGACTGCGCACGCGGACATGCAATTCGCGAGCGAGCGGTGGCTGGCCGTTGACTTTCTCGCGCCCCAAGAACGCGCGCCGAGTTATGTCGTCGAAACCGTGTCGCTCACCTATGGCGCTCTCACGAACAAATGGTTCCTGACGGCGTTCTGCCGCAACCTGAGCAATAAAGCGGTGTATACGACCGCGTCGCAGAATCCGTTTGTCGCGGGGGCCGTGGGTGCAACGCTCGGGGATCCACGAACCTACGGTGTGCGCGCAGGCATTAAATTTTAGCGATCAGGCTCGTCCAGCCACCGAAGCCCACGGCGCGGTGTACCCGGGGCAAAGTCAGCATTTGCCTAGCGTATCCGCCTGTGCCATCGCATTTTTTATTAACATAATTGAGACCTAGGTCCCGACCGCACGACCGCAGCATTGTTAGCCTTATGTTTGAAGGCGGCGCACGCAAGACGCGTGGCCCCGTATGCATCGATGGCACGTACGGCCGTGGATTGGTGGCCGCCCATCGCATCGTGAAGGCGATCGAGTACTTTGACACCGCGGCAGGCATTTCACGCCGTATCCAGTCGTGCGCCCCTCGCTGAAATCGCCGTGGCGGCGATATTCCTAGCGTCCGCTATCGGCGCCATCCTCATGACCCGCGTGAACGGGGGCATTGCGCTGCTGTGGCCGGCAACCGCCATCGCCGCGGCGCTGCTCATCCGGCTGCCGACGGTGCGCTGGGCGAGTGCCGGGGTATTGTTGCTCGGTGCTTGCCTCGCGGCCAACCTGTTTATCGCGCATCGGGATTGGCCGATTTCGATCGAATTGTCCTGCGTCAACATCGCCGAGATCGCAATGATGGCGGGTGTATTTCGTTCCCTCGCCCGTTTTCCGTACCCGAACATCAGCATCGGCGAGGCGGCCATCATGGTCGCAGGGTTTGGCATTGCCATCCCGGGCTTAGTCGCTCTGGCGGCAGGGGCGGCCTTGTATGAATGCGACGGCGCGCCGCTGTTAGCAAGCGCGTTGCAATGGTGGGGCTCCCATGCCATTGGTGCCTGCTTGCTCGGTCCGCCGATTATTCTGTTCAGCGTAAAGTCGCTACGTCGATTGGCGAGCACGAAGTTTCTCGCACAAAACATCGCGGGCTTGGTCATGGTGCTGCTCGGCTGCTGGGTGGCAATTCTCTATGTGCGGTTTCCTTTTGTCGTGATCGGTGTACTCCTCATGATCGCCGCCTTTCGCGTAGGGGGCTTTGGCGCCTCCGTGTTGGGCCTTTGCTGCGGTCTTGAGATTGCGGCACTGTGGGCCTTTGGCGTGCGACCCGTGGGACTTGAGAATAACTCAGGCGGGCTCTCCTTGGTGGGGTTGCCGATCATTGCCCTGCTGGCGACCATCCTGCCCCCGATCGCGGTTGGGCTTGGTACTGATGCACAGCGGGCCGCGGTGCGTCGTTTGAATTTAAGCGAACATCGCTACCGAGAATCCATGGAGCATTCCCCTCTTGGAATGTTGATCGCCGATCTTAACGGGGTATGGGGCTACACCAACATTGCCCTTCAAACCATGCTCGGGTTCAGCGCGGCGGAGTTTAGGGCACTTCCGCCTGGCGGTCCCTCGGAACCGGAGGAGTGGACCACAAGCGCTAACCGCTGGCAGCGCCTGTTGTCCGGCGAGATTACGAACTACGATATCGAACGACGGTTTCGCCACAAGAACGGTCACTGGGTGTGGACGCATGTGGCCGTGTCGCTGGTACGTGATGAGGAAGGAAAGCCATTGCATCTGGTGGCCCAAATCGAGAGCCTGGAGGCGCGACGCCGGGCGGAAGAAACCCTCGCGGAGGAACGCGAACGGTTGCGTATCACCTTGGTGTCGATCGCTGAGGCCGTGATCACTACCGATGCCCAAACCCGCATCACGTACATGAACTCTTCAGCCGAGAACATGCTGGGCTTGAACATGGATGCCGTGCGGGGGCGGCCGTTGAATGAGGTGATCTACTTCATGGATCCGCAAACTTCCAAAGCCGCAGCCAATCTGATTGCACAGTGTGCGATCCACGGTGAGGTAATTCGCCGTCCACACGCGTGCATCCTGCATCGATCGGATGGGAGTTTTACGTTTGTTGCCGATGTGGTATCCCCTGTTCTGTCAAATGGTGCCGTGACCGGGATGGTGATGGTGCTGAGAGATGTTTCTGGGGATGTCAGTGAGGCACAGGAGCTGAAGCATCGGGCGAGTCATGACCCGATGACGGGTCTCGCGAATCGATTCGAATTCCAGCGCCGGTTGACCGACCTGTTCAAGCGCGCCAATTACTTGGACGAGCCCGCCGCGCTCCTTGCCATCGATTTGGACCGATTTAAAGCAGTGAACGACACCGGCGGGCACGCCGCCGGCGATTCAGTCTTGCGTGCCGTCGCCGAAGTGTTACGTATAACGGTGCGACAATCGGATATCGTTGCCCGCCTCGGCGGCGATGAATTCGCCGTGCTCCTGCCGAAATGTCCGACAGCTCGCAGCATGGTGCTCGCGCAAAAAATCTTAGCTGCGCTCAATCCGTTACAAGCCGAGTGGAACGGTGCCACGTATTCCACAGGCGCTAGCATAGGCCTGACGATGCTCAATCCACAATTTGACGCGGCGACTGATTGGCTGGCCGCCGCCGATAGCGCTTGTTATCTTGCCAAGAAAGCAGGACGCGGCCAGCTTTGGACAGAAAAAGGTGCCGAAGCGGTGCCAGCGCGAGCGGCAATGCTGGTAAACAACGCAAAATAGTGACATCTGAATCGCCTATGTGCGGATTCGAAGCTGCGCGCGTCAGGCTTTCATGAACCCAAGATTGCGGGTGCCGGCGTTAAAATTGACAAGGTTCGGAAAAATGGTCAGCAAGTCGGTATCGCTTACCCCGAACCAGGATCCTAAAGTCGCGCCGAACCGATCCACCGCCATCGTGGGAATGAACCGGCCGCGACCGACATCGAGGGGGCCCGCCGTCGCCAAGCTGGGCGGCAATACGGGTGGCATGCCATAAAAATCATTGCCGTTGACCGCACCGCCGACCGCGAAGTGCACGCTTCCCCAACCGTGATCCGAGCCGTCGCCGTCGGAATTGAGCGTACGTCCGAAGTCAGACACCGTAAAACTGGTGACGTTATTCTGCACGCCAAGTGCGCTCATCTCCGCGTAGAAGGCGGCCATGGACACGGCAACATCGGATAACAGCGGCGGCTGCGTGGTCACCACGGCGTTGTGCGTGTCGAAGTTGCCGGCGCCAACCAAGAACACCTGGCGCGTCGCACCGATGCCGGAGGCGTTTCTCGCTGCAATCACCCGTGCCACCATCGATAATTGCGCCGAGAGATTCGTTTTGGTGGTGGCTGGAAAGGTCGTGACCGTCGTCGCGGGCAGCGAGGCGCCGAGGACTTGCTCTCCCAACAATGAGCGACTCACAACTTTGGCGTAGGTGGACTCGAACAAATTGGCGAGGCTGCCGTCGGCAGCGGTGCGCTGGGCCGTGGTCAGGGTCTTCATGATGCCCTGGCAGTTGGAGGAACCGAACAGCGGACTCACGATACTCTGAATCGGAATCGCGCCGCCGGTGGGCGAAATGGAGTAAGTGCCGGTGTTCAGTCCCGTCAGGAACAGGCTGTCGCCGTTGGGGGAGATGCAAGTGAACAAGGAATTGCCATTGCCGGCGGCAAACAGGTCCGCGATCCTGCCGCCCCACCCTGAGGTGTTGCCGATCGGTCCTTCGGCCTGATAGAACGAACGCTGATCAAGATGCGAGAACAATTGTGGGGGCAGACTGGTCGCCGGCGCGGAGGCGTACGCGGCGGCCGACGCGATTGGCTCGATCAGCGTCCCAATGTTCAGCAGAACCGCCATTTGGCCGCCGTTGAACAGCGGCAGCAGCGGCGCCAATGCGGGTGCCAGCGCGAATTGCTCGCCGCCGGCGAGCGCCGTGGCAGGCGTTAGCAGGGTCGGCGTCAAGGCGCTCATGGCCGTTGCGATCGCCGGACGCTGCTGCGCGTAAATCGCGTAATTGGCAGCATCGTACGGGACCAGCGTGTTGAAATTATCGTTTCCGCCGATCATGAACACGCAGACCAGCGCCTTGTAGTCCGTGGCGGTCGCCGCTGCGCTCTCGCCGAGCGCCGCCAGGTTCAGTGCCAGCGGCGGCGCAAACCGCGTGGCAGACAGAGCGGCCGCCATTTTCAAGAATTCACGTCTGGATGCGGGCTTGGTCACGGGTGTCCTTACTTTTGAACCAGGTATTCGGGAGTGCACATGATCAGCGTTAGCGCGGCATACAGCCGATTGTTCGATCCTTCCGAGGTGCTGGTATCGATAGTGTCGAGCGCACTTTGCATCATGTTCAACGAGGTGCCAGAGATTTGGCCGGCGGCGATCAGCACATTGAGTTCGGCGAGCAATGCCGCGGAATTGCCACCCTGGTTCACCAAGGGCTGCACGGCGCTGTAATTTCCCGGCACGCCGCCAATGCCATTAGCAATCAAGTTCTTGATAAAATTCATGTAGCCGGCGACCGAACTCTCGTTCGTGATGCCGAACTCCGGTGCGGTGATGCCATTGTCGTGCAGCGCCGTCTGCGGAGGGGTGTAGCCGGGTTGAAAAAAGAAAAAGACATTCGGCGACTGCAATGGGCTTTCACCCAGCTTAGTCGACGGGTTTGAAAGGTCGCCAATTTTGGCCCACGCCGCGGCGTCACTCGGCGCGAAATTCACTTGGAAGATGCGCGCCCATTGAATGAATCGCACCACAGGCTCGCGTAACTTGCCGGCTTGGGGATCAGTCAGCAATTGACTGGAGGCGGCCTCCGAGTCAGTCAGAATGGCCGTGATAATGGATTTCATGTCGCCCTGCGTCGACTGAAAGACCGTCGCGACTCGAGACACATAACCGGGCGAGGGATTACTGGTGACGAGGCGTTGGATGAACTGCCGCGAAATGAACGGCGCGATGTTTGGATGCTGCATCAGTATGCCGATCGCGGCCTCAAGCGTTTGTTCGCCACTCAAACCGGCCGCGATGCTTTGACCCAGCACGAGCTTTTCAGTGGTGTCGAATCCCGACGGATTATTGACCATGTCAGCGGCGGCCGAGGCCCCTAGGTAAGCATTCGCCGCCGTGGCATCTAATTTCCAGCCGGTGAATACCTTGGCCATGTTGAGCACGTCGGTCTGCGCGTAGGTGGCCAGAGCGACGCTGGGGTCATTTGGGTTTATCTTCGCTGTACCGTCAAGATTCAGCTGGACGACGCCGAGGGAAAACAGCTGCATGATCTCGCGAGCGTAATTCTCATCGGGGCTGGTACCGGTGACGGGATTCGCTTTGACGCTGTCTAGGAAGGTGAGGTATTGGCCCATGGCCGGCGTGTGCGACACGGCCATCAACAAGTCCTTGAAGCTGCCAAAGGCATTGGCCTCTAATTGATCCAGATAATAGGCGACTGCGGCGCCCCGGTACGTCAATTGGATGGCGCCGGTGTTCACTACAAATAAGTCTGTGAGCGCCAGCATCACACGCTGTCGCAGGACGTCGGGGCTGGAGATCAACTTGCGCCATAAGGAGCTTTGCACTCCGGCGGTATCGAACATCACGGAGATGAGGTTGTTGGCCTGCATCCACGCAACGTTCGACAGCTGCCCCGGTGGATTCACCGGGATCGCGAACTGTTGCGTGAGCCAGCTATGGATGCCGTTCGGCTGATTCTGCAGTGCCTGGATATCCGTGGCCGCGCCGCCAAACGCCGCCTGCGCGAGCACGCGCGCGGCTTGGACGCGAGACAATCCCGCCGCCATCGGGGTCGCGGCGGCCGCAGCCGAATTGGCACTCACACCCGCGGCGTTAGACGCGGATACGACATAATAGTACGCGGTGCCGTTGGTCACGCTCTGATCGGTGAATGAAGTGGACGCGGATGTGCCAACCGAGGTGAAGGGCCCGGCGCTCGTCGTGGCTCGACTGATGGTGTAAGAGGTCGCGCCCATGCTCGCCATCCATGCGAGCGTGACTTGGGCGACGCCTGCCGTAGCGCTCAGTCCGCTGGGCGCGGATGGAGCCGACGCGGAGGGCGAGCCGCCCCCACCGCCGCACGCAGCCAACGCCAGTGAGGAAAGTGCCGCAATGGGCGCGGTGCGGACGGCCATCTGCGATTTAGCAGGCCCGGCGACAGGAATGGTCGCATCGCAGGCCTCGGTTGACGGGGCCCACGGGATGCTTTCGATCATCGCATTGCTGCTGGCGTTCATACACTCCCTCTTGCGCGGGACGAACGACTCGTGATCCCGTGCTTAAAGCGGTATAACGTCTAATCAGCGACTAAGTTGACACCTCGCAGCGCGATTCTGCATAAGTTGAAATAAATTGTCGCGGAATGCCGACTCTTGAAGATTCTCCTGGAGTCGGCGCGATGCGCTTGAGCAGTCATGAGAGCGCAGCTGCAGGTATAGGAAACGCTGCATCGATGCAGTCTCTGCAACGCAACTAAGCTCCGGCGATCGCTCCCCGATAAAGGCTTGCGCCGGTGAAATCCCGAAACTCCAGCCGCATGGCGTCGGGGCTGGAGGTGATCGACGCAAATCCCGAACGTTCGGCGCAGAACAGAGTGCCTTCCACGGACGCGACCGGACGCACCTCGGATCCAGCGCCGCAGCCGATGAAATCCACGCCGCCCCGGCGGATATGCTGCAAATCGTGGTCGTGGCCGTTGATATAGGCCTGGACGCGATGTTTCTTCAAGAGCGGCTCGATCAGCTGCTGCAATTCGAGCGTATCGCCGTGAGCGCTTCCGCCCGAGTGCAAGGTGTGGTGACCGATCACGAGTTTCCAGGGCGCGGTGGAGCTTCCCAGTTCCGCGTCCAACCAACGCAGCTGCGCATCCACGTCCTGGGTCGCGACGTTCGCCGCGATGTTGCCCTCGACCTTCTGCCGATACTTGTGTACGAGGGGCGAGCTGTCGATGAAGAACAGGTCCAGTTGGGGCGCGCCAATGTCGATGCCGGCGAGCTTGTAGTACCGGCTCGGCATGCGCCAGCGCGTACTCGTCTTCGCGTATTCAATCTGCGCTTGCGGCGTGCCGCGGTAATCGTGGTTTCCGAGGGCGACGTACCACGGGACCTGCAGCGACGGTGCCGCATAGATGGCCTCGAACGAAGTGCGCCACTGAGGATCAGTCACCGAGGCAACGCCGTTATCGTAGAAGTTGTCGCCGACCGACACGACGAAGCGGCTGCTCGCCGCCTTGGCGGCCTTGCCCATTTGCCTTGCCACATCGCGCTGATGGCTGTTGCCGTCGCGTCCCCAATCGCCTACGACCAGGAAATGCACGGCGGGGTTGGCCGCCGCCAGCAAAGACTGCGGCAGCACCGCTAGGGCCGTGGCCGCAGCGATGCCGCCCAATACGTCGCGTCGGTTGAGATGTTCGTTGCTCATCAATGTAAAACTCCGGCGTCTGTCTATTTCGGTGCGGCGATCAAGACCTGAAGACCGCTCGCAGTCAATGCAGGCACGTACAACCGATGCGTCGCCGGATCGAATGCCATGGTTTTTGCGCCGGGCGCGGACGCGAGGCTTCCCTGCACGCTGTAACGGTCGGCGGTCTCAGCCTTGATCACGGTCACATTGGCGCTGTCTCCATTGGAACTGAACACCAGGCCCGTAGCCGCATCGAAGGCAACCGCATCCGCGTGCTTGCCGATAAGCAGCTCTGCGACGCGCTTACCGGACGCGGCATCGGTGACGATCAATTTCTGGTTGTGGCACACGGAAAACAACCTGTGGCGCGTAACATCCAAAGCGATGCCAGTAGGCTCGACGCAGGGCGCCAACGGCCAGCTCGCCGAAACGGCACCGTGGGCGACGTCGATTTGTACCACGAGCGCCTTGTCCTCGATGTTGACGAATACGTGTCCCTGGCCGTCGCTCACCGCGAATTCCGGTTTGCCGGGCAGGGGCACGCTGCCGATCTCACGGGCAGCCGCCGCATCGATGACAGTGGCGTCGTTGCTGTGGCCATTGAAGGCGTAAATCCGTTTGCTGGGGGCGTCGTACACGATTGCGTCCGGATCGCGGCCGGAAATCTTGACCTCGGCGACCGTTGCGAGCGTGTCGAGATCGAATACGGTGATCGAATCGGCCTTGCCGTTGCTGGTGAAGCCGCGGTGCAGATCGGTTGCCAGCGCAATGCCGTGCACGCCCGGCGTATTGGCGATGTCGCCGGCGAGCTTACCCGTATCCAGATCCAAGACCTGCACGTGAGTCGCGCGCGACAGGAACAAATGGCGACGCGCGGCATCGATCGTAAGGTAATCCCATTTGCCCTCCCCGGCGACCGGCCATGTCTCGATCACGGCGTAGCCGCTGTCGGTGGCCGCGAGCGTTGCTGCGACGAGCGACAATGACGCCGCCGCCGCGACACCGGCGCCGATCAGCGCCTGCCTGAAATCAATCTTCATGTGACGAGCCTCCCTGTTGTTGTCTTCCGGGCCCGGACACATCCGGCGCGGCGGTCATATTGGCGCAATGACGTGACGCTAACATTTCTCCTTCATGACACAAACAACATCGTCTCGCCCGGCCAGAACCATCCGCCTGCTCTGCGGCAGTGCAGCGCTCGCCGTAGCCGCAGCCGCCAACGCCGCAGTCGTTTCCGGCCACGTCACCGAGGAGGAAGAACACGAAGCGGTCAAGGGCGCGGCGCTCGAAATCGTCGAGCTGCATCGTACCGTTAGCACCGGCGCGGACGGAGCGTTTCGCTTCACCAACGTTGCCCCGGGGCATTACACGCTGCGCATTTCGCTGCGGGAAAAGGCCGATAAATCAGTGGACAAAACCATCGTGGTCGATGCCGAGAAGACGCTGGTCGCGGACGTGAACCTCACCGCGGGCTTCGGTAAGCGCGACGGCGGGGGCCTCGAAGCGATCCTGGTCACCTCATCCAGAATCGGCCTGACGCTCTCCCGGACCACCGAGATCGACGCGCCCAACATCATCTCGATGATCACGGCCGAAGAGATTCGCCAGTTGCCCGATATCAGCGCCGCAGAGGCTGTGCGTCGCCTACCGGGCGTCTCCGCGGAGAACGATACCGGCGAGGCCCGTTTCATCAACATCCGCGGCCTCGACTCCGATCTCAACGGCACGACCTTCGCCGGCGTGCGTCTGCTGCCCACCAATCCGTCCTCGCCGCTCGGCGGCGGTCGCGCGGTCGCCTTCGACACGATTCCAGCCGGGTTGCTGGGATCGGCGACGGTCACCAAGACCAACGTTCCGGAACAGGATGCCGAAGCGCTCGGCGGTACGATCGAGCTCTCGCCGCGCAGGCTATTGGCCGGCGACAAGCCCTTCGTCGCCGCGCGCATTGGCACGGGCTATGAAGAACTTCGCGGCACCAAGGTCGGCGATTTCCAGCTCGCCGGCGGCACGCGTTTCAGCGTGGGCGGCGGTGAGTCACTTTTCTCGGCGGTCGGCGCGATCGCCTACTACGAAGATCGGCGCGGTATCGATGATCTAGAGTCGGGCTACGCCGACGCCCAGCCGGGGACGCCCGACAAGGCATTGCAGAAGCTGGAACAACGATGGTACCAAAACGGGCGCAAGCGCTTGGGGTTCGGCGGCGAACTGGCGTTCGAGCCGTCCAAAAATCACCGCTACTACCTCGACGCCTATCAATCCGGCTACACAGAAACGCAACTGAAGGACTACTTGAATATCTATTTCGTCAACAGCGGCGCGGGAGCGACCGTCGCGGCGGGTAATGCCAACGCGCTGACCGACCAGATCGACTACTACCAACGATCCCTCACGGATCACAGCGAGACCTTGCGGGCGCAGCTTGTGTCGATCGGCGGTCGGGACGCCATCGAGGAGTCCGTGCTCGACTATCGCATCAGCGTTACCGACGGTAGCTACCAGGTGACGAAGGACGTCGGCGCCGACTTCGAGACGGCGCATGGCCTCAACGTGCCCGTCACCTACGACAACACGAGCCATCCGAACATTCCCGCCTACACCATCACGGGCGGCCCCGACCGTCTCGATCCGACGCAGTACACGCTGGCCAACGTCAACCCGAGCACGGAACACGACATCGACAAGGAATGGTCCGGCGTCGTCAACTGGAGCTTGCGCATGAACCATTGGGGCACCGGCGAAGAGTTCAAAGTGGGCCTCAGCGGCCGTTTCCGGGACAAAGTACTGCGTCCGGACCAGATCATCTTTTCGAGCCTGCCGGGCGTTGCGCTGACGCCGTACGTCAGCGGCGGTCCATTCTCTTATTACAACAACGACTACATGGTCGGCCCACCTTTCAATACGAACGCCTGGGAATCCTTCTATGCGGCGAACTTCAACCAGGCGAGCGGGCTGCCGATCGACGCGGCCGCCAGCGCGACTGCGAACGAACAGAAGTACGAGCACAACAAGGAGACCGTCTACGCGGCCTACAGCCAGTACAGGGTGACGTTCGGCAAACTGGGTCTGTTGGGAGGACTGCGTATCGAGTCTACGCACGCGAGCTACGCCGCGAATGCCTTCAACGGCGATACCAATACGCTGCTTGGATTGAACACCCAGGGCAAGTCCTATACGAACGCTTTTCCGACCATCCAGGCACGCTACGAGATCGAGCCGCGAACCATCCTGCGCGGTAGCATCACCTCCGCAATTGCACGCCCGGGCTTTCCGCAAATCACGGCGGCCGTATCCACGAGTCCGCAGACCAATACAATTTCGCAGGGCAACCCAGGGCTGCGCCCGAACACCGCGTATAGCTTCGATCTCAGCATCGAGCACGTCACGGAGAACGGCAGCCTCGCGAGCCTCGGCTTGTTCGACAAAGAACTGAAGAACTACATCGTCCAGACCGTCACCAACGTGCCCGTTGGCCAGCTGCCGCCGACGCCGATCTACGCCGGGTTCAACTCGCCCACGGTGGCGATATCGAATTATACGAACATTTCCCAGGCGCGAGCCGCGGGCTTCGAACTCGCATGGGAACAGAAGTTCACCGCGCTGCCGGGCTTCCTGCGCGGCTTGGGCGCCGGCGCGAACTGGACCTGGGTGAGCTCGCGCGGCGACATTGGCAGGGGCTACACCAGCCAGCTGCCGAGCACGGCAAAGAACACCGTAAATGCCAGCCTCTTCTACGAACAAGGTCCGCTGGAACTCAAATTCGCCGGATACTTCACTTCACGGGTGCTGTTTAATCCAAGCCTCGGCACGCGCTCCGGCGCCCAGGATAGCTACCAGGACCGGCGCATCCTGCTCGACTTCGGCGTGCAATACCGGGTCAACGAGGTCGTGGGCCTGTATTTCGACGCGAAGAATCTGACGAACGACGCGATGCGATACTCCGAGGGGTCGCAGACCAGGCCCATTCAGCGCGAGCGCTATGGCCGGACGTTTCTCGGGGGCGTAAACCTTAAGTTTTGAAAGGCAGCGTCTACCGGCAACCATCTTTCGGAGCACCACAGCGCGGTGCGCAAACGTTGCAGGCCCTCTCGGATCGACTGAGACCACCACAATGCCGGGAGTAGCGCGCGGAAGTCTGAGTCGCGCCGCAGAGTCCGATGTAAGCGGAACGACAGAGACACAATAGCTCCCCTTCGATTGCTGATCCGCCCATTGTATCCGCCGCTCCGCTAAAATCGGGGCGGTCCGATTGGTTTCCTCTATCGCTTCAATCGAATGTATGCATCCGCGCTGTGTGGATATGGTCCTACACTCGCTGCGCAATCGACCGTTCTGTTCGGTCGAGGAGAACAAGATGCAAAACAAAGTGATGGGGTTACTGGCCGCTTGCGCCCTCGGTGCCCTCCCCTTGATGGCGACGGCTGAAGTCGACTCTCAACTCAAACAAACCCCCGAAGCTGAATCTCAACTTCGGGCCAGATCCAATTCGTTCTGGTGGCCGGATCAACTCGATCTGTCACCGCTCCGGCAGCACGCGGCCGAATCCAATCCGCTGGGCGGGAGCTTCGATTACAAGAAAGAATTTCTGACCCTCGATCTCAAAGCAGTCAAAGCGGACATCAAGCAGGTTTTGACGACTTCGCAGGATTGGTGGCCGGCCGACTACGGCAACTACGGGCCGTTTTTCATCCGCATGGCGTGGCATGGTGCCGGTACGTACCGCATGGCCGACGGACGCGGCGGCGCCGACGGTGCGCAGCAGCGATTCGAGCCGCTCAACAGCTGGCCTGACAATGCCAATCTCGACAAGGCACGGCGCCTGGTGTGGCCGGTCAAGCAGAAATACGGTGCAAAGCTATCTTGGGGCGATCTGATGGTGCTCACCGGCAATGTGGCGCTGGAATCCATGGGATTCACGACCTACGGTTTCGCCGGCGGACGCGCGGACGACTGGGAACCCGACCTCGTGTACTGGGGTCCCGAGAAGAAGTTCATGGGCGGTGAAGAGCGCTACAGCGGCGACCGCAAGCTACAGAAATCGCTCGGCGCATCGCAGCTGGGTCTGATCTATGTCAACCCGCAGGGGCCGAACGGTAACCCCGATCCGCTGGCCGCCGCGAGAGACATCCGGGAGACCTTCGGTCGCATGGCGATGAACGATGAGGAGACGGTGGCGTTGATTGCCGGCGGCCACACGTTTGGCAAGGCGCATGGCGCGCACAACCCGGACAAGTGCGTGGGCGCGGAACCCGCCGCGGCGGGCATCGAAGCCCAAGGATTCGGCTGGGCTAACAAGTGCGGCAAAGGCAGTGGCGGCGACGCCATCACCAGCGGGCTGGAAGGCGCGTGGTCGTCGAATCCGATCGCATTCACAACGCAGTATCTCGACAATCTGTTCGCGTTCGACTGGGTCAAGACGACCGGTCCCGGCGGCGCTATTCAGTGGACCCCTGCCAATGGTGCGGCGTCAAACCTCGTTCCGGATGCACAGGATCCGACGGTTCGCCATCCGCCGATGATGTTCACCACAGACATCGCGGTCAAAATGGACCCAAGCTACAAGAAGATCGCTATGCGCTTCAAGCAGCATCCCGAGGAGTTCAAGCTTGCTTTCGCGAAAGCATGGTTCAAGCTCACCGACCGCGACATGGGTCCGCGCGTGCGTTACCTGGGCTCGGAAGTGCCGACGGAAGACCTGATCTGGCAAGACCCGGTTCCCAAGGCGGATTACGCGCCTATCGATACCCGCGATGTAGCGACGTTGAAGGACGAAATCCTCGCCTCGGGCCTTACTTCGCCGGAGTTGGTGCGCACGGCGTGGGCGTCGGCAGCCACGTTCCGCGGCACTGACAAGCGCGGCGGCGCTAATGGTGGGCGTATTCGTCTGGCCCCGGAGAAGGATTGGGCAATCAACAATCCGCAGGAATTGACCAAGGTATTGTCGCGTCTGGAAAGTATACAAAAAGACTTCAACAAATCGGCAAGCAGCGGCAAGAAAGTCTCGATGGCTGACTTGATCGTCCTGGGCGGCAGCGCCGCGGTCGAGTCTTCGGCGAAGGCCGCCGGATACACGGTAGAAGTCCCGTTCACTCCGGGACGTACCGACGCGGTGCAGGCCCAGACCGATGTAATGTCGTTCGCTGCCCTCGAACCCACGGCTGACGGATTCCGTGACTATTTCGGCGACAGCGCGCAGCATCAAAAATCGCCGACGGAGCAACTAGGTTCGCCGACAGAGATGTTAGTGGATCGGGCGGCATTGCTAACGCTCACGGTGCCTGAGATGACGGTATTGGTCGGCGGCCTGCGAGCGCTGAATGCCAATGTAGGACAGACTGCAACCGGCATATTCACGTCGCGACCCGGCAAGTTGACGCCGGACTTCTTCGTGAACCTGCTCGACATGTCGACGAAGTGGAATAAGTCGGCCACCGAAGGCTTGTACGAGGGACACGATCGAAAGACTGACGCGCTCAAGTGGACCGCGACCCCGGTCGATCTGGTGTTCGGTTCGAACGCACAGCTGCGCGCGGTGGCAGAGGTCTATGCATCGTCCGACGGACAGGAAAGGTTCGTGCGGGATTTCGTGAAGGCGTGGACGAAGGTGATGAACCTCGACCGCTTCGACGTGAAGACCTGAGCGATTCTATGTTTTGATGCGTTGATTTGAGTTGATGAGCGAGCGGGTCGCGTTTCCGTATTGAAACGCGGCCTGCCTCCCACGCACACGGGCGCCAGCCGCTTTTTCTAGCTCGCCATTTAGGCGCTTCACCTTCAGCTCATGCGTCGACGCAAGGAATGGTTCGCACGCACGGTGGACGTCTATTTAGTGCTTTGGTGGTTACCCACAGGCGGGCTCCCGTACATTGTCGAAAGAAACGTCGCAAAGCTTACCGGAAAACGTCAGATGCGTTACCTCACTGGTGTCAGTCGCACCGAATTTGCGGTCTCTTCATTCCCGCCATCGCTTTGGAATAACAGTGCAGCAAGGGTACGCGGTGTAGCACCGAGTTCGATCACTGTGCCGAGCCCCGCGTAGAGGTAGCGCTCGCCGAAAGCCTGCTTGATCGCCGCGAAGGCCGGCTCGCCTGTGCAGTGACCGGGCGCGATCCAGTCTACCTTCCAGTTGTTCTTGAGCGAGCTGGCAACCTTCTCGATGTCCGGATCAGGCGCGGCTACCAGATGCAAGCCGCCGGCGATGAGGTGGATATGTGGGTTGATCTTGGCCGCCTCCGCGACAATGGCTTCGATGCCGGGATGCGAGCACCCCACGACCAACACGATTCCGTCTGGGGTACTAATCGCCAACGACAGCTCCTTCAGCTCCTTTGTGCCGGGCGCGGCAGACACCAAAGCGATAAGCGTCAGCCCAGGGGCCACCTCGATGGTCTTGTCGACCAGATCGATATTCGCCCCGAGCCATGCAGTACCCAAGTTCATTACGGTCGGCGGACTGCCGTCGAAATAGCGCATTTCCGCCGGAAGCGCATCGGCCTTGCGATAGAAGCTGCTCGGCAGCGAGGAACCGAAGATGCCGCCGACACCGTCTTTGGGCGCATAGATCTTCACTTTGGGATTCACTTTCAACAGATATGCGAGACCTCCCATGTGGTCGCCGTGGCGATGGGAGATGACTGCAAAATCGAGTCGAGTGAGATCAACGCCAGCCGTTTTGACGTTTTGCGCAAAAATATCTGGGTTGTCGCCGGTGTCGAACAGGATGCGCTTCCCATTCACTTCGACAAGCGCGGCAAAGCCCCAGTCTTTTTTCATGGAGGTGCTCTTACCGAATGCGTCGTAGAGAAAAGTTATGTGGGGCTCCACGGGAGCGGTAGCTGCGATGGGTGCAGTTCCGGGCGTGCTCGCGAAGCCACTCAATGAGAGCGCGAACAACGGCGGCAGTATGAGAGAGGCGATAGCGCGGGTGGACCAGCACAGGTTTTTCATGACATTTCCCTCTAGTCGGTGGGGTTTTTACGGTGGATTGCAATGGCGATGACTCCTAACGGCATCTCTTTCGGCCTAAGCAACTTAACGTTCGCTTTAAATGACTGTTTCTCTCTTTTTGAACTGTGGCTCTTGGAGATACCCAAGGGGCGAAACCATCGGCGGGATTGAGTATCGCAAAGGGTCCATAACTGGAATTTCTGTTCCACCGCGCCCCAGACCCCTAATACGCGCTTGTGCTGACTTGCTCCCTTGCCACCAAGAACTCCTTAAATACCTCATCATTTATGGCCTTCGGTAGGATCCAACTGCTCCGCGGTTCGATAAGAAAATGCGCGCGGCGTGGGTGGCGCGCCGGCGCGAACAAGAGCAGCCTGCACCACGGGCGAGATAACGACGTAACGCTGTAGCAGCGCCTCGACTGCGACCGCATCGCCGTTCGCCATCAGGGAAATAAATTCGCCGGCCGCACGCTCAATCTCCGTATCGGCACGCGCAGCATCGATCGTGAGCCGACCTGTGGCATCCGCGTGGATCGCGCCGGCTTCTATCAGATGATTCAGCACGTAGGTCGATCCCTGGCTTGGCGAAGAGGCAAGCCCGCCTCGAACGCGCGCCAGCGCCGGAATCAAAAACGCCGCGTACATCTGGGCGACCTCGCGCCGCTCACGGTAGCCGTGCTCAATGAGATAACGATGGCCCCACAAAGACAGCAGCATGGACCGGATTTGTCCGGCCGCGGCTGCCTTGCCCTGCATGGCATCCGCGATGGATCGTGTTGTTCCAGTGACAAACTGCGGACCCAGAGAATCGAACAAGCGCACCATCAGAATCTCGTCAAGGATGTCGCTGAACTGAAGGGTGGCCTGATCAGCGCTAGCCAGCACGGCCTCGGCAATGGGACGAAACGTGCGTTCGTAGCGTAATTGTAGAATGTTGCTATAGGTGCCCGTCCTGGCGCCAACCTCATTCTGCACGCGCAGGTCATTTGGCAATCCATAACCGGCGGCTGCACCGCCGGCAGCGGCCATGCCGCCATGATAAACAGCGTCGAGAACGAGCACGGGCGCCGCCGTGGCAAGTCTACGACCGCGCAGCGTCGGCGCGAGCGGTAGATGATCCTCAAGCTCCTGGAGATGCAATGCAACCTCGGAGACACGTCGTGTCGCGCGCTCATTGACAATCCCGATCGAGGCTTCGAAGGCAGTCTTGGCCCCGAACCACGAGTCATCGTCGACTTCATAGGGCCCAAGTACCACATCAATGGCGCCTTTGAGACCCACGAATGCGACATCGCTCGGGTAGTAATTGTCATCCAAGAGCGCCCTCGCACGGGCCTGTAGGTACCGTTGCAGCGTGGGCTCGCGTGTCAGGCTCGCGGCCATGCGAAGATCGTTTGCGGCCAGCTTAAGTTCCGGCGCGTAGTAGCGGCTGTACGCGACAACCTCGAATTGCTGCCCCCGCGTGCGACGAATGGCAGTAAACGGATCAAGCGCCCGCCTACCCTCGTCTTCGGCCAGTGAATTGAGCCACCCTTGCAATTCGGACTTGCTCGCATCGGCCGGGTAGAAGTCCCCGATGGGCCGTTTAGCGGGAACGCCTGCGATAAACGCCACGCCATCTGAATTCCACGGACCTTTAAAGTATTTGAGAGCAGTGAGCTCCGATTGGCTCGCGGAACTGCCGGCGGATTCCCGTTGTTTCACTAGGCGGGCGCTGCCAGGCCAGACCTGGCGGAAGTACAAGCCATCCATCTGGCGTGCCGCCTTGATGATCCAGGTGAGTGCGGCGCGCTCATTCTTGGGCAGAGCGCCAACGTCCACCTCAATCTCTGTGGCTGCAAGCGCCGGTGCCGGCACCGGCTGCGCGCTTACGCTGTGGATCATTAGCCACGCGACTACAGTTGCTCCAGTCGCGCGCAGGAGCCACCTGCGCCTGCTCGCGATGCGTTCCGCAGTGAGCCCGCTTGCTGTCACCATACGCGCTACCACTCTTTGCACCTATTCGGTGATGATTCTGTCAGACCATTCAACCAAAGACACGAATATGGTTGGGCTGCCGAACTTGGCGTTCCAGGGAACCAGGTCGGCCTCTGAAACGCCACGCGCGCGACTGCACGCTCCGCAGGCATAAATCTGAATCTTCTGGACAACCACTTTATCGAGCGCTTCGGCCAGCGGGGGCCAGCCGACCGGCACCACCGCCTTGGCGACGGCCAGGCGCATCAGGGACACGGCCTCTCCGAGCAAGAATATCTGGATCTCATGTCCGGCCTCCGCCAACGCGTGGCCATGCAGGAACGGAAATGCGGCTTTGGTCGGATCATCAGAGCCCCACGCACTCTTCATCATGATCTTCAAGCGGCGCTTCTGCTCGGCGGCGTTGGTCGTTGTGGACAAAGCTGCAAGTAGGGGCACGGCAACTAGGCTGGATAGAAAAGGACGTCTTTCCATTTGGCTCCCCACGGTGTTCAGGTATTTGGACCAGGTTGCTTCCGGGCTCCCCGGATTTCCCGGTTGATGAGGATAAGGGGGTGGCTCGCTGGAAGTCCTGTGTGGAAGCTGCTATTTTTCTGATGAATTCCTCAAAGAAGTCAGCGCGATGGCCACTCGCGGTCAGTACAAGTTTGGTGCGTACCACCTAGACGCCGTCGGACACGTGCTGTTTTGTAACGACGAACGCGTGCCGCTAACCCCGAAAGCCCTCGACGTGCTCATCACGCTCGTGACGGCACAGGGCAAAACGGTCTCCAGCGACGAGTTATTGCGGACCGTGTGGCCCGGGACGGTCGTGGAACCGGGCAGCCTGACTTCGCATATCTCTCAGCTTCGCAAGGCTTTTGGCGACACCGAGATCCCGCGCTTAATCGAGACTCTACCGAAGCGAGGTTACCGTTTCACGGGGCGGCTCCGGCCAATTGAGCGATCGAGCATCGAGGCTACAGCGGATCGACTGATGCTCGTCGTGCTGCCGTTTGAGAACCTTACAGACGGTGAAGAAAAATATGACTATTTCAGCGACGGACTAACGGAGGAAATGATCACCCAGCTTGCACGACTCAGTCCCCAGCAATTGGGCGTGATAGCGCGCACTTCGTCGATGCATTATCGAGCGACCAGCAAGACGATCGCTGGTATCGGAAAAGAGCTTGGCGTTACGCATGCGCTGGAGGGCAGCGTGCGGCGCGCCGGCAATAGGATGCGCATCACCGCACAATTGATTCGAATAAGCGACGAATCCCACTTGTGGGCACAAAGCTACGAGCGCGGTCTTGGTGATGTGCTGGCGTTGCAGGCCGACGTTGGCCGTTCAATCGCGCGCGAAATTCAGATCAAACTCACGGCTACCGACGAACAACGGTTGGGTCTGGACAACGTGCGTTACGTTGATTCTCATGCTCACGAGTCGTACCTGCGGGGTCGGCACTTTTGGCACAAGCGCACCGAAGAGTCCATGCGTAAGAGCATCGAGTGCTTCGAGGAGGCGATACAGCAGGACCCCTCCTACGCACCGGCTTACCATGGCGTCTCCGATGCCCATACGATGCTCGCTTGCCGCGGAATTGTTCCCGCCGCTGAGGCATTCCACAAAGCAAAGACAGCCGCACGGCAGGGCCTGCAAATCGAGCCTGAACTCGGCGAAAGCTACGCTTCTCTCGCCCACGTGCGCTTACACGACTGGGATTGGATCGGCCTGGAAGAGGATTTCAGGCGCGCCATCGAATTCAGTCCTGGATACGCCCTCGCGCATTATTGGTATGCAGAATATTTGATGGCCATGGGCCGGGGCGACGAAGCGGTTGCAAGGGTTGAGCACGGTCAAAGATGGGACCCAATCAATTCAGCGTTCTGTGCCTCTGTTGGAATGATGCATTACCTTGCGCACCGCTACGACGACGCGCTCGGGGCGCTGCGCCGGGGCGTCGAATTAGACGCCTCGCACTACGTTCTGCATCTGCGTCTGGGATTGGTTTACCAGCAGCAGGGCTTGATGAAGGAGGCCGTCGAAGCCATGCAGCAAGCTGTAGCGCTTTCCGGGAGCGGCACCGAAGCGTTGGCAGGACTGGCACAGGCTTACGCGGCCGCCGGAGATAAAGTCGCGGCGCGCAAAATTGTGCGCGGTCTCAGCGAATCGAAAACCCGCTACGCCTCGCCCTATAACATTGCCCGCATCTACGCCTCGCTATCGGAGCCGCGACGCGCTTTCGAGTGCTTGGAAAGAGCATATGACGAGCATAACCCCGATTTAATAGAGCTTCTCAGAGAGCCGACATTTGAGACGCTGCATGCGAATACCGAGTTTAGCAATTTGGCTCGGCGCATCGGGTGGGTCGATGGCGGTGTATTGAGGACGTCCTAAAACGACCGACACAGGTCTCGACTCGATGTTTTGGATCGAGGGCGCGAGAGAAAAAGTCGCCAGCTGACATCCACAATCGCGATTTAATGACCAGTGTAGATCGCACTGGCGGAACTTCGATGGTGAGATGCGACAGCGCAACGTAGGACAAATGTATGCTACGTGAGTTATCCACGCATATGCGCAAAGCGGCTTTACTAAATCAGGAGACGGTTTGCCTCAAATCACTTTGTAAGGCAAAGTGCTGTCATCAAAGAATCAACAGCCAGGCCTCCTTTCTTTGCCCATCCGTCCGACTTATTCCGCATGCGCCACTGGGTAGATTCCATTTGTCTGATTGTTCTAGCATTCGCGCTGCTAGTTAGGGATGCTCATGCGGATGAAGACGACAAGCTCGACTCGATAGTCGTTACCGCAACGCGCACGCCCACTCTCATCCGCGACCAACCGGTGCGAGTTGAGGCTGTACCGCAAGAGGAGATCGAGGAAAATCTCACCGTACAGCCGGGCAATCTCTCCGCCTTGCTGCACGAGCTTCCGGGCGTTCGATTCCAAGCGGCCTCGCCGGGGCTCGGGGGTGCAGGCCTGCAATTGCGTGGAATGCCCACGCGCGACACACTCGTGTTCAGCGATGGTTTACCCTTGCTCGGCGCTGAACCGGACGCCTTTGGATTGTTGCAAACTCTCCCGCTGGATCTAGAGCGGGTGGAAGTCATCAAGGGCGCCGCCTCGGCACTCTACGGCGGCTCGGCGCTCGGTGGTGTTCTCAATCTCGTCTCACGCACGGCGGATTCGGAACCCGAGATCCTCGCGAATATAACCTCGCGCGACGGTCGGGACCTGGCAGGTTTTTTTACCCATAAGAGTGCCTCTGCTTGGAGCGAAACACTCACGGCCAGTGTCCACGATCAGTTGCGTGAGGATATGAACGGTGATGGCTGGGCGGATCTGCCCGGATACCGGCGCTACACGGTGCGGCCGCGGCTTTGGTGGGATGGTGTCGACGGGCGATTGCTCTTTCTCACAGTCGGCGTCGTCGATGAGGATCGCATCGGCGGAACAGTGAGCGGCCGGGTACTACCGGACGGAGCGGTGTTCGCCGAAGAATTGCACACCCGCCGTTTCGATGCTGGGGCAGTCAGTAAAGTCACATTCCAGGATGCACAGGTTCTTGAGGGAAGGTACTCGGTAACCTCGACGCATCTCGATCGAACATTTGACTTGCAGCGCATTGCTTCCACTCAGACGACCGCATTCGCAGAGGAATCCTTGACCGGCATTGCCCACGGGCATCATTGGGTGCTGGGCGCCGCGTTTGAACATGACCAACTTGCAGTCGCGGCAGTTCCGGGCGTGGGTTACACCTACAACTCGCCGGCGCTATTCGCTCAGGACAACTACGATGTGGCTTCCTGGTTGGCGGTAGCCGGAAGTATCCGTGCTGATGAGAACAATACCTACGGCACATTTATAAGCCCTCGGCTCTCAGCGTTGTTTCGCCGCGTCGATAGCCCTTGGAGCCTTAGAGCATCCGTTGCCGTCGGCTATTCGTTACCGACACCGCTGCTGAATGAGATCGAAGCCACCGGATTGGGTTCGCTAAATCCTCTGAGAGATTTGCGCGCTGAGCGTGCCATCACCGAATCCATTGATGCCAAGTGGGCGGATGAGGGTTGGGATGTCAACGTGAGCGTTTTCAACTCTGCCATTCGCCACGCCTTCGAGGTGCTTCCCACCGGTGACAAATTGCAGCTCATCAATTCGACCGGCGCACAACGCGCGCCGGGTGCCGAAGCACTCGTGGGCTATATTGTCGGTCCGCTCCACGCGCTGGCCTCCTGGAGCCATATTCATGCAACGCAAGTCGATCCTGGTGGGGTACGTCGCGAGGTTCCTCTAGTACCGCGTCAATCCGCCTCTTTGGACGCTATCCTTGAAAGCGAAAAGCGTGGTCGTATCGGCATCGAGCTGGATTTTACCAGCAAGCAAGCGCTCGAATACGATCCCTACCGCAGCGTCAGTCCGGCATATTTTTCTTTTAACGCGCTAGCTGAACTGCGCCTCGGCAAGTGCGCGATCTTCGTCAATGCTATCAACCTCTCAAATGTTCGCCAGACTCGATGGGATCCGCTGATTCGCCCGACCCCGGGGCCTGGGGGCAATCCCATTACTGATGCGTGGGCGCCGCTCGATGGCCGCACCTTCAATCTTGGCGTACGCGTCGCACTCTAAGCCCGTCTGACATCGCTGCTTGAGGCGATGCCGAAGCGTCGGCTCATCGCTTTTTGCGGTGTACGGCATCCGAGTCCCGCTTGGCAGGAATTCTCGTCTACTTGGGGAAATCCTCAGCCTGCGGAACAGGGCGGTTCAAAAAAGGCTGTAGAACCGCCCAGCGGCGCCATCTACCCCTTTGGCGTTAGGGTCTTAGCGCCACGCAACGCAGCTCGTGTCTCAGCCGCCCCGCGCTTCGCCGCCGTTGCTATCTCATGTGCGACGGCCTTCGAGGCGAGCCCGACCCGGCGAGCGCCTTCCATGCACGAAGCGCCTACCGCTTTCGCGTCGCGTTTTACAGCCGACGCGAAGGACTTTGCCTCCGTCGTTGTCGCCGTTTCAGTCGGCGCGTCATTGGCAGCTTGCGCCGCGATTACAGGGGTCAGAAGCAGGCATCCCCACGCGGCGAGACTTATGGCTTTGCGCTTCAAAACACAAACAACATCAGTTGTTGTCATGCTTGTCATGACCTTCATGTCCGTGCCCACGCCCGTTGCCATTTTCTTCGCGCCCGTTGTCGCGCTCGTGCTCGTCCCAACGCCGCCGTTCCATGTCACGTTCACGCTCATGATCCCGATAGTGACGCTGGTACTCTGGATCGTATTCTTCCGATCTCACGAAGTACACAGGCCTATTGCAGGCATTGTATTCATGGCAGTGCTTGCGCCAATTCTTTGCGTGCCCTGGCGGAACGTGCAGATAGATCGGAGGCGGCGGAGCGTATTGCCGCTCGATCACCATGGGCTGAGCGTATACGACCGGTGGCGGAGCGTCATTCCCGATATTAACTTGACCATAGACGCCAGGGACCACCTGCCCCGACAACATGATGCGCAGATTCAAAGCGTCTGCATGACTGGTACCGATGCCGGCACACAAAATCGCGGAGGCCAAGATTATGCGCATAATTAAATTCCTCTTGAGGATAGTAAAATAAGACCTGGCAGGCGCCGGCATGCCTGAGCCATCACAAGACGCACTGGTGGCGTGACCGAAGTTAAACGCCGAACGAGACATCCATGAGTGTGCTGAGTGGTTTACTGCAGTCGCCTAGCCATGTCCAGTGTTCACGCCGGAATCGTGACGCAGGTCCCCCCTGGAGCCGCGTCCCAAATCATGCCCGTAACGAGATGCGCGCCCTCCTCGCTCCATGGATTCGATTCAGTAGGGCTGAGAGCAGGATACTCAAGCGCTTCTCGAACGCCGAGAGCACGAGCTGTCGCGTTCTTTAACCCGCTTGACTGCCTCAAGCTTGAACTTTCTGGCAAATGCCCTACGGATGGCTGGCGACCGCCGCCTTCATGATTCTCAAGATTGTCTTCCCGCCAACGTCTTTGAGCGGGAAGTAGCTAAGGTGCGTACCAGGATCTACCGCCACGACATGTGCATTAGGCCCAACCAGGCCTTCGCCGATTTTTGAGACCCGGCCTCCCTCAAGCTTAAAGAGTGAGACGATGCCGGCCTCGCCCGCTACGTAGAGATGCCCCGCGGTGGGGTCATGCGCCAATACATCGGGATCTTTCCCCACATCGAATGAGGTAATAATTTTTTTCGAAGCAAGATCAAACACCAGTAATTTATCGTTCCCCTCGCAGGCAATGAAGGCCAGGCGCTGCTTGGGTTCGATCAGCAGACCATGGTTTCCCTCCGCGCCCGGCAGATCGATGCGAGCGACGATCTTGTCCGTGGCGGGGTCGATTTCAATTAATTGGCGGCGAGTCTGGACGTTGACAAAGATGTGCTTGGAGACGGCGTCATACTGTGTATTGCCGACCTCCCCGCCAAGCTGAATGCTGCCGACACGCGTACTAGTAGAAACATCAATCACGGTGTCGCTTGAACCATGTTCGTCCGACACATACAACTTGTGGAGGTCGGGAACATAAGCCATCCCATCCGGATACACGCCGCCCGGCAACCGCGCGGTGATCTTCAGGGTCGTCTCATCGATCTCGACCACTTCATTCGTGCCAGTGGCGGAGGCGTACACCTTGCCGAGCGCGGGAATCACCAAGACGCCATGGACTTTACTGACGCCTTCGATTCGCGCGACGACACGCTGTGCTTCAGTATCGAATGCGATGACGGCGCTGTCGCCGAGATGCGCGATGAAAAGCAAGTGTCGCCCGGCATCCAGACTTTCGTAGTCTAAGCGCGTGGTGTTACCGCCGAGCGGGATATCCGCAACGAGACCGAGCGGCAGAGGGCTTGCCGCGGCGCCGGCTGCCACCGCCACCATCGCCAAATAGCAGGTAAGCGCCGCGATTATCAGCGGGTTTTTCATTTGGCTTATTCCAGGGGTTGCGACAGAGACTTAAATTGAGTTCCCTTGACTAGGGTTACCGTCGCGACAGTGTGACCGACTTTAATCTTAGGCTCCACGCTTACCGCTCGGAATCCCGGGGACGCTCGCTCCGCCTGATACACGGCCGCCTGCAGGGTACCCTTGACGTGGGCCATGGCCTTGTTTTGTGCTTTTGCTTCTTTCATATCCTCACCTCTCGTGATGGCTTCTGTCTCGGCGACTTTTCCGGTCGTGTGATCGATGACGACCCCGGAGCATTTCCCGGCCTTTTCAATGTACAGCGACAACTGAAACCTACCCTCGTCGATCTCGTACTTGGCCGAAATCGGTTTGCCTTGATCTGTATCGGCTGCCAAACCTACACATTGAATCCGGCCGCCCGCAAACCATCGAGGATAACGAGCGGGACCGCGGGCTCCGGAGCGACGCCTCGGGCCATTGCTCGAACACTTGAATCCTTCGCTTTGGCGCGCTGATTGAAATAGGAAGCCGCAATCAGGCTTTTAACAGATCCGTGCTCGCACACGAACACGACCTGCGCCCGTGGCGCGTCTCCCGCGGCGGGCGCCTGCGCGAACGTTGGACTGGCGAATGTGACCGCCAAAACAAGTAGCGCAGATCGAGTGCCAAACAGACGCATCGTGGTTCGTCCGACTTTAAGATCCGCGCTTCACGTTGGCCAAATCGAGCGCCGCTCGCAGCCCCTCTGCCAGTTTTTGGGCATCGTCATTGGCCCAGAAATGCATAAAGAAGAAATGCGGGGAATCTTCGATCATATGGCTGTGAAGCGCCGTGACTTCGATGCTGTGCTGACGCAATGCCCGTAAGACCGGATTGACCTCCTTCCCGAGCAATACAAAGTCCCCGGTGATCGCCGCTTTGGCGCCGCCGGTCGGCTGAAAGTTGATTGCAATCGCGGTACCGATTGAGGGCGGAATCGCCATGCCGCCATCGGTGATGTTCTCAGCGCGCGGGACGCTGAACTGAAAGACCCCGCCATTGGCAGTTCCTTTCGCTCCCAGCGTTTTCTCGAGCGCCGCGGTATCAAGATCGAGAGGCGCTCCCGCGGGCGCTGCCGCCGGCTGGGTCAAGGGCGTCTTGCTTAAAGAAAGCGCCGCGTGCAAGGTGTCCGCGAGCTGGACGGGATCCCCGTGAGCACCAATGTGCATGTAGAACACGGGAATCGAGGTTCGGAGCAGATGATTGTGAATCGCCGTTATTTCAAAGCCTTTGTCGATGAGCTGTTTCATCACAGCGCTGATCTCGGTATCAAGAAGCACTAGATCACCCATCACCATCACCCCATCGCCGCTCCGTTGAAAGCCAAGCCACGAGCCAAGCGCTAAGGAGGGTTTGATTGCGACGCCATCCACCGTCACGTTGAGATCCGAGCGCGGCAAGCCAAATTTGTGGACGCCCCCCGGTAGATCCGCGCCCTTCTTGCCAATCGCTTGGTCGACCCGTGCCCAGTCAATGTCTGCTGCGGGCGCGGAATCTGCCAGCGCCAGGAAGGCGGCGCTTATGATCTATGCCGTAAGATATTTCATCGTCGGATTTTCCTTTCAAGACGTTTAAGAAACTTGTCGGTACCAGGCCGGCGGCCAGCCGCGTATTTCGCGCTATAGATTTGCGCACCACGCATAGAGCGCGTCGTACATCACCAGATATG
>JBBRQO010000019.1:0-93904 GCA_038226325.1 Steroidobacterales bacterium | reverse complement strand
CCGGACGAAGTGTGCTCGATCGCAAACGGTGAAGCACAGCGAGCGCTGCACGATGATTGCGCTCTTGGATATCTCCTGATCTCATATCGTTCTTGAGCGCAATTCGATTCCGATCGATTTCCTGCTTCAGTAGCTCAAGCGCCTGTTGCGCTTGATGCCTATGGTGGATCCATTCGACCGTTGCTTCGAGACCGAGCGCAATCAGCAAGCCAATGCTGATCGCCGCGATGTGAACCAGAAAATCCTTCCACGTTCGGGCTGTCTCGTGTGGAGTCCGAGGTTAAGACTCGCTCGCCTGGCGCGTCACCTTTTAGACGCGGGAATGACCCTACGCAAGAAACTCGCGCCGTGGGGGTAACTGTAAACTGACACTTGGAGTTACCCCCAAAAAGTCTGGCTGCCCCCGATCGTCGCGGATCGCTAGCGTGATAGGCCCCCTAAATCTGGACACCTAGAAAGGTGAGTCCGCGACCCGTTTGACCTCCGTCCGCCTTCGATCGTCCCCCATCTTCCCGACCATCAAAAATTAGTGGGCCCGCTCACCATCGAATTAGAGCAGGAAACGCCTATTTTTATAGACTATTTGCCAGTTCGAATATCGTAGTTACTCCCAAAGTTACTCCCAGTAATCGCTTGAGAGATTCCGGCGAAAGGCAGTCAAAACTCAAGGGGTCGATGTCGTGGGAGCCAAAGAGAATCAAGACAAGGCGTACCAAGCTCCGCGTCCCGCACCATGGAGTACTAGATGCGACTTGTCCACAAGCGCAGTCACATGATCTTTGATGGTGTTTCGGTTTGCGCCAGTTATCTTGGCGATATCACTGATCGTGACATGACCACGTTCGCGGCAGAGCTCAAGAATCTGCACCGATAGCTCTGGCAGATCGCTGAGCAAGATGCGTTCACGTTCGATCTTTTTCTCAAGACGCGATTTTTGTTCGGTCAGCACACCGAGAAAATACATTAACCAGGGTTGCCAGTCGGGTTTGGCTGTTTTGATTGTGCCTTGCGTTTGCCGAAGTGCGATGTAGTAGCGCTCTTTGGTTTGCTCGACGACGCTCTCGAGCGAGCTATAAGGCACGTACACATAGCCGCTGCGCAATAGCAGTAGCGTCGTGAGAACTCGCGAGAGTCGCCCGTTGCCATCCTGGAACGGGTGAATCGCGAGGAACGAGACGATGAAAACGGCGATGACAATCAGCGGATGGACGGCTTGGTCGCTGAGTTCTTTGGCGGTCCATGCGATAAGAGCTGACATCTGGCCGGGAGTGCTGAATGGCGTAGTCGTCTGGAATACCACGCCGAGGTTTTTGCCGTCAGTGTCGAATGCCGCGACATCGTTGGGAAGAGTTTTGTATTCGCCTCTGTGGCGTTCATCCTTTGTGGAATATTTCAGGAGATCGCGATGTAGTTGCCGGACGTGGTTTTCGGTCAGATCGATAGCGTCCCAGGAGGCGAAGACCGTTTCCATGGCGTCGGCGTATCCGGCGACTTCCTGCTCATCGCGGCTGGCGAACGATTTGATGTCCAGATTGGACAGGAGCCGTTCCACTTCCCTATCGGTGAGTTTGGCGCCCTCAATTCGTGTGGAAGACGCGGCGCTTTCAATCGTCGCCACGCGCCGCAGGGCAGAAAGTCGTTCCGGCGCGATACGCCCGATCGCGCGCCACGCTCCCTTAAATTCATCAATTCCACTGACCAGCCTCAACAGGTCAGGGGTTATGACTAGATCCGCAATCTTCGGCTCGGCATCCATTTATACCTCCAATTCCATCCAATTCACCATGTCATGGGTACCTCCAATTGTCCATCCAATTCCATCCAATTCCATCCAATTGAGTATTATTGCAAGCAAAACCTAATGATATTGGCGCCTTGTGCTTGCATTTAGAAGCAGCCTCGCACATATTGCAAGCAAGAAACCTACATGAGTGCTTGCATTGAATGGTAACGACTCGAAGATTGGAAGCGCCGGGGGAATCGCACGCGCCCAAAAATTGTCAGACGAGAGAAAACGCGAGATTGCCCGCAACGCAGCCTTGGCGCGACACACACCTGCTCCCGAGGCTGGTCCATCCCCAGATGGCCTGTCACGGGCGACCCATCAGGGTCGGATGGCGCTCGGAGACCTGGAGCTGGACTGCTACGTGTTATCCGATGGCCGCCGTGTCTTTCATAAGCGGGGCATGGCCAAAGCCTTAGGGCTCAAATCGGCCGGCGGCAATGCGTTCATGAAGACTATCTCTCGGAAAGGCGTGGGATCCAATATCAGTTCCAAGCTTCGGGAGAAGATCGAAAACCCTATCAAATTCAAGCCGCTGAGCCAGGAGCAGGCTCATGGCTATGAAGCGGCCGACCTGGCCGAGATTGCTCGCGCGATTGTGGACGCCCGGAATAGTGGGAGTTTGACGACCGCACAGGAGAGTTTCGCAGCGCAGGCAGAGATTCTTCTTAATGCATTCGCCAAGGTGGGCGTTGTCGCGCTGGTCGATGAAGCCACCGGCTATCAGGAAATTCGCGATCCCGGCGCGTTGCGACTGTTGGTTCAGCAGTACATTGAGCAAGAAAAGCGTGAGTGGGAAAAGCAGTTCCCCGACTCCTACTATGATGACTTGAACCGGCTCTACGGCAGCAAGCGGATGACCCAAACCAGCCGCGGGGCGGTCATCCAGAATCGGCCGCAGCACTTCGCGAAGTTTACGCGGACTTACGTTTACCACCCGCTTGAGAATCGTACGGTGCTAGAAGAACTGGACCGCATCAACCCAATCCTCGAGTCGACTGGCACTCGCGCTGCCCGGTTTCACCAGCACCTGACACAAGGATATGGGATAGAAAAGCTCAAGCGACAGGTCCAGGAAGTCCAAACGCTCGTTGCCGTATCGGACACTGTCTCACAGTTCAAGAAGTTATTTCAAAAGCGATTTCCCCGAGAGTACGACCAGCGCGAACCGCTCGATGAGTGAGCTGGCATGCCGGCGTACACCTCCGAATCAGTGGGCGTATATTCACTGACGAACGCGGGTCATCATGTATCCCATTTTATCTTGCCTGCCATTCTCTAAATATTGCGTAACCGACACCCGCACCATTTTATCCCACAAAAATTCGAAGAAAACCTCGGCTGGCAATCCTAAACAGGAACTTCCCGATCTTTTGCCGTCAATTGTGATCTTGCTAGATTTCAAATTCGGCCCTAAAGGGTTCGCCGCGACTTCTGCTGGCCCCGCACCCGCACCTACGCCTTCATATAAATTCCACTGACGCCATTTGCAATAGGAATGCGTCGTTATACGGAAGAACCATTTCTCCCCTTCTGTCTTAATCTCAAATCCGAAGGATATTGGTGATGCGGCGGCGGCCACTTTCCACGTCCCCTGTAAAAACTCGCGAATCTCGTCGCCCGGTTCTATAAACGGCGGTGGCGGGACGTAGGGATGATCTGTGCTTGAAGGTCGCGCGGGCACGATACTACCAATATCCTTCGGAAGCTCCGCCGGCAGCGTGACAATTTGACCGCTCGTTTTTCGAATTTCGACCGTAATACTTTTCGGCCGAATGCTGCCCTCGAGCTTGGGCAAATTATTATCAAATGTCACCCACCACACTTCGTCGTCGTCAACAACATTGCCATTCCCTGCGACGAACAACGAAGAATCATACTTTTCTTCCATATAAAGACGAGCGAGCCGCTCGGCAAATTTTCGCGAAATAAAGCACCCGTGGAAGTCTGAAGATTCATGGCTATGCCCAAGTCTTTGGGATCAGCCTTGCATCCAGCCTTTGGCTGATCGTCAGCTATGGCAATTGGGAAAGATCCAATCGCCATTACAACTAAGATCATCGAAAGTCGGTTCAACATTTGTTCTGCCTTCGATTTGAACTCGAAATTCTTAGAAGCCTCATTTGGGGATATCCGCCACCACGACAGCTTCGCCAATGAACCCGCCTTCCCAAAGAAAAAACATTCCCGCCGCCCTAAACATTGCAGCGGATTGCTCGCCGGAAATAAATACGAATCCCAGCCGCCGACTATCGCCTGGCGCCAGAGGCGCGTCCCCCAGCAAAGGCCACCCGTCATAGCCGACAATCGGGGTATCCTTAGAAAGGCAACAGGGACATCCCCAACCAGGCAAAGCTAAGGAGGCGCGACCGCCGCGGTGGATGGGTACATGGTCACGTCAGCAGTGAGCTGCGCAGACATGCCTTTCAACTGTTCGGCGCGTTCCATGCTTAGGCTGTAAGTCTAACTGTTCGGTGAGTCGTTGAACCTTTTTTGCTATGGTCTCCCATCGGTCGCGAGAGAGTCAGCTGCGGTCATTAGGAAAAGATCAGGATTCGGCATTTCCTACGCCGCCTTCAAATACTGCTCAGCAACTTCGTCGTCATCGAGTTGCTCGGGTGCATCGAACAGCGCGAACCTAACTTTTGTCTTTGCAAGGCTCGACCCATTCCTAGCGGTCGCGATCCGCTTCGACCCATAATTAGAATTCGGAATGGCCGGCGTCAAATAGATCTTCCGGCAAGCATGATTGTCGCCGGTCATTCGGAAGATGAAATCGAATTAAAATCCGAAAGAGATCAGATCCCTGGCAACAGTCGCTGTTTTCTGCGGCAATTACCCGCGTCCAAAATATTGCTTTCTGGGGGTAACTCTAATTCGGGACATCGAGTTACCCCCAGAGTTACTCCCACATAGTCTGGGTGCCCCCGATCCTCGCCGATCTGTAGCGACCATCATTTGTAGGCCAATTCGTGTCCGATATGCCTATTTTCCTAGTGTTTAGGCTCGATACCGTCCCTTCCCGATCTTCTCCGATCCTTACCGAATAGTGGGCCCGCTCGGACTCGAACCGAGGACCAAGGGATTCACTCTGCCCCGCCGTTTCCGGAGGGAGTGGACTATCTCTTCACCCCAGTGGGGTGCGGGACGCTCTAGCCTGTCATTAAGCGCGACTTGAACGCGCTCAGGTAGTCTCTGCACCTTCCGGCGGTGCACCGCCGGCTTGGCTCAGGGTTGCCAGCAGCACCAAGCTGTTGAGGTTTCCCTGAATTCATCCCGTCCACTTCGCACCTTGCGATGCGAAGGCACCATTTACTGATGAGTCCCCTGCTCTAACCAACTGAGCTACAGGCCCGACGGCGCGCATCTTAGCATGCGGCCCGTCGCAGGCGCCTCTGCCTCACCAGGCCGGTCCATGGGTTATCTTAGCCACCCGTGAGCCCACCGCCACTACCCGATTTGCCGATCAACGAGGCCCTGCCGGCGCTGGCTGAGGCTCTGAAAAATCGGTGCGGTGTGCTACTAGAGGCTCCGCCAGGGGCCGGCAAGAGCACCATCGTCCCGTTATTCTTGCTCGACAGCCCCTGGCTCAAGGGTCAGAGGATCCTGATGCTCGAGCCGCGGCGCATCGCGGCGCGCGCCGTCGCCGGCCGTATGGCCTTTCTGCTCGGTGAACCGGTCGGCCGCAGCGTCGGGTTTCGTACGCGGCTCGAGACTCGGGTAAGCCGCGAGACGCGCATCGAAGTGGTCACCGAGGGTATTCTCACGCGCATGTTGCAGGAGGACTCGGCGCTTTCCGACATCGGCTGCGTGATCTTCGATGAGTTTCACGAGCGCAGCCTGAACGCCGATCTGGGGTTGGCGCTGTGCATCGAAAGTCAGCAGAACCTGCGCGAGGATTTGCGCTTGGTGGTGATGTCGGCGACCTTGGACATGCAGCCGATCGCAAAGCTGCTGGGCGATGCCCCCATCGTCGCAGCCCGCGGCCGCGGTTTCGACGTGACAACCGAGTACGTGGCGCGGCGTCCTGAGATCTTCCTCGAGCAGCAAACGGCGCAAGTGGTACGCACGGCCCTGCGTGAACACGAGGGCGACATCCTGTGCTTCCTGCCTGGCGCGGCGGAGATTCGCCGCGTGCAACGAGCGCTGGAGGATGCAGGCCTCGAGCGAAACGTGAGCGTGTTGCCTTTGTACGGCGACCTGACGGGCGCGGCGCAGGACGCGGCACTTGCCCCTGCGCATGCAGGCCGGAGGAAAATCGTCCTCGCCACCAGCATTGCGGAAACCAGCCTGACCATCGAAGGCATACGCGTCGTGGTCGATTCGGGACTGCGCCGTTATGCAGAATTCGATCCGGCCACCGGCATGAGCCGCTTATTAACCACCAAGGTGTCGCAGGCGGCGGCCGATCAACGCCGCGGACGCGCCGGCCGATTGAGCACCGGCCACTGCTATCGTTTATGGTCCGAGGGTACGCAGGCGTCGTTGGCACCGCGAACGGCACCGGAGATCCTGCACGCGGATCTCGCCCCATTGGCGTTGGAATTAAGCTGCTGGGGCGCAGTGAACGCGGCCGGGTTGGCGTGGCTGGATCCGCCCCCCGCGGCGCCACTGGCGCAGGCGCGCGACCTGCTAAGGCAGCTCGAGGCCATCGATTCCGCCGCACGTGTCACACCCCATGGAAGGAAACTGGCGAAGCTCGGACTCCACCCCAGACTGGCGCATATGCTCGTCAGGGCCGACGAATTCGGCGCGCCGCGTCTGGCCTGCGACCTCGCGGCAATTTTGAGCGAGCGCGACATTCTGCGCGCGGAGTTTGGCGCTCGCGACGCGGACCTACGCCTGAGAGTGGCGCTGCTGCGCGGCGAGTTGCGCAACCCGCCGCCGGGAATTACCGTTGAACAGCGGGCTATGACGCAGGCCGTGCGCAGCTCGGCGCATTGGCAGCGCGACATTGCGCGTGCCCGAGCGGATACGGCTGATCCGCACCATGCCGTGGGAATTTTGCTGGCATGGGCTTACCCGGATCGTGTGGGGCAGGCGCGCGGCGATGGCGGGCGCTACTTGCTATCAAATGGCCGAGGCGCACGCTTCGGGGAACCGCAGGCGCTGTCGAAGGCCGAGTACATCGTTGCCGCGGAATTGGATGGGGCCGAACGCGAGGCGCGGATTTTTCTCGCCGCTCCCGTGCGGCTTGCCGACCTCGAGCAACAGTTCTGCGCGCAAATCCTCGATCAGGCCGAGATATTTTGGGATGAGCGAGAGCAGGCGATCCGCGCGCGGCGCGAGCGCCGTCTGGGCGCGCTAGTCTTACACTCGACGGAGCTGCGCAATCCCGACAGCCAGGCACTACAGGTTGCGGCGCTGGTCGGCCTGCGGCAATTGGGGCTTACAGGTCTGCCGTGGACCCCGGAATTGCGGCAGTGGCAGGCGCGCGTGATACTGATGCGGCAGCATGCTGTCGCCTCGCCGGAGCCCTGGCCCGACATAAGCGATGCGGCGCTCAGCGCAAGTCTCGATGAGTGGGCGCCGCCGTGGATCGTTGGTTTCACCCGCCTCGCGCATTTTTCGCGGATGGACTTGGGCAATGCGCTGCGCTCTCGTTTGAGCTACGCGCAAGGCGTCATCTTGGAGCGGGAGGCGCCGACTCATTTCACTGTGCCGAGCGGCTCCCACATCGCCATCGACTACTTGGACGGCGACACCCCTACGTTGTCGGTGCGTCTGCAGGAAATGTTCGGATTGAGCCAAACGCCGAGCGTCGCCGCTGGACGCATGCCGTTGTTGCTGAAATTATTGTCGCCGGCGCGCCGTCCGGTACAGATCACGCGCGATCTCGTGAGCTTTTGGCAACGCGGATATCACGAAGTGAAGAAGGACTTGAAGGGCCGCTACCCCAAACACTACTGGCCGGATGATCCCTATACTGCGGAACCCACGCGCCGCGCGCGTCAACGCCCGCCACCTCGGTAACGGCCAAGAAGCGCCCGGAAGGTCACGATCGCGCTGGAAGTTGTGAACGCATATGGTAGTTTGCTTCAAGTAGGATATCGGTGCGGCGAATCAAAACCGAATAAGCCAGATTCGATGAAAGACTATAGCGGCCATTTTCGCAACCTAGTTGAAATGCAGCTACCGGACGAGTCACGCATCCTGACGCCGCGCGGCGGGCAGGACATGATGATTCTTGCATCCTGGCGGCTCCCTGCGGACGCCTTCCGCGCGAGCAAGCGCTCCCGGATGGTCCGAATCCAGATCAACGAGGAGGCGCTGCAGGACTATGCCCGCGCGAGCGACGAAGCACGGCGCACGAACGACGATCGATTTTGCACCTGGCTGCGGCGTCAGTTGAGCACCTTCGATCCCAATCACGACTCGCCGCTCGGAGTAGAGCCCGCTCCCGTAACTTGGCCGGTCAGTACGCGCGTTTTAAACGGCGATTGATGCCGGAACCAAGGTATACGCACGATCTGTTTGGCGCTGCGCCGGCCGACCTGCGCCACGAGCGTCTGGCTGAGAGCGCCTGGCTGCTGCGCGGCTTCGCGCTCGACGGGGCGAGCGCAGTGTTGTCGGGCATCGAACAGGTCGCCGCTGCTGCGCCATTTCGCCATCTAACCACACCGGGTGGCTTTCGCATGTCCGTGGCCATGACCAATTGCGGCAGCGTCGGCTGGGTAAGCGATCAGCGCGGCTACCGCTACGATGAATGCGATCCCTTGAGCGGTCGTCCCTGGCCGCCAATGCCGCTGGATTTTCTCGCGTTGGCGCGTACGGCGGCGCAGGCGGCCGGATTCCCGCAGTTCACTCCCGATGCCTGCCTGATCAATCGCTACGAACCCGGCGCCAGGCTTACTCTGCACCAGGACAAGGACGAAGGCGATTTCCGTTCGCCCATCGTGTCGGTATCGCTGGGTTTACCGGCGACGTTTTTGTTAGGCGGCAACTCGCGCAAGGATCGACAGCAACGCATACCGCTGCAACATGGCGACGTCGTGGTCTGGGGTGGGTCTGCACGTCTGTACTACCACGGCGTGCTGCCGCTCAAGGATGCTCACCACCCGCTACTGGGCGGGCAGCGCCTGAATCTAACCTTTCGCCGCGCCCGCTGAACCTGAACACTCGGGCGCCGGCCTCACTTTGGGCCTAGGTCTTCGTGTGCCGGACTTCCGCATCTTCGATCGCCGGCGTGCGCCAGCCGCTACGCAGTCCCCAGAAATAGAAGCACAGCGAGGCGATCACTACGCACAATTGATCCCAGCCGTAGTGGATGTAATCGTGTCCTTCGAATTCCTTGCTGCCGGCCCAGGACAAAGCGGTGATCACCATCAAGTAGGCTATCAACCACCAGGCGGCGCGTAGTTGCCGCCCGAAATTGGCCCAGCCGGATTTGTTCTGGTAGTACATATACACGGGCATGGGCAGGATCAACAGCAGCATAATCTCGCCGGTGTGCGGCCAGCGCGCCCAGAACAGCATGAGGGTGGCCAATACAAAGGCGATGGGCGCGAGCACGCTCAATCCCGGGACGCGCAGCGGCCGGTGCATATTGGGTGCCGTGCGCCTGAGCACCATGACGCTGATCGGCACTACGAGGTAGGTGATGATGGTGGCAACCGAGATCACCGCCGCGAGCTTGCCCCAGCCGCGGAAGAAGAATAGAAAAATAAAGGACACCACCAAGTTGAACCACATGGCCGGTCGCGGTATGCCGAAGCGCGGGTGTACACGGCCGAGTACCTCGGGAACAGTGCCGCTGCGCTCCATGGCGTAGATTTGGCGGGCGGTGGTTGCGGTATACGTGGTGCCGGTGCCGCTGGGGCTGACGAAGGCATCTGCGTACAACAACAAGGCCAGCCAGTTTAGATTCAGTGCCAGCGCCAGCTGAGCGAACGGCGAACTGTACTCCAGTGCGGCCCAGCCCTCGTGCAAATGATCCGGCGACACTGCGCCTAAAAAAGCCACTTGCAGCAGCACGTACACCACGGTGGAGAGCGCAATCGAGCCGAAGATGGCAAACGGCACGCTACGCCCGGGATTACGCGCCTCACCCGCGAGATTCACCGGATTCTGGAAGCCGTTGTAGCTGAAAATGATGCCGCTGGTCGCGACCGCGGTGAGTATTGCGGCAAGGTTGCCCACATGCTGGCCACCGTGTATGCCGATGCTGAAGTTCTCCCAATGAAAGCCGGTGCACATCAGCGCCACGGCGGTGGCGGCCGGTACAATGAGCTTGAAGAAAGTGATGGCGCTGTTGGTGTCCGCGAATACCTTCACGCTCCAAAAATTGAGCAGAAAATAGACCACTACGAGCACGGCCGAGATGGATAGGCCTGGCAATGTCAGCTCGCCCTGCCCGTTGGCGGCGTGCACATACAGCTTTTGCGCCCACTCCCAGGGCCAGGAGCTCATGTACTGCACCGATGCCTCGGCTTCCACTGGGATCACCGAGACAATCGCAATCCAGGCGGCCCATCCGGCGACGAACCCCACCAGTGAGCCATGTGAGTAATGTCCGTAGCGTACTGCGCCGCCGGACTCCGGAAACATGGCACCGAGTTCGGCATAGGTAAACGCTACGAACAGAATGATTACGGCCCCGATGATCCAGGAATAGATCGCACCCGGTCCGGCGAGCTGGGCGGCGCGCCAGGCGCCGAACAGCCAGCCCGACCCGATGATGGAACCTAGACCCGTGAACATCAGGGCGACGGCACCGACTTCGCGGCGAATCGCGCTTTCATTGGACATGCATAATTCTCCCTGGAATCGACTGTAGCGGCTTAGGCAGCCTTAAGCCACTTCGATATATCGGGCATAGTGAATCCGCTGGGCAATCTTCACCGAATACGCTAGGAATGCACCCCTATGTCGACAAAAACCACCTTAAAAGTTCTGTTCTCTTGCATTCTCCTGTCATTGCTCCTGTATACGACATGGGCGAGCGTGCAGCAGCCCGTGCTGCAATGGGGTGGGCTGACGTCGGGACGCGATCGCTACTGGACCATCGCCACCCTGATGGACGCCTACTTCGGCTTTCTGACCTTCTATGTGTGGGTGTGCTTCAAGGAAACGCGGACCTCCCTAAGACTCGCCTGGTTCATCGCCATTATGCTGCTCGGCAATATGGCCATGTCGGCCTATGTGCTCCTGCAACTTCTAAAATTGCGCCCCGACCAGGATGCGTCGGCTATCCTCGCGACACGGAATCGTTGAATTTCGCCGTGAAGAACTGGCTGCGCCGCAGGCTCCTGGACCCTCTCCTGGCCTTATTGCGCCAGGGTATTGCTCCGCAGCAGCTGGCGCTGTGCGTGGCACTCGGCGTAGTGGTCGGCAACATACCCATACTCGGCGTCTCGACCATACTGTGCGCCGCCATTGCACTGCTATTTCGATTGAACCTGGCCGCGATTCAACTGGTGCAAGCAGCCATGGCGCCCACACAAATACTGCTGATCATTCCCTTCGTGCGGCTCGGCGAATGGATTTTGCGCGTGCCTCCTCAGCCCCTGTCCATCAAGGAAGGGCTGGATCTTTTGGCGCGTGGCGCCGGACAAGCCATCGTGGTGCTGTGGGACGCAATCCTGCATGCCGGCCTGGCCTGGATCATGGTCGCTCCGTTCGCCGTCTACTTGTTCTATAAATTATTGACACCGGTATTGACGCGCGCGACTGCGCAAATCGCTAGGACCCACACATGAATACCGCAACCCTATCCATGCCGATCTCCTGGTCCATGCGCCTGCTGGAGCGCGACCTGTTGCCGGATTTTCTGGTGCGTTTCGGTATTCGCCGGCTGCTCAAGGCAAGGCTCATCGAGGAGCATCGGGACAATCTCGAGGAGCAGCAGCGCCATTTGATGAAGTTGATCTCGCGCCTGCGGCGCAGCCCCATTGCCATCAATACCGTCGAAGCCAATTTGCAGCATTACGAGCTGCCGTGTGCATTCTTCGAACTCGTGCTCGGGCGGCACCTCAAGTATTCGTCGGGCTATTATCGCGACGCCGCCGAAACCTTGGATCAGGCCGAAGTGAACATGCTGCGGCTCACCGCTGAGCGGGCAGGCTTGCAGGACGGGGATCGAATCCTCGAACTCGGCTGTGGCTGGGGTTCCCTAAGCCTGTGGATGGCGGAGCATTTCCCGCGCTCGCGGATCACAGCGGTATCCAATTCGCGCACGCAGAAGGCGTTCATTGACGCACGCGCAGCCGAACGCGGCATAAGCAACCTCCGCGTGATCACCTGCGACGTCAATCAACTGTCATTTGCGGCGGACGTGCAATTTGATCGTGTGGTATCAGTCGAGATGTTCGAGCACATGCGCAACTACGAATCGCTGATGCAGAGCATCGCCGGCTGGCTCAAACCTGCAGGCACATTATTCGTACATATCTTCAGTCACAAGACTTATGCCTATCCTTTCGAAGTGCGCGACGAAAGCGACTGGATGGCGAAGCACTTCTTCACCGGCGGCATCATGCCGAGCGATGATCTGTTGCTGTATTTCCAAAAGGACTTGAAGCTTCAAGAGCATTGGCAGGTGGATGGCAGCCACTACAGTCAGACCAGCGAGCACTGGCTGCAAAACATGGATAGAAACCGCGACGCGATAGAACCGATCTTGGCTCAAACCTATGGCGCCGATCAGGTGCGCCGCTGGCGGGTTTACTGGCGGGTGTTTTTTATGTCTTGTGCAGAGTTGTGGGGCTATGCCCAGGGCCAGGAGTGGCTGGTGTCCCACTACCTGTTCCGCAAGCCGGCTTCAGAGAGCCGCTCTTAGCCGCAGCGCGCGCCACCGCCAGCGGCTTGCCCCGCCGAATCAGACGACTTCAGCGTCCGCTTCGCACCCGTGTTCGCAGCGGTCACGTTCGATCTGCAGCGTCGCATGATGGATATGGAAACGACGCTTGAGATTGGGCGTGAGGGAGTTGAGCAAAGCGTCTTCCGCGCCTCGATCGGGCACCACTAAATGCGCGGTCAAAGCCACACTGGTGGTGCTGAGCGCCCAAATGTGCAGATCGTGCACGTCGGTCACGCCGCGCTGATCGGATAGGAAGGACATCACCGCCGAGGAATTGACGCTTGCCGGCACACCATCCAGCGATAGGTGCAGCGAATCTCGCAGCAGCCCCCAGGTGCTCACCAAGATCGCCGCGACGATCAACAGGCTGACGATGGGGTCCAGCCGGCTCCAGCCGGTATACATGATCAACGCACCCGACAACAGCACGCCGACGGATACCGCAGCATCGCCCAACATATGGATGTAGGCACTGCGCCGGTTCAAATCGCCATGACTCCCGGCGTGCAATAACCAGGCACTGACGCCGTTGATTACCACACCGCTGGCCGCCACCCACATCACGATCGCGCCGGCGACGGCGGGGGGTGAGCCAAGGCGTCCCACCGCCTCCCAGGCGATGGCACCGCAGGCCAACAGCAACAGCACGGCATTCGCCAGCGCCGCCAGCACCGAGGAGCGTCCCAGGCCATAGGTAAACCTGGCGCCAGGCGGCCGACGCCCCAAAAACATCGCCGTCCAGGCGCATACCAACCCCAGAACGTCGCTCAAGTTATGGCCGGCGTCTGCGATCAACGCCACAGAATTTGACAGAAAGCCGAAGCCACCTTCAATGGCAACGAAAATCAGGTTGAGTCCCACGGCAAGCGCCATTCGCGCATTGATGCTCTGGGTGGCGATGCCATGCGCGTGGCCATGACTATGACCGTGGTCGTGGTCGTGCCCCGGCGCATGATCGTGTTCATGCCCCTGGTCCGCCCCGTGTTCGTGTTCGTTGTGATCGTGCCGTTCCATGCCAGTCATCTTACTTCAGTTGCCGTAGCGCCTGCAGAGACCGGCGTCCCAAGCGAAGCGCCCAGAATGCTGCGGCGCCCGCAGACGGCCATTCCTGCAAACTGGTGCCGCAGGGCGCGAAAAACACGGCCGGTTGGTCCCAGCAGGCGGACCACATTGGCCTACAGTCCGAGTTGGCTTAAGGTCGGATGGTCATCCGGACGGCGGCCCAGCGGCCAGCGATACTTGCGATCAGCCTCGGTGATGGGCAGGTCGTTGATGCTGGCGATACGCAGCTGCATCAGGCCGTGTTCGTCGAACTCCCAGTTTTCATTGCCAAAGCTGCGAAACCACTGGCCGCTGTCGTCATGCCATTCATAGGCAAAGCGCACCGCGATGCGGTTCTCGCGAAATGCCCATAGTTCCTTGATCAACCGGTAGCCGAGTTCGCGTGCCCACTTGCGGGTCAAGAACGCCTGAATGGCGTCGCGGCCCTGCAGAAATTCGGCGCGGTTGCGCCAGCGGCTGTCCACGGTATAGGCCAGGGCGACGCGTGCCGGGTCGCGCGTATTCCACGCATCTTCTGCCATGCGCGCCTTCTGGGCAGCGGTCTCCACGGTAAACGGGGGTAGCGGCGGTCTGTCCATGGTGTCCTCGTTAACGGATCGGGGGAATGATGACTTCGGATGCCCGGCACGCGGCGCGTGCCACATCGGCGGAGCAGTTGCGCGGCGTCAGATCGCGCGCCAGGCAAATATGGACCTCACGCAGTCGCGGTACATCTTGCCCCGAGCAGGTAACTACCACCGACTGCATCGGATTGCGCGGATTGGCGCGCAGGAATGCGGCGGCGATGGCGGCCGGCGACTGCTCGATCGCCTGCGCCGGCCGCTGCATTTCCTGCGGAATGACGACACTCGCGTAAGCGCGGCGCAGCAGCTCGAAATACGCGGCAGGCTCCAGGCCACTGCAGGTTCCGTGCGCCGACCATTCGTGGTAAACAAGCCCGCGCGCAGGCATCACATCCGCAATACCGTGCACAACCTCGTCCGGCACCGGCCGGTGCACGTCGCAGTGCTCGGGCCAACCCTGCTCGTTCTGCGGCCAGAGCCCGTGCACGATGAATCCATAGCGCCGCGGTCCGTTGCATTCCGCCTCATTGGGTGATGATAGACAGAACGCGGGCGACCACGATAGCGATAGCAGGTAGTAGGCGAACGGCCCCGGCGCGGCGGCGCCCCCGTGGCTACGATGACGTGCCAACACACCGCCGCCGGCACACAGGCACAGGGCAATTAACGCGGTAACTGCGAACAGCTTCGGTAAGCGCGGGCGATGCATGCTATATGTCATTCGCCGGCCCGGATCGAGGTCAATTCGAAGCCGCCGGATCCGCTCACCCAGGTGTCCTTGTCGCGAATGATGGCCTGCGCCGGCAGAGTCTGAGTCTTGACTCCCATGCCCGGCAGCTTTCGTACTGCGGTCCCCACCGCAAAAATTTCCACCAAGCTCGATCCGAGTTCGATGATGTAAGTCTTGATGCCGACGACTTCCTCGGCACCGGCCGCGGTGGCTTCGCTCTTCAGGCGGTCGAACACATGCTCCCGCGCATCGTAAATCAGCGTCGTCAAGTCACCGATCTCGCCCTTCACGAAGCTGCGCAAAGCCGCCTTGATCCCGCCGATCGCGCCCAGCGAGTACACCGAGGTTGAGATAAGCAGCTTGATCGGCATGTAGCCCAATTGAGTCATTGCCCACAATTCCTCTCCGGTTAGATCGCTGGTCACTGGGGCCGTCTCGCATTCCGGCGGCAACAGCGGATGGTAGGCGGCGGTGCCCGACATGTACATTTCGTGGAATCCGGCGAAGCGCAGCACATGGGTCCGCACGCCGACCACCGCATTGGCGCGTACCGCGCGGGCGTGTGCCACGAGCCGCAGCAGGGCGTGATGGCGCGTTTCGTTGAATACATCGCTGAACTCCTTGATCTCGCCGCGCACCAGCGTCTTCAGGGCACCGGCTATGCCGCCGACGGCGCCCACGGAATAGGCGATATTGCCGAACACAAATTCTTTGGGCTCATAGCCTGAATCCAGATGGCAATACAGTTCCTGTGCATCCCCGGCGCTGGTAAACAGCGAGCCTCCTTGAGGCCTCGAGACGCCGGAGCCGACGAACAGGAATTCGGAGTTGCCGCCGAGGCTGCGCAGTTCCGAACTCACACCAACAACGCCATGCACCTGCTCGCGATCCGCCTCGGCCCGCATGCGCACGAAGGCCGCCTCGCGGCCCTCATGAATCATATTCGTGACGTCGGGAATTTCTCCGCCGACGATGCCGCGAAACGCGGAACGTACGCCGCGCAGCAAGCCCATCGACTGGATGCTGTTGCCGATCACCACGCCGCTCGGAGTCAAGTCTTTGAGCCGCATGCAGTAAATCTCATTGCCGGAAAGACCGGTAAGTTTGCAATCAGTTCGCATGACGAGTTACCCAGGCGGCGCGGATATTTTTGGAAGTGAGGCCCCGCCCATCGATGCGCCAACCGGGAGGACCGAAAACCGTGGCCAAGGCCTCGCGCATTGAACGCGCTGCAAACAACTCGCGAACCATGGATGCCCACTCATGAAAGGCTATGCGAATGGGGTTGAATGTCTCGATATTCTTGACGATCCCATAGCGCGGCGGCTCTTCGTCACGTTCCGCCACGAAGGTCCCGAACAGTCGATCCCAAACCATCAATACACCGGCATAGTTACGGTCGAGGTAGCGCGGGTTGGAGGCATGATGCACGCGATGATGCGACGGCGTATTGAACAAATACTCGAACCAGGCCGGCATGCGGTGGATGGCTTCGGTATGAATCCAAAACTGATAGAACAGATTGAAGCCCTGCTGCGCCAGGATCATCGCCGGCGGAAATCCCAGCAAGGCGAGCGCAATCCATGGCGTCCAAGTGCCGACAATCACGCTGGTCCACGATTGGCGGATCGCGGTCGACAAATTGTATTCCTGCGACGAGTGATGATTGACATGCGCGGCCCACCAGAAGCGGCACTCATGACTGATGCGATGGAACCAGTAGTAAATAAAGTCATCGAGAAAGAAGATCGCCACCCAGGCCCAGGGAGACCTAGGCGATACGTCGAACAGACGGTACTTATAGGCAGCGGTCAGCCCTGCGAATACAATGCCGGCCATCAGCAGATTCATGGCGATATTGCCGGCTTGCATGCCGAGCGAGGCAAAGCTGTCGGTGGCCCTATAGCGAGCCTTGATCATTGCCATGCTGCTCAACGCCGCTTCGATCGCAATCATCCCAAGGGAAACGCCGAGAAAAATCTCCGGCAGATGCGGCTTCCAATTCATGACGCGGATCGTAAGATATTGCGTGCGGACTGTCGATGCAGGAGGAGCGTGAATGGCTGTCACCGACGAATACTTGCAATTCGTGCTGGAACAACTGCAGGGGCTTGGGGATGTCACCCCGCGGCGCATGTTCGGCGGCGTCGGCCTATATCATGACGAGCGCTTCTTCGCGATCATCACTCGCGACGCCGTGTATTTCAAGGTGAACGATGGCAACCGTGGCGATTATGAAGCGCACGGCATGGGCCGATTCCGCCCCTATCCAGACAAGCCGCATTGGAGCATGAGCTACTACGAGGTGCCGGCGGATATTCTCGAAGATGCCGAGGAGTGCGCGGCCTGGGCTCGTCGGTCCATCGCAATCGCCGCAATATCACCCAAGACGCCGAGGACGGCTCAGTCTCCTAAACCAGCCGCGCGGCGCAGGAAGAAGCGCGCAGGCTGAAAGGCACTGAGGGCTACACGGAAAGGTGCTATCGAACGGCGAGCGTCGTCGCGGCGAAGAAATCCGCATCCTCGATCACCGCCATGCCGCCGGGTTTGGACTGCGCGCTCCACACGACGATCACCACGCGCTCCCGTGGATTGACGTACACGTTTTGGCCATAGATGCCGTACGCCTTGAACGCACCTTGGTGCACGTATTTGGGCTCAGCCGCGAACGGCCAAATCATATAGCCGTAGTCCACTTTTTTTCCGCCAATCATTTTGCTGCTGCCGGCGTCCTGCACCCAGCCATCGGGCAATATCTTCTCGCCGCCCGCTACTCCGCCGTTCATGAGGAATAGCCCAAAGCGCCCATAATCACGCAGGGTGGCACTTAAGCCGCTGCCGCCGATCTCTTGCCCGTTGGGGGATTCCAGCCACCAGGTCGCGTCGGACTCCATGCCGGCCTTGGTCCATATTTTTTCCGATAGATACTGCGACAGGGAGCGAGCGACCGCCGCGCTCACCACGGCGCCCGCGACAAAAGTCTCCCCGGTGCTGTAATTCCACACCGTGCCGGGCTTTGCCGCGCGCGGCAGTCTGCCCATCAAATCCAGAATTGAGCCGGGCCGCTGCGCAATCTGTGCTTCCAGCATGTGGCGACGGTTGGACGCGGGATCGGTATACGTCTCGTCCCACTTCACACCCGAGGCCATTTGCAGCAGGTTTCGAATACTGACTCCGTCGTAGGCGCTGCCCTTGAGTGTCGCAACGTACTGCGTCACGGAGTCATCGATGCTCTTGATGTGTCCATCGCGGATCGCCGCACCCATCAATGAAGAAGTGATCGACTTGGCAATGGACATGGACATCCAGCGGGTCTTGTCCGTGTTGCCCATTTCATAGTCTTCGTAGGCAATCTTCCCATCCTTCAGCACCAACAGCGCAGTGACGCGATTCAAGGCCATGTAATCGATCAAATCATAGGCTTTGCCGCCGGAGCTGAATTTGACCTGGGTCAGCGGCTTGGCCGCCTTGGGCAGGGCGAGCACCTGCGACCCATGTTTGACTACGCGAACCGGAAATAAGCGCTCGATGTGGCGAAAAGTGTTGACCTGAATGTCGGAGGTTAGCGTCCCGTCGTACACCTGACGCGCGCTACCGATGGTCTCTGCAGAGCTGGCAATTGAGTATTGGGCGAGCATGCTGGCAAGCAATATTGCCATGGCGAGCGGCGCTGGTCCGCGTCGAATGTTGAAATGCGCAGGGTCGTACGGTCTGAAACTCACATTTTGCTCCATCGACTGAAAAAGATACGGCATCGTCAGGTCACAGGCGCGGGCAGCTCAGCACGGTGCAATAATGCCATCAATCCATCGACAGGATGGTTACCGGCAAGGAGTCCCGAGTGTTCGCATCCAGTATCGTCAACACAGTGGCGGAATCGTGAAGGCCGTACTTCTCAAGGGTCACGGTGGGTTCGAACAGCTTGAATACCGCGACGACGTGCCCGTTCCAGTGCTGCGCGCCGGCGAAGTGCTGATCCGGGTCACCGCGGCAGGCGTGAACAACACCGACATCAACACCCGTACGGCGTGGTATTCGCGATCGGTGACCGAGGGCACTACGGCTGAAGCGGGTGCGTCCGGCATAGCGGCGGCGCGCTCCGAGGACGCCGGTTGGACCGGCTCGGCCCCGGTTTTCCCGCGTATCCAAGGAGCGGATGCCTGCGGCCGTATTGTCGCCGTCGGCGATGCAGTCGAGTCGCGGCGCATCGGCGAACGCGTGCTGGTCGAACCCGTATTCCAGATACCCAATTCGGCCGGACAACCGCAGGCAATCTATTTCGGTTCTGAGTGCGACGGTGCGTTCGCGGAATTTGCGCGGGTCCCCTCAGCCCATGCCCGTACCGTCAATTGCCAACTGTCGGATGCCGAGCTCGCTTCATTTCCCTGCGCGTATTCAGCTGCCGAGAACATGCTCACACGATTGAACTTGCGCGCAGGTCAGACCGTATTGGTGACCGGCGCATCGGGCGGGGTCGGGTCGGCCGCCGTGCAGCTAGCCAAGCGCCGAGGCGCTACGGTGCTCGCCGTCGCCGGCGCGGCGAAGGCCGCCGGGGTCCTCGCCCTAGGCGCCGCTCGAGTGATCGCCTCGGACACCGATCCAGTCAAAGCCTTTGGACGGGAATCAATCGACGCCATCGTCGATGTGGTGGGCGGCGGCCAATTCCCAGCGCTGCTCGAGGTGCTGCGCCGCGGCGGCGCCTATGCCGTAGCCGGCGCCATCGCCGGGCCTGTCGTTGAATTGGACCTGCGCACTTTGTATCTCAAGGATTTGCGTCTGCTCGGCTGTACCGTGCTCGAGCCGGAGGTGTTCGGCCAGCTAGTGCGGTACATCGAGCGCGGCGAGATTCGGCCCCTGGTCGCCGCTGTGCACCCACTCCCCGCCATCGTTCAGGCACAGCAGGAATTTCTCGCCAAGCGGGTCATGGGAAAAATTATTCTCGTACCCTGAGGACTCTCGGCCAGGTACTCCACGCGATCAGTGCCAGCAGCACCAATTGAAACGGCAGCCGCAGCAGCAATAACCATTTCGCCACACCGAATGCATCTGCGTGCTGCCACATGTAGATATTGGCCGGCGTGACGGCGATGGTGAGGGCGAACAGTCCTATTCCGGCGGCCCTGCGTGTGACCGGTAGCAATAAACCAGCGGCACCCAGCAGCTCGAATACGCCACTCACCAGCACCGCCGCACGCGGCCAAGGAATGAACGGCGGCACCGCACGCATTTCCACCTCAGTAATAGCAAAATGAGCGATTCCCCCTAGGCAGAACCAGATGAACACGAACACCAGAGCTGCACGTCTCGCTATCATTAAAGTGCGGCCCGTCATTGGCGATACTCCTCGTTGTCGTCATCTAAGCTTCCAGTTGAATAGTCGGGGTCGGTCAGGCGTCGGCGCGCGATGCGACGGCGGCGGCGGAAGCGCTGCAATACCGGCGCAAGCCCCAGCCATTCGGGCCGCAGCCACAGGGGGTTGGAAAGGTCTTCGCCCAGCGCGGACAGGAACAGGAGGCGCGTTTCTCTCACTGCTTCCACCGCGGCGGCCGGTACATCTCGCCACTGTGTCACGACGCCGAGCGCGCGCTCCATGCCCGATTGGACCGCTGCTTCCACGCGGACCAGCGTGCTAGTCCACGCGGCAGCATTGGCAGAGTCTTGTGGTATTTCTCGCAGAAACATTTGCACGAGTTCATGTGCCGCTTGCACTGAGTCTCGTGCGATCACCGGACCATGGGCGTTTGCTGGACTCTGTGAAATTGCAGCTTCCAGCGCTAAATCCAGCTCAGCCCGCACTTCGGTGATCAAGATTTGCAGTGCGCCTGCCGTATCGAGCGGCCGGATATCGGCATGATCAGCCGGCGGTGCCAGGGTGGCCGAGGATTGAGTCCGCTGATCCATGGTCGGTGTGCTGCCCACGACAGGCTGCGACACATCGACTGGCGAGATTTTGGAAACTTCCATCGGTCTGCGGCCCTCAGGGCGGCAAGTGGCGATTCACCAACGTCACCATGCGATCGACCGCGGCATGAAATGGATCATGACTTAGCTCCGGCAGATCGACGTAGGTGGCATTTGGTTTGAGCAAGGACTTGACCCGCTCGGTTTGCTCGCGGATGTCATCGTGGGGAGCGAACACCGTCAGCGGCGCCTTCAGGCTCTTGAGCTTTTTCTCGATGGGATAGCCGCAAGCGGCACGAAACGCGGCACCGGGATTGGCCGCGAGCACATGCTCGACGAACCGGCTATGAATGTCGGCAAGATCGTATGGTGGTTGGCGGAAAGCGAAGCCACCCCGCCACGCGCCCAGCACATGTCCGCCCTCCGTCGCCGGCCTTAGAGGCTGCTCGCTATACTTCTCCAACTGACGTTTCTGCTCGTCCGCCGAAAACAGCGGCATGCCTACGGCGATGACGCGCCGCACCTGCGAGGATATCTGATGGGCAACCTCGATGGCTTCGAGGGACCCGGTGTGAATGCCCAAAATGTCGAATTCGCCGGTAACCTCGGCGGCCTGCAATGTGTCCACGGTGCTCTGGGCATATTGTTCCAGCGACAGGGCCCAGGGCGGGGCGTCGGAGAAACCGTAACCCAGCCGATCCGGTGCAAACGTCGGCCGTTCCAATTTCTCCTGCAGCGATTCCCACATGGCGCCGGAACGCGGCGACATATGCAGCAGGATCAGTGGCACGCCTTTGCCGAACTTGCTGCGCAAATGCACCTGTCCATAGCGAGTCGGAAAGATCTTGCGTGGCATCTAATGAGCATCCCAAAACGACTCCACCAAGGGCGCGACCAATTGCGGCCTCTCGATGTGCAGCATATGGCCTGCGCCGGCGACTCGTGCAAATTCGATGTGCGGAAACACGGCGCGAAATGCCTCCGCCGTGCCGTCGGCGCCGAGCTTGGGCATATGATCCGACTCCTCGCCCACGACCAATAACAAGGGAGCACGCACCTCGCGCCAGCAAGCCTCGCTATCTTCACGCTTGTACAGGACTGGATTCACCCAGTGATGGCGCGGATCGCCCGCCGGCCGCACCCGACCGCTGTCATCGAGTCTACCCCAGGCTGCGGCCACAAACGCTGCCTGCGCCGCGGAGAATCGCGGATAGCGATAGCGTATGACGCCGGCCAGTTGCTCGAATGACGCGTATTCCTTGGGCGCGGGCTCCGCCTTCAATTGATCCAGCCATTTGCGCAGGCGCGCCGGGGCTTGTTCGGGCGAGGTGCGCGCCAGTCCAAGTCCCTCCAGATTGATCACGCTACGGACTCGGTCCGGCCGAACACCCGCGTACGAGCAAGCGATATTGCCGCCCATGCTATGTCCCACGATGTGCACGGGCCCGGATGGCGAGAGTTGATCCAACAATGCGTCAAGGTCGCCGAGATAGTCAGGAAACCAGTAGCCCTGCTGCGGCCACTCGCTACGCCCAAAGCCACGCCAGTCCGGTGCCACCAAGGGCCAATCTCGCTGCAATGCATCCACCAGGAACTGAAAGGTCGGGCCGGCATCGAGCCAGCCGTGGAGCAGGAATATCGGTGACAGTGATTCGACAGGCGGCGGCCCCCAACGCGTCAGATGGATATCGATTCCGCGGACATGCAGAGTCTCGTGCCGCGGCGCGCGCAGCACCCGGTACGCGGCCAAGCTATCCAATCAGTGCGACATCCCGCTACCGATCAGCGCGCCTACCACCCCGCCCACGAGACCGCCCACCGCCGCTGCGGCAGCCACCACAATAAGTTTCTGCGGCGGTTTATGGGTGCCTTGTGTCGTCGCGCCGCCGCCTGTTCCGGTGCCCGTCCCGGTCCCGGTCCCGGTCCCGGTGCCGGTGCCGGTGCCCGAGCCTGTTCCGGTGCCGCCACCGGGAGGCGGGGGCGGTTTGTCGGGATTGTGTCCGTTTGGCATGTCCAACTCCTGGGTTTCAACGATTTAGTTCTACTTACATACACGCAAGCAGCACTTCGCCGCAAGGGCCGCCAGTCATTGCCGCCCGGGCGCACCAGAGCGCATGCTTCAAAGTATGACAGGCGATCGTATAGGACCTTACCGAGTTCTCCGCACATTGGGCGTCGGAGGTATGGGCGAGGTTTACCTAGCCGAGCGCGCGGACGCCCAGTTCGATCAGCAGGTCGCGATTAAAGTAGTTTATGGCGATGCACGCGGAGTTCAGTCCCGGTTAAAAATCGAGCGCCAAATACTGGCGCAACTCGACCACCCCAATATCGCTCATCTATTGGACGGCGGTTGCTTGCCGGATGGAAACGCCTATATCGTCATGGAGTACGTCGATGGAATTCCTATCGACGCTTTCTGCGACTCGAACAGACTCGATGTTGCAGCGCGCCTCCGATTGTTTCAAACGGTTTGTGCAGCGGTGCACTACGCTCACCAAAACCTTATCGTGCATCGCGATCTCAAACCCTCGAACATTCTGGTGACCGCGGCCGGTATTCCCAAATTGCTTGATTTCGGGATTGCCAAATTATTGGACGAACGTCAGGCCGGACATCATACCCTGGCCGTCACACACGCCGACGTTAGGGTACTGACGCCGGATCATGCCAGCCCCGAACAGGTCCGCGGCGAGGCAATCACGACTTCGAGCGATGTCTATGTGCTCGGGGTGCTGCTGTATAAATTGCTGGCTGGGACCGGTCCGTTCTTCATTCAGTCGATGCGCTTGACCGAAATCGAGCGCGCCATATGTGAGAAGGACCCGGCACTGCCCAGTCACGCCGTAATTACCGACGATTCGCCGGAGGCCGCCGCCACTGCTGATGCTCGCGGCACCAACCCCAAGCGCCTAAAGCGCGTGTTGCAGGGCGATTTGGACAACATCGTGCTCATGGCGATGCGCAAGGAGCCAGAACGCCGCTACTCCTCCTCGCAGCAGATGGCCAGCGACATTCAACGCTACCTGGAAGGCAAACCCGTCATTGCGCGCCGCGACACCATGTCGTATCGCACTTCTAAATTCGTCCGACGTCACTGGCTGCCCGTGGCCGCCAGTGCCAGCGTGGTCTTTTTGATTTTGGCGTTCGCAACCACGACTTACGTGCAGTCCGTAAGAATCGCGGCGGAACGCGATCGCGTTGCCGAACAGCGGGCGGTAGCCGAGCGCGAACGCGCGCGCGCTGAAGAGGTGTCGAGCTTCCTGGTGAATCTATTCAAACTGTCGGATCCACAAGAGAACCGGGGAAACCAGGTCACCGCTCGCGAGCTGCTGGACTCAGGCGCGAAGCGCCTGCAATCGGGCCTGCAAAATCAGCCGGCGACCAAGGCCGCGCTGCTGTCGACTGTCGGAGCCGTTTATGACAGTCTCGGACAGTACAAGGAGGCGCAGCCGATACTGACGGAGTCGCTGACGCTTCAGTCACGCTCGGACGACAAATCGCGCATTGCGACGCTGCTGGAATTGAGCCGCGCTCGGAAAGGCGCCGGCGACCTTAACGGCGCTGAGGCGCCGTTGCAGGAAGCTCTACACGTTTCGCAAAGCGAATATGGTGCGGCTAGTCAGGAATCCGGACGCACTCTCTGGGCCTTGGGGCAACTTCGGTACCAGCAGGATCGACTGGTCGATGCCAAGCTACTTTACAATCGCGGTCTGAAAATTCTCGAAGCTACTCACGCACCGCTTACCGATATATCGGCACTGCTTGACGATCTCGCAAATGTTTATGCGGACGAGCAGCAGTGGGCGCTGGCGAAGCAAACCTACGAACGGGCCCTGGACGTCGACCGTCGCCTTCTCGGCGACGATCATCCGCGAGTGGCGATTCGCCTCAACAATCTGGGCGTGGTGGCCCAGAATATGGGTGATCTGAAACTCGCGGAGACGTTGTTTCGCGATGCAATACGGCGTAACGAAGTAGCGTATGGCGATCGGCATCCGGAAACCGGCGCGACGCGCGGCAATTACGGACTCTTGCTTCAGCGGGAGGGACGATTGGCGGAGGCTGAACCCCTGTTGCGCAGCGCCCTCGAGGTGGAACTCAAACTGTACGGGCCGGACAACTACAACGTCGGATATGCACGCGTCAGTCTGGCGATGCTATTGCATGAGCAGGGCAATCTGGCCGGAGCAGAGGCGGAATTCCGCCAGGCGCTAGCGGTCTACGATAAATCGCTACCGGCCGATCACCAATATCGGGCGTCGGCACTCATGCGTTTGGCCAGAGTCTTGGTGGATCGGGGCAGGCCTCAGGAAGCCCTATCATTGAGCGACCAATCTCTCACGATCTGGAATGCCACATCGCCCCCCACTAACCCCTATACCGCTCAGGCCCGCGCCATTCACGCCTATGCCTTGTCGCGCCTCGGCAAGCCGCGCGAAGCGGCCGAAGAACTCGACGCGGCGTTGCCGGTGCTGCTGCAAGCGCGCGGCGCCGACGATCCCTTCGTCCGCCGCGCCCAGGGCTGGCTGAAGGCCGCTCGTCCCGAGGCTCTGCAGGCCGCGAGTACCGTCGCGCACTAGCGTGCGTTGCGCCGCCGGCCGCCTCAGCCGCTCAAAAAAATCTTGTACGCCGGGTTCTCGGTCTCTTCGGTGTAGGCGTAGTGCAGTTCGTTTAAATGCAGTAAAAAATCTGTGCGTGTTTCGACCGGAACTTGAATACCCGCGAGTACCCGCCCGTAATCCGAGCCGTGATTACGATAGTGAAACAGGCTAATGTTCCAGCCCATGCCTATGGCTTGCAGAAACTTGAGCAGCGCCCCCGGGCGCTCCGGAAACTCGAATCGATACAGACGCTCATCGCTCAGGCCCGCCTGGCCACCCACCATGTAGCGCACGTGCAGCTTGGCCATTTCATTGTCGGTCATGTCGCGCACGGCAAATCCTGCGGCCGAAATGCTGCGCATCAGTTCGTCGCGCTCCGGCCTGCCCTGGGTGAGGGCGAGACCGACGAATATCTGCGCCGTTTGCAGGTCCGCGTAGCGATAATTGAACTCCGTGACGCTGCGCCGGCCTAGTAATTCGCAGAACCGTAAGAAGGAACCCGGCGCCTCCGGGATCTCCACGGCGAACAATGCCTCGCGCTGCGCCCCCAAGTCAGCACGCTCCGCGACATAGCGCAAGCGGTCGAAATTCATGTTGGCACCGCTGTTGATGGCGATGAGGGTGCGCGACTTGCAGTTCTCGCGCGCCACGTATTTCTTGATGCCCGCGACGGCCAGGGCTCCGGCCGGTTCCGCAATCGAGCGCGTGTCCTGGAAAATATCCTGGATAGCGGCACAGATCTGGTCGGTGGTCACCAGGATGATCTCATCCACATATTCGCGGGCGAGGCGAAAGGTTTCCTCACCCTCGCGCCGCACTGCTACGCCATCCGCGAACATACCTACCCGCTCCAGAGTCACTCGCTTGCCGGCGCGCAGCGACTCGTACATTCCGGCCGCGTCCTCCGGCTCCACCCCGATGATCTTGATGCGCGGATACAGCGCTTTCGCATAGGCCGATATTCCGGCTATCAATCCACCGCCCCCGACGGGGACGAAGATGGCGTCGATCTCATCGCCGTGCCGCTGGCGTAGAATTTCCATGGCTATCGTGCCCTGCCCGGCAATAACGTCCGGATCGTCGAAGGGATGCACGAACACCAGACCGCGCTCACGGCCGAGCACCAATGCGTGCTCATAGGCTTGGTCGTAGTCATCCCCGTGCAAGACGATTTCGCCGCCGAAATCGGCGACCGCCTGCACCTTGATATCAGGCGTGGTCAGGGGCATGACGATCACGGCCGGAATGCCCCGCGTGCGCGCGGCCAACGCCACCCCCTGAGCGTGGTTGCCGGCAGAGGCGCAGATGACGCCGCGCTGCGCGCTGATTGCCGACAGTTGCGCAATCTTGTTGTAGGCGCCGCGAATTTTGAACGAAAACACCGGCTGCAGGTCTTCTCGTTTGAAGAGAATGCGATTGTCCAGGCGGCGCGACAAGCGCGGTGCGGGGTCCAGTGAGGTCTCGACGGCAACGTCGTACACCTTGGCTTTGAGGATGCGATCTACGTAGTTTTCTGGCATGGGCTATATCGTTGGGGGGTGCCTACCATAGCTCAAGCGTCCACGGAGCGGTATGGCCGCCCCATATTGTGAGGCGCTGCACAGCCCGCGGAGCCTGCGACGGTTTCGCCTTAGTTTATTGGGTAACATACGCTATGCGCATCGTGAATTTGTGGCTGTTGAGCTTGCTGCTGGCTGCGCCGGTCTTTGCCATCTCGGGTAACGTCGTTGCCACCGACAATGTAAAGGCGCACCTGGTCAGCGAGGTAAGTTCGATCGCCCCGGGCCAGTCGTTCTGGGTTGCCCTGGAATTGGACATTCGCGAGGGCTGGCATACTTACTGGCGCAATCCCGGCGATTCGGGCCAGCCCACGTCGCTCAAGTGGCAGCTGCCCACGGGATTTACCGCGGCAGACATCCTCTGGACCACCCCGCATCGTTTCGAACTGCCGCCGTTGGTGAACTACGGTTACGCCGTGCACGCCGTGCATCTGGTCCAAATCACCGCGCCTAAGAACTTGAAGCCGGGGACGCCGGTTGCACTCTCTGCCAGTGCAAGCTGGCTGGTTTGTGCCGATGTGTGCATTCCAGAGGACGCGAATTTGCAATTGCAGCTGCCGACAGGCACCGCGGCGGGCAGCGTCGACCCCGCCGACGCCGGCTTGTTCACGGCAGCGCGCGGCGAGCTGCCGAGCGCGGCGCCGGCCGTGACAAGCGCTCGAATTCAAGACGGCCGCCTGATCATTGCCCTGGGCAAGGAGTGGGGCGCCACCCTGCCGCAGATCAAGTCTTTGGCGTTCTTTCCCTATGACGAGGGTGGCATCGAGTACGCCGCGCCGCAGACCTTGGTCCGCACCAAGGACGCCGTCGAGCTGTCGATGAAGCTCGGCGATCGGCCGCCCAGTGCAGGGAGCATTCGCGGCGTGTTGCTGGCCACCGAGCAGAGCGGCAACGACACGGTGACCGTGCCCATGGAGATCGCCGCCGGTTTTTCCGGTGCCGGCGGCAGCGTGACCTCAGCCGCTGCGCAGATCGCGACCACAGGCGCCGCCGAGAAAGCAGACACCTCGCTGCCGGTACTGCTGCTGTTCGCAATTCTCGGCGGCCTGATCCTGAATCTCATGCCCTGCGTATTCCCAGTGTTGTCCATCAAGGCCATTGGCCTGGTCGAACAAGCGAAGAAGCATCCCGCGGCAGTGCGCACCAAAGGACTGGTATTTGCCGCGGGGGTCATCAGCTCCATGCTCTGCCTGGCAGCCTTGCTGCTGGTGCTGCGGGCGGGCGGGGAACAAATCGGCTGGGGCTTTCAACTGCAGTCGCCATTGTTCGTCACCTTGCTGGTGTACTTGCTGCTGGCGGTGGGCCTGAACCTCTCCGGCGTATTCGAAGTCGGCGGCGGGCTGGCCGGCGTCGGTGACGGGCTCACCCAGGGCGACAGCTATCGCGCCTCATTTTTCACCGGCGTGCTCACGACTTTGGTGGCGACGCCTTGCACCGCGCCGTTCATGGCCTTCGCGGTCGGCGCGGCGCTCACCCAGCCACCCATCGTCGCATTAAGTATTTTTGCAGCTTTAGGCTTGGGCCTCGCCCTGCCCTATGTGCTGCTGTCCTTCGCGCCCTGGCTGCGCCGCGCCCTGCCCAAGCCGGGCGCGTGGATGGATACGTTAAAGCAATTGTTTGCCTTTCCGATATACGCGTCGGCAGCGTGGCTGCTGTGGGTGCTGGCGCAGCAAACTTCGTCCTTGGGACTGGGCGCGGCGCTGGCCGGAGCCATCCTGGTGGCGTTGGCGGCATGGGCTTATCAGAAATCCAAGTCGAGCTCGAGCAGCGGCCGCGTAGCTGCGCTGGTGACCGCAACCGCCGCTGTGCTGTTGGCCATTGTTCTCCCCGTGCGCTTCGGAGGCGTTGCCGCGGCGGCGACGGGCGCTGCCGCGGGTGGCACGGGCGCGCATGCCGATGGAGAGTGGCAGCCCTATGACGCGGCGCGGGTCGCCAGCCTCAGCGCGGCCGGCAGGCCGCTGCTGGTGAATTTCACCGCCAGTTGGTGCCTGACCTGTCTGGTCAATGAGCGCAATGCCTTTGCCGACTCTGCGGTGCAGGAGGTTTTCCGCAGCAAGGGCGTCACACTGATGAAGGGAGACTGGACCAATCGGGACCCGGCCATCACGCAGGCGCTGGCCGCATTTGGTCGCGCCGGGGTGCCGCTGTACGTGGTGTACAACGCCAAACCGGGCTCATCCGCTGCCGTCGTTCTGCCGCAACTCCTGACTGCGAATGTGGTGCGAAGCGCCTTTGCCGATACGCCCAGCGATCCTGCGGTTAAGTAAGTTTTTCGCCACGAAGATTTTCAATGACGCGTGAATGCGGCATGCTGGGGGCATGGACTCCGACAACGCCACGACTATTTCGGTAATTGATTTCCGGCGTCAAGGCATGGTGCTGCAATGGCATGCGCTCGGGGGCACCTGGACGGCCTTCGACACTCCACCTGCCTTGGTGCACGGTATCGCCCTGATCCGCCCATCGCAGCCGAATATCTGCATCTACGGCCAATCGGGGCGCTTGCGCCTGCAAGTGGGGCCCGACCAGTACGCTCTGTCGGAGAATTCCCCGCGAATCAGCTGCAGCCGCGGTTTGGCGAGTTTCGGATTTCGCCGGCGCTTTACGGTCCGCTCGAGCACCGCCGGCATGCTCTTCAGCTACGCCTATTGGACCAATCAGCGCCAGGATTTCTTTCGTTGGCTGGCGACCAAAGCCGAGGATCCGGACTGGCGGGTGGCCTGCGGTCGGCTGTGGTCGGAAGGCGTCGCCGCGGCAGCTTTGCGTTCCGGCTAGAGTGCCCCGGTTCAGTCCTGCAGTAAGCCGGCCAGCTCCGTATCGGTCAGATGGCGCCATTGCCCGGAACTCAATGACCCCAGGTGAATGTTCATGATTCGCACGCGCCGCAGGCGCCGCGCTTTGTAGCCGAGCGCTGAGCACATGCGGCGGATCTGCCGATTCAAGCCCTGCGTCAGAATCATACGAAACGATTCCTGATCTATGCGGCTGACCTTGCAAGGCTTGGTCAGCTCACCCATGATTTTCACGCCGCTCGCCATCATCTGCAGCGACAGATTGGTGATGGGGCGATCCACGGTGACGATGTATTCTTTTTCGTGATTATTTTCCGAACGCAAGATCTCATTGACGATGTCGCCGTTGTTGGTCAGCAGGATCAGGCCTTCCGAGTCCTTGTCCAGGCGCCCAATCGGAAAGATGCGATCTGGGTGGCCGATGAGATCGATGATGTTGTTTTCGATGTCGGATTCGGTAGTGCAGGTGATTCCGACCGGCTTATTGAGCGCGATGTAAATAGGCTTTTTCTTGGCACCGATCAACTCGCCGTCAACGCGCACCTCGTCGCCGTCCTGTATCTGCGTACCGAGCGCGGCAAGCAGGCCATTGCAGGTGACGCGTCCCGCCTCGATCCACTTGTCCGCTTCGCGCCTCGAGCAGACCCCGGTTTCACTGATGAATTTATTGAGCCGCAAGACGCGATGCTTACTAGGCGCTGCGGAGAAATGCGCTGACGTGCTTCGCCAGACTCTGCGCTGCTGCCTCGAACGGATCGTTGCCGTAGTTGGTGAGATCGAGCACCAACCGCGGTTGCCTCGCCGTAGGCAATCGCTCCGCAGCGGGGAGACCCGCCAGTACCAGGCGCCTTACCAGTTCCGGCCGTGCGGCGGCGAGTTCGACCGCCGCCCCGGCGCCGTACTGAACTCCGAGCACATCGATTTGCCGCAGGCGCAGATCATTGGCCAAATCGGAGATAGCGGCGGCGGCTTCCGCCATGCTGCGCGTCGGCGATGGATCGGATTCGCCGTAGCCGGGCAGATCGGGAGCGTACACCGAGCGCACATCAGCGAGTTCCGGCAGCAATTGGCCAAAGGCTCTGCTCGAGGCGTCCAGGGGATGCAGGCAGAATAATGTCACCTGCTCATCGAACCCACCGCTGGTCGGAAACGCCGTGCGCACATGCAGCTGCCCGAATTTGCAATCAAAATACGCGCGCCGCGTGCGAACGGTGACGGGCGGTGCGGATAACTTCGAAGCCTTAGCCAACTTTTCTCTCCTGCGTGTGTCGCTTGTTGCGTGAAGGATACGCCAAGTCCTAGGGCCAACCGCAGGCGGCGGCGGGAACCGGCCTGATCGCGCTTGTTGCTTTGGCACTACATTAATTTTTGCACTTCTTTGCAATTATGCTAGCTTCGGCAGCAGCTCAGGACTAGAGTGTTGCTCGAACGCAATAAGACTCTAGGGAAGTGAAAAGACCAATCATTGCCAGAGCGCAAATATAAGCGCCACAACAAAGGCATGGGGACTTAAGAGCCGGGCACACGCCCGGCTTTTTTATTGCAGCTGACGATCCCAAACGCGCGACATGGTAAAGCCGTTGGAACGACCCCCGGTGAATCCCACCACTTCCACCAGGCGCTGCTTATCGTCAGACAGGCTGTAATGCTCTTCGAACGGCGGATGGTCATCGTCCGGATCGCCACCCTGCACAATCAAAGTCTTCTCGGCCCAACCACAGCGGGGCGGCGGTGCATCGCGTGCCCGAGGCGCCGCGTCGCGCCCCGCAGCAGAGTCGCGATTGAATGAAGACGCATGCTGGCGATGCGGTTTACCCGCGCCGTCCATGGGCTGACAGACACGGCTGGCGCCGCCGGAGGTAAAGGCCACGACCCCGGCGACTTGCTTGATTTCGAGTGCCTTTCCGGGCCAGCGTAAACCTTCGCCCATGGCGTTCACCGAGGGCATTATTGGACCGCTGGCGCCGCCCAGCGGCAAGCCTCCATCCCCGCGCCCACCGCCCTGCCGGCCACCCCGGCCGCCGGAACCGCCCGAGGACGGATTGTTCTGAGCGCTGGCCGCCTGGTTGAATTGGGCCTGCAGCATGCGCTGCGGATCGTCGCTATCCGCCTCGTTGAGCTTCCAATGCCCGCTAAAATCCACGTCGACAGGCGGAGCTTGCGCAAGCTTCTCGCTGGCGCACGCCGCCAGACACAGAAGCACCACAGCCATGCAACTTCGCATGCTGCAATCTTATCTTGAAGCCCGCCCTGCTGGGTACCGGGAGACTAACCCGCCGAACGCTGGGCACGCGGCGCGGCGCCAACTCCCTTCGGCCCACAGACCCACGCGCGGCCCTCAAAGGGCTGGAAACACACGCGCAGCGACTCGGTCCTGCGCGTGGTCTGGGTGCTGCAGGCAATTTTGCCGTCGGCCAGATCAGCTCGAATCAAATCGACCAAGGAGGCACTGGGCTCGCCCGCTTCAGTGGGCGGAAGTGCGTGCGCGAGAATGCGTGCCTGCACCTCGTCGCCGCGAGTTGCGTTGCCGAGCACGGCGCGTTTGAAGCGGTCCAGCACGACCAACACCGAACTCAAGGTATTGTCCGTCACATCGCTGGGACGACCGGTGCCGCCCATGAAACGCAAATGCAATAAGCCGCCGACGCCTCGCTGCTCGTCATGTAGACAAAGTGCGAGGGCCCCGTGCAAATCGGCGATCATGAGCATGGGCTCGGGCGAGACATGATAAGTGTCCGGCGCGACCATGACTTCCGTGAGATCTGTAGCCAAGGCGGACCCCTAAATAGACACCCGCGATGCTGCACTTAACCCGCAATTCCCACTGCCGAGCAAATCACGGTTTTTGGAACCCGTAGGACACCGACCCGGCCCTGGCCCTAGTTCCGCCAGTCATAAGCTCATGCGTTCCGGTAATTGGCCGTACCGGAGGGCTGCACGTATCTTAAACAGCTATGTATCGGTATGACACGGTCGACAAAACGCTGGTTAACGAACGCGTCGCGCAATTTCGCGACCAGACGCGGCGTTTCCTCGCCGGCGAGCTGAATGACGAAGAATTCCGTCATCTGCGCTTGCGCAACGGTCTGTATATCCAGCGCCATGCGCCGATGTTGCGGGTGGCGGTTCCCTACGGCATGTTGTCGTCGTCGCAGCTGCGGACTCTGGGAAGCATTGCACGGCGCTACGATCGCGGTTACGGACATTTCACGACACGACAGAACATTCAGTACAACTGGCCCAAGCTCGCGGAGGTTCCGGACATTCTGGCCGAGCTCGCCGAAGTCGAGATGCACGCCATCCAGACCAGCGGCAATTGCGTTCGTAATACGACCACCGACCACCTGGCGGGCGTGACGCCCGATGAGCTGGAGGATCCGCGGCCTTGGTGCGAGCTGATTCGCCAGTGGTCGACTTTCCACCCCGAATTCACCTATCTGCCGAGAAAGTTCAAGATCGCCGTGACAGGGGCGCCGCAGGACCGTGCCGCCTCACTTGTGCACGATGTGGGCGTGCACATCGTGCGCGGATCCGCCGGCGAATTGGGTTTTGAAATTCTGGCCGGAGGCGGGCTCGGCCGTACGCCCATCATCGGCCAGGTGGTGCGCGAATTTCTGCCGCGCGAACACCTTTTGTCTTATCTCGAGGCGATCCTGCGCATCTACAACCTGGAAGGGCGGCGCGATAACCTGACCAAGGCGCGCATTAAGATTCTGGTGAAGTCGCTCGGCATCGTGGAGTTCCGCCGACGTGTGGAAGCCGAGTGGGAATTGACCCGTACGAGCGGCCGGCGGGTCGAGGACTCTGAAATCGAGCGGCTGCGCGCCTTCTTCAATCCCCCTGCCTATCGCAGCCTGCCGAACATCGAGCCCGCCGCCGGAAAAAGCACGGCATTCCGCGCCTGGTATCGCTACAACACGGTGGCGCACAAGATCACGGGCTATCGTGCCGTCTTCATATCGCTCAAAAAACCCGACGTGGCGCCCGGCGACATCACAGATGCCCAAATGGAATTGGTGGCGGACCTCGCTGATCGTTACAGCTTCGGCGAAGTGCGCGTGACCCACACCCAGAATTTGTTGCTGGCGGACGTGGAACAGGACAAGACCTTCGAACTGTGGGAGGCGCTTGCCGCGACCGGTCTCGCCACGCCCAACATCGGCACATTGACCGATATGATTTGCTGCCCCGGGCTGGATTTTTGCAGCCTCGCCAACGCCGGCTCGATCGATGTGGCGAAGCGCATCAACGAGCGCTTCGACGACTACGACTACGTCTACGATCTGGGCGAACTCGACGTCAAGATGTCGGGTTGCATGAATGCCTGCGGTCACCACCACGTCGGACATATCGGTATTCTCGGCGTGGATAAAGGCGGCCAGGAGTGGTATCAGATCACCATCGGCGGCGCGGCCGGTGCGGATGCCTCCCTAGGGCAGGTGATCGGCCCGTCGGTCGCCAAGGTCGATGTCGCAGAAACGATTGCGCGCTTGCTGGAAGTGTATGTCGAGCGTCGCGAATCCGACGAACGCTTCCTCGACACGGTGCGCCGCCTCGGCGTGAAACCCTTCAAGGAACGAGTGTATGCCACGTCGGCTGCTGCGTGACGGCCAAGTAGTCGCCGACGACTGGTGCTACCTCGATGACGCCGAGGTCAAGCCGGCGTCATCGCTGCTACTGAGCTACGCCGAGTGGCATAGTCAGCCTGATGTTTGGCTGGGTCGTGACGGCCGGCTCGGTGTGGTATTGCGGTCGGATCACAAAGTGGAATTGCTGGCAGCGCATTTTTCGCGATTTTCCCTGATCGGCCTGGAGTTCTCCGGGCCCGCTGAGGGTCGCGGCTACTCGCAGGCGCGCATGCTGCGCGAGCAGTGGAATTTCAGGGGCGAACTGCGCGCCAGCGGCTATGTGCGCCGCGACCAGGTATTCTTCATGGCGCGCTGCGGTATCAACAGCTTCCAACTACCGGAGGCCGAGCTCGAGCGCGCTAGCGCGGCGCTGGCCACCTTTACCTGGGCTTACCAGCCCGCGAACGACGTCGGCCTGCCCCTCAAGCTGCAGCGCCGTTAGTCGGATACACCTGCCAGCGCCTGAAACGCAGGCCCACCTTTTGGCCGACAACGAAGCGTTCGCCTTCGTAGCGTTCGCGGCTGATTTCCGCTTCCAGCGGCTCATTCGTCGGTTGACCGTCGGCGCAAAGCTCCAAGCGCACGATCGGTCCGATCACTCGCACCGCAACCACCACTGCCGGCCAGCCTGACGCCGCGGCGCCCACCTCAATCTCGTGCGGCCGAATCAGAGCGATATGCGCTTCGCCGCCGCCAGCGGAATCGGTAACGGACCCTAGCCCAGTCGAGTCCGAGATATCGATGGGTCCCAAGTACGCCCGGCCGCCGCGCAATTGCACCGGCAGCTCATTGACCTGACCCAGGAAGCGGTGCACGAACGCCGACGTGGGTACGTCATAAACTTCGCTGGGAACTCCGAATTGCTCAATGCGCCCGCGATTCAAGACCACGATGGTGTCGGCCACCTCAATGGCTTCTTGCTGATCGTGAGTGACGAAGATACTGGTGAAGTGCAGCTCATCGTGCAGGCGCCGCAGCCAGCGGCGCAGCTCATGGCGAACCTGGCTGTCGAGGGCACCAAAGGGCTCATCCAGCAGCAGCACGTCGGGGTCGACGGCCAACGCCCGCGCCAGCGCTACGCGCTGCCTCTGACCGCCGGATAACTGCGCCGGGTAGCGGTCCCCCGCCCAGCCGAGTTGCACGAGATCCAGAAGCGACTGCACCTTGCTGCGAATTTGCTTGGATGCAGGCCGCTCGCGGCGCGGTTTGACCTTCAGGCCGAAGGCGACATTCTCGAACACCGACATGTGCCGGAACAGGGCATAGTGCTGGAATACAAAGCCGACTTTGCGATCGCGAATCGGCCATAGGGTAGCGTCACGTCCATCGAACAGCACATGACCCTCATCGGGAGTCTCGAGTCCTGCAATGATGCGCAACAGCGTGGTCTTGCCGCAGCCCGAAGGCCCGAGCAGCGCAATCAGCGCACCCGTCGGCACGTCCAGGTCGATGTCCTTGACGGCCGCGAATTCGCCAAACCGCTTGCCGATACCGCGTAACGCAATGCTCATGTGATCTCCCTCCGAGTGCGATCTCGCCCCGGACGAGCGGTGTGCCGCAACTCCGGTTGCCGCCATTCCAGAAAACTCTTGCCCGCCAGGGTCAACAGCGCCAACAGCGCCAACAGCGAGGCCACGGCGAATGCCGCCGCGTAGTTGTATTCGTTGTAGAGAATTTCGACATGCAGCGGCATGGTGTTAGTGAGCCCGCGTATATGTCCTGAAACCACCGAGACCGCGCCGAATTCGCCCATGGCTCTGGCATTGCACAGCAATACGCCGTACATCAAGCCCCAGCGGATATTAGGCAGCGTCACCCGCCAAAAAGTCTGCCAGCCGCTGGCGCCGAGCGACAGCGCGGTTTCTTCATCGTCTTTGCCCTGGGCCTGCATCACCGGAATGAGCTCGCGCGCAATGAAGGGAAAGGTCACGAAAATAGTGGCGAGCACAATCCCGGGCACCGCGAACACCACGCGGATGTGATGCATCTTCAGGTATTCACCGAACCAGCCATGCGAGCCGAAAAGTAAAATGAAAACCAATCCGGCGATGACGGGCGACACCGCGAACGGCAGATCGATGAGCGTAATCAAGGTGCTCTTGCCGCGAAATTCGAACTTGGCAATGGCCCAAGCCGCAGCCACACCGAATACCAGATTGAAGGGAACCGCGATGGCGGCAACCAGCAGAGTGAGTTTGACCGAGGCCCAGGCGGTGGGGTCCAGGATCGCCGCCGCGTAGGCGCTTACACCCTTGGCGAGCCCCTGTACGAATACTGTCAGCAGCGGCAGCACCAGGAACAGGCCCAGGAACAAGAGTGCCATGCCGATCAGCAGCGCTCGGGCCAGCGCAGGAGAACGTCCTGTGGTACGAGTTTCAGCGGCCGCCATGTCGCGACAGAGCCCAATGTTGTAACGCGTTGATGCTGAGCATGAGTCCGAATGACAACACCAGCATCACCACGGCAATCGCCGTGGCGCCGGCATAGTCATATTGTTCCAATTTAGTGACGATCAGCAGCGGCGCGATTTCGGATTTCATGGGCATGTTGCCGGCGATGAATATCACGGAGCCGTATTCGCCGACGGCGCGCGCGAAGGCCAGCGCAAACCCGGTGAGCAGTGCCGGCCACAGCGCCGGCATGATCACCCGAACAAAGCTCTGTGCCGCCGAGGCGCCCAGGGTCGCAGCCGCCTGCTCCACTTCCCTGTCCAAGTCCTCCAGTACGGGTTGCAGGGTTCTGACCACGAACGGCAGCCCGATGAAGGTCAGCGCCACCACTATGCCTAAGGGCGTAAAGGCCACTTTAATCCCCAGCGGCAGCAACCACCGCCCCAGCCAGCCGTTCGGTGCATACAGCGCCGTCAGCGCAATACCGGCAACGGCGGTCGGCAGCGCAAACGGCAAGTCCACCATGGCGTCGACCAGCCGCTTGAATGGAAAGGTATAGCGCACCAGCACCCAGGCCACGATGAGGCCGAAGATCACGTTGATCATTGCCGCGATCAACGAGGCGCCGAAGCTTAGCCGCAGCGATGCAAGCACGCGGGGAGCCGTCACCACGTCGTAGAAATGACCCCAGCCCAACCCCAGGCTGCGGATGAACACCGCCGACAGCGGGATCAGCACCAGCAGCGACAGATACACCATGGTGTAGCCGAGGGTGAGGCCAAAGCCCGGCAACACACTGCGCGACCGCCGCGGCGGCGAGAGAGTTTTGACTTCGACTGCCGCCGCCGGAATTGCCATGCGTGTCCTGAAAAGGGAGTTGGGCGCCATCGCCGACATTGTTGCCGGCTGTTCTGAAGCGCTCATCAGGACAAATCGCGGCTACTGGCCGTATATCCTATCGAAGGTACCATGGTCCGCGAAGTGTGTGGCCTGCGCCTTCGTCCAGCCGCCAAACACAGCATCGATGGTGACCAGCTGTGGAATATTTGCGAATTGCCGGGCGTAGGCGGCCGCGACAGCGGGGTCGCGGGGGCGATAGAAGTGTTTTGCGGCAATTTCCTGTCCCTGCTTCGAATACAGGTATTTTAGGTATTCCTCGGCGACCTTGCGGGTACCGTGCTGATCAACGTACTTGTCCACCACGCTCACCGGCGGCTCCGCCAGGATGCTCAAAGAGGGTGCAACGATGTCGAGCTTGTCGGGGCCCAATTCCTTGACAGCGAGGAAAGCCTCGTTCTCCCAAGCCAGCAATACGTCACCGATGCCGCGTTCCACGAAGGTCACGGTCGAGCCGCGCGCTCCGGAATCGAGCACCGGAACATTCTTGTACAGCTTTTTGACGAAGACCTCGGCGGCGGCGTCGCTGCCGCCGGGCTGCTTCAGAGCATAAGCCCACGCCGCCAGGTAATTCCAACGCGCCCCGCCCGAAGTCTTCGGGCTCGGGGTAATCACGGCGACGCCAGGCTTCACCAAGTCGTTCCAATCGTGTATGCCCTTAGGATTGCCCTTACGCACCAGAAAGACGATGGTGGAGGTATAGGGTGTGCTGTTATTCGGCAGCCGCGACTGCCAGTCAGCGGGCAGCAGTTTGGCCTGCGTCGACAGCGCATCGATGTCGTAGGCCAGCGCCAGCGTTACCACATCGGCCTCAAGGCCATCGATCACTGAACGAGCCTGTTTTCCCGACCCGCCGTGGCTTTGATTGACGGTGACGGTGTCGCCGCTCTTGCCCGACCAATAGGTCGCAAAGGCCTTGTTGTAATCCTCGTACAGCTCGCGCGTGGGATCGTAGGACACGTTTAGAAGCTTGACGGTGGCGGCGTGCGCCGAGCCCATCAATATGACGATCAAAGCCAATGCGAACCAGAAATACTCGCGTGAGATGCGCTTGCCATTGTTTTCGATCATGTCAATCACCCCTTCATGCGCGCAATCAGCGAGCGCGGTCAGGCTAACGGGTGGAGATGGCGGCCGGAACTACTATCCCGTCATCTGCATATGCACTTACGGTATGTCGCGTAGTGGAATGTCCAAATCGCTCAAAATGCGGTCGACTTCCTCCTGCGTTTCCAATTTTTCGGTTTCCTTTACTAATTTGCGGGGCAGGTGCGGCGCCAGCAATTCGATGAATTCGTACATATAGGCGCGCAGCAGCGCGCTACGGCGAAAGCCGATCCAGGTGGTATGCCCTTCGAACAGATGCGAGGCATCGAGCACGACCAGATCAGCGTCAGTGACGGGATCGATGGCCAACCGGGCCAGGATGCCCACACCCAAGCCGATGCGCACATAGGTCTTGATCACGTCCGAGTCGCGCGCTGTCAGCGCCACATCGAGCGACAGACCGGCGGTCTCAAACAGCGCCGGCAACGAGGACCGGCCCGAGATGCTGAATACATAAGTCACAATCGGATATTCGGCCAGTTTCTTCAGCGTCAACTTGCCCGCCGAGGCCAGCGGATGGCCGCGCGGCACGACCACGGCTCGATGCCAGCGGTACACCGGGAGGCGTACCAAGTGCGGGAATTGCTCTTCCGAACCCGTGGCAATCGCGAAATCGACCCGGTCCCGCGCCACCATTTCGGCGATCTGCTCCGAGGTTCCCTGATGCAAGTGCAAACGCACCTTGGGGTACTTGAGGCGAAAGGCACGGATCACCTGCGGCAGCACGTAGCGCGCCTGGGTGTGAGTGGTGGCGATCGACAGAGTGCCGCCGTCGGCCTTGCGCAGCTCCGCGGAGGTGCGGCGAATATTCTGCATCTCCCGCAGGATGCTGGAGGCGCGCGAAATGATTTCCTCACCCGCGTCCGTGGTGCGCGTCAACGCGCGGCCCTCGCGCTCGAATAGCTGAAAGCCTAGTTCCTCCTCCAGAAGCTTCAGCTGGCGGCTGACTCCGGGCTGTGAAGTATGCAGCTGGCGCGCGGCCGCGGTGATGTTCAGCCCATTCTCATGGACGGCGACGAGATAGCGTAATTGCTGGAACTTCATCGAGCGGCGAGCCTTATCGTTGACGGAGTGCTTATACGCATAGGATATAAGTTTAAGGAGGCACGCGCTGCGCCTGTCCCCTCACAACGCCATCACTAAATCGCATGTACTCATGCGCCATAGTTCGTTTCGCGAACGCTGCGCCCCACTTATAGTTTCCCAAGCTTTCCCGAAACGAACCCTAAGAGATCTACGTGTCCGAGCTCCCCAAGGCCCTGCGCGAGCGCGCAAATGACAGCATCGCACAGCTCCGGCGCGCCGTGGCTGAGTTCAAAAATGTCTGCTACGCCAATAGTTTAGGCTCCGAATCAGTGGTCCTCACCGACCTCATTTGGGGCTCGGTGCCGGAAATCGACATGTTCAGCATCGACACCGGACGGCTGTACCCTGAGACTTACGATCTCATCGAGCGGGTGCAACAACGCTATGGGCGAGCCTTGACTATCTATTATCCCAAGACCACGGACCTTGAGGGCTGGGTCGGCGAGAACGGCATCAACGGCTTCCGCCACGGGCTGGATCAACGCCGCGGCTGCTGCGCGATCCGCAAGGTGGAGCCGTTTCGCCGCGCCATCGCGGGCCGCAGCGCCTGGGTCACCGGCATCAGGCGCGGACAGTCGGCCAGCCGGGCGTTGGCAGCCCCTGTAGAGTGGGATGGCGAATACGGTCTGCACAAGGTGAGTCCGCTGCTCGAGTGGTCCGAGAATGAGATCTGGGACTACATCCGCAAAAAACGCCTGCCCTACAACAGCTTGCATGACAGCGGCTTTCCCAGCATCGGTTGTGCGCCTTGCACGCGTGCGGTGCAGCCCGGTGAGGACGCACGCGCCGGCCGCTGGTGGTGGGAACGCAGCGATTCACGCGAGTGCGGCCTGCATCCGCGCCGCCAGATGGCCAAAGCCTGAGCTATACCAAGTGAATTACTTTCCCATGTTCTTCGACCTCGCCGGCCAGAAAGTGCTCGTCGTCGGCGGTGGCGAGGTGGCGCTGCGCAAGGTCTCGCTACTCGAGCGAACCGGCGCGTCCATCAAACTGGTTGCCCCGGACATCGGACCCGAACTCATACAGCGTGCGGCCGCGGGCCAGCTGAAGCTTGCGATTCGAGAGTTTGCCGCCGAGGATTTGGTCGGCATGCGCCTGGTCATCGTCGCGACTTCGCGGCGTGCCGTGAATCGTTGGATCGCGAATTTGTGCGAAGCCGCCAATATTCCTGTCAACGTGGTCGATGACCGCGAAGCTTCGCGCTTCATCGTACCTGCCATTGTCGATCGCGATCCGGTGCTGGTCGCAATCTCGACCGGAGGTACATCACCGGTATTGGCGCGGCGTCTGCGCGAGCGGTTGGAAGCACTGATCCCCACCAGAGTGGGCCAATTCGCGTCTTGGTTGCAAACACTGCGCGATCCTTCGCGCCAGAAACTGCGCGACACCGACGAGCGGCGGCGTTTCTTCGAAGCGTTGGTGGACGGGCCCGCGGGCCGTCGATTTGTCGAGGGCGACAGTCAGGGCGCGCAGCGCATTGCACAGCAGCTGTTGTCAACGACCTCCACGGCGCCGCGCGCCGCGGGTGAAGTCACCCTGGTGGGCGCAGGCCCCGGCGATCCCGAACTGTTGACCTTGAAAGCGCTGCGCGCGCTGCAGGATGCCGACGTCATTTTGCACGATCGCCTGGTGCCTGCCGCGGTGCTCGAGTTCGCGCGGCGCGATGCGCTGCGAATCTGTGTCGGCAAGTCCGCCGGCAAGGTGGGCAGCACGCAGGAGGAGATCAATGCCTTGTTGATACAACACGCCCGCCAAGGCAGTCGCGTGGTGCGACTCAAGGGCGGCGACCCTTTCATTTTTGGACGCGGTGGGGAAGAACTGCAGGCGCTGGCGGCGGCACAGATCGATTATTCAGTGGTGCCGGGTATAAGCGCAGGCCTGGGCTGCGCCGCCTATGCGGGCATTCCTCTGACGCACCGCGACCATGCGCACAGCGTTACTTTCGTCACCGGACATGCGCAGAGCGACGGCAAGGAGCCGGATTGGCGCGCTCTGGCCATGCCTGGAGCCACCAGCGTGTTCTACATGGGCTTGGCGCGTCTGGATCACATCGTCGCGAAGCTCCTGGCGCACGGCGCGCCTGACACCCGGCCCGCAGGCCTCATTGCCCAGGGAACCACGCTCGATCAGCGCGTGGTGACGGCCACCCTGGCGACCATAGGCGCCGCCGCCGCCGCTGCCAAGCTGCAATCGCCGGCGCTGCTGGTGGTCGGAGATGTGGTCGCGCTGCAGCCTTCCCTGGCCTGGTTCAACTCCGCAGCGGCAGTCGATCTCTCGCAGACCGCGTAATTCAGGCGATCGCCTCGAGAAATCCGCGCTCCTTGATCCATTCCGCGTTGAACAGGCGCGATTGATACTTCGCGCCGCCGTCGCAAAGAATAGTGACGATGGTATGCCCGGGACCCAGTTGTTTCGCCAGCGTGACGGCAGCCGCTACGTTGATACCCGCAGTGCTGCCAAGCAGTAATCCTTCCTCGCGCAGCAGGCGATAGACGAAGTGCATGGTTTGCGCGTCGGAGATCCGCAGTGCATCGTCGATCGGCGCTCCCTCTAGATTTGCGGTGACACGCCCGGTGCCGATACCCTCGGTGATCGACGAGCCGCCGTCGGACCTCAATTCGCCGTCCTTGATGTAGTGGTACAGCACACTGCCTGGAGGATCCACCAGTACGATGCGGACCGTGTCGGACTTCGACTTCAGGTAGCGCGCAATGCCTGCCAGCGTGCCGCCGGTGCCCGTGGCGGCACAGAAGGCGTCGATTTTACCGCCGCAATCCCGCCAGATCTCCGGACCCGTCGAGTCGAAATGCGCATCACGATTTGCGGTATTGTCGAATTGATTGGCCCAGATGGCGCCGGGCAGCTCCTGCGACAGGCGGCCCGCCACCTTCTGGTATTGATTCGGATTGCTGTACGGCACGGCGGGCACCTTGCGCAGCTGCGCCCCCAGCGCTTCGATTATTTGGTACTTCTCCGCCGCCTGATTGTCGGGCATCACGATCACGCAGCGATAACCGCGCGCATTGCATACATGCGCCAGGCCGATGCCGGTGTTACCCGCGGTGCCCTCGACCACCGTACCGCCGGGCTGCAGCAGTCCGCGCCGCTCAGCGTCCAAGACTATCCACTTGGCCGCACGATCCTTGACGGAACCACCCGGATTCATGAATTCAGCCTTGCCGAGAATTTCGCAGCCCGTCTCTTCGCTCAGGTGGCGCAGGCGAATCAGCGGCGTATTGCCGATTGCGCCCGTAAACCCGTCACTTACACTCATCAATTATCCTTCCGACCCAATTCACTGCGCATTGTGACCACATCAAGCTCGCCGGTCCATTTGGCGACGACCAGGGTTGCAACACCGTTGCCGATGACATTGGTGAGCGCGCGCGCCTCCGACATGAACCGATCGATGCCGAGGATGAGCGCGAGTCCCGCTACCGGCAACGTACCCACGGAGGACAATGTTGCAGCCAGCACGATGAAGCCGCTGCCGGTGACGGCGGCAGCCCCCTTGGAAGTGAGCATCAGCACTGCCAGCAGCGTCAGCTGCTGCGGCAGATTCATCGGCGTGTTGGTAGCCTGCGCGATGAACAGCGTGGCCATGGTCAGATAAATCGACGTGCCGTCAAGATTGAACGAGTAGCCTGCGGGAATCACCAGCCCCACTACCGATTTGCCGGCGCCGAGCGTTTGCATCTTGACAATCATGCGCGGCAGCACCGACTCCGAAGAAGAGGTGCCGAGGATGATGAATAACTCATCGCGGATGTATTTGACGAAGCGCCAAATGCTGAAGCCGTGCAGACGCGCTACCAGCCCGAGTACGCCGAAGATGAAGACCAGACAGGTGGCATAGAAGCAGACCATCAGAAAACCAAGCGACAGCAGCGAGCCGAAGCCGTACTTGCCGACGGTAAATGCCATGGCACCGAACGCGCCCAAGGGCGCCAATCTCATGACGATGCCGACGATACCGAACAGCACCTGCGACAGGCCGTCGATAAAACCCAAGATCGCCGCGCCGCGCGACCCTAACCGCTGCAGCGCGAAGCCGAACAGCACCGCAAAAAGCAACACCTGAAGAATCTCGCCCTTGGCAAAGGCATCGACCACGGTGGTGGGAATGACATTGAGAACAAACTCAGGGATCGACTGCAATTTCTTCGGATCGGCATAGGTCGCTATGGATGCCATGTCCAGCGTGTGCGGATCGACGTTCATGCCGCTGCCGGGCCGCAAGATGTTCACGACCACCAAGCCCACGAGCAGGGCGATGCTGCTCATCACTTCGAAATAGAGCAGCGCCAGCCCACCGGTTTTCCCGACCTTTTTTACATCCTCGACCCCGGCAATGCCGGTTACCACGGTGCAGAAAATCACCGGTGCGATCAGCATCTTGATGAGCTTGATGAAGCCGTCGCCAAAGGGCTTCATGGCCGCGCCGGCCTGCGGATAGAACGCACCCAATAGCACGCCTAACGCAATGGCGACGACGACCTGGAAATAGAGGGAACGGAGCAGTCTCTTCACGCGCGCAGACTCTAAGCTATTTCAGAGGCAGCTCGAGGCGGGGCTGATAAAAGAATCCCCGGGCTTGCCGGGGAATTCGAGGGGAACAGGTGCTGGGTAAAAACCCGACACGTCCGTCATTGGAAGATACGCACCGGCATTGCCATTACGTTCGACCTTGTTTGTATTAATCCAGTGTTGCAACTAAGTAACGCTGGGGAAAAATGAACGCTGCATCTACAAAAATTATAATAACAGATACCTTAACCAAATCCAATAGTTATAGCGTAATGCTGGTTTATTGCTGCACTATGTCAAGTCACTTGCGATTCTGTGACATGCAAACAACAATCAGGCACTGGCTCAGGGCCATTGCGAAGCCTGCCCGGCGAAGGACTTCGATGCGGCGTGTACCACACAAAATCGCTGGCCCGTCGGCGCCTGCATCACCCACCAGGAATGAACGGCCTGTATGCGCTTCGCCCCCAAAGCCTCCAAGCGGCGGACTTCGGCCTCGATGTCGTCGGTTTCGATATCGAGGTGGACACGGCTGGGATGGCTCACGATTTGCACCTCGATATCCAGACCGTGTTGCGAATCCTCGAGCCGTTTGTATTGCGCGGCCTCCGCGGGCGGCAACTCGCGTACCGGCATTCCCAGGGCAGCGCCCCAAAATGCTGCCGCGCGCTGCAGATCGTTGCTTTGACAATCAATAATGAATCCGCCGAGTTTGCTTTTGTGCATGGCTTGCTCCAAATTTGCCGCATTTCACGAGAAGAACGCCCATGAAATATCTACATACCATGGTACGAGTGACGGATATCGAGCAATCGTTGCGCTTCTATCGCGACGCGCTCGGCCTGAGTGAATTATCGCGCCGCGAATTCGAGAAGGGTCGCTTTACCTTGGTGTTCCTGGCGGCGCCGGGGGATGAAGAAGCCCAAGTGGAGCTGACTTACAACTGGGATCCCGAAGCCTACCCGAGCGGCCGCAACTTCGGTCATCTGGCATATGCGGTGGACGACATCTACGCAGCGTGCCGGCGCTTGATGGAATACGGAGTCACCATCAATCGTCCCCCGCGCGACGGCCACATGGCCTTCGTGCGCTCTCCGGACAATGTCTCCATCGAATTGCTGCAGAAAGGCGCGGCCCTGGCCCCGGCCGAACCGTGGTCATCGATGCCGAATACCGGCGCCTGGTAGCGCCCATAGGCGCGCAGCGCCAGCGCCTCCGTCGTCGAATCAGAACATTTCCGACGGATCCGGGGTCTTGATAGCGACTCGCGTGCGCGAGGGAATGTGATCGCCCGTGATCATGTCGGCATACGCCTGGCCCGGACCCACCATAGGATACACGCCGGCATCCGGATCGATCATGACCTCGAGGAATGCGGCGCCGTCGAAGCGGATGAATTCATCGACGACCCGCGGCACGTCGGCTTTCTTGTCGAGCCGCACGGCATACTTGAAGCCGTCGGCCTGCGCCGCCTTGACGAAATCCTTGGTATGCAAGCTCTTGTCACTGGCACTCAGGCGGCCGGCGTGAAACAGCTTCTGCCACTGCTTGACCATGCCGTCGCCGCAATTGTTGAGCACCACCACCTTGACGGGCAGGTTGTATGTGGTGACGGTCTCCAGTTCACCGAGATTCATGCGGATGCTGGAATCACCGTCGATGTCGATGACCAGACGGCCGCGCTGCGCAAACTGCGCTCCCACCGCCGCCGGCAAGCCAAAGCCCATGGTGCCCATGCTGCCGGACGTCAGCCACAGCCGCGGGCTGCGAAAATCGAAATACTGCGCCGCCCACATTTGGTGCTGGCCCACACCCGTGGTGATGATGGCTTCGCCGCGCGTCAGGCGATTGATTTCCTCGATCACGTAGTACGGCTGGATCAACGCGCTGTCGCGGTCGTAGTTCATGGCGTACTTCGACCGCAGCTCCTCGCAATGCCTATGCCACTGCGACCAATCGCTCTTGAAGCCCTTGCGCCTGGCGTAGTCGAGCAAACCCAGCAGCGCGTCCGGCATCAGCCCGACGTGACTCCAGTCCACGCGCTTGACCTTGTTGATCTCCGATGCGTCGATATCCAGGTGCGCGATAAATTTGGCATTAGCGGCGAATTTTCCGGGGTTGCCGGCGACGCGATCGTCGAAACGTGCGCCCAGCGCCAGCAGGCAATCGCAATCGTCAACGGCGTAGTTGGCGAAAGCGGTGCCATGCATGCCGAGCATGCGCATCGCCAGCGTGTGCGTCGTATCTACGGCGCCGATGCCCATCAGAGTGGTGACCACCGGTACCTGCAATTCCTTGGCAAATTCGCGCAGCGCATGCGCCGCGCTGCCGTTGATGACACCACCGCCTGCATAGATGAGCGGCCGTTGCGCGGCGCCCAATGCCGCAAAGAAGGCGGCGCACGCCGCTTCTGGCACTTTGTTCGCTTCCAGGCGATTCATGCGCTGCCGGTATCCGGCCACCGGCAGGCGCCCCGAGCCGTGAAATACACCTTTCCAGTTCTGCACGTCCTTCGGCACATCGAGCACCACGGGGCCCGGGCGGCCGGTGCGGGCGATTTCAAATGCCGTGCGCACCGTTGCTTCCAACTTCAACGGGTCGGTGATCAGGAAAACATGCTTGGCCACTGCCCCCATGATGCTGGGCACGGGTGCCTCCTGAAATGCATCCGTACCAATGGCCGTCGTCGGCACCTGGCCGCAGATCACCACGATGGGCACCGAATCGGCCATGGAGTCGCGCACTGGAGTGACCGTATTGGTCGCGCCCGGTCCCGAGGTCACCAGCGCCACGCCCACCCGACCGCTGGCACGGGCGAATCCCGCCGCCATGAATGCCGCGCCCTGCTCATTGGCGGGCACGATCAAGGGCATCGACGAGCCGTGCTCCTGGTTGTAGCGAAACACCGCATCATATATCGGCAATATCGCGCCGCCGCTGTAGCCGAAGATGGTGTCGACACCTTCGTCCGCCAGGACCTGCACCAGCATATCCGCGCCGGTCATGGTGGCGCCCGCCAGCGGATGCGCAGTCTGATTTAACATGTCGTAACGGTCTTTCACGGTGAAAGACTAGCAGTTCTCGCCCTGGCGCCCAAGTGCCACCCTCCCGTATGCTTATCGGTCAATGCGCCATCTCATAGCAATACTCCTGCAAAACGAAGCAGGCGCGCTGACTCGCGTCACCGGCCTCATATCCACTCGCGGCTACAACATCGAATCGCTGTCGGTGGCCCCGACCGATGACCCGACGGTGTCGCGCATCACCCTGGTCACCACCGGCTCCGACCAGGTCATTGCGCAAATCAACGCGCAGTTGCTGAAGCTCGTGGATGTCGTGGCGGTCGAGGACATGACCAGCGGCGACCATTTGGCGCGTGAATTGCTGCTGATCAAATTGCAGCTCAGCGCCGAGCATGTGGAGGCGGCGGGGAGCCTGCTGCGCCGCGTCGGCGGCCGGGTGTTGTCGTCGAACCCTTCGAGCTATATCGTCGAGCTCACCAGCACTGAAACGGAAATCGGCGAATTCATCGCCAACGTCGCCGCGTTCGGCGAAATCATCGAAGTCGTGCGCAGCGGAGTGCTCGGGATCGCGCGCGCCAATCCGCGGCTGCATGCCGTCAAATAGGATACTTTACAGCCATGCCTGAAATTGAAGTCACCCCTGAACATGCCGCCGATCCCGTGTCGCGTCGGGTCGGGATTCTGGTCGGCGTGGTGGGAATTTTTTTGTCGGTGGTCACCATCGCTTCGCACCGCTCGCATACCGATGCCGTGATACATAGAACGGAATCCAACGACGCGTGGGCCTACTACCAGGCGAAGAAAATTCGCGAATACACCAGCGACGTGGCGCTGACCGTGATCGAAACTCTCGGTGCGGACCCGGTCAAATCGCAAGCCTCTGCGAAGAAGCTGGAAGCCGCCCGCGCCAAGTATGCAGCGGACGCCGAGGAAATCCAGAAAGACGCCAAGTCCAAAGACCGGGAGAGCGACCACGAAGAAGCGCGCGCGTTGCGCTTCGATATCGGTGAAGGTCTGCTGGAGCTCGGGCTGGTGCTATGTTCCCTGTTCTTCCTGGCGCGAAAAAGTTTTTTCCCGATTCTCGGTGTGGCCTCGGCCATTGCCGGCACTGCCATAGGCATATGGGGCTACTTGTTTTGAGGCAGCGGTGGCGAGGGCGGCGCGGGCGCATGCTCGTCGCGCTGTGCATGGCAATGCTGGGGATCGCCGTCCCGGCGGCCAGCACGGCAGCCGCCGGCGGTGCAGCGGCGCCGGCAGCCTCGGCAAGGGTCGAGGCTCGTTCCGCCGATTTAGTCGCAGTGGGATTGGTGCACGGCGAGCGCATGACTATTCGCCTCTCCCGCGTGGTCGACAATGCTCCCGTGCCGGACGCCGCGGTGACGGTGGTTCTGCGCGGGGTGGCACATCCGACTACCGCCGAGACTGACGGTAGTTATGCACTGCAAGCCCCGGCCCTGGCACTTCCTGGCGCGGCGGCAGTGGAATTTCAAGTAACGCAGGCCGCGGCGCGGCAAAGCCTCAAGGGCACATTGCAAGTTGCCGCCGGCGCAGATCGACCCGAACACCGCAATACGGCCCGCCAATTATGGTGGTGGGTGCTTAATTTTGCCGTCTGCATCGGCTTCTTATGGCTGTTTTCGCGGCGCCGCAAGGCTGCCCAGGGCAAAGAATCCGGCTGAGACGGCCTCCCGGAAATACCGGATCAGAAACTTTGCAGGGTTTCCACGATGAACTGGAATTTCTGGATACCGGGAATATTGTTGAGCGGAAAGGCGAAATCAATGTGCAACACATTGCCGAGGCCGGTACGCGAATTGCCCAGCCGCAGGCCGAATCCCACGTCTTTCAGCAACCCCGGATCGCTGTTGCCGACCGAACCGCTGCCCCAGGTGCGGCCGACATCCGCGAATACCGCACCGCCGACGCGCGCGAGACGAAATGGGAACCAGTCCGTGAAGAATCGCTGTTCCACCGTGAATAGAGCGCGCGAGGTTCCGGACTCGTAGCGCAGCGGATAGCCGCGCAGACCGTTATCGCCACCGAGCAGCAGCTGCATGTCGGGATCCAGCGAATCGGTCACCGTGCCTGAGACGCCGGCATATAGGAGCCAGTCGGTACGCCAGCGCCAGTAGTACTTGGCGCCGGCATTGGCGATCAAGTCGCGTGCGCGGCCTTCCTCCACCCGCGACGAGAAATCGGTGGTCAAGAATAGCTGCTGCGTGGCGCCCAATTCGATGCCGCGCAGCGCCTTCAGTACCAGCATCACTGCATTGCGGTCGGCGCCGAATGCCTCGTTTGAATAGCCCACCTCGCCGCTGACTTCCGTGCCGAAGTACAAGTCCTCGGTGCGGCCGATCTGATTTTCGTCGCCGACTTTCTTGTACTTATCCTGCAGCAGGTCAAATCCGATGAATGGATAGGACAGAGTCCGGTCCGGCGGCAGCAACTTCGCCGGTGTCGAGGTGGACGGTGTCGGCAGGAATTCATTTCTGTCGTAGCGCACTCCGAACATCAAGCGCCGGGTCCATCCGTCTATCAGGCCCCTGGAGATGCCGCCGCTGACCTCATAGGCGCGTTCGTTGTCGTTGAATTTATCGACGATTTCGCCCAAGTTGTAGCGCGAAACCGTGCGGTCGAATGCCACGCCGGTGATCTTTGCGCTCCACGGCGCATCGAGCGAGTAGAAAGGCTGAGCGATTTGCACCGACCGATTCGAGCCGTCGCTCGAATCCGAGTACGCCAATTTCGAGGTCCACCGCGAGCCGAACACGTTGGGGTCGGTCCAGGCCACGGTGTCGCTGGTGCGATCGATGGTGCTGCCGTGCGATATCTGCAGGGCTTTGCCCCAGCCGAGAAAATTAGTATCCTGGAGATTGAATCGAGTGTCATTGCTGCCGCCGGCGCGGCCGAAAGAGATCCCCGGACTCAAGGTCCACACGTCCTTGGTGATCACCTTTATATCTACCTTACCGTCGGCGTAGCGGACCGGCACCACCCGGGCATCGTACACATAGGTCAGCAGGCGCAACGCCCGCTCGGTTTCCGCCAGTGTGCGCGCGCGGTATTTATCTCCGCTGACGAACAAGATCTGCGCCTGAATGGTCGAACGCTTAGTGCGAATGTGCAGCGTGTTTGCGAGGTGAAACAGCCCGTTCCGCTCGCGCGGGTCGTTTTCATCGAAAATATTGCGAATGTCGATGTCGATGTGACCGATGACGGCCCCGTCCGCTTCGAGGGCGGCATCGTCGGGAAGGTCCACCGGCCGCGGTATCTCGATGCGTGTATGTTCCTGGTCGGTGAGTTTCGCCGCGAGTCCGTGCCCGGCCATCGCCGTGGCGAAGACCGTAAACGCGAGCAGCCGGCGAGCGTCAGCGAGTCTCATCCGACTAAGCGGCTACAATGCGGCGTTATCCGTTTCGCCGGTGCGGATGCGCAGCACGCGCAGAATGTCGGTAACAAAGATTTTGCCATCCCCGACCTTCCCCGTTTTTGAGGCGCCGACGATCGCCTCCATTACTTGATCGACGAGCTCGTTCTTGACGGCGACCTCGATGCGAGTCTTCGGCACGAAATCGACGACATATTCCGCGCCGCGGTACAGTTCAGTATGCCCGCGCTGCCGGCCGAAACCTTTGACCTCGGTCACAGTCATGCCCGACACCCCTATTTCGGAAAGTGCGGCGCGCACGTCGTCGAGCTTAAAGGGCTTGATAATGGCAGTGATCAATTTCATTCTAAACTCCAATCAACATTGAGCCGTCGCGACAATACTATTACGATTGCGGGCAACTGGCACGGCCATATGCGCCAGCGACGCCTGGTTCCCCTGCAATCTCCCTTTCGGGACGGGTCCCGACCCGCTATAAAGGCCTGCCTGCAAGCGAAAGGCCATTCTCGGGGATTTCGATGCTCTCGACCATAGTGATCATAGGCGGCGGCCAAGCCGGCGCGCAGGCCGTCGACACCCTGCGGCGGGAGGGCTTCAGCGGCCGTCTCGTATTGATCGGCGATGAACCGGAATTGCCGTACCAGCGGCCGCCGCTGTCGAAAAAATACCTGGCAGGGGAGATGGCGGCCGAGCGCTTGTTGTTCCGGCACCGAGCGTTCTACGACGAACATAGAGTCGAACTCAGATTGGGTAAAAAAGTAGTCCGGCTCGATCCCGCCGCGCGGCAGGTGGAACTCGCGGATGGCGAGAAAATAGCCTATGACCGGCTGTTGCTGAGTCTGGGTGCGGTATCGCGCCGCCTGACCTGTCCGGGTGCCGAGCTCTCGGGCGTGCACTATCTGCGTGGATTGGCCGATGTGGCGCCGATTCAGGCGGGCTGCAAAGCGGCCGCGCGCGTCGTCGTCATCGGCGGTGGCTATATCGGCCTGGAAACCGCCGCGACCTGCCGTAAAATGGGCTGCGAAGTGACGGTGCTGGAAATGGCCGATCGGATCATGAATAGGGTCGTCGCGCCCGCCGTCTCGCAGTACTTCTCGGCTGAACATGTGGCGCATGGCGTCAACCTGATTTGCGACACTCGAGTAGTGCGTATCGAGGGCGCCGGCAGAGTCGAACGGGTGGTGTGCGCCGACGGCAGCACCCACGCGGCAGACATGGTGATTGTCGGAGTGGGAGCCATTGCGACCACCGAGCTCGCGAGCGCGGCGGGATTGGCTTGCGACAATGGCATTGTGGTCGATGAGTACTGCCGCAGCAGCGATCCAGCAATTTTTGCAGCAGGCGATTGCACCAATCATCCTTCGTTGCGTTTCGGCAGGCGGGTGCGCCTCGAATCCGTGGACAACGCTTTTGAACAGGCAAAGACGGCCGCGCTCAATCTGCTCGATCGGCAGGTTATTCATGATCGTGTACCGTGGTTCTGGTCGGATCAATTCGACAATAAGCTGCTCATAGTCGGCCTCTCGCAAGACTACGACCGCCAGGTGCTGCGCGGCGATCCGGCGGCGCGCAGCTTCAGCGTCTGCTATCTGAAAGGCCGGGAGTTACTTGCGGTGGAAGCCGTCAATCACTCGAAGGACTACATGGCGGCGCGCAAGCTCATTGCCGAGCGGGCGCTCATGAATCCGGAGAAACTCGGCGACGGCGGGATTGCGCTCAAAGAAGCGGCTTGGTCTCCTGTTTGAGCATTAAGACTAGTTCCTAGTGCCGAGAATCGTGTTCATCGAGCCGGGCGGTGTCCGGCGTGAGATCGACGCGCCGGTCGGCATCACGCTGATGGAGGCGGCTCGCCAACATGGTGTGCAAGGGGTGGTGGCCCAATGCGGCGGTGCCTGCGCATGCGCGACCTGCCACGTCTACGTCGATCCTGCTTGGGTTGCCAAGCTCGAACCGGCCGAAGACATGGAGGAAGGTATGCTGGAGAACGCCTGGGAGCCGCGCGACAACAGCCGTTTGAGCTGCCAAATCCACGTCACGGCGGACATGGATGGGATGCAAGTGACCGTCCCGCAGCGACAGCGCTAGTTGCTACTCGAAGACAATCAATAAATCCTTGGTGTCGACCGGCTGTCCGGGCCGGGCCAGTATTTCTTTGACTGCGCCGTCGCGCTCCGCTCGCACCGTGGTTTCCATTTTCATCGCCTCCAGCGTCAGCAAAACTTCACCCTTAGCAAGTTTCTGACCCACATGTACCGGGACGGTGGCGATAGTGCCGGGCATGGGAGCACCCACATGATCCGCATTGCCGGCCTCGGCTTTACGGCGCGGCGGCCGCTTCGCCACCTGGCTGCGATCGGCGACCCGAATCGGGCGCGGCTGACCGTTCAGCTCGAAAAAAACCGTGCGCGTGCCATCCTCGTGCGGATCGCTGGTGGTCACGTAGCGCACGATCAAGGTTTTGCCACGCTCGAGATCGATGTTGATCTCCTGGCCCGAGTCCATTCCATAAAAGAATACCGCGGTGGGCAGCGCACTGACATCGCCGAAGGAGCTGCGGTTGGCCGCATAGTCGACGAACACCTTGGGATACATCAAATAGGATGCGAGCTCATTATCAGTAACGACCCGGCCCACCTTGCCTTCTGCGGTTTCACGCTCGGCCGCAAGATCCGCCGGCGGCAGTAATTCCCCCGGGCGCACGCTGAGCGGTGCAGCGCCTGCGAGTACTTTTTTCTGCAGGGCCGCGGGAAATCCGCCGACCGGTTGTCCCAAATCGCCGTGAAACAGACGCACAACCGAATCGGGAAATGCAATCTGAACGGCAGGATCGAGCACGGCTTCCCGCGTCAGGCCACTGGTAACCATGGTAATGGCCATGTCGCCCACGACCTTTGACGTCGGCGTAACCTTGATGATATCGCCGAACATGTCATTGACCTGGGCATAGGCATGCGCCACCTCTGGCCAGCGGTAGTCGTCGATTCCAAGCGATCGTGCCTGCTCGCGCAGATTCGTGTACTGCCCACCCGGCATGCCGTGGACGTACACCTCCGAGGCGCCGGCGCGTATGTCGCTTTCGAATGCGATGTAGCCGCGACGCACTTGCTCCCAGTAAGTTGAAATCACCCGCACGTTGTCGGCATCCAGGCCCGTGTCGCGCGGGCCGTAACGCAGCGCCTCGACGATGGAGCCCAGGTTGGGCTGCGAGGTCAGGCCGGACAGCGCGTCGATGGCGCCATCCACCGCATCCGCTCCGGCCTCGATGGCGGCGAGCACGCTGGCCGCCGCGATACCGCTGGTGTCATGCGTATGAAAATGCACCGGTAGACCCACCTCTTCTTTTAAGGCCTTGACCAGCACTGCGGCGGCATGCGGTTGGCATAGGCCGCCCATGTCCTTGATGGCGAGCACGTGGGCGCCCATGGCGCGCAATTCCTTGGCGAACTTGACGTAGTACTTCAGGTCGTACTTGGTCTCGCGCGGATTCGTGAGGTTCCCGGAGTAACAGATGGCCGCCTCGCACAGCCGGCCTGAGTCGCGCACCGCCTCGATGGCCACCTTCATGTTATCGACCCAATTCAGGCAATCGAATACGCGAAACACATCCACCCCGGCAGCGGCGGCGTGCGCAACAAAATGCCGCACCACGTTGTCGGGATAATTGGTGTAGCCCACTGCGTTGGCCGAGCGAAACAACATTTGCAGCAGCAAATTCGGCATCGCTTCGCGAAATGCCGCCAGGCGTGCCCAGGGATCCTCGCGCAGGAATCGCATGGCCACATCAAAGGTGGCGCCGCCCCAGCACTCCACCGAAAACAGCTGCGGCAGCATTGCGGCGTAGTACGGCGCAATCAGCGCCAGGTCGCGAGTACGGATCCGGGTGGCCAGCAAGGACTGATGCGCGTCGCGCATGCTGGTGTCGGTCAACAGCACCCGCGTCTGCTGCAGCATCCACTCGGAAAATTTCTCAGGCCCCAAGTCATCGAGTTGCTGTTTGGTGCCGGCCGGCGGCGCAGTCAAAGCGGCACGCGGCAAGCGTGGAAACACCGGCTGCTTGGGACGTGTGCGCCCCTTGACCTCGGGATTGCCGTTGACGATCACATCGCCGATGAAACTCAGCAGCCGTGTTGCCCGATCGCGCTTGCGCGGGCTGCGAAACAGTTCCGGAGTTTGGTCGATGAACTTGGTGGTGTAATCCGCGGACGCGAACTGTGGATGCATGATGAGCTGATCGAGAAACCGCAAGTTGGTCACCACGCCGCGAATTCTAAATTCCCACAGCGCGCGGTGCATGCGCGCAATGGTCTCTTCCGGCGTCGGCGACCAGGCCGTCACCTTGACCAGCAGCGAATCGTAGAAGCGCGTGATGATGGCGCCGGCATACGCGGTGCCGGCATCGAGCCGGATGCCGAAGCCGGCCGGACTGCGGTACGCCGTGACCCGTCCATAATCAGGCACGAAATTATTCTCCGGGTCTTCGGTGGTGACCCGGCACTGCAATGCATGGGCATTGACGCGAATGTCTTTCTGAAGCGGTACCCCGCTTTCCACGGTGCCGATACGCGCGCCGGCGGCAATGCGGATTTGCGCCTTCACCAGGTCGATCCCGGTCACGCATTCGGTGACGGTGTGCTCAACCTGGATACGCGGATTGACCTCGATGAAATAGAACTTTCCGCTGTCCGCGTCCTGCAGAAATTCAACTGTGCCGGCGGCGCGGTAGGCTACGGCGCGGCCGATCTTGAGCGCCGCCTCGCATAGCTCGGTGCGCTGCGCCTCCGTCAAAAAAGCCGCGGGGGCCCGCTCGACGACTTTTTGGTTACGGCGCTGCACCGTGCAATCGCGCTCGTACAGATGCACCAAGTTTCCGTAGGAGTCGCCGACGATTTGCACTTCTACATGCCGCGCCCGCCGGATCAGCTTCTCCAGATACACCTCGTCTTTGCCGAACGCGGCCTTGGCTTCGCGCCTCGCGGTGACGATGGTTTCGATGAGTTCCCGGTCGTCTTCGATCACTCGCATGCCGCGGCCGCCCCCGCCCCAGCTTGCCTTGAGCATGACCGGAAAGCCGACCGCGTGAGCCATCTGCAGCACCTGCGCGTCGTCGGCGGGCAGCGGCGGCGTGGCCGGCATCACCGCCACTCCCGCGCTCTGCGCCAAATTGCGCGCCTCGACCTTGTTGCCCAACCTGCGCATGGTGTCGGGCAGCGGCCCCACGAACAGGATGCCGGCGGCGGCGCAGGCCTCGGCGAATTCCGGGCTCTCAGACAAGAAACCGTAACCCGGATGCACCGCGTCGGCGCGGGCTTCGACGGCTATGCGAATGATATCGGCGATATCGAGATAGGCGTCGATGGGACCCTTGCCCTCGCCCACCAGGTAGCTCTCATCGGCCTTGGTCCGATGCAGCGAGAAGCGATCTTCCTGCGAGTGAATGGCAATGGTGCGAATGCCGAGTTCGGTTGCGGCCCGCATCACCCGAATGGCGATTTCACCGCGATTCGCGATGAGCAGGCTTTTGATGGCCCCTGTTTTGGGAAATGGATTCATGTTCGTTTGATGATAGCCTTGCGGCGTCGGAGCGACCAGAGGAAACCAAGCAGATGTTTGGACTAGCGATTCATGGCGGCGCAGGTACCTTGCCGCGAGCTGAGATGAGCGGCGAGCGCGAGCTGAAATACCAGGCCGGCTTGGCGGCAGCGCTCGACGCCGGTTACGCGGTACTGCAGGGTGGTGGCGCGAGCTTGGATGCAGTGACGCGCGCGGTCATGTCGCTTGAGGACAATCCGCTATTCAACGCCGGTCGCGGCTCCGTATTCACGCTCGACGGACACAATGAGCTGGACGCAGCAATCATGGACGGATACACCCTCAAGGCCGGCGCGGTGTGCGGCGTGACCCATATCAGGAATCCGATCGAATTGGCGCGCACCGTCATGGAGCATTCGGAATTCGTCATGTTGCATGGTGCCGGCGCCGAGGAATTTGCCCTGGCCCGCGGCATGGCGCTGGTGCCGCAAAGCTACTTTCACACCGCCGAACGCTGGAAACAGCTGGAGCGCATCCGCAGCGGTGACGCCGCGCTGTCGGCGCTGACGATTTCCCATGTGGGAACGGTGGGAGCGGTCGCAATGGACGCGGAGGGGCGGCTGGCCGCGGCCACCTCCACCGGCGGCATGACGGGTAAGCGCTACAACCGCATCGGCGATTCGCCCATCATCGGCGCCGGCACCTATGCGGATAATCGCTCCTGTGCAGTGTCGGCAACCGGACATGGGGAAATATTCATTCGCGCCGCGGTGGCCCATGATATTTGCTCACGCATGCGATTCGGCGGCCGCACTCTGATTGAGGCAGTACAGCAAGTCGTGCTCGAGGAGCTTGCGGCGCTACAGGGCGAGGGCGGCGTCATCGCCATCGACCGCAGCGGCCACATCGCCATGGAATTTAATTCCGAAGGTATGTTCCGCGCCTGCAGAAGGGCGGGCGAGGAGGCACGGATCGCAATCTATCGTACCTGAGCTGCGGCAGTGCTAAACCGCCCGCTGACCGCGGCGCTTTTCGAAGCGGCCGGTGCGCAAGGTGTGGTATTCGGCTTCCATTACCACCACGCGATTTCTGCCCTGTTCCTTGGCGCTGTACAGGGCCTCGTCGGCAAGTTGGATAAGGCCTTCGTGGGTGCGATTGCTGCTCGGCAAGATGAATGCGGCGCCGATGCTTACCGTCAGCCGGCTCGCCACTCGAGACGCCTCGTGAGGAATATTCAGCTCCGCGATGGAACGCTGAATTCGCGTCAGCACTTCGGCGACATATTCGCGGCTGGCTTCGTACAGCACCACCGCGAATTCCTCACCGCCATAGCGCGCCACGAAGTCCATTGGTCTGCGGGCGCACTGGCTCAAGGAAATGGCCACTGCACGCAGGCATTCGTCGCCCGCCTGATGTCCATAGCGGTCGTTGTAGTCCTTGAAGCAGTCAATGTCGACCAACAGCACTGCAACACGCTCCTCCTCGCGCACTGCCTGCTGCCAAGCGCGCTGTATGTGCTGGTCGAACATGCGTCGGTTCTGGATGCCCGTCAGGCCGTCGCGCGCCACCATTTCGCGCAGCAGGCAGGCCTCGAGGAAACGCATGCGGCTGGTCTTCTCGTGCATGTAGACCACCGACGCGCAGAACAAATTGGCAGCGGCCATGGCCAGCGAGTCGTAGGCGAACTCGTGTCCCGGCAGTTGCAACTCGGTGCCCACGGCGAGATAAACGAGCAGCACGATCACGTTGGCGGCCACCGCGTGGTAGAAAATGAGGCCGCCCATGAAGTAAATGAAAACGATGGTCAGCATCATGCATGGAAATAAAATCGACATGCCGCCGAGCGTGGCGATGATCTGAATCGCGGCGACCCCTAAGCCGAGCACCGTGGAGGCCACCATCGCCAGCGGCGGATAGAGTCGATCACGCTGCGGCGAGAAACTCGACGCCAAGCCGATCAGCAACGTGGGGACGATCACCAGAATGTGGATCATGCTGGGAATGCGGTTGAGTTCGGGACCGAGCACAACAGCTTCCATGATGGAAAACGCGAGGGTGATGACTACGGCCAGGCACAGATTCACTCGCGTATGCAGCAAGTTCTCTTCGAAATGCGTTCGCCTGAACTCGGTCTCGAGTTCCGCATTGAACGTCAGCCATGGAAATCCCGCCTGCAGCTGACGGGCTTGCGGGGAATCCGGCAAGTCGGCGGTAGGAAGACCATTGGCACTGTACATTCAGCACACCGTACTTAAGCGAGCACTCCAACTCAATGAACTAGGCCGCTTTTCGCAACAAAAGTCCTCCGTGGGAGCGCTTCGTTATGTCAAATTAAAAGCTTGCCAAGGCCGCCTTCAGCCACCGGAACTCAATCGGCCGCGTAATGCGCAAGATAGGTATCGAAGTCGATCTTATCGGCAGCTTCGATGCGCTCCTGGGCTTCATGCGACTCGCGGGCCGCGGCAGCGAAATCCGCCAGGCGCCTTTCATTCGGCGGATACAGGCCCAGGAAATAGTCTTTGTGCAGCTTCGACATGCGCTGGGCGAGCTGAAAAAACGATTCGCCGCTCTGCCGCATATCCGTCAGCAACCGCGCGGACGGCGTTCGCTCCACATCGTCGATTTTCGCCCGTTGTTGTTCGAGTGCGGACATATAGGGGCGGGCGCTCTCGCCGTGATCGAGCATTTCGCACAGGCCCTGCATGGCCTCCAGCAGCTCGCGCGCCCACGCCAACATGGAGAAATCGCGCCCCTCGCGCTTTAGCATCAGCTTCGGCTCGCGGCCGCGTCGCGCCACCAGCAAGTGATTGCCATCCAAGTTGGCCTGTTCGCTCGGCGCTATCGGTGCGCTCTCCCGCAACAGGCACAGGGCGAGAAACGCCTCGAGGAAGCGCAACTTGTTCTGATTGACTCCAACCGGATCGAATGCGCTTACATCGAGGGCGCGCACCTCGACGTATTCCACGCCCGCCCGTTGTAAAGCCTTGGTCGGACGCTCGCCGGAACGCGCCACGCGTTTCGGGCGAATGTAGCTGTAATATTCGTTTTCGATCTGCAGGATGTTGGTATTGAGCTGCTGATATTCGCCGTCGACTTTGACACCGATCTTCTCGTACGGCGGATAGGGTGTGCTTATCGCCCGCGACAGATCCCGCACGTATTCGTCCAAGCTGTTGACCGATACGTCTACGGTCGCCTGATTCTTGTTGCGATAGCCAATATCGCTCATGCGTAAGGACGTGCCGAAGGGCTCGTAAAACGTATCTGCGTCGAGCTGCGCCAACTCAGTCTCGCGCCCCGCAAAAAAGCTCTTGGACACCGCCGGCGAGGTGCCGAACAAGTACAGTATCAGCCAGCCATAACGGCGGTAATTGCGCAGCACGCCGAAATAGCGCTCCGAGATGAAGCCCTGCCCGGTCTGCCTGGACTCGTCGACGTCGGCGAGAACGCTCCACAGGCGCGGCGAGAACGAATAATTGAAATGCACGCCGGAAATCGCCTGCATGATGCGGCCGTAGCGCACCCCCAAGCCATGGCGATAGACAGTTTTCATGCGGCCGACATTCGAGCTGCCGAACTGCGCCAGCGGGATGCTGGCATCGCCGTCGATTGCGCAGGGCATGCTCGTCGCCCACAGCAATTCGTCGTCTAAGTGGCGATACACGAATTGATGGATATCGCACAGGTACTGCAGCAATTCCCAGGTCTCGCCGAACGGCGGCGTGACCAGCTCGATCAGTGACTCGGAAAAATCCGTTGTAATGTTCTCGTTGGTGAGCGGCGCGCCCAATGCGGCGGGGTGTCGGGTCTGCACGATGTCGCCGCCGGGCGAGACCCGCAATGACTCCTTTTCGACGCCCTTGCGCCCGCCGCGCAGCACCCCACGCTCTCCGGAATTAATGAGCCCCGCGAGGCGGCGCTCGAATTTCTTATCCACCACGTTTCGCAATACCTCAATCCTCGATTATCGATTCACGGCAGATCGGCGACGACCTCGATTTCGACCAGGAACCCCTCATCCACCAGCCGCTGCACCTGGACCCAAGAGATCGTCGGCAGCCGTTCTTTACCGTAGTACTCGAACCGCAGGTCGGATGCCTTCAGCAAGGCGTCCATGTCGGTCGTATATATAGTCTCTTTGACGACCTCGTCGAAGTCGGCGCCGTGCGCGGCGAGCGTGCGGCGTATATTGGAGTAAGCGGCGCGCATTTGCCCGGCCATGTCTCCCGGCGCCACCAGCCGCCCGTTCTGATCCGCGGCCACCGAGCCCGAAATATACAGCGTTTTGTCAATCAGCACGGCCTGGGAGTAGCCGAAATCCGTCTCGTAAGGGTTCAAGTGGAAGACCTGCTTGACCCTTGCCGGCGGCGGCTCCGCGGCGCGCTGGCAGGCACTTAAGCCCAGCCCGCAGGTCAGCCACGCGATGAGCACGACCTTGCTTCGCACAACTTACCCGGATTTCTGCTTCTGCAGGGATTCGGCGCGGCTGCGCAGGGCGCGCAGCATTTTCGGCAAGTCACGCTTGAGGGCCGCGCGCACGACCCAGTGCGGCACCCAGAAACCGGGCGCCAAGTCGACCATGTAATGTGCAATCGTCGAGTCGCCGTCGCTATCGAGCGCCCACGACCCGCGCAGCACGCGCAGGTCCCCGGACACACGCTCTATGGACACGCGCGACGGCGGATCATAGGAGGCGCGAATCTCATAAGTCAGCTTGGGCACATACCAAGAATAATCCAATACATGACGTATCCGCTGCCATGACCGATCCGGCGCTGTTTCCTTGACGTCGCAGGCCACCAGGCCCGGCACCAGATGCAGCGCTTCGACGCAGCTCGTGATCAGGGACCAGACCACTTCGCGGCGCGCGTGAATTCGGATCGTGGCCCTGGCATTGCCGCTCTGTTCGGCGGCATCGAGTGCCACAGCGACATCGATATCGCCGTGCAGGGCCGTCTCCTGCGCAAGGTCCGCAGCAGACAGCATGCAGGGCGTCAGCAGCAGCGAGACTAGAAGGAATGATTTGCGCACGGCTTACTCTGACCCCGGTCAATGCCTACTGTTCGATTTGATCCGCCACCAGGCGGTTGTTTTCAGCAACCCGCATCAGCGCGGAGCTTCCATCCATACCTTAAGCTTGGCCTCGAGAATGTCGAGCGGCATGGCCCCATCCTTGAGTACCTCGGAGTGGAACTCGCGATAATCGAATTTGGCTCCCAGCACTTGTTGCGCCCGGGTGCGCAATGCCTGGAACTTGATCTCGCCCATCATGCAAGCCAGGGCCTGTGCGGGCTGCGCCACCAAGCGGTCGGTCAACAGATTGGCGCCGGAGTCATCCAGTGCCAATTGTGCCCGCAAGTAATCCACCGCCTGGGCATGCGTCCAATCCTTAGTCTGCAAGCCGGTGTCGACGACCAAAGCGGCCGCACATTTCAACTGAGCCAAGGCCGCTGCTCTTTTTGCCTCATCGTCGCGATACAGGCCCAATTCCTCCCCCAACGATGCGGCATACAGGGCCCAACCCTCCACAAAGGCCGCTCCAGCGCCCCGCCGCGGCGCTCCCCAGCGGCGGAATTTGGGCAAGTCCAGCCGCTCTTGCTGAAGCGCACTTTGCAGGTGCCGTCCAGGCATGGTTTCCTGCAGAAAATCTGCAATCTCGACCCGAGCCGGCGGCGTAGCCGCGGCTTTGCTTACGAAGAGAATGGCGGGAGTTGCCGCGTCAGCCGCAGCGCGCCGATATTCGAGCGCCGTCCCCGCACCGCCAACGGGATTGGCCGTCCGTATCTCGAAGTCCGCCTGCGGGAGTGGCGAAAACAACGCGGGCACGGCCGCGAGCATCACGACTTTGAGATCCTGATAGGCAGTCAATAAATCGGCAGGGCCCACGCCGGGGGGCGCGGCCGACAGAGCTAGCAGGCGTAGTCGAATTCGCTCGACCTCGGCAAGTCCGATACTGTGGATCTCGTTCGGCGTGAGACGCGTGTCGGTCGCACGTCTGACCAGAGTTGCATACCAGGGCGTCCCCAAGGGCAGCGCCGACAGTGCGACACTGGTCCTCGTTCTCGGCAGGTAGTCTCTTTGTATGAAATCGTGCAATTCGCGAATGCCGGGCAGCAGTCGATCCTTCACGGCGCTATTGAGCGCCACCCCGAGGCGTGCCCGATCCGGATCCTTGAGAGCCTCGGGCATGGTCCGCAGCGGTATGTAGAAAGGATTGGCGGATGTGTCCTCGCCCAAACCTTGCAGCAGCGGCGTAGCCCGCTCCATGAGCACCCGCGGGGAGGTGTAGCCGCGCCGCATCCCCTCGCGCATATTCGCGATCGCCTGCCGCATCCAGCGCACCGAGCCGTCGATCAGCAGCAACCAGTTGTCATAGTCTTGGACATACTTAAGGGGGTATTGCCCCATTACAGCAGCCGCCCGCGCCAGTTCCAGCGGTGGGTTGTCGAAGGGATCGAAGGGCAGAAGCTCGTCCGGATAGGTGAGACCTTCGATATCCTGCTCGCGCTGTCGCCTGAAAATGTCGTAGGTCAATCTCGACTCCGCATCCAAGGGGTCGCGCGGAATGGCGAGAATTTCGGCCAGAGAACGCCGTTCCAAGGCCAGGGAATCGGCCAGCGATTGCGGCGCAAGGGCGCTATCCCAGGCCACGCGCTCATCCCAATAGCGGTCGACAATTCGATTCAAACTCTCAGGGGGCGCGCTCGCGCTGCCGGCTTGGGAGGGTGCCGACGCGGGGGGTGTGCCACAGCCGGCGACCCACAAAAGGACGAGTACAAGTGCCACTTGAGAAAATCGGGTCATAAATTGATTATAAGCCGGCGGCAAGGTCCATAATTCGCAGCTTAACTTTTTGGGAGTCAGCCCTATGTTGGTCGGAGCCAGTCCACGGCGCGTCGCGATAGTCGGCGGCGTGCGTATTCCCTTTGCCCGCGGTAACGGCGCGTACGCACATGTCGGCAATCAGGAGATGTTGACTGCCACTTTGCGTGGCGTGGTCGAGCGCTTCGGGCTGCAGGGACAGCGCTTGGACGACGTCGCGGCCGGCGCGGTGATGAAGCACTCCAGTCAATGGAATTTGACGCGTGAATCGGTGCTCGGGTCGGGTCTAGCCGCGGAGACGCCGGGGCTCGACCTGCAGCGCGCCTGCGGCACCAGTCTGGAGGCGGCGATCCTGCTGGGCAATAAGATTGCCCTCGGCCAGATCGACTGCGCGATCGCCGGCGGTGTCGACACCGTCAGTGACCCGCCGGTGGTGTATCCCAAGGGCTTTCAGCAGAAACTGCTGCGAAGTTATCGCGGCAAGTCCTTGGGTGAACGCATCGGACCCTGGTTCGGCCTGCGTCCCAAGGATTTGCGGCCGGTGCTGCCCGGTATCGCCGAGCCGCGCACAGGATTGTCCATGGGAGAGAGCACTGAACTCATGGTGAAGACCTGGGGCATCAGCCGCGCCGATCAGGATCAATTGGCACTGGAAAGTCACCAAAAGGCCGCAGCCGCCTACGCAGCGGGCTTTTATAAGGAATTGGTGCTCGAATATCTCGGCCTCAGCAGCGACAACAATATCCGCAGCGACACATCGATCGAGAAACTGTCCAAGCTCAAGCCGGTGTTTGATTTGTCTGGCAGCGGCACTTTGACGGCGGGAAATTCCACGCCGATGACGGATGGAGCGTCGGCGGTGCTGCTGGCGAGCGAAGCATGGGCACGCAAACGCAATTTGCCCGTGCTGGCGTTTCTCACCTACGGCAAGGTTGCAGCGGTGGATTACATACAAAAGAAAGAGGGCTTGCTGATGGCGCCGGCATTTGCCGTGCCGCGAATGCTGGAGGATGCGCACCTCACGCTTCAGGACTTCGATTATTACGAAATTCATGAGGCCTTCGCCGGACAGGTGCTGTGCACCCTCAAAGCGTGGACCGATCCGGTTTTTTGCCGCGACAAGCTGGGACTCCCGGGGGTGCTCGGCAGCATCGACCGAAGCAAGCTCAACGTGATGGGCGGCAGTCTCGCCGTCGGTCATCCGTTTGCCGCGACCGGCACACGTATCGTCGCCACTCTGGCGAAGATTCTCGACGATGGCCGCGGCAAGCGCGGCCTGATATCGGTCTGCACGGCCGGCGGCATGGGGGTTACCGCAATTCTTGAGCGCTGATAACGTCGAACTTATCGCCTCTGACGGGCATCGCCTGTCGGCATACCTGGCCGAGCCCGCGAGCCAGCCTCGCGGCGGTGTGGTCGTCGTCCAAGAAATATTCGGCGTAACCCGGCATATTCGCGCGGTGGTGGATCAGTACGCGGACGCAGGTTTTCTCGCCGTGGCGCCGGCCCTGTTCGACCGCGTGGAGCGCAACGTCGACGTTCCTTATACCGATATGGCAAAGGGACTGGGCTACATGCAGGCCCTGAACGACGCTGAGGTGATGCTGGACCTGCAAGCAGCCGTCCTGCGCCTGCGCTCAGCCGGTAGAGTGGCCGTAGTGGGTTATTGTTGGGGAGGCACGATGGCCTACTTGGCAGCTGCGCAGCTTAAGATTGACGCCGCCGTGGCCTACTATGGCGGCGGGATCAGCCGCCACCTCGGCGACAAGCTGCGCGCTCCCGTGATGTTTCATTTCGGCGAGAGAGACGCGCATATTCCCAAGTCGGCGGTGGAGCAGATCAAGGCGGCGCATCCGCAAGAGATCTATCATCTGTACCCGGCGGACCATGGCTTCAACTGCACCGATCGCGCCAGCTTCGAACCGGAGAGCGCAGAACTCGCTCTAAAGCGCAGTTTAGAATTTTTGCATCGACACCTAGGCTAGAGATTTAAAGATGAAACTCAAAGATCCCCTACTGCTGCGCGAGCTGTGCTTCATCGACGGCGCTTGGGGGCCTGCGGACGGCGGCGGCAGCATCGACGTGCACAATCCGGCCAGCGCCGAAAAATTGGGAGTGATACCCAACATGGGCGCGGGCGAATGCCGGCGCGCGATTGCGGCGGCCGCGGCGGCGCTGCCCGCCTGGGCCGCGCGCACCGCCAAGGAACGCGCCGTCGCCATGCGCCGCTGGTTCGACCTGATGCTCGTGCATCAGGACGACCTCGCCATGCTGATGACCGCAGAGCAGGGCAAACCGCTGGCGGAATCCAAAGGCGAAATCGCCTACGCCGCTTCCTTCATTGAATGGTTTGCCGAAGAAGCCAAGCGCATGTACGGCGATGTCATTCCGGGGCATCAGGCCGACAAGCGTATTCTGGTGCTGCGCCAGCCCGTGGGAGTGGTTGCAGCCATCACCCCGTGGAATTTCCCGGCCGCCATGATCACCCGCAAGGCCGCGCCGGCGCTCGCGGCGGGTTGCACCATGGTGTGCAAGCCGGCCACCCAAACCCCTTATTCAGCGCTGGCGCTGGCGGAGTTGAGCGCCCGGGCCGGCATTCCGAAGGGCGTGTTCAATGTGATTACCGGATCCGCGACCGCGATCGGCGGCGAGATGACGTCAAATCCCACGGTACGCAAGTTGACGTTCACGGGATCCACCGAAATCGGCAAGAAGCTGATGGCGCAATGCGCCGGCACAGTGAAGAAAATTTCGCTGGAACTCGGCGGCAACGCGCCGTTCATCGTCTTCGACGATGCGGATCTGGATGCCGCGGTTCAGGGAGCCCTCGCCAGCAAGTATAGGAACACCGGGCAGACCTGCGTCTGCGCGAACCGTCTTTTGGTGCAGGCCGGGATCTATGATGAGTTTGCCAAGAAGCTCACCGATGCCGTCTCAACGCTGCGCGTCGGCGACGGCCTGGCCGGCGTCACCGACCAAGGACCGCTGATCGACGCCAAAGCGGTGGCCAAGATCGAGGAACATATCGCAGATGCCGTGGCCAAGGGCGCCACGGTGACGCTGGGCGGCAAGCGCCACTCGCTGGGTGGAACGTTTTTCGAACCCACCATACTCACGCACGTGACGCCTAAAATGCTGATAGCGCGCGAGGAGACCTTCGGCCCGGTGGCGCCGCTGTTCAAGTTTCACACCGAGGCAGAGGCCATTGCCATGGCCAACGACACCGAGTTCGGATTGGCCGCTTATTTGTACACACGCGATCTGGCCCGCAGTTGGCGAGTTTCCGAAGCCATCGAATACGGCATCGTCGGCTTGAACACCGGCATTATTTCCACCGAAGTGGCGCCCTTCGGCGGCGTCAAGGAATCGGGCATCGGGCGTGAGGGATCGAAGTACGGAATTCTCGACTACACCGAGATGAAGTACGTGTGCATCGGCGGAGTGAGTTGAGAGGCCGGTGCTCGGAAGATTCCTGGAGTTCTCGCTCGCGACGCCGGACATTCAGGCCTCCTTGGATTTCTACACCAGGCTGGGATTTTCCCAAGCGGAAGTCGGCGATGCATGGCGGCATCCCTACGCCGTGGTGACCGACGGCAGGATTTCCATAGGTCTACATCAGCAGGCGATCCCGGCGCCCTCGATGACCTTCATCAAGCCCGATTTGTTCAAACACTTGGGGGGCCTGGAGGACCTGGGCCTGGAATTCGAGTTTCGCCGTCTGGGCAATGACGTGTTCAATGAGGTGGGATGGTTCGATCCGTCGGGCCACTTGATCAGACTGGTGGAGGCGCGCACTTTCTCGCCCGCCAAACGCATCGTTACCGACACATCGAAATGCGGCTATTTCATGGAAATTGCGCTACCCACGCATAATTTGGAGGCATCGAAGACATATTGGGAGCAATTCGGCTTCGTCGGCATGGACGAGACGGATGATCGGCTGCCGCATATTTCCTGCACCAGCGACCATATCGATCTTGGCCTGTACGACCCCGCGCATTTTCGCCGCCCCACCCTGCGGTTCGAGGTCGACGATGTGGGCGGATCCTTGGCGCGGCTCGCTGAAATAGGTATGTCGCCGAACGGCGAGTTGCCTTCGCCTCTGCGGCATGTACCAGCCGCCATGCTGGTCGCGCCCGAAGGCACGCCCATCCTTCTGTCAGGCGGCGTGCCGGGATAAATCACTGCGCCTCCCGGCGGCTCATGCTGATCGCCTGGAGATCGGCGACGATCTTGAACTTGAGCGTCATGGCGTCTTGGACCTGCAGCGCCCCGAGCATCAGACTGTAGGGGGTCAGTCCCAGCGCCGTCTGGCGCAATTCCAGTGTCCCGGTTGCAACCATATGACCCGAGTCGATCCGCAGCGCAAAGGGCACGTCGATTTTTGACTCATGCCCGGCGACGTTGAATGCGACGGCGGCGGTCATCATCGTTGAGTCCGCGCCATGCGGAGCCGCGACATTGACGCCGTTGATGGTGATCGCAGGAAACTCGTCGGCGTCGAGCACTGCGGTGCTCAGCATATTGTGCAGCGTTCCCGCCCTCGCATCGTCCGGGATTTCGGCCGAAAAATCCAAGCCCTCTTCCCGGCGCGCCTGTGCGTCATCAACAACGAAGCCGGCGACCGGCACGGTAAGCGAAAACGCCGACGTGCCGGCACCATCCGGCGTGCCCGCGGCATCCGCCAAGTTGACCGAGCCGCGGATAGCGCGGTTGACCACGACGTGGTTGTGCCCGAGGCGAGCCAGCGGCCCAGCTCGAAACACCAGGATTCGCAGCTCCGATTGATTAGCATCGACGCGATACGTCTTTCCGGTCGACGCTGATCCGTGTGATGCAGCGGACCCTTGCGCAGGCGCTGGCGCTTGACGCGGCCTAGGTGCGCCGCAGCCGGCCAATGCCAGCAGCAGAATGCCCACACTGCAGATTTTCAACACCAGCATAACTCCGCTGTCTTGCTAAACTAGCTCGAGCGCAGTCTGCGCGCGGAGTCGACGGTATGCCAAATCGAAGTTCACCAACACGCTATAGCGCGGTCGCTCAAGCCTTCCATTGGATCATCGCGGCATTGGTAGTGACGCAGTTCGTGCTGGCGAATCTGGCCGAGGACCTGCCGATCGGAGTTCATAAATTGGCGCTGCTGGCGCGTCACAAGAGCTTCGGCATGACCGTGCTGATGCTGGCGATATTGCGGTTGCTGTGGCGGCTCAAGCATCCGCCGCCCGAATTGCCGCCCGGCATGCAGCCTCTGCAGCGCATACTGGCTCGCTCGACTCATGTCGCCTTCTACGTGCTGCTGTTCGCCATGCCCCTGACTGGATGGATGATGTCGTCGGCGAAGAACTATTCGGTGAGTTGGTTCGGGCTTTTTACCTGGCCCAATCTCATCGGTAAGAATGAAACCGCCTTCGATCTGCTGCGCTCCACGCACGACCTGTTGAGCGGTGTACTGTTCGTCATCGCGATACTGCACATTCTGGCAGCCCTCAAACATCATTTCTGGGACAAGGACGACGTTTTGCTGCGCATGCTGCCCTTCACCAAGGCGAAGAAGAAATCGGAGACGCAATCATGATGAGACTGCTCAAGGCATCGATGATCTTGGCCACCCTGTCCGCCGCGGGCGCCGCGGGCGCAGCGGGCGCAGCGGGCGCGGCAGCTCCCGCGGCGAGCTACTCCGCCGATCCGCAGCAAAGCCGCTTGGAGTTCACCGGCGTACAGGCGGGCGCGGATTTCAAGGGCACGTTTCACAAGTTCACGGCAACCGTCGACTTCGCTCCGGAGGCACTGGAGAGCTCGCACATCGACGTGCTGATTGACTTGAACTCGGTGGATTCCATGGACAAGGATCGCGACACGGCCATACGCAGCGCCGACATTTTCGACGTGGCGCACGCGCCGACGGGGCACTATGTGACTCGGAGCTTCACCAAGACCGCGACCGGCTATGCCGCTGTCGGCACGTTGACCTTGCGCGGCGTGACCAAGGATGTGCCAATCGATTTTCAGTTCACCAAGTCCGCAGCCGGTGCGAAGCTGGAAGGCAGCGCCAAGCTCAAGCGGCTGGATTTCGGCGCGGGCCAGGGCGACTGGAAGAGCACGGAATGGGTGGCAGATGCCGTGAAGATCAGCTTCTCGCTGGCGCTCAAGCCCAAGCCCTAAGCCTATACCGCGCCTAACGCACCGGCAGCTCGCGGGATTTTTGCACGGTGCGCAGCGCGAAGCTGGATTGCACACGCGCGACATAGGGCAGGCGCGTGAGATGTTGGCTGTGCAATCGCTCGAAGTCGGCGGTGTCCGCCAATACCACGCGCAATAGATAATCGTATTCGCCGGACATGAGATAACACTCCATGACTTCGGGGACATTCCGCGCCGCCTCTTCGAAGGCATGAAGATGCGCCTGTTCCTGACGCTCCAGGGTGATGTTGACGAACACGTTGACGGGGCACCCTGCCTTTTGTTGATTGATCAGCGCGGTGTAGCCCTCGATGAATCCCGCCTCCTCCAGGGCTCTGACCCGTCTTAGGCAAGCGGATTCGGACAGGCTGACGCTGTCGGCCAATTGACTGTTGGTGATGCGACCGTCGAGTTGCAGGGCGCGCACGATGGCGCGATCGTAACGATCCAATTTCATTCTTAAAGCCTCCGGTCGCAACCAGCAGTATCTTGCGCAAAATTGATAATGAGCGCGGCATTCTGCCATTTTTGCGGTGTCTAAGACCGGATTTTGCAACTTTCCAGCGTCCTAGACCAGTAACCTATGCCCATCCCCACAACGCCTGACCGGCAGAGAAATCCCATGAAAGTCGGTGTCCCCAAAGAGATCAAGATTCACGAATATCGGGTCGGTTTGGTGCCCGCGGGCGTGCGCGAGCTGGTCGATTCCGGCCACCAAGTGCTGGTGCAAAGTGGCGCCGGGTCCGGCATAGGGTTCGATGATTCCCACTACCAGGCGGCCGGCGCCACCGTCGTGCAGCGCGCCCAAGATGTGTTTGCCGCGGCCGATCTCGTGGTGAAAGTGAAGGAACCGCAACTCGAGGAATGTCAGCAACTGCGCAGCGGGCAAACGCTGTTCACCTATCTGCACCTGGCTGCCGACCGCGAGCAAGCAATGGCGCTGATCGCCTCAGGTGCGACTGCCATTGCCTACGAAACCGTTACCGCGCCGGATGGCTCGCTGCCGCTGCTGACGCCGATGAGCGAGGTTGCCGGGCGCATGTCAGTGCAAGTGGGCGCCAACAGCCTGCAGAAAGCCAATGGCGGCTTTGGCGTGCTCCTGGGCGGCGTGCCGGGCGTGGCGCCCGCCAAGGTCCTGGTACTGGGTGGTGGTGTATCCGGAACCCACGCGGCCGAGATGGCCGTGGGCCTACGCGCCGACGTTACCGTGGTTGATCGGTCTGTGAAGCGGCTGCGGGAGCTGTCGTCGATATTCGGCAGTCAGCTGAAGACCGTTTATTCGACCGCACATGCCATCGAAGAGATGGTGCGTGATGCCGATCTGGTCATCGGCGCGGTGCTTATCGCGGGGGCGGCGGCGCCCAAGCTCGTGACGCGCGCTATGATCAAAACCATGAAGCCCGGCGCGGTGCTGGTCGATATCGCCATCGATCAAGGCGGCTGCTTCGAAACCAGCCGTCCCACCACGCATGCCGCACCGACCTATGTGCTCGATGGAGTGATCCATTACTGCGTCACCAATATGCCCGGCGCCGTGCCGCGCACCTCTACCTTTGCGCTCACCAATGCCACGCTGCCGTACGTCAGGGCACTGGCCGATCTCGGCTGGCGCCAGGCCATTGCGAATGATGTGGGATTGGCCCGCGGCCTCAATGTTCATGCAGGTCAGCTGACGCATGAAGCGGTGGCGAGCGCGCTCGGCTTGGACTTTCACGCGTTTCACGCGGCCTGACAGAGGCCGGATGCGGCAGCACACGGAAGTGCCGAACTTAAGTCCGGCACCGCAGGCGGCGGGCACATATTGCTACTAAACGATCGATCAATTACTCTCCGCACCCTTAAGCAGCCCATCAATCAAGGGATCCCCCCATGGCGCGCAATCCGCGCTTTGACGTCTTATTCGAACCGGTGCGCATCGGGCCCGTCACGGCACCGAACCGTTTCTATCAGGTGCCGCACGCCAGCGGCATGACCAATTCCCTGCCGCAGGTGCGTGCCAGCTTCCGTGAGACCAAGGCCGAGGGCGGCTGGGGTGTGGTATGCACCGGCGCCGTATCCATGCATCCCAGCTCGGATGACTCGCCGCTCCCCTTTGCCACTCTCTGGGACGACAAAGATATTCGCTCCCACGCGCTGATGACCGACGCCGTGCACCGGCACGGGTCATTGGCAGGGATAGAGCTGTGGCACGGCGGCGCCTGCACGATGAACCGCACCAGCCGCATCGCGCCGCTGTCGCCCTCAGGCATGCCGTGGATGTCCACTCATTTGGGGTTCATGGGCAACCTACGTCCCAAGGTCATGGACAAAGCGGACATTCAGGATCTGCTGCGCTGGCAGGCGGCCGGCGCTCGGCGTGCCATGCAGGCGGGATTCGACATCGTCTACGTCTACGCCGGCATGGGCTACCTGCCCTATGAATTTCTCTTGCCTGAATACAATCGCCGCACCGACGCCTACGGCGGATCGATCGAGAATCGCGTGCGCTTCGTGCGCGAATTGCTGGAAGTGACGCGCGACGCCGTCGGCGACAAGTGCGCGGTGGCGTTGCGTATCAGCATGGAGGAATTGCGCGGCAGGCCCGGCAAGAACGCCGCCTCCGAGGCGCACGAGGTCGTGACTCTGCTCGCCGATATCCCGGATCTTTGGGACGTCAAAATGGATTCCAGCCCCACCGATTGCGCGCCCTCGCGTTTTTCCGCGGAAGGCAGCCACGAGCCGGTGATCAATTTCGTGAAACAGCTGACCAAGCGGCCGGTGGTGGGGGTCGGACGCTTCACCTCGCCGGATGTGATGGTGTCGCAGGTGCGCCGCGGAATTCTCGATTTGATCGGCGGTGCCAGACCCTCGATTGCGGATCCATTTCTGCCGAAGAAGATCGACGAAGGCCGTGAACACGAAATCCGCGAGTGCATCGGCTGCAACATTTGCATATCGAGCTGGCATGACGGCGTGCCGGTGCGCTGCACGCAGAATCCCACCGCCGGCGAGGAGTGGCGCCGCGATTGGCATCCCGAGCGCTTTGCCCCACCGGCCAGCGACTCCAGCATTTTAATCGTCGGCGGCGGCCCCGCGGGACTCGAATGTGCCACCACGCTTGCCCGGCGCGGCTATGCCGTGACCATCGCGGATTCGGCCAGCGAATTCGGTGGCCGCTTGCGCTTTGAGACCGCATTGCCGGGGCTTAAGACCTGGAATCGCGTCGCCGATTGGCGCTTGGGTCAGCTTCGCGAAAGGCCGAATGTAAGCATGTACCCCGGAAGCGCGCTCAGTGTGGATGACATACTGGGACTGGAGCACCGCCATGTCGTCATCGCGACCGGTGCGCGCTGGACTAATATGCTGTTCTCGACGCTTGAATTTCCGGTGGGCGAGCTCGATGGGCCCGGAGTCTATACGCCCGATGATCTGGCCGCCGGCATAGTTCCGCAAGGTCCCATCGTGGTGTTCGATTTTGATAATTACTATATGGGCGGCGCAGTGGCCGAGCATCTGGCAAAGACCGTTGGCCAAGTGAGCTACGTGACCCCGGCGGGAAATGCATCCGCTTGGACCTTCATGACGAACGAGTTGCCGCTGGTGCATCGAGCACTGGCGAAAGCCGATGTGCCGATTCATACGCTGCGACGAGTCACCGGCTTCGACGGCGAGGCCGTCACCATCGCCGATGTGTATAGCGGCAGTGAACAGCGCCTCGCCTGCCGATCACTGGTCATGGTCGGCGTGCGGCTGCCGCGCGATGAATTGTATCAGTCGCTCATCGCCAAGGGCCCGGGTCTCAATGACGCCGGCATCGCTTCGGTCACACGCATCGGCGATGCGCTGGCGCCCGGAGCGATCGTACATGCCGTGCACAGCGGTCACCGCTACGCGCGAGAGTTCGATGCGCCCTTGAGCGCGGCGCCCTACATCCGGGATTTTCCGGTATGAACGCTGCGACCTTGGAACCCACTTTACCCTCGAGCTGGTATCGCAGCACTGAGGTGTTTCGCGTCGAAAAGGAACGCATATTCTGCCGCGAGTGGATTGCAGCCTGCCGCGAGGAAGACTTGCCGAATCCCGGAGATTACCTGGTACTGGATGTGCTCGGTGAGAGCATCCTCGTGGTACGCAACCGCGAGGGCGAACTGCGGGCGTTCTATAATGTCTGCCGGCATCGCGGATCGCGCCTCTGCCGCACTCCCGCCGAGACTGAGGCGCTGCAGGTTGCGCTCCCCGGCGGAATCACCGGTGGACGGCTCATCGTATGCCCTTACCATCAGTGGTCTTACGACTTCAACGGCGCGTTGGTGGCCGCGCCGCACCTGAGCGCCGCCACGGGATTCAATAAACAGGACTTTCATCTGTATCCGGTCGGGATCGACAGCTGGGGCGGATTCGTGTTTTTGAATCTGACGCCGGCGCAAGCCCAGCCGCTGGCTGAACAAATGCAGGGCATTCCGCAGCGTTTGCAGCGCTACCCGCTGCGCGATCTGCGCATCGGGGCGACCATTCGCTACGAGGTCGCTGCAAATTGGAAGATCGTCTGCGAGAACTACAACGAGTGCTACCACTGCGCCGGCGTACACCCGGAATTGTGCGCGGTGGTGCCTTCGTTTCGCGAGGCGGGCGGCGGGAACTTGGATTGGAGCCGCGGCATTCCGCACCGCGAGGGGGCGTATACGTTCACGCACAGCGGCACCACCCTGCGGCGCGCTTTTCCCGGTCTAGATGAAGATGAACAGGTGCGCCATAAGGGCGAGCTGCTCTACCCCAATTTATTCTTGAGCGTGGCCTGCGATCACGTGGCGGCGTTCATCCTGCAACCCCGGGGTGCGGAACGTACCTATATCACCTGCCATTTTCTGTTCGAAACTCATGAAATGAACAAGCCCGGCTTCGATGCCTCGGACGCAGTGGACTTTTGGGATTTGGTGAATCGTCAGGATTGGGCGGTGTGTGCGGGTGTGCAGAGCGGGATACGGTCGCGCGTGCACGTTCAGGGCTACTACGCACCCATGGAAGATTGGAATCTGGACATCAGGCGCTACGTGACGGCAAAGATCGGCGCCTTCGTCGGCGAACAACCATCGTAGCTGCTGCCGAGCTACGATGCGCTCAAGGACAGCGGTCATCGGACTGCGCTTCGGTATAATCCGAACGACAGGAAGCAAATGACAACCAAGCGGCATGTACCGAAATTTCACCGTGCGACTCCGGCGGTGCGCCGCGAAGCATTGGTCGACGCCACCTTGAAATGCCTCAAGGAATTCGGCCATGAAGGCGTGTCCGTGCGCCGCATCAGTGCGGCGGCCGGCGTATCCATCGGTTTGATCAATCATCATTTTCCCAGCAAGTCGGGTCTCATCGCGGAAACCTACGAGACCCTTGCCCTGTCCTTACTGGACTCGATTCGACAGCAGGCCGAGAACAAGTCGGTGTCGCCGCGGGAACGGTTGAGCAATTTTTTCCGCGCATCGTTCACTCCGGAACTGCTCGACCCACAATTGTTCAATGTGTGGCTGGTGTTCTGGAGCATGGTGGCGCACTCGGCGGAGATTCGCGCGGTGCACTTCAGCACCTATGGCAAATACCGATCGGTGCTGGAGTCTCTGCTGGGCCAACTCGTCGAATCGGGTGCGGCACCGCCGTTCAAGCTGCGCCTGGCAGCGATTGCACTGTCCGCACTGCTGGACGGTTTCTGGGTGGAATTGAGCTTGAGCCCCACTGTGTTCAAGCCCCGCGAAGCCATCGCCCTGTGCGAGGATTGGGTCAATGCCTTATGCAGCGGCGGTTTTCCGCGGCTGTTAAGCGGTTCCCAGGTCAAGAAAACCGAGGCGACACCGAAACGCCGTCAGTCGTAGCTCGATTTCGTGACGCCCGTCCCATCGGTAACCAGGATCCTGTCTGCTGGCTGCTAGTGGCGGAACGCCGCCATTGTTATGCTACCGTTCAACAAGATTCGAGAAGGCTCGCGACCATGGAAGCAAAGCGCTCATTGAAAAACGACCTGACGGTCGACATCCCCGCTGACTTGGCAGGATTCAGTCTTCCAGGCTGGATCTACCATGATGCTGATTTCCTGGAGGTCGAGAAGGAACGCGTCTTTGCCAGCTCCTGGCAGATCATGTGCCACCTCAACGACATACCCGTTCCCGGCAATTACCACACCCTGGATTTCCTGGGCGAACCCTTGGTCGCGGTACGCGGCCACGGCCACGGCCAAAGCGTGAAGGCGTTTTTCAATGTCTGCCGGCATCGCGCAGCGCGGTTGCTGGATGGAGGTTCCGGGCATTGCCAGGGAAGAATCGTGTGTCCCTATCATGCCTGGACCTACGATCTCAATGGCCGGCTCACTGCCGTCCCGCACCGCAAGGAATTCGCGGATTTCTCCCTCGATCAGTACGGGCTCAAGCCGGTGGAGACCGAGGTATACAAGGGATTCGTGTTCGTGCGACTGAAGCCGGGCTTGCCCAGTGTCGCCGAGATGCTGAAGCCCTACGAATCCGAACTGGCAGCCTATCGCCTCGAAGAACTGCAGCCCATGGGACGCGTCACCTTGCGCACGCGTCACGTGAATTGGAAGAATGTAACCGACAATTACTCGGACGCCATGCACATCACAGTGGCGCACCCGGGCCTCACACGTTTATTCGGCCAGAGCTACGGTGTCGAGGCCCAACCCTGGGTGGACAAGATGTGGGGTTACCTGCGCGATGTCCCCTCCTCGCAGATGTCGGAGCGCATGTATCAGGCCGTGTTGCCCAAAGCCGCGCACCTGCCCGATGACCGGCAGCGTCTATGGACCTATTTCAAGCTGTGGCCGAATGTGGCCTTCGACATTTATCCGGATCAGATCGATTTCATGCAAATGATCCCGATCTCGCCCACGGAAACCTTGATCCGCGAAATTGCCTACGCGCACCCCGACGAGCGCCGCGAAATGCGCGCGGCGCGCTACCTCAACTGGCGCATCAATCGACGGGTAAGTCTCGAGGACAAGGGCCTGATCGAACGCGTACAGACCGGCATGGGATCGCGCAGCTACACGCCGGGCCCGCTGGGGCGTACCGAGGTCAGCTTGCGCAGTTTTGCTCAGCGCATGCGAGAAATAATTCCAGAGAGCCGGCTCGACCGGCCTCCTAGTGCCGGCTGGCATGTCCGTAACGAAATGAGAAAGAATCATGTCTGATGCGAATGCCCGCGACGTCGTCATCATCGGCGGCGGTCACAATGGGCTGGTCTGCGCTGCGTATCTGGCCGCGGCCGGCCTCAAGGTGACCGTACTCGAAAGGCGCGGCGTGGTCGGCGGCGCAGCGGTGACCGAGGAGTTTCATCCGGGCTTCCGCAATTCCGTGGCGGCCTACACCGTGTCTCTGCTCAACCCCAAAGTAATCCGCGACTTGGACTTGCCGCGGCACGGACTGCGCGTGGTCGAGCGCGGTCTGGCCAACTTTCTGCCCCTGGACGATACCCAGTACCTGAAAGTCGGCGGCGGCAAGACCGAACAAGAAGTGGCGAAGTTTTCCGCGCGCGATGCCGGCCGGCTGGCGGACTACAGTCAGCGACTCGACGTGATTGCCGATGTGCTGCGCGACCTGGTGCTCGAGACCCCGCCGAATGTGATCGCTGGCAGCTGGCTGCAGGCCATCCCCGAATTACTGCGCAGTGCGCGCATGGGCAGGCGCGTCGCGAAACTCGACATGCGCATGCGCCGCGAGTTGCTCGATCTGTTCGTCAAATCCGCCGGCGACTACTTGGACGCCTGGTTCGAGAGCGCGCCCATCAAGGCTGCGTATGGTTTCGACGGCATTGTAGGCAACTACGCCAGTCCCTATGCTGCGGGCTCGGGCTACGTGTTGCTGCATCATGTGTTCGGCGAGGTAAACGGCAAGAAGGGTGCCTGGGGTCATGCCATCGGCGGCATGGGCGCCATCACCCAGGCGATGGCCAAGGCGGCGGCGGAACGCGGCGTGGAGATTCGAACATCAAGCCCGGTCCGCGAAGTGCTGGTTGAAGCCGGCCGTGCCGTAGGCGTGGTCACGGAGAAGGGCGAGACGATTCGCGCACGCAGCATCGTTTCGAATTTGAACCCGAAGCTACTATACGGCTCGCTCATCGATCAGGCGGCGCTGCCGCAGGATTTTCGCGAACGCATCAGTCACTGGCGCTGCGGATCCGGCACCTTCCGCATGAATGTCGCGTTGTCGGAGCTGCCGGATTTCACGGTATTGCCGGGCCGTTCGCAGGCCGAACACCACACTTCCGGGATCATCATGGCGCCGAGCCTGGCCTACATGGATCAGGCATACCTCGACGCCAAGGCTGGCGGCTGGTCGAAGCGCCCCATCGTCGAGATGTTGATTCCGTCGACGCTCGATGACAGCTTGGCACCCCCGGGGCAGCACGTGGCCAGCCTGTTCTGCCAGCATGTCGCTCCGCAGCTGCCCAATGGAGCGTCCTGGGATGACCATCGCGAGCAAGTCGCGGATGTCATGATCGATCTCGTCAACAGTCACGCGCCGAATTTCAAAGCTTCGGTGCTTGGACGGCAAATCATGAGTCCGCTCGACCTCGAGCGCACTTTTGGTCTGATCGGCGGCGATATTTTTCACGGCGCCTTGAGCTTGGACCAGATGTTCTCCGCCCGGCCCATGCTGGGACACGGCGACTATCGCGGACCTTTGCATGCACTGTACATGTGCGGATCCGGCACGCATCCCGGCGGCGGCGTGACCGGCGCGCCGGGCCACAATGCCGCGCGCGAAATCATCGCCGATTTCCGGCGCGGACGACTCAAGCAAGCATAAGCAGGTCTGTCGAGCTTCCATGAAAGGGCCCGGACACCGGCTTGGATTCGCTTTGGTCAGTGCATCGGCGGTTGCATGGAGCACTGCCGGGCTTTTCACCCGTCTGATTGCGGCGGATTCCTGGACCATGGTGGCATGGCGCGGAATCTTAGGTGCGCTGGGTCTCACGCTGGTGATTTCGCTGCTGCCCGCGCAGGGAACATGGCGCTCACTGCGGCGAATGGGCCCGCTGGGTTGGTTCTTCGTGCTGCAATCATCGGCGGGGATGATTTTCTTCCTGACCGCACTCAGGTCCACGACCGTCGCTCACGTGGCGGTGATTTACGCCACGGTACCCTTTATCGCCGCAGCCTTAAGTTGGCTGGCCATGCGTGAAAGGCCGGCCACCGGTGCCGTCATATCCAGTTTGATTGCGCTGGTGGGAGTCGCCGTCATGGTCGGATTTGGCAGCGACGGCGGCCTGCGCGGCGACCTTCTCGCTCTCGGCATGACCATCACCATGGCCGTCGCGATGGTGATCGCAAGGCATTTCCCCGACCTGCCCTTTCTGCCCGCGGCGTGCATGTCGGCGCTGCTGAGCGGATTGGTCGCCTTGCCGTTCGGCGCACCCTTGAGTGTGTCCGGCCACGAACTCATGCTGCTGACGTTGTTCGGCCTCACCACATTTGCCGTGGGACTACCTTTATTCACGCTGGGTGCGCGACTGCTGCCGGCCATCGAAACCGCGCTCATCGGTTCGCTGGACGCGCCGCTGGCACCGCTATGGGTGTGGCTGGCGTTCCGGGAAACTCCGAGCTCCGCCACGTTGGCCGGCGGCGCCATCGTGTTCGCTGCCGTCGGCATTCATCTGATCTTCGGTGCGGCCACAAGGATTCCGCGACCGGCCGTGGCGGAATAGCGCCGCGCGCTATTGTCCCGCGGCGCGGCTATTTCTTCGCCGGATCGGGATAATGAAACGGATCGGTGACCCGTGGCTGAGTCGGAAGAGCCTTGCGGGGCAGAGGCCTGTCGATATTCGCCGCATTCATGAGAACGGTCGCGAGCACCGCCGCCGCCTGCCGCAGATCTTCCGGCCGCAAGTGATCGAAGGTGTCCAGATCGCTGTGATGCACGCGTGTTTCGTAATCAAGCGGATCTTGAATGAATTGAAATGCGGGCAGGCCGAGGCGGCTAAAGAACACGTGGTCGGTGGCGTCGGTGGGCTCGGCGACCACGGCCGCGGCGCCCAGGCTGGTAAATGGCGCCAGCCATTCCCGAAACAGAGGAACGACGGCAAAGTTGCCTTCCGTGTAAATGCCGCGAATCTTGCCGGAGCCGTTGTCGATATTGAAATAGGCATCCATCTGCGAGAAGCCGCTCAAGGTTTGCACCGGATAGGTGTCCAAGGAAAAATAAGGCGGCAGATCCGCGAGTGTCGGATCGGTGATGGGCGGGCGTCGCGCAAGATACTTTTCGACGTAGGCGCTCGAGCCCAGCAGCCCTTGCTCCTCGCCCACCCATAGCGCAAATCGGATGGTGCGCCTAGGATGCGCACCGATGCTGGTTAGAATGCGCGCCGCTTCCATCACCACCGCGCTGCCGGCCCCATTGTCGGCGGCACCGTCGGCCGCGACCCAGCTATCCAAATGAGCGCCCGCCATGACGTAGCCCGCCGCCGGGTCGCTACCCGGCAAGTCGGCAAGAATATTGTAGGCATTGTGGTCGGCGTCCTCGAAGTGGACCCGGCTGTCCATCTCGAGCTTCACGTCGGTGAGCTTGGCGAGGCGCGCCAGCCGCCGGTAGTCCTCCGCGCCGATTTCCAGGCCAGGAAGCTTGGGCGTTTTGCCGGCTCGATAGCCGTAACCCTCGCCGTGCACGATCCGCCCGTCGGTGCGCGACATCTGTACCCACGCGACCGCGCCCTCTTCCGCCAGGAAGGTATCCAGCTTGGTTCGAAAGCGAAACCGATCGATGCGTTTCTGCCGCGCTTCCGGATCAAAGCTCGGCTGCTGGTACTTGTCCAATTTGACGATGTCCGCATCGTTCAGCCTCTGGAACGGCGCCTCGACGTCATCCTTCGCCACACCCGGCCAGGTCACCAGCACGATCTTCCCCGACAGTTTGCCCTTCCACTCCGTAAAGTCCTTGTCGGTAATCATCGGCGCAACGATGACCGAGGCGTTGATCGCACCGTTGGTCGCAGGCGTCCAGGCAATGGGAATGCCGCGCAGTTCCAGAGCACGGGGCGCGATCATTCGCACGCGGGAGGATTCGATCCACCAGCCGCGCCCAAATTCGAAGCCGTCCGCTCTGACGTCCTTCAGCCCCCAACTCTTGAATTGATCCGACGTCCAGCGCTCAGCCCTGCGCATGGCCGGCGAATTGGTCAATCGTCCGCCGATTTGATCCGCAAGGTAGGCGGCAAGGTCGACGACTTCGCCATGGTTGAAGGCCGCATCGGCGATGCGATTGAGGGTGATCGGCTCAGCCGGCGGAGCGGCCGCAAACGACGGCACCCACAGCAAGACACTCGCGAATACGCCAGCTACCAGATTTCGCACCGACATCCCCTTGCGTGACTTTGTGCCAATCCTAGCAAGCCGCACCGGGCGCTTCCATCCGCATGACCGACAGGCGCTCTAGACTTCGATTCCCTGCCCTTTGAGGTACTCGTCGTAAGTGCCGCGGAAATCGACAATACCCCCGCCGGCGCGCAGTTCGATGATGCGCGTGGCAAGGCCGCCCACGAACTCGCGATCGTGAGACACGAAAATTAGCGTGCCGGGATAGTGCTCCAGGCCGATCTGCAGCGATTCGATGGTTTCCATGTCCATGTGGTTGGTGGGTTCGTCCATCAACAGCACATTGGGCTTGGTCAGCATCAGCTTGCCGTAAATCATGCGGCCCTTCTCGCCGCCGGAGAGCACCTTCACGGATTTCTTGGTTTCCTCGCCCGAGAACAGCAGCCGGCCCAAGGTGGCGCGCACGATCTGGTCGTCGTCGGCCTTGCCCGTGTACTGCGACATCCAGGAGAACAAATCGGTCTTGTCTTCGAACTCGGCCTGGGGATCCTGCGGCATATAGCCTGGTTGAGCATTCTCTACCCACACGATGCGACCCGCGGTCGGGCGCAATTCGCCGGCGAGTAGTCGCATCAGCGTGGTCTTGCCGGCGCCGTTCGGACCGATGATTGCGACACGCTCGCCGCCTTCGATATTTATGGTCACATTGTCGAGCACTTTGTCGCCCGACCCCGGGTAAGCGAAGGACAGCTTTTCCACCGAGACCGCGGAGCGATACAGCTTCTTGCCCTGCTCGAAGCGGATGTAGGGATTTTGGCGCGATGAGGGCCTGATTTCCTCGATCTTGATTTTTTCCAACTGCTTCTTGCGTGACGTCGCCTGCCGCGCCTTGGACGCATTTGCCGAGAAGCGCCGCACGAATTCCTGCAGATCGGAAATCCTATCTTTGGCTTTGGCGTTCGCGGCTTCAACGCGAGCTCGCGCCTGCACCGAGGCCAGCATGAAGTCGTCGTAATTGCCGGGATATACCTTCAGCTGCTGAAAATCCAGATCCGCAACATGGGTACAGACCTGGTTCAAGAAATGCCGATCGTGGCTGATGATCACCATGGTGGCGTCATAGTTGTTGAGCGCGCTTTCCAGCCAGCGGATGGAATTGATGTCCAGGTTGTTGGTGGGCTCGTCCAACAGCAGCACGTCCGGGCGCGAGAACAGCGCCTGCGCCAGCAGCACGCGCAGCTTGAGGCCGGGAGGAACCTCGCGCATCGGCCCGTTATGCCGCGATTCATGAATACCGGCGTCGGTGAGAATGCTGCCGGCCCGGGCCTCCGCATCGTAGCCGCCGTATTCGGCGAACACGCCTTCCAGTTCGGCCGCCTTCATGTAGTCCGCGTCGGTGGCGTTCGGATCAGCGTAGATACGGTCGCGTTCCTGCATTGCCGCCCACAGCTCGGTGTGCCCGCGCATAACCACGTCGAGTACGCGATCATCTTCGTAGCCGAACTGGTTTTGATTCAGCTTGCCCAGGCGCATGCCGGCTTGCAGCATGACATCGCCGGCGGTGGCGTCGAGATCGCCGCCCAGCACCTTCATCAGCGTGGATTTGCCGGAACCATTGGCACCGATGAGGCCATAGCGATTGCCGTCCGAGAACTTGACGGTGACCTGCTCGAAGAGCGGCTTGGCGCCGAACTGAACGGCAACGTTGGAAGTAGCAAGCATGTGCGTCCGATCAACTGAAAATGGCGGCTTTCGGCCGCGAACGTGGTGACTGGGGTACTCGGATGAAGTCGCGTCGCCAGGCGAACCGCCCCCCAATCCGGCGCACAGATTCTAACTGACGCCGGGCCATACAGTCTGGGCTTTCGTACATATCTCAAGCCCAATCGCCCGGCGCGGGCAGAACCGGGCCGAGGTTAGCCTTAAACGCTGCCTAGAAAGGCCAGTAACTGCTTGAAATAGACCGTTTGGTCATCCCACATGCACATATGGCTGCCATTGGGACAAAAGGCATAGCTTGCGTTTTGCATGAGGCCGGCCATTTTTTTCATGTCCTCGGGGTCCATTTCATCGTATTGCGCACCGATGGTGAGGGCCTTGGTGTTGATTTCATGCAAGCGGTCCCAGCGTTCCCAGTCCTTAAGATTGCCGGTCACCACGAATTCGCTCTTGCCCTGCATGAAGTTATAGATCTTGTCATTGGCGTGCCGCAAAGCGCGCAGTACAGGCTCCGGCCAGGGTTGAGTGCGGCACAGCATCTTGGGATAGAGGTCCTCCATCATGATCTTTTGATATTCGGGCGAATCGTATGCTTGCTTGGCTTCGAGCGCGTTGAGGCGCGCCAGCGTGTGCTGCGGCAGCTGCAGCTTGATGGAAGCCGATCGCTTCAGAGCGGACTGTACGCCGGCCGACATGTTCGAAATGACGAGTCCGCGCAGATGCTGCTGATAGTGAAGCGCGTACTCCATGGCCAGAATTCCGCCCCAAGAGTGCCCATAAAGTACAAAGTTTGTAAGCCCGAGGCCGCGACGCACCTCTTCTACCTCCTCGGTGTAGCGCGCCAGAGTCCACAGCGCCGGATCGTCCGGCTGTTCGGAGTTGTTGCAGCCTAGCTGATCGTAGTAGTACATCTCGATGCCTGCCTGCGGCAGGAAGGACTCGAAGGCTTCAAGGTACTCGTGGCTGAATCCCGGTCCGCCATGCAGCAGCAACACCTTGATGGGACCGGAGCCCATTTTCTTGGTCCATACTTTGTACTTGCCTCCCGCCACCGGCAGCATGCGGATGCCGGCGACGCGAATGCCGGGAGGGTTGAGGCGGTCGGCAGTCTCACTAGGAGAAGCCAAAGCTGGGGCGCGCACGGCACCCATCATTATCGATGCGGCCGTGCCGGCCAGAAGATTGCGACGATTCATGGATGCTCCCGACGAATGACTCATGCCCGCTGCTGAATTTTCGAGTGTGCGGGCACGGCGCGGTCATTTGCAACCGCGGTGCGTGGGTTCGGTGCAGCGAGTACCTGCGGCCCGGTTCGCCTGCCTACGCTATTATCTGGGCACATGAACCACAGCCTAACCTCCACAGTTGCCGCTATAGCGGCATTGCTCACTACCCTCTGCGTTCGTGCGGATGCGCCGGCGCAGAGCCCCGTCGATGCGGCCTCGAGCGCGACCCTGGGGCACATACGTGCGGTCGCCATGAGCAGCGATTGGTCATGGAAGCAGCTCGAAGACCTCACCGACCAGATTGGGCCGCGCCTCTCAGGCTCACCGCAACAAGCCGCCGCCATCACTCAGGTCGCTGCGGCGATGCGCGCGCTCGGTGCTCAAGTCACGCTGCAGCCCGCAAAAGTTCCTCACTGGGTACGGGGCGAGGAGCGGGCCGAGCTCACGAAATATTCGGGGCGGCCGGCGGACGTCACGCAGCGACTGCATCTGACCGCTCTGGGTGGCTCCTCGGCGACTCCGGCTTCGGGTCTCGAGGCGCGCGTGGTCGTGGTGCGCGATTTTGACGAACTCCACGCACGAGCGGGCGAGATCCACGGCAGCATTGTGCTATTCGACTCGCACTTTGATCAGCGGCTCGCGGACAACGGTAAAGCCGGCACAGCGTACGGGCAGGCGGGCAATTATCGTTTTAATGGGCCTGCGGAAGCAGCCTCCCTGGGAGCCGCCGCCGCACTGGTGCGCTCCATCGGAGGTGCCGACTACCGCCTACCGCATACTGGGACGACGATCTGGAAAGCCCGACAGGCACCGATACCGGCCGCGGCGCTGGCGGCTGAAGACAGCGATTTAGTCGTGCGTCTCGCCGCCCGCGGACCCGTGGCGATGAAGCTCTCATTGACCCCCCAGACGCTTGCCGATGCCGACAGCTTCAATGTGATTGCCGACTGGCCCGGCCGCGAGCTGCCGAGAGAATACGTAGTCGTCTCCGGTCACCTTGATTCATGGGACTTAGGCACGGGTGCGACCGACGATGGCATCGGCGTCATGGCGGCGGCGGGCGTCATCCAGGTACTGCAGCAGTTGAACCTGCATCCGCGCCGGACCATTCGCTTCATCGGCTGGACCAATGAGGAGAATGGCGGTCGCGGCGGAAAGGCCTACTTCGATTCGGTCGGCGGTGCACTGCAGGGCCAGTGTGCCGCCATCGAGAGCGACGAAGGCGCGGGACGCGCGCTCGGCATCATCGCCGCCGTAACCAAGGATTCGCTCGCAACCCTGCAACCGGTAGCCGATGCTCTCGCGCCGCTCGGCGCCACGGTGCTGGAAGACCGCGAAGGCGAAGCGGGAGCAGACATCGCGCCGTTGCAAGCAGCGGGAGTACCAGGATTCGCCCCCTTGGTCGACGCCCGGCATTATTTCGACTACCACCACACGGCCGCCGACACACTCGACAAGGTCGATCCGGTGAACCTCCAGAGTCAAGTTGCGACCATGGCGGTGCTGGCCTACTACCTCGCGGATCTCCCGGCATGCCTGCCGCGCATACCGGTGAGCCGCTAAGACCTATCGTTATTGCACCATCATTCCTAAGCAGAGCCTGGACCGCCTTGGCATGAAAGTCGGGGATCGAATGATCCTTCACCCTGATGCCGGACGACGTTACGAATATTCAGGTTCGCTTTCTGGTGGGCGACGACCAAGAGCAATTTGAACGAGCGCGGCGATTGATAAAGCGGGAAGTCAGCAATGCCGAACCGGTTGTGATTAGTCTCGTCGTGCTACTGGAGACAGAATGGGAGTTGCGCAGTCGCTATGGATTACCCAAACCGGAAATTATCGCAGCGCTCTCCTCGCTCTTGGATACTGTCGAACTGCACATTGAGGACGAGGCGTCCGTCGAGCGAGCGGTGTTCAGTTGGAAGGATTCCAACGTGGACTTTGCCGATTGCTTGATCAACGCTCACAACCGCGCACTAGGGTGCCGTGCTACCGCAACTTTCGAGGGGAAAGCCGCGAAGCTCGCCGGATTCGAGGCTCTGTAGATTTACACGGAGCTTTGACCGAACGCCCGGGCGGCGGGTAAGTGCCCGATGCAGCCGGTCGCGAATGGCGGCTCCCGGGTAAGCCAAACAACGGTTAGGTCATTTTGTGTATTCATTCATCTCACTCTCGGACAGGGTTTTGCCTGAAAGCGCCAGTTCGTTTGCCGCGTTGAAGATAACCAGTGAGCCCCGCATCTGCACAAGCGCCTGATCGAGCTCACTGAAGGCAACGAATAACCTTTCGCGTTCGCCGATTGATAGCCGAGCCGGGTCCTGATGTAAATGGACTAGGGCTTCTACCTCTTCGCGTCGGCGCATGATGTTTTGGTTATCGTCTACGACGAGGTGGTGAATGTAGTCGATCTTCCAATAACGGAATGACACAGGCTGGGGTACCAAGGAAAGCAGGCCGTTGTCCCGCAACGAGAGCCACGCGGCATCGGTAATGATAAAGAGATATGTGTCCGGGACATAGGGCTGGAACTGCGCGACCGGCGATTCTGGTGACGCACTTTCTGGATCGAGTAGGACCATGTTCTGCTGGATGGCCCGACGAGCTGCCGCGATGTGAACAAGATTGCCTTGGATGATAGAACGATTTGTTACGGCCTCATCATTGAGCGAGTCTTCTGCCGCATGAAGTTGGTGCCGATGGTGGATGGCCTCGACGGCCTGCTCGAGGCCGACGGCGATGAGCAGGCCGATGACGATCGTGGCGATGTGGATGAAGAAATCCTTCCACGTGTGAACCGATTCATGGGGAGGGTGAACATCCAGCATCGCTTCTGAGATCTCCGGGGTTGGACCCGCTTCTGCGCTTAACGGAATTTCTGCCTTGATGCTAGAGTCTGGTCCCGTTGTTAGTTCTGGTTCGGCGCGGTCGGCCATGCGCGGGCTCTTGGTTGGCGTTAAATCGAATCCTCAAGTCGAGGGGAACCTAGTGTACAACACCAGCTACGAAGGGCGGCTTATGGGCATGGCTTTCATTTCACTCACCGACCGCAGTTGGCCGTACAGCGCCGGCCGGACTGGTGCGCTGGCTGGCGCCAACCGGGCGCCCCCTCTCCGATCGGGTTGTGCCAAAAATAGACATTCATGGGAATCTTCATTGGCCACCGCTTCCTTCAACGTCGCGGCGGTCGCTTTCTATTTATGATGACCACTTAGGGGTCACCTCAATAAACGGAGTTTTTAGCAGGCTACGGCATGCTGCGCGCTTTCCGTCTAAAGTCCTGCCGCGCCCGGTCTGATTCCGACCTCCAAAAGATCAACTGCCCGGTTTTGCCGTCGAGAAGAAGTTTCGCGGAGCCGAATTCCATCGCTTGCTTTGGAACGGAACGTCGCAAACGCAGAACAACCTGTTGTATGCCCACCCGCGAACCCGCGGGGAATACTTCGATTTTCGCATCGGGACCCTTTGCAAGAAATCTGCTGCCTTCCCGATGCACCGACCATCCAATGAGTTCAAGCTCGTTTGCGAGTTGTGTCTTCTCAACCAAATTGAGCGCAGCCCTGATACCCACTACGGCGTCGAGCAAACGGTCCGGACGGAAATTCCACGATAGGTACTGCTCACGGGTCAAAGAAGGCTTGACGAGCGATCCAGGATGCATCGCCGCGAGGTATGAGGGATCAACCTCCATGACCCACGTATACATTGCTTCGGGTCTGTCGGTATCGACAGCAGCCGCGATATACCAAGGGATATCGCCGGTAGAGATAGTTCGTACCTGTTTGTCAATTTCTACCTTGTCGCCGAATACTGGTCGGAGCCGAGTGGCGACGGCATCGACGCCACCTGCCTTTTCTACAGACAAGCCGAGGCCGCAGTCCTCCTTACCTGTTCCATGTGGAAGCGTATCGGCTGCGAAAAATTCCATATACGTTTGTCGCCCATAAACATAAAAACCAGACCAATTGTCGGTCCCCGCCACAGTGTGCTTTTCTTCGATCCCGGCTAATGCTGCAATCTGGGGTGATTTTCGCAACGCGTCATACGTGGCCTGATCAAGTGCAATGTAAAAATGACTTAGAAAAACGGGAGGCGACCCATCGGCAGAGAATGCTGACGCACATAACAAGAGCAAAAATATCGACAACACCATTTTCATGGAGCAGCCTCTGATTCATGCCGCGCGGCGGATTATCCGCGCTGGCGGTTTTCGGTTGTTAGCTCGCAAGCGCTTCCAATGCGTTGGAACAATATTACCTGTCTTGGGCAATGAAAATCGCCAATGGCCGGTAAATGGCCGCTCACCACGCGCGGTGAGGGACCACTCCTGGCCGACAGCACCGGTAGCCGCTATTTTTGGCTTGCACCGCTGGCTTTAATTTGACGCTCGTATTCCGACGCATCGAAATGACCCGTAGATTCGGCGATGAGGCCATCGACGCCAAATCGCCATTCCTCGTATCCGCTAATACGCACTGATTTTCCAGAGCCACCAGGACCCATATTGGTCCAGGTTAGTATCCAGTGATACTCGATGTCCGCTCCGTCGATGACAAGCCTGTCCATGTGTACGACGAGATCCGGAAATGCTGTCATGAAGCCCTGAGCGGAGCTGGTGATTGCCGCCCGACCTATCGCTGGACTCCCGTCGTTGATCTTCAACGAACCTGTGGGCGAGAAAAAGGCCGCGACGCTGGCCGCATTCTGGCTGCACCAGGCTGAGGTGTACTTTGTGGCGAATTCGTTGAGCTCGGTAGGATCCATACGTGTCCTCCCAGATTGGCAGGCGGAAAGCGCGACTAGGACGATTGCTATCTGGCTCGAGGCCAGCGCGACTATCGACCACCATCTGGTGATGTTCATTCTGTCGCCCGAAGTTATTGGCAGATTCGAGTATAGACAAGCAGGTTGCGAGCGTCTGCTTCGGGCCGAACCTGGGCCTCCGGCTACGGTAGCGTAACGCGCTCGCCCGAAATCGAGGTATCGATCGGGCCTTCCACCATCTTGCCCTCGGCATCGTAAAAGCGAAAGACTGACGGACCTGAAAAGCGGTTGCCATCCGCCACGATGTCGAATGAAAGTTCCCCCCGCCCAATAAACTGGCGAGACACTCGGTCCGCAGTCACCTCGACCCACTTACCTTTGATTTTTCGCCCGTCAGCAATCCATACACCTTTTCCATCGCTGTCGCTCGAAGCCTTGTCGCCGGCATCTGGGTTGGCCTGCTGCATCGTTCCGTCCGCATTGAACACGTACATATGATAGGGAAACGGCGCCGCAGCATCTTTGACCAACCACGCTCCGACGATTGGATTGGCGCCCGTGTTTCCGCCTGCAATCGTGCTGCAACCAAGCAATCCGACTGAGAGTACCGTCCCGAGGACACGCCCGAATGCCACCCCGAAATTCTTCATGTCACCTGATCTTCCTGGTTACCGCTGGGGTAAACGTTACCACGCGCTGTCTCGATCAAGCCCCAATCGAGCCTCCAATCATCATGAACCCTGGATTGTGAGTGGCGATATGAATGGCCGTTCTTGGCCGGACAGCGCAACTAGCCGGCGGCCAGGGGCGTGCGCGAAGTGCTCCATCGGCAACACCCGATAACTGTTATCGGTGGCGATCAGCCAGCGGGGCGGGTGCCACTATCCGTTGGATTTTTGCGCGGACATCTGCCCTCAGCGCATCTCCTAAGAATACGCAAGAAACTTGGCCCCTATCAAGGGCAACCTGAATTGAGTGACCTTGCGAAACGAAGCGAATTTCCTCTTCGTCTGCCCAACAACTAGGTTTCGAAAGGAGTGCCACTTCGTAGACCACTTGCGCGCTGTTGTGGTCGACGAAGGCATGCAAAAGCTGGTCGACGTGGAGTTGCTTTTGCTCAGGATATTGAACCCGGTGAAGCTGCGTCCCCAGTAGGCCGTCCGGAACTTTGAATTCAACACAAATGCCCGCCCCGTTGCCTCCGTATCGCCGCCAAAGGATCTCATTATTCGGTGCTATGCCGAAGCAAGAGAGTCCGATCTCATTGCGACACTGCTCTATCATGCCGACGAAAATGGGCCTCGCGATGCTCTCTAGTTTTCCGCTCTGAATCGCGACATCAGCGCTAGTCCGGGCGTCCACTTGTGTCCGTCCGCGTGACTCAACTAGTACTCCTGTCAGGAGGTCCAACGTCGCCGGCGTCGCGGTGTAGTCGCATTCCCAGACGAACTCTTGTGGATCATTTAGCGTATCGGGTCTTGCGCACCAAATCATACAGCGATGCACAGAGGCTTCTAAGCGGCGAAAGTCATCGTCATTCGGATTTGAAAAGTCTCTGTACTTATAGATTTTCATACGGCCGTTCCGCGCCTTAGAAACAATCGAATATCGAGGCGAGAGCTTATTCTATTAGAGCAGCTATCACCGAGGGGTCTCGTTGGGGCTCGTTGGGGCCGACCGGATATAAATCGTTAACTGCGCCAATAAAACGAATGGCCGATGTTCAGTAATCTGCGAGCTGAGCATCAATGCCCGCTTTTGGCCGAAAACGTAGACCCCCAGCGTTGTCACTACCTCAGATCAATGACCGAACTCCTAGTCGAATTCGGGCACTGCGTAGTCGATGCTGCGAAGGTAGGTCGCCATGGAGCTGATCACCTGATTCACTGCCGCCCGTCCCGCAACACGTGAGCGCCAGGCTCGTAACTTTGTGTGTGCCTCCGATATCGGAACGGTGTGCCTCGCAGCAAAGAACTGGGCCATATAAAACGCAATGTCTGCGTAGGTGTATACACGGGCGAGAAACGGACCTCTCTCGAGGGCCTGCTCCATCTTCACGTAATAGGCTTCAATGCGAGTGCGCGCTTGGCGCCATTCAGGTGAATCAACAGGATCGGGATTGGCTCGTAGCCCCATCAATTTGACTACGTTTGGAAAAAAGACCTCGTCAGAAGCATGCTCCAAGAGGCGCGCCCGAGCACGCTCGTCCGCGGCACTCGGCCATAGCGGGGGCGTCGGCCATCGATCCTCCAGGTATTCAAAGATTTGCGTTGAATCGTAGAGTTCGACGGAGGCATCAACCCATACCGGCACCTGCGCTTTGGGGTTAATTCTGAGGACCTCCGGGTGTTTGGGGTTGTAGCCCTGTTTCTGGCTGAAGGCCACCATCTCTAGTGCAAAGTCGAGGCCTTTTTCGCGTGCCGCGATTTCCACCTTGGCGCCGAACATGCTCAGTGGTCCGGAGTAGAGTTTCATGGATTCATGCGTCGGATTTGATTGGTGACGACCTGCGCCACACACTTGCCAGCCACGGCTGCTGTTCGCGCGGCTGACCGGTTGGCCGGTAGTAGTGCTCAAGCTCCATGAACCCCTCACCTGACAGGTAGCGACGCCACGCGTCGAGATCGTGGTAAGCGCCGTAGCGCCCGCGGTTCCAGCCTTCCTCGTTCTCTCCACGCGGATTGGAGCTGAACAGCACGCCTCGGGGCTTCAATGTGGCGTGCAATTGTCGCAAGACGCGTGGCAATTCCTGGGATGGCACATGAAACAGCGCGGCATTGGCGAAAATGCCATCAAAGCGCTCAGTCGGCAGGTCAAGCCTGAGGAAATCCTGCAGCCACACCTCGCACCCGGTATGGGCACGCGCCATCGCAGCAAAGCCGGCTGCGCCCTCCAGCCCGATAGCAGTATGGCCGAGCCCGGTGAAGGTCGTGAGGTCGCGCCCCGGCCCGCAGCCAAAATCGAGAATCGTGAAGGGTGCCTCGCCTTCGATATGCCGCAACAGAGATGCGACGTTCTGGCTGACGTCGTGATCGCGCGTGCCGGCATGAAACTCCTCGGCGCGCTCCTCATAGTACGCGAGTGTCGCGGTGGCGATCTTGTCCAGCTCGTGCGCTTCAAGCGGCTTGCTATGCATCGGGTTCCTCATTGGACCATCCCTGATCCAAACTGTGGGCCAGATCGCCCCAAGCGGACCGAGCTCGACGTTGAGGGGATCTCGGCTTGATCCAGATGCCGAGAATCGTAAGGTCTCAGGGCGCGGACGGCAACTCGGTCGACACGACCAGAGCGGCCGCTAGATGACTGCCTGCTGCGGCAGCGTTGTGCCCAAGGCGGATGTACAAATTCCTGCGAAGCGGTCGTTGGAGCCAATGAAAGCGGACATAAACGTGTCGCCGGTTGGAATCGGACTTTCTTGACGGCGGTAAACGCCAGCGCTTAGGCTTGCCAGAGAAACAATGCGGCTGACCGAGAGGTGCACGTGAAGAATTTTGCCGTGATCTTGGTATCAGCTAGCCTTTCGCTGGCACCCACAAGCGCCCTACTGGCTGCCGCGCCTGAGATGATTCTTTTCAACGGCAAGATCTTCACCAGCAACATCGCGATACCCCATGCGCGTGCCTTGGCTGTCGCGGGTGACCGGATTCTTGCGGTAGGGTCGGACCGTGCTGTGAGGGCGCTGGCGGATGCGCACACCCGACAGATTGACCTGCATGGTCGCACGGTCATTCCTGGTATCAATGACGCGCATAACCACCTCGGTATCTCGCCCGCCAATTCCATGCGGCTCGAATTTCCCGGCGGAGACGCGTCTTGGTCTCAGGTCGCACCGATTCTGTCCGCCGCGGACCAAAAAGCGGGCGAAGGTGCAATTCTGCTCGGGGCCATCGGGCCGGCACTTTTCAAGGACGTCTCGGTGACTCGCGAGGCTCTCGACCGCGTCGCACCGAAACATCCTGTAGTGCTCACAACTTTCACAGGCCACGCTTGCATCTTGAACAGCGCGGCGCTTAGACGTTTTGGGATCGGCGAAGATCACACCGACTTTCCGGGGACCCGATTTGAGCGATCTGCCGACGGGAAGTTGACCGGCGTACTGCGCGAATACGCGCGGATGATTGTGCGGCGTAAGCTGGCCGAGCAAACCAGCGATGGCGATGGCGTTAGGGAATTGCGGGGAGATCTGAACGATGCCCTTAAATTCGGGATCACGACGATCCAAGACATGGCGAATGTCATACCACCAGAACGAATAGTGCGATTGCTGAAAGACGCCCAGGCACCCCTGCGCGTGCGCGTGATGCGAATGCCGATGACGACTACTGTCGGACGCGATCTCAGCGAGGGAAGGGGCATGCCCATGCTTCCCTCCGCGCTGATTAGCGTTTCCGGCACAAAGTGGATGCTGGATGGAACGCCTCTCGAGGGAACGTATGCACCGCGCGATGACCGACAATCGCCCATGGCGCTGTTTGAGCACCTGGGCTTAACGTTTTCCGAAGCCGAAGTCAGGCGGATGCTCGAGGAGACCTTGCAGGGGAATGATCAGGCCTTGTTTCACGTCTCGGGCTACCCGGCGGCGCGCGTCTTGCTGACCGCGATGATGGATACAGGAGGCCCGGGCGTATGGGTCCGGCGTCGCCTTCGGATCGAGCACGGCGACGGCCTGTTGCCCGACCTTTTACCTGAGGTGAAGCAACTCGGCGTGGTTGTTGTGCAGAATCCTCAGCACTTCGTCGGTCTACCGCCCCCACTGTTCAAGGAGGCAGAGGAACTGACGCTGCAGCCACTCAAATCTTTGCTGAAGGCAGGCATACCGGTGGCTCTTGGTTCCGACGATGAGATGAACCCGTTCCTCGACGTCATGCTCGCGAGCTCGCATCCAAATCGGCCATCCCAGGCAATTACGCGCGAACAGGCAGTCATCGCGTACACCCTCACGTCGGCGTTCGCAGAGTTTGCCGAGAAGGATCTCGGAAGCATTGAACCAGGGAAGATTGCAGATCTGGCAGTCCTCTCTCAAGACATTTTCACGATCCCCGCGCAACGACTGCCGGCCACGCGCTCCGTCATGACCATAGTCGGAGCTAAGATCGTGTACGACGCCAAGGTGCTGAACTGATCCGTCTGGCTAGCATACTTGCAAGCACTGCCTCGAAAGCAAGACAACTTGCGGACATCAACCATTCCGGTAGTTCCCCGCGCTTTGAAGCTTCAAAGCGCTCCCGGGCAATAAGAATCTCCCGGAGCGACGATTCCGCAAAGGTAGCGGAAATATCCATCGGCGGATTGCGAACGTCTGCAATGCGGGAACTTGTAGGCGACCTGCGAACGGCAGGTCATGGCCGGTCAGCGACCGCCGCAGGCGGCCGCCGGCCGGCGCTCGACGTCAATTCCGGTTTACACCTCCGTCTGCTCGGCCATCTCCAGGGCATCATCGACCTCGATACCCAGGTATCGGACGGTACTTTCCAGCTTGGAATGGCCCAGGAGCAACTGAACGACCCGCAGGTTCTTGGTCCGTTTGTAGATCAGCGAGGCT
>JBBRQO010000018.1:0-99973 GCA_038226325.1 Steroidobacterales bacterium | reverse complement strand
TGTAGTCGTCCAGTCGCTCGGGGAACAGAACGCTCTGATCTCGGTTCTCACCTTCGATGAATCGCTGCATGACTGCGTCCCTGTCGAATGCGTTGCCGTATTTTGCCAGGAGAATGCGGCGTTTTCACACACTCTCGGCACTTAGCGCTCGTTGACGAACTGGCGGTATCGGGCCAGGGGACTAAACCGCTCGCGCGGTAGGGGGCTTCGTTCGGGGATTGGGGGGAGGCTGAGATTTGAGGTTCTGTTTTGTATGTTGGGAGAGGAGGCAATCCGCCTCTTTTTTCGACTGGAGCGGAGCCATGAACCGATCCCACTCAGAAGCCTCCCCGCTGCGTCAGCGCATGATCGAAGACGTGCGGATGCGCAAGCTCTCACCGAAGACACGGGCCGCGTATATCCGCCATGTGCTGCAATTGGCGAAGTATCTATGCCGCTCGCCCGATACCGCCACGGCCGAGGATCTGCGCAACTATCAGCTGCACCTGGTCGATCGCGGCACCTCGCCGATCTCGCTCAACGCGGCGATCACGGGACTGAAGTTCTTCTTTGGCGTGACGCTGGATCGCGGGGAGCTGGTAGCCAAGATGCAGCAGGTGTTCGTGCCGCGCACGCTGCCGGTGGTGTTGAGCCGCGAGGAGGCCACGCGCCTGATCGCGGCGGCCGACAACCTCAAGCACCAGACCGCGCTCTCGGTAGCCTATGGGGCAGGCCTTCGCGCTAGCGAAGTGGTGGGGCTGAAGGTCGGCGACATTGACAGTCAGCGCATGGTACTGCGCATCCAACAGGGCAAGGGCAGCAAGGATCGCTACGCCATGCTCTCGCCCGTGATGCTCGAACGGCTGCGGACCTGGTGGCGAGTCGCTCGGGCGCAAGGCAAGATGCTCGACGGCGGCTGGTTGTTTCCGGGGATGAACCCGATCGACCCGTTGAGTCCTCGACAGTTGAACCGCGCGGTGCACGCCACCGCGCGCACCTCGGGTCTTGACAAGCGCGTCTCGATGCACACGTTGAGGCACAGCTTCGCCACCCATCTGCTCGAACAGAAGGAAGACATCCGCGTCATCCAAGTCTTGCTCGGACATAAAAAATTGGAGACGACCGCGCTCTATACCCAGGTGGCCACCGAGGTGCTGCGCAAGGTAATCAGTCCTATCGAGGGACCGCGAACCTCGTAGGGTGATTCCGTGCAACGCTCTGACCTGGAGGTCGCGGATATCTTCCGCGCCCACGGGCCTGCCTGGCGGCCACGTGCTGCGCTGACAAGCCTGCGCCGAGCCCCAGATCGCCTACAACTCGTGCCGCAACCGGCACTGTCCGAAGTGTCAGGCGAGCGCCGCGCAACGCTGGCTCGAAGCACGCCAGGCCGATCTGTTGCCCGTGGATTATTACCACGTGGTGTTCACCTTGCCCGCCCCGATCAGCGCCATCGCGTACACCAACAAGGAGGTGATTTACGGTCTTCTGTTCGCGGTCGCTGCCGAGACGCTACGGACCATCGCGGCGGATCCGAAGCACCTCGGCGCCCGCGTCGGCGTCACCCTCGTCCTGCACACCTGGGGATCGGCATTGACTCATCATCCGCATGTGCACGGCATCGTGCCGGGTGGCGGCTTGGCGCTCGACGCGGATCGCTGGGTCCCCTGCAAGCCGCCGCTCATGGTCGTGGCCAACTGCAGTTCTTCGGCGAGTACGCGGATTTGTCTGACGCCAAACGCTTCGCTCAGTGGCTCGCGCCGCTGCGTGCCTGTGAATGGGTGGTCTATGCCACGCGGCCCTTCGCCGGACCCAAAGCCGTACTCGCCTACCTGTCGCGCTACACCCACCGGGTCGCCATCTCCAACCGACGGCTCATCGCATTGGACGAGCGCGGCGTCACCTTCCGCTGGAAGGACTACCGCGCTCACGGCTGCACCCGCCAGAAGACCATGACTTTGGGCACCGCGGAGTTCATGCGCCGCTTCCTGCTGCACGTCCTACCCAACGGATTTCATCGCATCCGTCACTATGGCCTGCTCGCCAATGCAGGGCGCAAGCACAACATCGCCACAGCACGTGAGCTGCTCGATCCGCCGGCCAACATCAGTCCTGTTGATCCAAAGGCCGCTCCCGCCTCGAGCAGCGCGCCCCCGCCGACCTTCGTCTGCCGACACTGCGGCGCTCCGATGCTCGTCATCGAGACTCTCGCACGTGCACAGTCCATCCGGGGTCCACCAGGCTCCAACCTTCGCCATGAGTGATCATCGCTCTTCACGGTCCACTTCCCCGCCGGCCCTTTACCGATTGGCGCTGGCGCGAACTCCTGTGGCCTGGCGTCAGGAAAATCCGGTAATCACGCTCACTCTCGCCGATCGACTTCATCCTCTACGTTGCGTCTTCCCACGTCCCTGCACAATCACCGATGTCTCCAGCGTCGCCTTCGCCGTGCCAGCCAGCGCCGCGAACCTTCAAATCCCCATAGCTCATCGCGTCCGCTGACCGTCAGCGATTGATCCCGCGCTTTCCTCATTTGGGCGTTGTCCAACGCCCACCCGGTATGCGTGGCCGCAACCTGACCCCGCAGCCCACGGGGCGGGAGTCGAACAACGCTTAACAATTGCGGACAGCCGTGGTGTTGATACGGTTGCCGAAAAGCGGTCATTCAAGCATTCTTGCTCCGCAAGCAAAACCGATGGCAATCGATACTGCGTAGGACAACTAGGCGTTTGAGCATGGCGTGGCTATTACTAGGTGCAACCATGGCCTTTGCGGGCGCGCCGCCGGACCTTTATCCGACACTGGCATGGTCAAAAGCCGATCCCGTCCTGCTTGGCTGGTCACCGGAAAAGCTAGGCGAAGTCAGAAAACTTGTCGAATCGTTACCGCCGTCAAGTGTCGTGGTAATTGACCACGGGCGCGAAGTTGCGGAGTGGGGAGACCCTGCCACGAAAATCAAGATCAGCTCAATGCGAAAGAGTCTGCTCAGCGCACTCTTCGGTATTTACGCGCCGGTGAATCACTTTGACCTGGATGCTTCAATGGGAAGCCTAGATATAGACGACGATCCGCCGCTTACCGCAGAGGAGAAACAGGCGACTGTGAGAATGCTGCTGGAGGCGCGATCGGGCGTCTATCACGGATACGTCGCCGGAACACCAGGCATGCGAGAGGGCTGGCCCAAGCGTGGTTCCCATGCCCCTGGCACTTACTGGTTTTACAACAACTGGGATTTTAATGCCCTCGGGTCGATTTTCGAGAAGGCGTTCAAAACACGGATCGCCGCGGCCTTCGATACACGGATTGCTCGCCGTATTGGTATGCAAGACTTTCGTGTCGAAGATATGTATTACCTACAGGCCCCGGCCGATACGTCGCCGGATGTCGGCAAGTCGATCCACCCTGCGTATCACTTTCGAATGAGTGCGCGAGATCTCGCACGATTTGGCTACCTTTTCTTGCGAGGCGGCGAGTGGCGAGGCAAAACCGTTGTACCCGGCAAGTGGGTAAGCGAAAGTACGCAGGCAGTTTCACAAACCAGTGCGGGCGAGGGATACGGATACCTATGGTGGGTCGATGGATTCGACCTACCCGTGAGCTCTTTTAGCGCTCAAGGTGCCCTAGCGAAATATGTGATTGTGGTTCCAACCCGGGATCTTGTTGTCGTGTACCTAAACCACACAGAATTCCCGGATCACTCGTCGGGAATCACCATCGATTCCGCGAAGAAGTTACCGAGCATCTCTCATGAACAAATGAGTCAGTTACTCAAGTTGTTGCTCGACGCTCAGCTATCTACGCAGCATTGATTCACAATACCGGTCATTGGTGATCGCCTCGTATGGGTACAAAGCACCAGTTAGCCGAACTGCCGCAGCCGGCCATAACCAGTCATCGACAGCCGGATCACGTTTGTAAGCGCTCTATAAAGTCTATAAAGTGCGTCGTCGCGTTGGACTCGCTGCGTATGCTATGCAGTTGACCAAGTTGACGGCGGCCATCATGACAAATTTGTCGGACTCTTTCTTTGTATGGGTGCGTGCGAGTTCGCGAAGCCATCCGCTACATTCTCCAAGCACGAACGCCAGGAGCGGCTGCTCGGGATGATTGGCGAGGTACTGACCTCGTGCGGCATCGGAGGCGATAGGATCGCTTAGGTGTTCAGAGAAGGTAACCGCGCCGACGATGCGAGCCAGTTGGCGTTCCTGTTCTTCTGCGGATATGAGCGGCCAGTCGAGGCCAGACTCATGCATAGCCTGGTAAAAAAAAGGCGGCGGGCGTCAAGGCCGCTGGGGGCTCGTTGCGTTCCATGGCAACATCGCTTCGTAGTCCTCGACGGTGCTGAGATGCGGCAGTCGCTCGAACAGATGTGTTAAGTAGGCATGCGGTTCGATATGATTAGCCTTGGCGGTTCATGCCGAACGCCGAACTATGCCGAACCGCAGCGTAAATAGGCGATATTTGCAGCATTTGCAGATTCCACTTACCTCGGCCACACCTGTGTCCGTGATACGTACTGGTATCTTTCCGCTTGCCCTGAACTGCTCGGCCATGCGGCGCGCCAACTCGAGAAGCACTGGGAGGCTAAGCCATGAAGCGTCTTCCTATTCTCTCGGCGCTGATTGAGCATTTCTTTTCCGATCGATTGATGCGACAACGCAACGTGAGCCCACACACGATTGCCTCCTATCGGGACACGTTCCGGTTGCTGCTCCAGTTCATCCATCGTCAGCTTAAAATTCAGCCATCCAACCTCCAGCTGAGACACATTGACGCGCCGCTGATCTGCGCATTTCTTGACGACTTGGAGACCACTCGGGCAATCAGTGCGAGCATTCGCAATTTGCGACTGACGGCAATTCGTTCGTTCTTTAAGTTCGTAGCGCTTGAGGAGCCCGCTTACAGCGGCCACATCCAAATCTGTCGAAACGACTCAAGTATATTTGCACGCCCACATGGCACTGAAGGAAGCGGCCTTATCAAAAATCGCGCCGATGGCCCGCTGTCCTTACGGAAGATACCGACCAAACGATCGGCTGTTAGACTTTCTCAATGCTCTTTGGTGGTCCAGACTATGCCAAACGAGGAGATTAGCCGGACGTACTTCGACCTACATTTTCAATGTATTCGATCTCGTCCGTGGTTATAATTCGGCATAGTCCGGCGTTCGGCATGAACCTGTAAGTTGAATCACATCGATCCGCAGCGCTATTTACAGTACGTTCTCGAGCGCATCGCCGAGCATCCGATCAACCGCATCGAGGAGCTGTTGCCGTGGAATCTGGCCGATCATCTGAGCCAGCCTGCGCAAGTCACGCAGGCACTCGCGGCGTGACCCGATTAGCAAGCCGCCACCGGTCGTGGATGTGCGCTTCGATCATATCCAAGCCTTCCTCGATAAAACTCGCGGTCAACTGACCATCGGTGAAATCCCGCACATACGCCGTGCCGCACTCGCCGCGGTCGGCAAAAAAGTCCGCGTTGCGTTGGTCTGCGGTGAAAAGGATACCGCCACCGAACTCCTACGGCGCCTGGACACCGCGCTCGGCAAGGCCCTCCAAGAAAACACAGTGATCGATGAAGTGCTGCCGGAGATCCAGCGCCGCAGGTAACACAGAGACGACGGCTCTCCATAGTCGTCACAACACATCAGAAAAGGGGTTTACAAAATGAAGACTCTTAGACGCGCATCAACAATAGTCGGCTTTATTATTCTTAGCGTCGTAGCCGCCGGTACGGCGCTGGCTAACGAAAAGTACTCGCAATCGGAAGCTGAGAAATACATCAAAACGAGCGAGTCGGCCTGGGCAGAGAGTGTTGCTAGCAATGACTCGTCCATCGTGCAACGAATACTTGCGGACGATTTTGTATGGGTATTAGACGGCAAAGTACTTGATAAAACAGCTGCTGTCGCAGGTGCCGCGAAGGGTCCGCACGTCCTATCAAGTCACCTCGATTATGCGCATGTCCGCTTCTTTGGTGAAACCGCCGTCGTGCAGGGAAGCGAAGCGTGGACTCGCAAAGACGGAACGAAAGGACACTTTGTCTGGATCGATACCTGGCTACGCCGCAATGGGCAGTGGCAGATCGTCGCGGCCGAAGACATTAGCGTCCCTGTTGATACTGGCAGCAAAGGAGAACCTTAGGCGCGCTGACACCCTCAGCAAACGTCTCGTGGTCGCTGTCACGGAAGGTCCAGAACTGAGAAGTCAGTGGATTGGCGTCCGGTCAACGCGGCCACCGCCACGCGCTTACCAAGATTTCAATGCTACGTGACCGATTGTGTTCACCGTCTAGTGGCGGACGGATATTTCACCCACACGATCCGCGGTTATGTAAGTTCAATACGAGAGTTGCTGCGATATCTCGAGGCTAGCGGTAGCGCAGTGGAAGCGGTTGACATCTCGCATGTCGCTGAGTATCAGAGGAAGCGATTGAAAAGATATCGACGAACGAACCGCCGACTACCACCGTCGATGAACCAACGGCGATCCAACTGCGGCGTCGCCGAGGGTTGAGGCCCGCCACGGTAGCCGACTACGACTATGGGATCAGCGACTTTCTTCGGCGATCGTTGCCGGCAGAAACGTCGCAAACTTCGGCGCTCCAACAATAATTGGATCTCACTACAGGCCCGCACTAACAAAATAGGCCTGGTCGCTGTCCCGGCCTAGTATCCTGACCCACTAAGGTCTGGAGGCTTCTACACATGGACAACGTCGGCAGCTCCGCTCGCCCGAGGATTACGCGACTCGCGGCGGCGAGCTCAGTCGGAACGACACTTGAGTGGTACGACTTTACCGTCTACAACGTCATGGCGGCATTGGTCTTTAATAAGATCTTCTTTCCTTCGTTTGATCCGCTGGCCGGGACACTTTTGGCGTTTTCAACCTACGCCGTCGGCTATCTCGCGAGGCCGCTCGGTGGTTTCGTGTTTGGGCACCTGGGTGATCGGCTCGGTCGGCGTTTCGTACTCGTTGCCACGCTCATACTTATGGGCGTGGCCAGCGGACTAGTCGGGCTTCTGCCGACCTATCAACACTGGGGCGCGTGGAGTCCCGCTCTGCTGGTGACATTGCGCTTTGCCCAAGGCGCAGCCATCGGTGGGGAATGGGCCGGAGCGGTGCTCCTGTCGATGGAACATGGGGCCCAGCACCAACGAGGTCGGAATGGGTCATTTGCCCAAATGGGTCCGGGCTGCGGCACCATCCTTGGAACTGGCGTAGCTGCCGCAATGACTTTTTTGTTCACGCCGACAAATTTTGAATCGTATGGTTGGCGTATCCCGTTCTGGTCGAGCAGCTTGCTAGTTGCATTCGGGTGGTGGTTGCGCCGTGGAGTTGAGGAGACTCCGGCGTTTGTCGAATTGCAGGTCCGCCATGCGACAGCCAACGCACCTATCAAGGAACTTTTTGGGAAGCACTTGCGATCTTTACTCTTCGGCATCGGCGTTCGCTTCGGCCCCGACGTTGCTTATGCTCTGCTGGTCGTTTTTACGCTTACTTATGTGACCACCGTCCTGCATCTTTCTCGGCTCCTTGCATTAACGGTCACGATGATGGGCGCGGCATGCCACGCAGTTGCCGTCCCTTTGTTCGGGACGCTCTCTGATTACGTCGGTCGGCGACCAGTGTACGCCGTAGGCACGGTAATGATGATGCTTTGGACTTTCGAGTACTTCCGCTTGATGGATACCGGCCAACCCTTTCGCATCGGATTGGCCGTCGCGGGTGGTCTCACCATCCATGCCATGATGTATGGACCGCAGGCGGCTTTCATCACCGAGCAATTTCCCTCTCGGGTCAGGTACGCGGGGGCGTCGCTGGCCTATACGCTGACTGGCGTCGTTGCCGGCGGCTGGGCGCCGCTGCTCTTCGTTGCCCTGTACAAGGCCTACGGCACAACGATCCCTGTTTCACTGTATGCGAGCACGGCGCTTTCGGTAACATTGATCGTCTTGTGGTGTTCGCGCGAGACTGCAAAAGCGCCTCTCATCAAATAGCACACGTCAGGCTTGAATGTCGCAATCCGCATAGAAACGATCAAGGCCCACGCTCCAACAAACACATGAATTCGACATCAGATACTTGGGGGCCGATGTGACCGTGATCTGGGGAGTAGGACTCCATACACCGACAGCTGGGTGCGTCAACGAGTCAGCATATGAGCAATATATAGGGCGTTGGTCTCGACTCTTCGTGCCGACCGTTTTAGCCGCTGCTGAGATCTGCATCGGAGACCGAGTTCTCGACGTTGCTACCGGATTGGGCGAGGCTGCTCAAACGGCGATCGCGACGGTGGGCGACTCGGGGCTGGTGATTGGCACGGATATCTCATCGGCAATGCTGGCCGCAGCTTATGCTCGTTTGGCGAACGGACCTTTTCTCGCCGCCATGATGGACGGCCAGTCGCTCGCGTTCCGCGATGCCAGCTTCGACGTCGTGCTGTGTCAACTCGGCTTGATGTTTTTCCCGGATCCCTTACGGGGCCTCGCTGAGTTTCGACGTGTTCTGCGTCCAGGCCGCTGTGCGGCTGTGTGCGTCGTTTCCTCATCCGATCGAGCGCCGATGTGGGGCATCCTCGCTGGGATGCTCAGCCGTTATCTTCCAGACCAAGTAACAAGACTTTATCTGTCGTTTGCGTTGGCAGACGCCGCGCGGCTCGAATCAATGTTCCGCGCGGCAGGCTTTCGCGACATCCGGGTGAGCAAGGAAACCCGCGAAGCAATCGTTAATTCCTTTGACGAATACTGGGCCCCTATCGAAGCGGGGGCCGGACAGTTGCCGCAGGCGTACCTAGCGCTTCCTAAAACGAGCCGACAGGCGGTTCGAGATGAGGTTTACGCATGCCTTTCGAAGTTTGAATGCAATGGACGCTACAAAATGAGCGTAGAGATGTTGGTCGGTGCGGGACGCGCATAAGAACCGGCGGTAACAACTCAAAATCGAGTGTCCGCTTCGATATTTTCTAACCTCGCCTGCAAAAGTCCCGACGGCCACTCGGGGCACATTTGAGCCGGTATCCCGTCAGACTCCCGAAAACCGTTTTTTGGTCTACACGGGACACTGTCTGCCAGAATGAGACTGAGTTTCTGCTGATCATGCGATGCCTATGACACCTTTGACGTTAGATACGCGCCCTGAGCCCCTCGACATCGATCGACGCTGCGCGACGCGTATTTCCACGAGTACTGGCCGATCCTGGTCACGGACGGTGCCTTGCAGGCAGGTCCGCCGGAGGCGCATGCGGCAACGATATTTAACGTGGAGTCGTTCTTCGGTTGGACGCTCGGAGCGCGTACGCTGACTGACGCTCTCAGCGCTGGAGGCGCGACTGAGTCTGTCGGCCTGAGGTAAGTGAATGGACGCACGTCTGAATGCAAATTCGGTCGCCCGGCGGCCCCGCAAATGAGGGCGCAACTGTCAAGCGCCTTGCCCGCCATCACTGATTGGACGTAGTCTGCCTTACCTGCGAAACGGGAGATCGTGACTTGCGACATTTTTTGACCACGACGGTACTCGCCGCAATTCTTGCTGCACCGGTGACTGCCGACATCCGTCCGGACCAAACTGCGTTCCGAGGGTTGTACAAAGAACTCGTCGAGACCAATACAACCCTGTCCGCCGGGAGTTGCACGCTGGCGGCGGAGCGCATGGCGGCGCGACTGAAAGCGGCCGGATTCAAGGATGGCGAGCTTCGATTGTTCAGTGTGCCCGACCACCCCCAGGAGGGCGGCTTGGTCGCTACTATGAACGGCGCAGACCCCAAGGCAAAGGCGATTTTGCTGCTGGCGCATATCGATGTGGTGGAGGCGAAGCGCGAGGACTGGACACGCGATCCATTCGTGTTGGTCGAAGAGGGCGGCTATTTCTACGGGCGCGGCACTTCCGACGACAAGGCGCATGCGTCGATCTTCACTGATACATTGGTTCGCCTGAAGCAGGCCGGAACCAAGCTTCGTCGCCCGCTGAAGCTGGCACTAACCTGTGGCGAGGAAACCGGCGGGGCCTTCAATGGCGCCGACTGGCTGGCGACCCAGCACAAGGATTGGATCGACGCCCAGTTTGCACTGAACGAGGGAAGCGTCGGACTGCGCGATGCGAGTGGCAAGCGGCTTTCACTCGGTATGCAGGCGGGCGAAAAGGTCTATCAGGATTTTCGAATGGAGGCGAGCAACCCCGGCGGTCACAGCAGCCGGCCTCGGCCGGATAATGCCATCTACAGCCTCGCCGCGGCGCTGGTGCGTATCGGTCAATATGAGTTTCCCGTGCAGTTCAGCGACACGACGCGTGCCTATTTTACCGAGACGGCGAAACTGACGGGGGGTGAAGCGGGCGCTGCGATGACGCGTTTGATCGCTAATCCTAAGGACCTTGAGGCCAATGCCATTGTTTCGAAGGATCCGACCTTTCACTCGATGCTGCGAACTACTTGCGTCGCGACCCGGCTGGACGGCGGGCATGCCAATAACGCCCTGGCACAGCGCGCGGGTGCCAATATCAATTGCCGGATGTTTCCCGGCGATCCGATCGACAATGTCCTTGCGCAGCTGATCAAGGCCGCCGCCGACCCGTCGCTGACCATCGTTGCGACCGGCGAGATCAGCCCGACTCCGGCTCCACCTGCGCTCACGCCGCTGGTTTATGGCACCGCCAAAACGCTCGCACAAAAGTACTTTCCCGGTGTTCCGATGTTGCCGGCGATGACCACGGGCGCCACCGATGGTCGCTACCTGAACGCCGCGGGAATTCCAACTTACGGCGTGCCGGGGCGGTTCTCCGACCCCGATGGCAATGGGGTTCACGGGCTCAATGAGCGCAAATCAGTCGCGGGGCTTTACGAAGAACGCGACTACCTGTTCGAGTTGATCGAGGCATACGGGAACAGCAAATAGGCAGGTTCTCACCGCGCACCTAGCTATTGGAGCCTCTCGATCGCATCTTGAGGCCGGCTAGGTCGACATTCCTGTCAAAAAAATTGGCTTCCTGCGATGTGGCGCCACCTTCAAACGTAGGTGGCACGTACGCCTCAAATCGTCCCGTTTCCAGCATCGCTTTCCAGAAAGGCGCACAGGCGCTACACACGTGGGCGGGATGACACGGATTGCCGCATCTCGTGTCGGTCCGAATCTTCAGATCGACGCCAGACCTGTTGGTTGATGACCCCATGACAGCTCCTGAGATTGCACTACGCGGCATTAAACGACACGGATTGCAGGAGGAGGGCATGCGCAGGGCTAAAATTTTGAAAGTGCACTGGGTTCGCGTTTTCATTTTGAACAATGTCAAATGATGGTATGTCCGCGCTGTCGCAGATCCCTGCTTGCGCCGCCGCTACCTGGGCAGGTCGATCGGTATTCGTTGGCCGAGCTCTGCGTGTATATTGCATTTCCCGTGCGCGCGCACCTTGTAAGGGCGGAATGTGTCTGGCGGCAGTATCTGGGTCGATGCGGACGCCTGTCCGAACGTCATCAAGGACATCTTGTTCCGCGCGGCTGAACGCACCGGCGTTTGTGTGACCCTGGTGGCTAATCAAGCATTGCACATTCCTCGCATCCAAAGTCTGCGCGCGGTGCAAGTATCCTCTGGGTTCGACGTGGCTGACGGAGAAATCGTCAAGCGCGTGACAGCCGGGGACCTAGTCATCACGGCGGACATTCCGCTGGCCGCCGCGGTGATTGCCAAGGGCGGCGAGGCGCTCAATCCGCGCGGCGAGCGTTATTCGCCGGACACCATTCGAGGGGTTTTAGCCATGCGAGATTTTATGGATACGATGCGCGCCAGTGGCAATGTCGGCGGCGGGCCGCCGCCTCTGACCCAGGCGAACCGTAACGCCTTCGCCGGGCATCTCGATTCCTGGCTCGCGCGCCAAGTGGTCACGTAAGTGAAGGAGGAACCAGCAAAGGGCGACGCCCCGCAAATCGTGGTGGTTCCGCACAGCGAATTGGCCGCGGAACTGCTCCATTCCGTGGTCGAGTCCTATGTGCTGCGGGAAGGCACCGACTACGGCGAGAAGGAGTTCTCGCTAGAGGACAAAGTGGCGCATGTCATCAGTCAGCTCAAGCGCGGCGAGGCGCAAATCGTCTTCGATCCTGAAACGGAGTCCGTCAGTATCGTCAAGCCATCCGCGCGCAATGCATAGGCGGCATAGGAAATGGTCGAGGTCAGGCCAACTCTGCGATGCATTCCGCGAGCGACATCACCTCGACCTTCGAGCGCAATGCATAGCGCGTTGCGCCCGGATAAATCACCAATAGCCGATGTAGTTCGAGGTCGTGAAGCGCGGAAACCATTGACGGCGTCATCGTCGGCGCATCTGCCCGTTTGATCTCGATCCCAATACGCTTACCTTTTAGAAAAAGTAGCAGATCGAGCTCTGCGCCAGCCTGCGTTCGCCAGTAATACGGGTTAGCCTTAGGCAAACGCGCCAGAAGCTGCTCGATGACGAACCCTTCCCATGAGCCACCGACCACCGGATGTCCCTCTAGCTGCGCTCGTTCACCGATACCAAGTAGCGTATGCAGCAGGCCTGAATCCCGAATGTAAACCTTCGGAGACTTGACCAACCGCTTGCCGACATTCACGTACCAGGGTTCAAGCACGCGTACCACCAACGCGCCGGACAATCCGTCGAGATGTCGCTTAACAGTCGTATGGGCCCCCCCTAGCGATCGCCCGATCTCCGAGCTATTCCAGATTCCGCCCGAATAGTGCGCTGTCATCGTCCAAAATCTACGCATTGTGTTCGATGGCACATGCACTCCGAGCTGGGCCAGATCGCGTTCCAGGAAAGTACGAATAAAATCCTCGCGCCACGCGGAGCTCGCAGCTTCTGTCCTGGCCAGAAACGATCGCGGAAAGCTACCGCGCAGCCACAGACGATTGAGGTCCGGCTTCGCGAGTTCCTCGAGTATAAAGCCGCCCATTTCGATAAGGGCTATCCGCCCGGCCAACGTTTCGGAACTCTGCCGCAGCAATTCAGGAGAAGCACTACCCAAAACGAGAAACCGCGCCCGAACCGGTTTGCGGTCGAGCAGTACTCGAAGAACCGGGAAAAGGTCGGGATGGCGCTGCACCTCGTCGATCACGATCAGGCCTCGCAACGGCTCGAGCGCCGTCATGGGCTCGGATAGGCGCACCCGATCCACGGGATTTTCGAGATCGAAGTAGGTGCTCTCGGACTTGCTGGCCAACTCCTTCGCAAGCGTAGTCTTGCCGCATTGACGAGGACCAAGCAGTGCCACCGCCGGACTCGTTTTTAGGGCGGCGCGCAGTCTAGCCATGAGCCACGAGCGGACGAGCAAACCTTGAATATTGAGCTATCGCCGCTCAATATTCAAGGTGCCGGCGACACGCAAAACAGGCTCGTGCGGTGCGAGCCACATCACCGCCAGGAACCGCAGCGGCGATTGGCTTGGATAACCAAGCACGTTGGTATTGCCAGGCAGCCCCGAATTGCTCATGTTCAGTCCGTGTCGCCGATTCATTGACGACTTGTCAGTTTAATGGCTTTCCGGAGCCAGGCCAGCAGCATGGGGCAAGCGGAACGCGCTTTCGGTTATTCGAGACCTGGGCCCATCGGGTGCCTCGGGCGGTTCAAATTTCCAGATTGTCGATGAGCCGCGTGCCGCCAAGCCTCGCGGCCGCGAGTGCGACCAACGGCTCACCTTGCGACGGCTCGCCTAGATCACTGCGCCGCCGTATTGCCACATAGTCGGGCTGCCAGCCCGCGACGCCCAAGAATTCTCGCGCTTCCCGCTCCAGCGTCTGCCAATCGGCGCGGCCGGACTTGACCGCCGCGGCCAGAGTGTTCAATGCCCCGTGCAATTGCAGCGCCTGGTCGCGCTGCGAGTCGCTCAAGTAGCCATTGCGCGATGACAAGGCGAGCCCTGCCGAATCGCGCACGGTTTCCGCAGATACCAATTCGATGGGCAGTGCGAATTGCCGCACCATGGCGCGGATCACGAGCAGCTGTTGGTAATCTTTCTTGCCGAACACCGCGACGGCCGGCTGAACCATGTTGAACAGCTTCAGCACCACGGTGCATACGCCGCCGAAGAAAGCAGGCCGCACCGCGCCTTCGAGCATGCCCGCAAGATCGCTGGGGGCATGCACCGTATAGCCTTGCGGCTCGGGGTACACTTCGGCGTCGCTCGGCGCGAATACGATGTCGCAGCCGCTGTTGGCCAACAGCTCGCAGTCGCGTTCGAAAGTGCGCGGATACTTGGCGAAGTCTTCGTGCGGGGCGAACTGCAAGCGGTTGACGAAAATGCTGGTCACCACCAGATCGCCGCGCTCGCGCGCAATACCGACCAGCGACAAATGACCCGCATGCAGATTGCCCATGGTCGGAACCAACGCGATGCGTTGGCCGGATTTTCGAGCCGCACGCAAGTCGGCCATCGTCTGAATAATGCGCACGCCGGTTCCGGTCAGAAGCCGTGAAGGGCGTCGTTCGGAAATCGGCCGCCCTTCACTTCGTCTACATACTTACGCACGGCCGCCTCGACACTTGCGCTGCCGTCCATGAAGTTGCGCACGAACTTGAACGGCTCGCCCCCGGTCACCCCCAGCATGTCGTGCAGCACCAGAACCTGGCCGCTGCAACCAGCGCCGGCGCCGATGCCGATGGTCGGAATCGACAGCATGCTGGTCAGATCGCGCGCCACGGCGGCGGGCACCAGCTCCAGCACCAGCAGCTCCGCTCCCGCCGCGGCGAGTTCCTCGGCGTGCCGGCACAGGACTCGGGCCGCCGTCTCGTCGCGCCCCTGTACTCGATAGCCGCCGAGCGCATGCACCGATTGGGGAGTGAAGCCCAAGTGGGCGCAGACCGGCACCCCGCGATCCGTGAGGAAACGCACGATGGGTGTGGTCCAGCCGCCGCCCTCAAGCTTCACCATCTGCGCACCTTGCTTCATGAGCAGGGTGGCATGGCGCATGGCGATGTCGGCTGATTCCTGATAGCTGCCGAAGGGCATGTCCGCAATGATCCAGGCATTGCGATTGCCCCGCGCCACGCAGCCAGTGTGATAAGCCATTTCCTCCATGGATACGGCGAGCGTGCTCGCCCGGCCTTGCAGCACCATGCCGAGCGAGTCTCCTACCAAGAGGGAATCAACCCCGGCGCCATCCAAGACCCGCGCAAAGGCGGCGTCGTAGCAGGTCAGCATGGCGATCTTTTCGCCGGCGGCGCGCATTTCGCGCAGACGATGCAGAGTGATGGGCTTGCGGTTGTCCATACCCTATTGTGAGGCACCCCGGGCGAGTCGGCCAGTCAGTTGACCGCGGCGGTGCCAATCCGCAGCTTCTGCCCTTTTATCCAGCTATTTGTCCGGGAATCCAGCAGGTCCAGTGGCAGAACGCCGCCGTTCAGCATTTCGTCGTGAAAGGCGCGCAGGTCGAACTTCGCACCCAGGCCCTTCTCGCCGCGGGCCCGCAGCTCGCGGAACTTCAATTGTCCCAGCTTGTAGGAGAGCGCTTGGGCCGGCCAAGCGATGTAACGGTCCGTTTCAGACTGGATGGTGGGCTCGTCGATGGCGCTGGACTGGCGCAAGAAGGCCACCACCTGATCGCGACTCCACCCCTGTGAGTGCAGCCCCGTGTCGACCACCAAACGCACGGCGCGAAACAGCTCGCTGGAGAGGCGGCCATAGTCGCTGACAGGGTCCTGGTAGAAGCCCACTTCCTTGCCAAGCTGTTCGGAATACAGCGCCCAGCCCTCGATGTATCCGGAATTCTGGCTGTGCTGGCGGAACTTGGGGAGGCCCAGCATCTGCTGAGCTACCGACTGCTGCATGTGATGTCCCGGAATGCCCTCATGGTAGGCCGTGGCTTCGTCATCGATCAACGAGCGCTGTGCGAAGTTGGACACCGCAACCACGATGCGGCCGGGACGCTTGCCGTCGGGGGTGCCGGTTTGGTAGTGAGTGGCATTGGCTGCCTGAAACGCCGGCATGGCCTCGACGGTCACCGGCGAACCCGGGATGTAGGTGAACAGGTGGGGAAGCTGGGGTTGCATCTGGTCGACGTACTTGCGGAAAACATCGACTATCTGCTCGGCGGAGGTGGGCTTGTACTTGGGGTTGGTCTCGAGCGATGCGCGGAAGGACGCCAAGTCCGCAAAACCTTCTTTACGCGCGATGGTCGTCATGTCCGCCTGAATTCGATCGATCTCTTGCAGACCGATGCGATGAATCTGCTCAGGAGAGAGATTGCTGACCGTAGTGCGGCTGTGGATGTCGTTGAGGTAGCGTCCCTTGCCGCCGGACAGCGAGGCGGCGCTGAGCACGGTACGCCCTTGCGGCGCGTATTCCGTGACGATGAAAGCGGCGAAGGCACGGTAGGCGGGCAGTACTTCATTGTTGACCGCATCGGTGATTTCCCGGGTCAAACGCTGCTGATCGTCCGCGGAGATGGCGGCAGGAAATTTCTTGGTGGGCAACAGGAATGGATCGGCGCCGATGACTCCCTGACATTGCTCTGGAACTTTTTCGATGAGAAAACGCACCGGCATGAGATGGTCGTTTAAGCCTGCGCGCAACACCTCTTGGGTCTGGGTAAAGACGCGCGGGATTTGATGCAGGCGCGCGATGTAGTCCTCGTACTGCTTCACCGAATCGAAGGGCACCGCCAGTGGCAGGTCGGCAAGGCGAACATGCGGGCCATCCATCTGACTCACCGGCATCTCGTATTCCTTGAAAGCATGATTTGCCATGCGCTGGCGCAACGTGAAGCGTAGGACGGCATGCGACAGCACGTCCTGCTCAGCCAAGCCCGCCGTGGAAATTGCATCTAGGCGCGTGAGGAAACTCTGATCCCTGGACTGCTGTTCTGCAATGGCAGCAAGCGAATACTCGTCCAGCCTGTCGTTGTAGCGATAGTCTCCATAAGCAGTGGCGCGTTCCGGGTGCGCCTTAAGCTCTGCTTGATAGTACTCCTCAAAAAGCGAATTCTGCGCCGCAACCCGCGCCGCAGCCGATCCAGCCGCGGCGCCGAAGGATGGGCCGGCGACGGCCGTGAAACAGCAAATGCCGAACAGCAGAGAGAGGAATTTTTTGTTCATGCTGGTAGGCTACCGGCTCTGCTATTGGGAATGCAAACATGACTTTCAAGACTTGGCTGTTGTTTTTGGTGATGGAGACGGCGCTGTCCCTGTCGCCGGGTCCGGCGGTGTTCTACGTGGTAGCGCAGGGCGTGCGCGGGGCGTTGCGGCGCTCGCTGCCGGCGGCGGCCGGCATCATCAGCGCTAACGCCATTTACTTTACGTTGTCGGCCACCAGCTTGGGCGCCATCATCGCCGCCAGCGCGCAATTCTTTACGGTTGCCAAATGGGCCGGTGCAGGCTACCTGATTTACCTGGGCATCAAGGCGCTGCGCTCAGCCGGCGCGAGTCATGCGGTGGCGCTGGGGGAAAGCGCTCCGGCGGAGCAGGGCGATCGGCGCCGTGTCTACTTGGGGGCACTCACATTGCAGCTTGCGAATCCCAAGGCGCTGCTGTTCTTCCTGGCGCTGCTGCCGCAGTTCATCGATCCCGCGAAAGCGGTGGTACCGCAGATGCTGATATTGGCCGCGACCTCGATGGTCCCGGAATTCTGCATTCTGCTGGGGTACGGCTGGCTCGCGCACCGCGCGCTGCATGCATCCGCGAAATTCGGGGTGTCGAGCAACATGAATCGCTGGCTGGCATGGATCGAAGGCGCGGGTCTGCTCGGCTGCGCAACACTGGTATTGAAATTCAATCGAGCTACCTGAGGGAAACAATGAGTACACGGAGAGTCAAGATCGGATCCGCTCGCGATGCCTTTATTGCATGCGCCCTGCTCTTGGCGGTCAGCAATATCGCCCACACCGACGAGCCTACGCAGCTGGTGCATCGATTCCTGCGCATCGAGATCTCACCCAATGCCGCATTCGTCGCGTCCGTCGAAGGCGACTCGCCGCCGAACGGATTCTATCCGCCGCTCCGCGATCTTGTGATCAGGCGCGTGCGCGACGGCGCCGCGACAAAGATTTCCCTGCCTTGCGGCGCGGTTCCGCAGTGCTGGCCGGGTACTCCGGCGTGGACTCCCGATGCCAAGCACCTGAGTTTCACCCTGCGGACGCCGGGGAGTCACGCGCGTTCCGTGTATACAGTGGCGGCCGACGGCAGCGGTCTTAGCAAGCTGCTCGATTTCAACGGGACTATTGAAGATCTCAAGTACGGTCCGGACAGCCGGTTGGCGATGCTGGCGACGGAAAATGCCAACAAAGAAGTCGGCGCGACGGAGGCCGGTGCGCCCATAGCCGGAGATCTCGACACGGCGCCTGCGGAACAGCGCATCGCCCTGCTCGACAAGGGCAGACTGCGCTGGGTGTCGCCGCCCGATCTGTTTGTCTACGAATATGACTGGCGTCCGGGCGGCAAGGGGTTCGTGGGCACAGCGGCTCCCGGTGATGGCGATAACAATTGGTGGAGCGCCAAGCTGTATGGCTTCGCGGAGGCGGGCGGCATTGCCAAAGTGCTGTATACCCCGTCGAATATGCGCCAGCAAATTGCGATGCCGAAGGTATCGCGCGACGGCTCGACCGTCGCCTTCATCGCGGGCATCATGAGCGACTTTGGTTCTACGGGCGGAGATGTTTACACGCTGCCCCTCGAGGGCGGCCTTGCGCACAACATCACTCCGGCGATGGGTGCCTCTGCTACCGCACTGGCCTGGAGCTGCAATGGCCGCCTACATGCTCAATTGCTCGCCGGCGATAAGACCCAAATGGCGGATCTTGGCCTCGGCCGTGAAGCGGCGACGCCTCTGGCCATGTGGAATGGCCAGGAATCACTGAGCAATGATGACGGTTATGCATCGGTGGCCTGCCCATCGGGAATCACTGCCGCTTCACATGAATCCTTCACGGTGGCCCCGGAAATTCTGGTCGGCACCACCGGACATTGGCGGAATTTGACCTCGGTCAACGTCGGCCTGCACACGCCGGCGCGCGTCAAGAGCGTTTGGTGGCAGAGCGATGGACTTAGCGTACAGGGCTGGCTGTTGCTGCCCGAACATGCGAACGGAAACCTGCCGATGGTGACCCTGGTTCACGGCGGACCGGCTGCCGCCGCGGTACCGTTCTTCCTCGGGCCCGGGACCGCGACTACGCTGCTCGAACACGGCTATGCATTGTTTCGGCCGAATCCGCGCGGCAGCTTCGGTCAGGGGGAGCGCTTTACCCTGGCGAATGTCCGGGATTTCGGTTACGGGGATCTGCGCGATATCCTGGCCGGCATCGACGCCGCAGCGAAGGCAGCGCCGATTGATACCGCGCGCTTAGGGCTCACCGGCGGCAGTTATGGCGGCTTCATGACCATGTGGGCGGTGACTCAGACGACTCGCTTCAAAGCGGCGGTGGCGTCAGCAGGCATCAGCAATTGGATTTCCTACTACGGCCAGAACGGTATCGACGGCTGGATGCTGCCCTATTTCGGCGCCTCCGCATACGACGATCCGTCCATCTACGCGCGATCATCGGCAGTCAATTACATTCGCAACGTCAAGACGCCGACTTTCGCCTATGTCGGTGAGCGGGATATCGAGTGCCCAGCGCCGCAGACGCAAGAGTTTTGGCATGCCATGAAAGCCATCAATGTGCCGACCTCCATCATGATCTACCCGGGCGAAGGACATGGCCTGCGCGATCCGGCGCACAATGCCGACTCCATGAAGCGCACCCTGGATTGGTTCGACCGCTACTTGAAGTGAAGTGGGCGAGCCTCAGTCGTTCGGAATGGAATAGACCTTGCCGTGATAGGGCCCGGGGTGAGCGGCATTTGGCCGCCCGCCATTTGGCACAGGGCTTGCTATTCCCAGGGTATGAATGCAACTCCTTCGGTCCCGCAAACCCCTATGGCATCCGACCCGGCCGAAATTGGCTCCGTAACTGCGGCAAATTCGGCTAACGCCGGCGGAAAAGACGGCGACTTTGCGGCGGCACTCAACCAGGCCGGCGCCAAACCCACGCGCAAGTTGACCGGGCATGGCTCGGACGGGTCCGTCGCGGACGGCGGACAATTGCCGGTGACGGGCAATTCCTCGCCGCCAGCGGCGATGGCGGCCGCCGCCGCAAGCGCGCCGCCGGCCGCTGCGGCCGCGGGGCGTGCCGGCCGCTCACTATCTAACGACGATGCCGGGTCGACGACGGCCATCGGCACCGCCGGGAGCGGCCCTGCTGCGGCGAGCGCCGCCGTCGCTCCCACCGAGTTGCCCGCCGCCGCGACGGATGTGCAGAGGGTGGCCGGCATAGCCGCCGGATTCTCCTTGTCACCGGGCCAGCCAGCCGGCGCCGATGGGATCGTCGCTCAAAATCCGCAGGTCGGGGCCCTCGCGGGGACAGCGTCCGCCGCCCCGCCGCCGGCGGGTGCGACCCCGGATTTGCGCACCGTCCAGACCACTCCGCTTGTCCAGGAATTGGCATCGCCGAAAGGTGGCGCCGCCGCAGGCCGCGCCGTGGGGGGGGCCTCCGGGCGCGCAATCCAGACGGCAACGGCAACGGCCGCAACAGCAGCCAAGGAAGCCGCGACCTCAGCGCCGAGCGCTGCCGCGGACGGCACAGCGAATTCGGCGAACCCTGGCGCCGGCACTGCCACCGCGCCCGGAACCGATCTGACTGCGCAGGCGGCAAGCGCGGCGGCGGTGGCGGCGGCGACCGGCATCGTCGCCGACAACTCCGCGACTACTGATTCCACTTTGTCGCCGGTGACGGTTGTGATCACTCCCGCCACGGGCAGTGCGAAAGGCGCGGCCGTTGCCAAGGGCGCGGCAGCAGCGAACGGCTCGCCCGCGCCAGGATCGGCAATAGCGGCCGACCGATCCGCGGCCGCGGCGCAAGCCTCAACCGCCGCGGTGTTGGGATCCGGGGGCGGCCTCGGGGCTGACAAGCACGCCGGCAGCGACAGGGGGAGTTCCCTGCTGTCGGATGCAGCGGCCGGAACCGCGGGCGCCGCGCAATTGTCCCTGAATTCCACCAGCAACAGCGCTGCGGTCGCGGCACCCACACTGAGGGTCACGGCGGGCGTGGATACACCTGAGTTCGGCCACGGTATTGCGGAGCGCGTGTCCTGGATGGTGGACAGCAATCTGTCCAGCGCGAAACTGCAGATCAATCCGCCGCAGCTCGGACCCATCGAGGTAAGGATATCGGTGCAGGGCGATCACGCGCAGGTATGGCTTACCAGCCATAGCGCGGTGACGCGCGACGCGCTCGAGTCAAGCTCGCCGAAGCTGCGCGAAATGCTAGGTGCACAAGGGTTTGGCCAAGTCAGTGTCGACATCTCGCAGCGCAATTTTCAGGATCGCTCTGCCTACGCACAGCCCTACGAGTGGACGCCCGAGGCCAGTGTTAGCTCTTCGGCAACGCTAGCCACGGCTGCCGTGTCGCTACCGCGACTCTCCAGCGGCGCCGTCGACGCCTATGCCTGATCTGGAATAATCGTCGTCAGATCATCCCGCCGTTAATGGAAATGATCTGGCCGGAGATGTAGCCGGCTTCCTCAGAAGCCAGATACGCGACCAAGCTCGCGACTTCCTCGGCACTGCCGGCGCGCTTCATGGGCACCATGTCGGCGATGTCGGCGGCGTTGAAAGCCGCATCGCCCATGCCGGTTGAAATGATGCCCGGTGCCACGGCGTTGACGGTGATGCCGCGGCTCGCCACCTCCAGGCTGAGCGCCTTGGTGGCAGCGTTCAATGCGCCCTTGGCCGCTGCGTAGTTCACCTGGCCGCGATTGCCCATCAATGCCGTGACTGACGATATGCTGATGACGCGGCCCCAGCGCGTGCGGATCATGGGCAGCATCAGCGGCTGGGTCACGTTGTAGAACCCGTTGACCGACAGGTCGATGACGCGGTGCCATTGCGCGGGATTCATTCCCGGGAACACGGCGTCGTCATGAATGCCGGCATTGTTTACCAGCACCTGCACCGGCCCATCCTCGAGTAATTTCTCCGCTGTCGCGCGCGTCGCGGCCGCGTCGGTCAGATCAAACTGTACCGCCGCCGCCTGGCCACCGGCGGCCACGAGGCTCTCGACTATGGTTTGCGCGGTCGAGGTGGCGCGATGGGCATGTACATACACGAAATAACCCGCGGCGCTCAAACGCCGGCAGATGGCCGCTCCAATACCGCCGCTGCCGCCCGTTACCAGGGCGCGAACCGCCGTTTTATTCATAGATTCTGCTCAGCCGTTTGTTGGCATCGAAGACCACCGTCGCGCGACCGTCGAGCAGCCGCTGCGCGCCGGAGGTCACTGCAAATTCGTACAGCGCGGTGCTGCCGTCGCCCGCCAGCAGCAGGGCATCGCAAATCAGATCGGCCGCCATGTCATCGAAGCGCAGCACGTGCAGTTGAACCTCGCGCAAGCCGGCAAGAAAACCGGCCGCGGGCTGAGCGGCGCCGCCCGAGGCGGCGCCGGCCGCAGCTCTGGCGCGAGCGCCGGCGGCGAGCGCGCCGTGCACGGCCATCGCCTGCGCCGCGTATTCGATTCCGCAGGCGATACCGAGGCGGCCCTGCGAGCGCAGCGGATGATCGACGGCGCGATGTGTGCCGCTGCGGCAGCGAACATGCTGGGCATCCCATTCGATGATTTCATCGAGCAGGCACATGCGGCCGTGATGCGGGATGTTGCATTCGATCCAGTTGCGGTCTAGGTGCATGGTTCTACCCGCACTGCCATGCGCGACACGTCCAGGTATTCGAGGACGGTGCGCCCCGCCACACCCCGCGCCAGCAATCGAAGCAACGGCAGCGAGCGCGCCGCGGGAATCGAGCGGCGTAATTCCTCCAGCGCCGGGTCGGTCATACGATCATAGTCCTCATCGGTCAGCATGGCGTCGAGCCGCGCCGATGAACAGTCGCGCTGTTGCGGAGTCAGCACGATGGCGACGCCGAAGGCATCGGGCAGTGGACGCTTCGCGTGCAGCGGCTGCGGATATTCCGAATCATAGGCAACCAGCAACACTGCTTTGTTGTCGACCGCAACCTGGGTCAGTGCCTCGAGCAGGCCGGCGTTGAAGCTTGCATCGAAGGCGCACAACACATTCGATTCGGCCATTGCGCCGGTGGCGATGCTCCAATAGCCCGCTGCGGCGTTATGCACCGAGTTGGCGAAGCGCGTGGGCGAAATCTCGCGGCCCGGGAGCGACAAGGCCTGACACAGTTCATGGCAGTTATGTCCGTCGCCGCCGGAGGATGAGAACACACTGGCGAGCTCTGCGGGATTCTCGCCGGCCTGCGACGTGGCCTCGAGCGCAATGGCCAGGGCGAGTTTGACGACGCGACCGGTGCGCCGCCGTTCCGCAGCGGCCAACAGTGTCGGCGCCGGCAGCACGGTGGGCAGCGGCGCATAGGCGGTGCTGCCGGCGAGCAGCACAGCCGCCTGCGTCCAGTTCGGCAGCCCCGGACCCAGCACTCCGAGGCCGCTCACGTAGGCAGACAGGCTCATCCTGCGCACCCGAAAATCAGACTGCAGTTCGTGCCGCCGAAACCGAATGAATTCGAGAGTACCCGCGAGATCGGAGCGCGGCGATTGTCCTTAATATAGTGTGCCGTCAGGGTGGGATCGATGCGGCCGGTCTGTATACCGCCAGGCATCAACCCGTTCTGAATGGCAAGCGCACTGATGACCGCCTCCAGGGCGCCGGCCGCGCCCAAGGTATGGCCGGTGGCGCCCTTGGTCGAGCTGCAAGGGGTGGTCGGGCCAAACAGGCTGGTGACTGCCTGGCTTTCCGACCGGTCATTGCTCGGGGTGCCGGTGCCATGCAAGTTAATGTAATCGATGTCGCCCGGCTCGAGCCGCGCCGCTTGCAGCGCGGCTAGCATGGCGCGGCGCGCGCCCAATCCTTCGGGATGCGGCGCCGACATATGATAGGCATCGCTCGATTCACCGATGCCCAGCAATAATATTTGCCCGACGGCCATACTTTCCGCGGTCCTCTCCAGCAGGACGAATGCTGCCGCCTCGCCGATGGAGATGCCGTCGCGCGCGACATCGAAGGGTCGGCACGGCGCCGGTGATGTCAGCTGCAGGGAGTGAAAGCCGTACAGAGTGGTGAGACACAGCGAGTCTACGCCGCCGACGAGGGCCGCATCGATGAGCCCTGCCTCAATCATGCGCCTTGCCGAGCCAAAGGCTTTGGCGCTGGATGCACAGGCACAGGAGATGGCGACGGCGGGCCCTTCCAGGCGGCAACGTTGTCGCACGTAATCGGCCACTGAAAACGAATTGTGAGTTGTGCCGTATTCGAAGCTTGACGGCAGCGCTCCGCTGACCGGATCGCGCGCCCGATAGGCAAGCTCAGTCTGCAGAATGCCTGCAGTACTCGTGCCCAGGAAAATTCCCACACGGCGCCGGCCCCAGCGTTCAGCCGTTTGCTGCACGGCTTGCAAGAAGCCGTCCTGCTGCAGGGTCAGTTCAGCCAGGCGATTGTTCCGGCATTCGAATTTGTGCAGATTGTCCGGCAGCCGCACGTCATCGACGCCCGGCACTTCGCCGATATGGGTGTCGATGTCTACGGTTTCGAACTCACAGGGTTTCAGGCCGCCATGCTGCTCGTTGAGATTTTTAAGCGTCGCCGCCACGCCGGTACCGATGCAGCTGCTTGCGGTGAAATGCTTGACCAGCAGAGGTGTCATGGCGGTATTGCCGCACGCAGTGTCACTGGACGCAGCTGCTTGCCGGCGATGGTGTCGAGCAGCCGCGGCAGCACCTCCATGATCACCGGTTGACCGCTGCGGCCCCGCGCCGCGTTGCCATCGTGCAGTAAGAGGATGTCGCCGCCTTGTAGAGGATCTGCCAGACGCCGGAACACAGTCTCTGCATTGGTGGTGACGGTATCGAATCCGCGCCGTGTCCAACTCGCGAGGCGCAGTTGCTGGTGCGCCAGTATGGGATCGAGGAATGGGTTGCGCAGGCCCGCGGGCGCCCGAAAAAATCGTGGGATGCTGCCCGTCACTCGCCCGATGCTTTCCTGAGCGCGCGAGATTTCAGCACGCATGCCGCCCGGACCGAGCAGCGAGAAGTTGTGACGATGCCGCTGGCTATGATTTTCAATGTCATGCCCCAAGCGCACGATTTCGCGCGCAAGGTCTGGAAAGCGTTCGATACGCTCGCCTATGCAAAAAAAGGTTGCTTGTACACGGTGGCGAGTGAGCGCCGACAAAACCAACGGCGTTACATCGGGATCCGGGCCGTCGTCGATGGTAATGGCGATGTCCCCGGTCGCGGCGTTGTGCAGGGGCAGGCGGGTTAGGTTCGGCCCCAGCAGCCGGCTGCGCGGCCACAGTCCCGCCGCGGCCAATGCTACGTGGTTCACTGCCACCGCTCCCAGGCACCAAGGCCACGTCGGCGGGCGCGCCAGGGCTGCCGCTGCGGCGCCTAGATGCACGGCCGCCGAGGCATACAACAGCGGCGAGGGTGACCAACGCCATGGCGCACGCTGATTGCTCAATTGAAATGCGAATCCAAAAAATTCTCCCATAGCCTGGACCAAGTGACCCATTCGTGGCCGCCGGCGATTACATTCACCCTATCGACCGGCAGCGTGCCCGCCAGCAGCTTATGCGCTGCGGAAAAGCGGTCTGCCTCACCGAACCCCAGATAGAGCGGCCGTGCGGCGGCGCGACGGTTCTTTATATAGCGCCATATTCGGCGTTCTTCGTCGGTTTCCGCAAGTTCACCTGGCTGCCATGCCGCAATACCCGGCGCCTGCGCGATTTCCGCGGTCAAAATCCGATTGCCGAGATAAGGAGCGAGCAGACACAGTCCGTCGAGTTCATCGGGGTGCGAGGCAGCGTAGTCAAGCGCCATAAGCCCGCCGAGCGAGATCCCGCCCAGCCACAGCGAAACGCCCGCCGACCGCGCCGGTAGCACGATATCGGATCGCAGCTGCCCAAGCACGCTGCGATCGCCCACATGCGCCAAGTCCATATCGACGAATATCAAGTCCAGGTTCAGCCGCCGCGCACGCACCGCCTCGGCAAAGCCGGCGGTCAAAAAGTCCTGCGCCGTGTGATAGGCGCCGGGCAACCACACCATGCGCATCGGCGCGTCGGCGGTGGCAACGGCGCGAATGGCGATGCTATGCACAAGGCGCGCCGGGATGCGGCGCGTCGGCGCGCGCCAGCAACGCGGCGAACAGCAGCGCCAAAAATGCACCGGGAGCCACTGTGGCGCCTAAAGCTGCCAATACTGGAATATGCGAAAAGGCGAGCAGACCAAAGCCGATCACCGTGCTCGTATTGGCGATAACCAGCGAGGCCAGCGTCAGGGACTCGCCGCCGGCCTCGTGCACGCTTGCCTGCCGATCGAAGAATAAGGCGTAGTTGGAGCCGACGGCAATAATGAGCAGCATGCCCACCAGGTGCAAGATAGTGAGCTGCACTCCGCTCAAGGCGAGACCTGCGGCCACGCTGAGCACTGCCAGCAGCAGCGGCGCCAGTACGCGCGCCACCCGCAGCGGCGAGCGCAGCGCAACCAATAGCAGTGCGATAATGGCCAGCGCGCCCGCCAGCGACATGTGAATCGCCTCGCTCAAATAGGCGGCGTACAGCCCATCCGATTCTTGCTTCAGGTCGAGCGCTTGCGCCTCGGTGAGCTGCGCCTCTTGCAGCGCCGCACGCACCCGAGCCGTGTCGATTGCCTGCGCTCCGGCCGCCGCATGCAAGGGCAGAATCGCATTCCAGCGATTCTTCTGGTGCAGGATCAGCGCCTCGAAGCCGGTGCCTAACGATGTTCCCTGAATATCTTGCGTGCCGATCAGCGGCGCCTGCCTTGCCGCCTCGACGGCGGCTAAAAATGGCTGCAGGACAGCATCGCTTAGGCCCAAGCCCGCGGTGGCCTGTTGTAAGCGTTCGCGCAATTGCCGCGGATCGGGCAAGCCATCGCGGCGCACTTTCTGATTCGACATACTGGGCAGATAGTTCGCCGGGCTGTCAAAAGCGCCGATCACCTGCGCGTCCACCAGTCTGTCGAGCGCCTGGCCCGCACGTTCCGCCAGCTCCAGCGTGGATTCGAGTGAGGGTCCAGAGACCACCACCAACTCGCGCACGTCGGCGGCGCCTAAATCGGCGCGTAACTTGGCGTCGAAGTCCTGATCCGCCGCGGATATCGGACTCAACGCTGCGAGTTCTCGATTCCACAGCGTATCCTGCTGGCGCAGCAACACTACGAGTGCCGCTGCCGCCAGCGTTACAGCGAACAGCGCGAGCACGCTGCCGCGGAGTTGGCGCACGGGCCGCAGCAACCCGGCAATGCGGGCACCCAAGGGTGCCACATCGCGAATGACGAAGCCGCTGGGCAGAAGTTCGGGCAGCACGAAGCGGGTCACCAGCGCGGCCGCTACCAACCCGCTGATGGAGTACAGGCCGAGTTGCGCGAGGCCGGGAAAACCGGAGGGAAGCAGCGATGCGAAGCCGAACGCCGAGGTCAGCATGCCTAAGCGGATGGTAGGCCACCATGCACGCTGCCAACTCTGCGCGGCAGTTTCGTTCTGCCGCAGCCGATGCGATTGCACGAAAAAATAAATCGAATAGTCCACCGACTCGCCGATCAAGGTGATGCCGAAGCCCAAGGTAATGCCGTGAACCATGCCGAAACCCAAGGCGACGGCGGCGACGCCGATCAGCGCACCGCTCGCCACAGGCGCAAGGCCGAGGGCGAGGGCGGTCGCCGAGCGGTACACGACAAACAACAGGGTCACCACCAGTATGCCGCTCACGATGGATAGGCGCACGGCGGCGCGCTCGATCTTGGCGCGCGCATCGACAGCGAATACACCGGGCCCGCTCAATCGCAGTTGCAGGGTTTTTTTGCCGTTGTCTGGCGAATCGGCCAGCGCCGCGGTGAACGCCGCACGGATCGCCTGTACGGCGTGTTCCTGCGCATCGGTATCGGAGCCGCCGGCCGCGGTCTGAGCCACCAGCAGGGCGCGCGCGCCGCCCGGGGAAACCCAGATGCCGTCGTTGGTTGCCGGCTGGGGCATGCGCTCCAGCCCGTCGATGATGTGCAACATTTCGCCGGTAGGGTCGGAGGGCAGCAGCGATTTGAGCAGTAATCCGGCCGGCGAGGTTAATTCCTCGATTGTGTCTGAAATGGCGGCGTGCAGGCCGTCTGCCGAAAAATGCTCCGGCGTCACTCTGTCGCTCAATAGATAGCGATGCTGAAACAGAAACTCACGATCGCGCTGTGCATTGACCACCTCGCCGTTGTTGACGCTGGAGAACTGCGGGTCGGCGCGCAAACGTCGCGCCATTACCTTGGACACCTGCGCACGTGCGCGGGGTTCGCCTTGCTCGAGTGCGACCAGGATCAAGCGTGAGGCGGGCCCGTCGCGCAGCTGATCCACCAGTAATTGCTGCGTAGGTGTGGGGTGGGCCGGCAAGAAGGCCGACAGGTCCGTGATGTAGTGGGCGCGCGCCACCACGAGGGTCGCCAGCGCCACGCAGCCCAGCCAAAGCGCCGCTACGCGCGTGCGCCGCCAGTTCATGGCGCGGCGGGTGCGCGCAGGGTCATTTGCGAACGATCGCCATCCGCCTGGCGAATTTCTATGTGACGCAATTGATCGCGCGAACCATCGATTTGCACCTGCTTCACGGTCCGCAGCAATGCTTGATCCAAGGGAACCAGCGTCAAGCTCCAGCGCTCCACGCTGCCGGCGAATTCGATGCTGAACACCCGTCCGAGCGCGGCTCGGTCGCCCGCCAGCGTGGCGCGAATGCTCTCGACGAAGGGCAGGATTTGTGGATAGCGATGCAAGTCGAGCACACGATGGCGTTCACCGCGTTGCGTCGTCAAAATGCCTTCGGACAGCACCAAGGTCTCCTTTTTGGGCAGCAGGGTGCGCTTCTCCAAGCGATCCGGAGCGTCGTAAAGTAGCTCTCCCGAGGACTCGATCGGCCGTTTCAGGACAGCCAGGAACTGCTGCTCGATGAACTCGACTCGCCCGTGCTGGCGTTGGGCGAGCAGAGCCATCACCTGGTCGAGATCACTGCTTGCCCCGCCCAAGGTGACGAGCAGAACAAGGCTCAGGGCACGCAGCATCATGGGCTCAGACCTGCGGGCCGCGCGGCCCAGAAATCGTAGAAGTTGAACCAATTGTAGGGATCGCTGCGGCAATGGCGGTCGAGCACGGCGGCGTAGCGTTCAATTGCGGAACACACCGCGTCTTCGCGCGTGCCTGCGGCAGTCACGGAAAAATCCGCGACTCTCTCGAACACTACGTGATAATTATTTCTACCTCGATACAGGCCGGCCATGAAGAACACGGGGCAGCGCAAGATGGCCGCGGCACGCATGGGACCGGTCGGCAGGTAGGCACGCTCGCCCAGCAGAGTCACGGGGTGCACCGGTTCGCCGCCCAGCGTGCGATCTCCAAGCACGCCGACAAATGCGCCGCGATCGAGTCGCTCGGCAATATTCAACATGGCATCGATCCGGCCCAGTGGCACGATGTCGGTGACAGCGTGAGGATTGATGGCTGCGAGTGTGGCGTTGATCTTGCGCGCGTTCTCCTCATACATGGCCATGGCGACTTCGAGTCCGCGGCGGCGCCGGCCGAGACTGTGCATCACCTCGAAGCTTCCCATGTGCGCGCCCATCAGCAGGGCGCCGCGGCCGCTGTCCGCCTGCGCCAGCAGCAACGCTTCACCTTCAAGCGTTATATTAAACAGCTTGAATTGCTCGTTGATCAAATACACCCGATCGTGAATGGTGGTGGCAAAGCTCAAGACTTGACGAAAGCGGTCGCGAGCGCGGGGCGCGCAACCGAGTGCGAGGCGTAAATAGCGCCGAGAATGACGGCGCGCGCCCGGAGCGAACAGGAAGAAATAAATCGCGATTCCATAAAGGGGAATGCGGCTGAAAGTTCTGCCTAAATGCAGCGACACGAAGGCCATCATGCGCAGCAGAGCGATGCTGCCTCGCTCGCGGTGCCTGATCCAGTCCGCCTTGCGCGGCCGGCGCGCGAGATTCTCGGTGTTGGGTGTCACGCGGCGCTGTCCGGCCGCGCCACGCTGGACAGGCTGCCGCTCGCCACCGTGCGGTCCAGCGTACGCACGGTGAAGCGAATCAGGCCGCCGTTCGCGGCAACATGCTCGAGATTGAGCACATCGCCAGGACGAACGGCATCGAGAAATTTAGCGGAGGCGATTTGCCATTGCGCAAGGTCGATGCGCCGATCGCGCTCGATGATCTGCAGTACCTCATCGAGCAGCACGGCTCCCGGCAGGACGGGGAACTTGGGGAAGTGACCGGCAAAGGACGGGTGATCAGCCGGGATTGCCATTGAGCTGTGCATGGCCGCTGCGACCCGCGTGCTCATGGCAGCTCGTTCATCTGCAGGTGGGTGCTCGTCAGGCGTTGCAGGGCCTGCTGCGGCAGCTTGCCCGTCGCATTGCGCGGCAAACGCTCGACCATGATCAGCGGGCGCGGCAGAAATACGGGATCGATGCGCCGGCGCAGATGTTCGGTCAGCGCAGCGACGCTCAGAGTCGGCGCAACCACGACCGCGCCCAGACGCGCAACGCCGGTGGATCCGGTGGGGCTCTCCCGCAGAAAAAACACGCCGTCGACGACGCCGGGTATGGCATTCAGTTGTGCGTTCAAGTAGCCGAACGAACTGCGCTTGCCGGCGACATTCACCAAATCCGCGGTGCGCCCGTGCAGCAGGAATGCTTCATAGTCGAGCAGTTCAATGACGTCGCACATCGGCGTCAATTGTTCGACGTGTCCGCCATATGCGAACACCTGATCGCCTGCGGCTTTCAGGCGCACGCCGGGCCATAGCTGCCATGCGGCGGACTGCGCGGCGCGACGCATGGCGATCTGGCCGGTTTCGGTGGAGCCATAGATTTCCAGCAATGTGGTGTGGAACTTCACTTCGATTTCTTGCGCCAGGTCCTGATCCAAGGGAGCAGTCGCCGATACGACGAGGTCTATGGGGGGCAGTTGCATCGCCGACGCCAGCAGCGCGCGCAAGTGCACCGGAGTCGTGATCAATGCCCGCGGCCGCGGGACTGCCGCCAGGGCGGCCGCGATATCTGCGGGATAGAAGGGCCGCTCCGCGCAGAAGGCATTGCCGCTCACCAGGGCCAGCAGCACCGTGGATTCAAAGCCATACATGTGCTGCGCCGGGACCGTGCCGATCAGAGCGTGCGATCTGCCGTCCAACAGTCCCAAGCGGGGCGCGCCATCGCGCACGCAGTGGGCGAGCCGGCCCCAGGTCTTACTGTAGGGCAGCGGGGTGCCGGTCGATCCGGACGTGAACACGATGGCGGCGATCTGCGTCGCCGGAATCTGCGGCACCGACCACTCGGCGCCGGCAGCGGGTTCGACGTAAAAGTGTTTGGGCAGGTCGATATCGCAATCCGCGTCGTCGGTTAGGCAGAACGCGTCCGGCGCGAAGCTTGCCAATTGGCCGATCACTTCATGGGTGTGGGTCGAGGGCAACAGGCTGACGCGACCCGTGATCAGGCAGGCGGCGAGCCCCACCGTAAAGCGGTACCGGTCCGCGCAGACATTCAAGACGTGTTTGCCTGCGGGCAGGCTCTGCGCCAAGCGCTTGGCATCGGACAAGAAATGCTGCGCCGTGATGGCTACGCCGGCTCGGTACGCAATAACTGCCGTGGCAGCATTATGGGATAGCAGCGCTATCGTATCCATCAGCGGTCGCTTTGGGGTCTGGCGAAATAAACGCGAACCGCGGCAAGCAGTCCTGAGCGCTCCGCCTGCGGCAGCACGCGCAGCCGTACGGCATATTCCACCGCAAACATCAGTACCATCAGCGGTACTACGAAGAAATTGGCGAACACCGACCACATGCGCAGCGGTGCGAAGGCGAACAGGGCCAGTGTCAGCAAGGTGATGGCAAGGAAAAAAATCGTCCAAGCCGCGGTGACCTGACGCGTGTAGCGCACCTCGCGGGCACCCAAGGGTCCATGCACCTTGTCGGCAAGGCGCGTGCACAGAGCCACTTCCTGCCCGCGCAGGGACAGGCCGAAACTGGCGGCCATTAGGCTGTAGAAGCCGCCTTCTTGCAGCAGATAGACCACGGGAAAGTTTCTTTCCAATAGCGGCCAGTAATGCCGCAACAGCAGCGCCGCCGCCGCCGCCGCCAACAGCACGACCGGCCAATGGGTCCAGCGCCAAAGCAGCGCAAGACCGACCAGAAGCACGGGTCCTAATGCCAAACCAACTCCCACATCGTGAGTCTTCGCAACGGAATTGCTGTAGTGGGAGAGTCCTGCGTAAGCGATGGCAAACGCGATGACCGCAGCCAGCTGCATGCTTCGCCGCCAACCCATGCTACTTGGTCCTATGTGCCGCAATATGCTCGGAGAGATGCCTCAAGGAACGGAAGGTCTGCTGATTTTCGGCAGCGTCGGCTCGCAGTTGAATGCCGTACTGCTTGGAGACGAGCAGCGCCACTTCCAAAATGTCGATAGAGTCGAGCCCCAAACCCTCGCCATACAGCGGAGCATCGGGATCGATATCCTGGGGCAAGGTTTCCAGGTTCAATGCTCGAACCAGCAGAGTGGCAATTTCCCGCTGCAGACCGAAGTCGGTCAGGGGCGCCGGCTGTTGAATGAGCGACGCTTTGTCGGACATAGGTTATAGGCTAAGTTTTCGATTGGGTTTTGAATTGCGGGCATTATATAGGTGCGGGCAGGAGCGGCAACCCGGGGCGTCACAGTCTACGGCTAAAGCGGCCGGCCCTCAGCCAGGCCTGTTTTCGGACCGGCGGCCGCCTGATTTCATGGGCTCGGTCCCTGCGCCGGATCCTGGTCGGCTGCCAGTCGCCGCGCAGCGAGCAGGGGGAGGCGCACAATGAACCCCCAAAACAACCGAAAATGCATCCATGTCAGCAGGACATTGTCGCGCCAATAATTGAAGTGCGAGACCCCGCCTTCCGCGGCGCTGAAGTAGCGCACCGGGGCAGGCAGGTTGAGCGGCCGGATGCCGCGCCAGCACAGCCGCACCACCGCTTCCACGTCGAAGTCGAAGCGCCGCATCCAGAGTTGGCGCCGCATTATTGCGATCAATGCATCGACGGGGTATACGCGAAAGCCGTACAGTGAGTCGTGGATACCAGCCCACAAAGTCTCGAGATTGGCCCACCAATTCGAGATCTGCCGGCCTTTGACGCGTAATGCGGGTGCGCTGGCATCGAATACCGGACAGCCCAGCACCATCGCCTCCGGCCGGGCAAGCGAGGCCTGCATGAAAGCCTGAATGCGCTCCACCGGGTGCTGGCCGTCGGAGTCCATGGTCAGGACATGGGTGAACCCGGAGGCTTGCGCCTGGCGCAGCCCAAACAGCACCGCGGCGCCCTTGCCGCCATTCTTCGGCAGCACGAATACCCGTAAGCCGGGCTCCGACGCGGTCATGGCCGACAGACGCTGTGCGGATTCATCGGTGCTGCCGTCAATCACCACCCAGACCGGAGACCATACCTGCAGCGCGTCGCGCACGGTCGCAAATACTTTAGGTCCGGGGTTATAACTGGGGATGAGCACCAAGTGAGAACTAGAGCGCTCAGGCGCACTGGGTTCACTCGGCATGGCAGTCCGTCGGCAGCCAGCGCGACTGCAATGCGTTTTGAAGTTCCTGGCGGTAGTACCGGTCGAGCTCCGCCGTGAAGGCCGTGACGTCCGCGGGCGGATCGAAGCGCTTGCCGAGCCGGACGCGGTAGACGATGGGCAACGTAGGTCGCTTGAAAAGCGGCCAGCCCTTGCTCAAGAAGGGCGAATCCGTCTCGATCACCAGGGTTTGTACCGGGACCTTGGCGTGTTTCGCGATTAAGCCCACGCTGCCAACCAGCGGATTGATGGGTGCCCGCGTGGTGCGCGTGCCTTCAGGGAACAGCAGCAACACGCCGCCTTCCCTTAAGTGAGCCACGGATTCTTTGACCATATGTCGCGATGAATCGTTTCGAACATAGCGCGCGAGACGCGAGCCGGAGCCGAGAAACACATTGCGCATAAGCGCCGATTTCATCACGCAGACGATGTTCGGATGGCGCGTCAGAATCAACAACGCGTCGATCAGACAGGGATGATTCGGCGCCAAGATCAGCGGCGGTCCATCCTTCAGGGAGTCGACGGCGCGCAAATCCAAACGGTAAGTGCGAGTGACGGCCAGGGACCAGGCGTAGATGCGAAAGCCCGACATGATGCCGCGCCGCCCGACGGCGGTCCCCATCTGCCGGGGCAGAACAAAGTAGAGGGGAATCGCGAATATCGACCAAGTGAGGCAAATCAGCCCGAGCAGTGTGAGCGATGTGTAGAGAGCGAAATATTCGTAGAGAACTTTCAAAGGGCGCAGCATCGGTGCGGTGCTCAATCGGGAATTTCAACCATTTGCGATGACTTGCTGATTATCCAGGAGATACCTATCCCGCCGGAGACATAGCTTCTGCGCTGCACCAGGGGGCTGTCGATAAAAGTGGCTCCCGCCAGCGTGTCATAGCGCGCGTAGGCGCCCACCCAAAATTTTGGAAAGCGCTTGGACAACGCTGAAATGAATTGAGCACCGGCGTAGCCGCTACTTGCTTGATAGGCGGGACGCGTGTTGGTGACGAACTGTGGGGCGACCGAATAGAAATAGGCATGGTAGCGGCGGTCCGCGACCAACGGGCCCGTCAAGAGGCCGAGATTCCAACCATTGAACCCTAAAGGATCCCTGATATCGAGGGCCAAGCGCGGGGTAAATGTCCAGCCGATGACTTTGGGCGAGGCTTCAACGGTCACCGCCGCGCGAACCGGCACGCGCAAATCGAGCTTCACCCGGGCGTCTTCGCTGCGCATGAGATGCAGATCGAAGGATGGCCCCAGCTCCACCGTCGACTTCAGGTCAGGCATGCCGTAACGCACGTGGTCATTGCGCACCGGCGTGGTTGCATCGAAGCTCAAATTCAATTCGAAGCGATCTTGATTGAACAAGGTGCCGCGAATGCCGTCGCGATTCGCCTTCAGGAACTTGCCGTTGTACAAAATATAAGGAATCGGCAAGGGATAGGCGTGAGTGGTGTCCGACCCCCGATAGTCATTGAAGGCGATGGCGCCCACCCCCATCCCAAATTCGTAAAGCGGTTCTTCGCGTGCCATAGCGCATTGGCTGCCCGTTGCCGCCCACAGCACGGCGGCCACCCACAGCGCCTTCGGCATCGTACTCATCATCGACCGGTCAAGTGCCCGTCTCAGCACGAATATTCACATTGCGCATACGCCAGGCCCGAAACGAGCGCGCCAGTCTGGCACAGGCCAATATGTAGTACATCGCCTTGAACAAGCGCAGCCTTCCCCAGATGGGGGTGCGGCCAAAAATATCGCCGGCCAACAGCGACAGCAGCGCTTCCTCCATGCGCAGCACATTGCGCGGGTCCAGGAACAGCTCACGCATGGTCGGGTGGCTGACCCGGTAGATGAACCAGGAGAACTGGTTTGGCCCGTGGCGCGAGACGCGATCGAACTCCTTGAGCGCCGCCCGCGATCGGGCAGGCTGCGTGCGGCAGGTATGGATGGCGTCGGCGGCGGCGGCGGCACTGTTCATGGCCAGCATTACTCCGGAGGAGAAAACCGGGTCGACAAAGGTGTAAGCGTCGCCGATCATCAGGTAGTTTGCGCCGTGATTATGATCGCAGACATACGAATAATTCCCCGTCGCTTCGACCTTCGAAATGAGAGTGGCGTCGCGCAAGCGCTCGGCCAGCGGTGGGCACAGAGCAATCGTAGCGAGGAAAAAATCCTGCACCGAGGTGCTGCGGCGCTTCATGTAGTAAGGCCATACCACGGCGCCGATACTGGTGGCTCCGTCGGCTAGCGGGATGAACCAAAACCACCCATGGTCGAACCAGAAGATGGTGGCATTGCCTTCGCGCTTGCCGCACTCGCGGTGTGCACCCGAAAAATGCGCATACAGGGCTGCGCTGTTGTGTTTCTTGTTGCGGCGCTTGGCCTGCAGACGGTTGCCGAGGAAGGTGTCTCGGCCCGAGGCATCGATGACATAATCCGCCGTCCAGGTCTGGTTGCGGCCGTCCTCGTGTTCGCCATGCACGTGCACGCGGCGCGCTGCTGCGCCCGCCTTTCGCGCGCCGTCGCGGGTACTGCGCATGCCCTCGAGAAATTCCACGTCCCGAACGCGACAGCCCTCAATGACCTGTGTGCCCAACTGCGCGGCCCTCCTGACGAGTATCTCGTCGAATTCGGAGCGGCGGACTTGGTATGCCAGGGGCATGGATTTATCCCACGCCTCGGCAAAGCGAAACTCCTGGCGACGGCCATCGCAAGGCGAGACGAACTCCGCCCCCCACTTTTCCATCCCGATGGCGCGGATGGGGGCGGCGACCCCAAGCCGCTCCAGAATAGGCAAATTGGCCGGAAGCAACGACTCGCCGATGTGGAAACGGGGATGGCGGGCTTTCTCCAGCAGCACCACCCGGTAGCCCTTTTGAGCAAGCAGGCTCGCGGCGGTGGATCCGCCCGGGCCGCCGCCGATCACCAGTACATCGCAGCTCGCCTCAGGCATAAATCGGCTTTTCCGTGCGCATATTGGGAACCCGCGCGGGGGGAGACCAGTCTATCGTGCCGGCTGTCCAACGTCTGTAAGATACCAGGTCATGCATATTTTGATTGTTGAAGATGACGAAGTCGCACGCGACTACCTGAGCAAGGCGCTATGTGCGGTAGGGCACACCGTGGACGTCGCGGGGGATGGTCTCGAGGGGCTGCGACTCGCGTCCTCGATTACCGTCGACCTGGCGATTGTCGATCGCATGCTGCCAAAGATGGACGGGCTGGCCTTGGTGCAATCGCTGCGCGCCACGGGGCGCAAGATGCCGGTGCTTATCTTGAGCGCGCTCGGCGACGTCGACGATCGCATCACGGGGCTGCGCGCCGGCGGCGACGATTACCTGACCAAGCCGTATCACATGGCGGAATTGCTGGCGCGAATTGACGCGCTTGCCAGGCGCGGCGAGAACGGCAATCCGGAGACCAACACCAAGCTGAAGCTGGCGGATCTGGAGCTGGATCGGATGACGCGCCGCGTGCTGCGCAATGGCAAGAAGATCGAACTTACCGCCCGCGAATTTCAACTATTGGAGTTCATGATGCGTCATAGCGGGCAGGTGGTGACGCGTACCATGCTGCTCGAAGGCGTCTGGGATTATCATTTCGATCCGCAGACGAACGTCATCGACGTGCACATCAGCCGCTTGCGGCAGGCAATTGACAAGGATTTCGACAAGCCCCTGCTGCACACGGTACGCGGAGCGGGGTACAGTTTGCGCGAAGACGAATAGCGGCGGCCGTGGGACCCGATCAACGCTTTCTCGGCGTCCTCGATACCTCGCCGTTTCGTATCGCCATCGTCTACTCCATTGTATTCGCCTGCGGCGCGGCTGCCTTGCTCGGGGCGGTGGATTTCGCCGTGTCACGTGTGGTCGACAGCAGCACCGATAATTTAATCGAAGCCGAAGTACAGGGATTGCGCGAACAGATGCTGGTGCTGTCGCGCAGCGATTTCATCGAATTGATCGAGCAGCGCTCGCAAGATCAGGATGTGCGCGGCGCGGTGTATCTGATGGTCGATCCGCAGTTGCGTCCCGTCGCCGGCAACGTGCCGGCCTGGCCCAAACTCGCCGCCAGCCAGGGCAAATGGTTCCTATTCAAGGTGTCGGTGCCGTTCGGCGACGAGACGCGCGAACACGAAATGCGGGCGCATCGTTTTCCGCTGCCCGGCGGCTACAACATGCTGGTCGGACACGATGTGCAGGAACGGCAGGACGTCAAGAGCCTGATGATGCGCGGCTTGATAGCTGCGGTGGTGCTGACCCTGCTGATGGGACTGGGCGGCGGCTTTTGGATGGGCCGGCGCATTCTCGCACAGGCGGGTGCGATCTCGGCCGTGGCGACGCAAATCATGCGCGGCGACTTGTCGCAACGCCTGCCGGTTCGCGACGCAGATGATGAAATCAACACATTGGCGCGTGAAATCAACACCATGCTCGACAAAATCGAGCAACTCACGCTTGGCATGCGCACGGTGCTCGATAGCGCTGCGCACGATTTGCGTACTCCCTTGAACCGCCTGCAGGCCACCGCCGAAGGCGCCATGACGCAGGTCAAGCTCGGATCGGTGGAGCGCCGTGTGCTGGAGCAGGTGTCGACCGAAGTGGATCACATGCGCAATACCTTGGACGCGCTGCTGCGCATTGCGCTCGCCGAAACTGGCACCGTGGCGAGGGAACCGGTGGATCTGTCGGCATTGGTCGCGAGCGTGGTTGAGTTGTACGCTCCGGTGAGCGAAGAACGCGGCATCGAACTGGAGAGTTCGGTTGCTGCCGGAGCTGAAGTTCTGGGCAGCCGTCAGCTGCTCGCTCAGGCACTGGCGAATCTCTTGGACAATGCCATCAAGTTCACGCCGGATGGCGGGCATATCCGCGTGCTGCTGCGCGGCTCGAGCAGAGAGCCGGAAGTCATCGTTGAAGACAACGGGCCGGGCATCCCGGCGGATAAGCGTGAAATAGTGCTCGGCCGTCGCGTTCGGCTGGATGAGGCGCGAAAATTTCCCGGATCCGGGCTCGGGCTGTCGCTGGTGGCAGCCGTCACCAAGTTACACGGTGCACGCCTGGTGCTGGATGATGCCGGGCCGGGTCTGCGTGTATCGCTGAAGTTTTGAAGGAGCTGCTGATGACGAGAAACGGGTTTTTTGCAGTAGGCCTGCTCGCCGTGATCGGCTGCGCCTCGGTTCCGGCCACAAGGCTCGTGTCGGGCGTCGACTTGCAGTATGTGGATCACTCGGTTCGGCCGCAGGACGACCTATATCGGCACTTGAACGGCAAATGGCTGGACAGCTTTCAGCTGCCGCCCGATAAGGGCGTCTATGGGTCTTTCACATATATCGATGACACCACGCAGGAACAGCTGCGCAGTATCGTGGAAGCACTGCAAAGCGGCGCTGCGGACAGCGCCGATCCCGATGTGGTGAAGATCACCGACCTGTATGCAAGCTTCATGGATGAACCCAGGCTCGAGGCGCTGGGACTGCAGCCGCTGCAGAGCGAGTTCAACGCCATCGATGCCATAGCGGACCGCAGCGAATTTCCGGCATTGATTGCCCATTTGAATCGAATCGGCGCCGGCGCCCCGTACGATTTCTACATCAATCAGGACGCTAAGAATTCAACGCAATACGCCGTCGTCATCCATCAGAGCGGTTTGGGGATGCCGGATCGGGATTACTATCTCAAGGATGACGCCAAGCTCAAGGATGCGCGCGCCAAATATCTGGCGTACACGGCCAAGATGATGGGAATGGCGGGCGATGCGCAATCAAATGCGCATGCCGTGGCCATTCTCGAATTGGAAACGGCGCTGGCGCAGGCGCAATGGACGCGGGTCGAGAACCGCGATCCCATCAAGACTTACAACAAGACCGCGAATGCCGATATGCCGCGGCTGATGCCGGCGTACGACTGGCCGCGCTATATGCAGGGCACGGAAATCGCGGGCAAGGCCGACTTCGTCATCGTCAACCAGCCAAGTTATTTCACCAGCCTCGACAAGCTGTTTGCGGCAACTCCATTGCCGGTGTGGAAAGCCTATTTCAAGTGGCATGTGCTGACCGCAGCGGCGCCGTATTTGTCGAAGCCTTTCGTCGACGAACGGTTTGCCTTCGTCGGCACAGTATTGAGCGGCATTCCGCAGAACCGGCCGCGCTGGAAGCGCGGCATGGCGCTGCTCGACAATTCCATGGGTGAGGCACTGGGCAAGCGCTATGTGGACAAGTATTTTCCCCCGCAAAACAAGGCACGCATGCAGGCCCTGGTTCGAACCCTGCTCGATGCCTACCGCCAAGACATCGATGCCCTTGACTGGATGAGCCCTGAAACCAAGAAGGGAGCCCAAGCAAAACTTGCCAAACTAGTGACCAAAATCGGCTACCCCGATACTTGGCGCGACTACGGCGCGCTGCAAATTGCACGCGAGGATCTGTGGGGCAATGTGGTGCGGGCCAGCGAGTTCGAGTACCGGCGCAATCTCGCAAAATTGGGCAAGCCCGTCGATCGCAACGAATGGGGCATGACTCCGCAGACCGTGAATGCCTACTACAACCCGTTGATGAACGAGATTGTGTTCCCGGCCGCCATTCTGCAGCCGCCGTTTTTTAACGTACGGGCCGACGATGCGGTCAACTATGGCGGAATCGTTGCCGTCATCGGCCACGAAGTGAGCCATGGCTTCGATGACCGGGGCAGTCAGTACGACGCCGACGGCAACCTGCGCGACTGGTTCAGTAAGGAGGACCATGACAGGTTCAAGGCCAAGACAAGCGCGCTGGTGGCGCAGTACAACGCCTACGAGCCGGTGCCTGGCTTTCATGTCAACGGTGAGTTGACGCTGGGCGAGAACATCGGCGACAACTCCGGGCTGGCCATGGCCTACAAGGCTTACCGGCTGTCCCTCGCGGGCAAGGCTGCACCCATCATTGACGGTTTGAGCGGCGATCAGAGGCTGTTCATGGGCTGGGTGCAGGTGTGGCGGGGCAAGGAACGCGAGGCCGAAGCGATTCAGCGGATAAAGACCGACCCGCACTCACCGTCGGCGGTGCGCGGTACCGCGCCGGTGCTCAATCAGCCGGGGTTTTACGCCGCATTTGGCGTCAATCAAAGCGACAAGATGTACGTGGTGCCCGAACGGCGCGTAAGTATCTGGTAGGAAGAAGCGTCAATTTATCGGCGGGCACGGGCGCGGGCCATTGCTGACAAACCGCCGCTTCGTTGTAAGCCACTGAATTTCATATGTAAACGTCTTTAAAAAATTTCTGGCATAGAACTTGCTCGATTCCGAGTGCGGCATGTGACCGCGCTAGGAATTACCCATGGCTGATGCCGCCGAGGATGCTTCTCCCCCGCCACCGAAAAAACCCGGCGGCGGCACTCTTATCAACGGTATCGGCATTTTCGTGCTGACCCTCGTTGCCGTCGTGGTCGGCGGCTTCATCAACGCCAAGCTGCACCCGCTGCCTGATATGCAATTGGACAAGGACGGCAGGATCAAGGCCATCGTTCCCGTGGCTGCCGGAGCCCACGGCGAAGAAGGCGCCGGCGGCAAGTCAGCAGCGGTGTACTTCGCAATCGATCCGCCGATGGTGGTGAATTTCGAAGACGGTTCCGCGGTGCGCTTTCTGCAAATCACCATGGAAGTGATGGCTCACGATCAGAAGGCCATCGAGAGCGTGCAGAAAAACATCCCTTTGATCCGCAACAATTTGTTGCTGGTGATGAGCAATCGCAACTCTCAGTCGCTGATGTCGCGCGAAGGCAAGGAGAAGCTGCGCGAGGAGGCGCTTGCCGAGTTGCGTGCCGTGCAGAAGAAAGAAGGCGGACCGGACGTGGATGACCTGCTGTTCACCAGTTTCGTGGTGCAGTAATGGCCGAAGGCAAGGCGCGCGCTGCGATTTCAGAAGAAGAAGTGTCGGCGCTGCTCGAAAAGAGCGACGCGAGTGGGGTGCGGCCTTATGACTTTACGGCGCAGCGCATCAATCGCATGCAGCTGCCGCTACTGGAAGTGGTGAGTAAAAGCTTTGCGGAGCGCGCCGGTGCGTCGTTGTCCGCATTGCTCGGCCGTGATGCCAGCATGCAGTTCACTGCTCTGGAATCAGCGAAGAGTGCCGACCTGCTGGCCGCGCTGCCGGTACCGGCGAGCCTTGCCGTGGTGCGGCTCAAACCGCTGCCGGGCTTTGCCTTTATCAGTGTCGAACCGGCCCTGCTGTTGACCCTGCTCGATGGATTCTTCGGCGGGTCCGGCCGGGCCACCACAGACCCTCAGGCAGCCGTGGCGCCCGCGGCGCAACGCTTTTTGGCACTCATGCTGCGCAGCCTTGCGGCGGACTTGAGCGCGGCGTGGGCGCCAGTGACCCCGCTGGAGTTCGAACTCGTCAAACAGGAAACCAATCCGCGCTTGGTGCAGTTGGGCGCACCACAGGAGTCCGTCCTGGTTCTCAAATTCAGCGTGGAGTTCGGCGCCCGCAGCGGCCACATGGATTGGCTGCTGCCCGAAGCGTTGCTGGCGCCTGTACGCGAGACGCTCGCCGCGGACGGCGGCCAGACGACGCTGCGCAAGCAGGAAGCGTGGGGACCGGCGCTCACTGCGGCATTGCAAGGCGCCGAAGTCGATACCCGCGCCATTCTTGCGCAGGCGCAAATCAGTCTGCGCGAACTGGTACGCCTGGCGCCGGGCGACATCATTCCCATCGAAGCGCCGCAACAGGTGATGCTGTATGCCGGCGATGTACCCCTGTATCGCGGCCGGTTCGGTATCTCGCAGGGACGCAATGCACTCAAGATTGTTTCAGGAGCTTCTACATGAGCACGCCCGATCTGAAAAATCCCGCTGTCGCGCGTGCGCAATTCGGCGAACTGGGCCCGAATGCCGCCGGCACGGGTAGCCAGGAAATGAACCTGAACCTGATCCTGGACGTCGCGGTCACTCTCGCCCTGGAAGTCGGTCGCGCCCGCATGCCGGTACGCGAACTGCTGCAACTGGCGCCCGGCGCCGTGGTTGAACTGGACCGCATGGCAGGCGAGCCCCTCGACGTGCTGGTGAACGGAGTGCGCATTGCGCGCGGTGAAGTGGTGGTGGTGAATGAGAAATTCGGCATCCGGCTCACGGATGTGGTGAGCGCAACCGAAAGGATGGAGCACGTCAAGTGACGGGCCTCGCTCAACCTGCCTCGCCGCTGTCCGTTGGCAGTCTGGCGCAGCTGACTTTGAGTCTCATGGCCATCGTCGCGCTGATCCTGGCCATAAGCTGGGCGCTGAAGCGGCTCAAGCTGGCCGGGCCGCGCAGCTCGGGTGAAATCGTCGTCATCGATGAACTCAGTGTGGGCCCGAGGGATCGCATCGTGTTGCTTCGAGTCGGCGAATCGCAGGTGCTGGTTGGCGTCGGCGCCTCCGGGCTGGTGCCGCTCACCCCGCTGGCAGTTCCCATCGCGCTCAAAGGGGGTGCGCCGGCGCCGGCATTTGCCGACCGTATGCGCGAGCTGATGAAGCGGCCGGGCGGTCCCGCCTGATGCGGGTCCGCGCCACGTCGCGCCGTCCGTCGCTGACGGCCATCGGTGTCCTCGCGCTGCTGCCGTTGGCCGTGCTGCTGCCGGACCACGCGGTGATGGCGCAGAGTGCGCTGCCGGCCATCGCCATCAAAACGGCTGCCGATGGCGCACAGACTTACTCGCTCACCTTTCAAGTATTGATCCTGATGACGGTGCTGACGCTGCTGCCGGCGATTCTGCTGGCAATGACCGCGTTCACGCGAATCATCATCGTGCTGTCGATTCTGCGTCAGGCACTCGGCATGGCGACGACCCCTTCGAACCAAATATTGACCGGGCTTGCCCTATTCATGACGTTCTTCGTCATGAGCTCGGCCATCGAACAATCCTATGCCAGCGGCATCAAGCCGTATCTGGACGGTCAATTGGCGGGCGAGACAGCCATCGATCGCACGCTGCAGCCGCTGAAGAAATTCATGCTGGCGCAGACCCGCGAGAACGACCTGCAATTGTTCACGAAGCTCTCGGGCAGGACGCAATTCGCGACTCCAGACGATGTGCCGCTGAGCGTTTTGATTCCGACTTTCATGACCAGTGAACTGAAAACTGCCTTTCAGATCGGCTTCATGGTGTTCATACCCTTCCTGGTCATCGACTTGGTCGTCGCCAGTGTGCTGATGTCCATGGGCATGATGATGCTGTCCCCGGTGCTCGTGTCGCTGCCGTTCAAAATCATGCTGTTCGTGGTGGTAGATGGCTGGACGTTGCTGATGGGCACGCTGGCCTCGAGTTTTCATCAGTGACTCCCGAGAACGTCATGGAATTGGCGCACCGCATGCTGCTGGTCACCTCGATGATCGCCGCCCCCCTGCTATTGATCGCGCTGATCGCCGGTCTCGTGATCGGCATGCTGCAGGCAGCTACGCAAATCAATGAATCCACCTTGAGCTTCATTCCCAAGCTGCTGCTGCTGGTGCTCACGCTATTTGTAGCGGGTCCCTGGATTTTACGGGTGCTGACTGATTTCACACGCGACTTGTACGCCAGCATTCCTACCGTGGTCGGCTAGGGCGCACGTGCAGCCGTTGACTCTCAATGCCTCCGATGTCTCGCAGTGGGTGGGCCGGCTATGGTGGCCGATGCTGCGGGTGGGTGGATTCGTGCTCGCGGCGCCGGTAGCCAGCGAAACCGTCATACCGACCTTCGTTAAGATCGTCATGTCGCTGTCGCTCGCCTTCTTGATGGCACCGCTGGTGCAAATACCAGCGGCCCTGACTATCTTCTCCGGCGCCGGCATGCTGGCGGGCGTGCAGGAAATCTTGATTGGCGTCGCGATCGGCATGGTGGTGCAGCTGACCTTCGAGGCGCTGACCTTCGCCGGCCAAACCATCTCGCTGACCATGGGTCTGGGATTTGCGACGCTGGTGGATCCACAGCGCGGCGCGAACACGACGGTGCTCGGCCAGATGTTCATGATTTTCGGCATTCTTACCTATCTCGCGATCAACGGTCACCTGGTCTTGCTCGGCGCATTGGCGGAGAGCTTTCAGACCCTGCCTATCGGCGCCGCGCACATTGACAGGAATTTCTTCCTGTCCGTGGCCGTGTGGGGTGCTCGAGTATTCGAGTCCGGGCTGCTGATCGCGCTGCCCGCAGTCATCGCATTGGTGATCGTCAATTTGGCGCTCGGGGTGGTCACGCGCGCCGCGCCGCAACTGAATCTGTTCGGCATCGGCTTCACCATCACCATGATGTGCGGTTTCTTCGTGCTGCTGGTCGGCCTAGACGGCATCATGGCCGGCATTTCCAGCCTCATCAACAGCGCGCTTAACGCGGTCACCGACCTGGTGCGTGCGCCGGCGGGTGCGCACTGATGGCTGCCGAAGCCGAAACGGGCGGCGAACGTACCGAAGAACCTTCGCAAAAACGCCTGCAGGATGCGCGCGAGCGCGGTCAGATCCCGCGCTCGCGCGAGCTGACAAACTTCGCCACCATGATCGGCGGCAGCGCGACGCTAATGGCGGTCGGCGGCACGCTCGCCACACGCCTGTCGCAGATGATGCGACACAGTCTCAACTTCGATGCGCAGGCGCTGCGCGATCCGGACGCCATGTTTACCGCACTGGGCGCGGCCTGCACCAGTGCGCTCACCGTCTTGTTGCCGCTGTTCGGTGTGCTGATCGGCCTGGTGCTGCTGGCATCGGTGCTGCTGGGCGGCTGGAATTTCAGCGTGCAAGCCATGGCTCCGGATTTTTCCCGCATGAGTCCGCTTGCTGGATTGAAGCGGCTGTTCGGCCTGCGCGGCGCCTCCGAACTCGGCAAGGCTCTATTGAAGTGCGCAGTGGTCGGCGGCGTTTGCGCGGCCATCGTGTCCTGGACATTCCGCGACGTAATGGCGCTCGCGCACATGGAACCGCGTGCTGCGATCGGCCGTGGCACCTCCCTCGTGGCGTGGGCGTTCGTCTGGTTGTGCGCGTCGCTGGCGCTGGTCGCCATCGTCGACGTGCCCCTGCAGTTGTTTCAGTTCAAACGCATGCTGCGCATGACGCGCCAGGAGGTGCGCGACGAAGCCAAGGAATCTGACGGCCGCCCGGAGACCAAGCAACGCATCCGTCAAATGCAGCAAACGCTGGCGCGCCGCCGCATGATGCATAAAGTGCCGACCGCCGACGTCGTCATCGTCAACCCAACGCACTTTGCGGTGGCCCTCAAATACGACCCGAAGAACATGCGCGCACCGCGCGTACTCGCCAAGGGCGTCGATCTGGTGGCGCAAAACATACGGCGCATCGCGCAGGAGCACCGTGTGCCGGTGTTCGAGGCACCGAAATTGGCGCGCGCCCTGTATCGATCGACCGATTTAAACAAGGAAATTCCCGCCGGCTTGTATGCAGCGGTGGCTCAGGTTCTCTCGTACATCTTCAGGATACGCACCTTAAATCCGACCGTCGCCGCCAGGGTGGCGCGCCCCAATCCGCAAGTTAGCAGCGAGTTCGACGACGCATGAACGCGCGCGCCGCAGCGGCAACATTCGGCGATTTTGCCCGCACCGGCCTAGGAGTGCCGCTGCTGGTCATGGCGGTTCTCGCCATGATGGTGCTGCCGCTGCCGGCATTCCTGCTGGATATTTTCTTCACTTTCAATATTTCACTGTCGATCATGATCCTGCTGGCCGTCATCTACGTGCGGCGGGCATTGGAATTCGCAACGTTCCCAACGGTGCTGTTGGGCGCCACCCTGCTGCGCCTCGGCCTCAATGTGGCTTCGACACGCATCGTGCTGATCAACGGCCACACTGGATCGCATGCCGCGGGCCATGTCATTGCCGCCTTCGGTGAGTTCGTGGTCGGCGGGAACTACGCGGTGGGCATGGTCGTGTTCACGGTGCTCGTGATCATCAATTTCGTCGTGATCACCAAGGGCGCGGGGCGTATCTCGGAGGTCAGCGCGCGTTTCACATTGGACGCCATGCCCGGCCGCCAGATGGCGATCGACGCGGATCTGAACGCCGGCATCATCACCCAGGCTGAAGCCATCGTGCGCCGCCAGGAGGTTCGCGAGGAGGCAGACTTCTACGGCGCCATGGACGGCGCCAGCAAATTCGTGCGCGGCGATGCCGTCGCCGGCATTTTAATCGTGTTCATCAATTTATTCGGCGGCACCATCATCGGCGCGGCCCAACATGGCATGTCGCTGGCGGATGCGGGACGCACCTATGCTCTGCTCACAATTGGCGACGGATTGGTGGCGCAGATCCCGGCGTTGCTGTTGTCGGTGGCGGTGGCGATCCTGGTCACGCGTGTATCGCGCCCGCATGACATGAGCCAGCAAATCATGGTGCAGGTCTTGGGTCAGCCCAAGGCACTGGGCGTCACCAGCGGCATCCTGACATTGCTCGGCATCATTCCGGGAATGCCGAATTTCGTGTTCTTGAGCATGGCCGCCGTGTGCGCCAGCGGCGCTTACTTTCTGAGTAAGCGCAAGGCGTCCGATAATGTGGCCGCGGCTGCCCCCGCCGCCGCGGCGGCAGTGCCGTCGGAGCAGAGGGAGTTGTCTTGGGACGATGTCGAAACGGTCGACCTGATCGGGCTGGAGGTCGGCTATCGGCTCATCCCTCTCGTGGATCGTAGTCAGGGCGGTGAATTGATGGGGCGCATCAAGGGCGTGCGCAAGAAGCTGTCCGAGGAACTGGGGTTCCTGGTGCAGGCCGTGCACATTCGCGACAACTTGGAGTTGGGCCCTAATTCCTATCGGATCACCATTCTGGGCGCTCCGGTCGGCGAGTCGGAAGTGTTCCCCGACCGTGAGCTCGCCATCAATCCGGGGCAGGTCTCGGGTACGGTGCCGGGTACGGCCACCAAGGATCCCGCCTTTGGCCTGGAAGCGGTCTGGGTCGATAAGTCGCGGCGCGAACAGGCGCAGGGGCTGGGCTACACGGTGGTGGATGCCGGCAGCGTCATTGCCACTCATTTGAGCCACTTATTGCAGTCCCATGCGCACGAGTTGCTGGGCCACGAAGAAGTCCAGCAATTGCTCAATCGCCTCGGCAAGAGTGCGCCGAAACTGATCGAGGACTTGGTACCGAAGCTGCTGCCGATGAGCGTGGTCGTCAAGGTGCTGCAGTACCTGCTGCTGGAGCGCGTACCCATTCGCAATCTACGCACCATCTGCGAGACGCTCGCGGAGCTCGCGCCGAAGACGCAGGATCCCGTGGCGCTGGTGGCGGCCGTGCGCGTCGCGCTCGGCCGCAGCATCGTGCAGAACATCGGCGGCCTGCGGCAGGAGCTGCCGGTCATCACCCTGGATGCGGCGCTCGAGCAAGTGCTGCAGGACTCAATGGCGGGCGGCGGTGACGCTTCGCCGGGGTTCGAGCCCGGGCTTGCCGACAGAATTCAGACCGCGCTTGCCGACAGCACGCGGCGCCAGGAAGCGGCCGGCGAGCCCGCCGTGCTGCTGGTCACGCCGAAAATTCGGCCGTGGATCGCGCGCCTGATGCGCCATTCGACGCCGTCGCTCGCGGTGCTGGCTTACAACGAGATACCTGAAAACCGCCGCATCCGCGTGATCGCCGCGGTTGGACGCTAATGCTTGATTCATGGAGGTTGACATGAAGATAAAACGTTACACCGCGGCCAGCATGCGCGCAGCTCTCGCGCAAGTGCGGGCGGAGCAGGGGCCGGATGCCGTCATTTTGTCCAGCCGCCGCAGTGAGGATGGGATCGAGGTGATCGCCGCCGTCGACTACGACGAAGCTCTGTTCGCCGACGCGAATAGGCAGCGCATACCGGTGCCGCCAATCATGGCTGAGCCGGCGATCTTAGTCCGACCGGCAGCATCGATTTCTCCTCCCGCGGCGGTTGTCGCCGCGATGATGCCGGCTACCCCACTGCCAAAGCGTACCGCGGCGCCGCCCGTTCGCGCGGCGTCGCCGATGCCGACACGCATTGCACCCGCCACTCGCGACACAGATCCGGGATACGGCGCCCTGCAGCGTGAATTGCAGGATCTGCGGCAAACGCTTGAGAACGGACTTGCCGGCATGACTTGGAATGACAAACGCTTGCGTGAGCCCTTGAAGGCGCGCGTTCTGGAAGAGCTTTCGGCGATGGACATAGCGCCCGACGTGGCTATGGCGCTGGCGGCGCATGCGCCGCGGCGCACCACCCTGAAAAATCCCTCGCACATTCCGCTGGCGTTGCTGGTCAAGCACTTGCCGGTGGTGGACGACCTTGCCGGAGTGAGCGGCGGGGTGATGGCGATCGTAGGCCCCACCGGAGCGGGCAAAACCACGACGATTGCCAAGCTGGCGGCAAGCTGGTGCATGCGGCACGGCAGCCAGGATCTGGCACTGGTCAGCACCGATGGCTATCGAATCGGCGCTCGCGATCAGCTCATGACTTATGCCCGCATCCTCGGCGCGCCCATGTACGCGGCCAACAGCGGCCGGGATTTGTCGCGGGTTTTGGACCGGCTCAGATCGAAGAAGCTGGTGTTGATCGACACCGCCGGCATGGGCCCGCGCGATGCGCGGCTCGCGGAGCAGTTGGCGGCTTTGCAATTAGGCGCGGCGCGCGCCCGGGTTTTGTTGGCGCTGCCGGCGCAGGGCGAAGGCCATGCGCTTGACGAGATTGTGAGAGCTTTCGCGCCGCTGACGCCGGTTGCCTGCATTCTGACCAAGGTCGATGAGGCCGCGAGCTTGGGCGCCGTGATTTCCGCGACTCTGCGTCATCGCCTGAAAATAGCCTATGTATGCGACGGACAACGAGTGCCGGAGGATTTGCATGCAGCCCACCGCAGACGGGTGTGGCTGGTGCGCACCGCAGTGGCTTTGCAGGAGGGCAGGCCGGCGCTACGCGACGAAGCCTACTACGTGCGCAATTTCGGTCGAGCACACGCGCATGCGTGAGACCCGACTTTCGCCGCAGCATGCCGAGGTGTTGGCCGAACTGAACGCCACGCGTCCGGTCAAGGTGATCGCCGTCACCGGCGGCAAGGGAGGCGTGGGCAAGACCACGGTGTCCGCCAATCTGGCGGTATCGATCGCTGCACAGGGCCGTGACGTGATGCTGCTGGACGCCGACTTGGGTCTGGCCAATGTCGACGTGGTTTTAGGACTACATACGCGGTTTCACTTGGGACATGTGATCAAGGGCGAATGCTGCCTGGAGGACGCCATCGTCACCGGGCCGCACGGGCTGCAAGTCGTCCCGGCGGCGTCGGGCATGAAACACATGGTGAATTTGTCGGAAGCAGAGCAGGCCGGAATCATTCGCGCATTCAGCGACTTGTATCACCGGGTCGAGGTTCTGGTAGTGGACACCGCGGCGGGATTGCACGACAGCGTCACCACCTTCAGCCAGGCGGCGCATCACGTGCTGGTGGTGGTGTGCGACGAGCCCGCGTCCATCACCGACGCCTATGCGCTGATCAAGGTATTGAGCCGCGAACACGGCGTGCAGCGTTTCCAGATTCTGGCGAATCAGACCCGTCGCTCGGGCGAGGGCCCTGACTTATTCCAAAAAATTGCGCGAGTCTGTGACCGATTTCTCAATGTGGCACTGGAGTTTGCAGGTTCCGTACCGTTTGACGACTACCTGCGGCGTGCAGTGCAGCGTCAGACGGCCGTGGTTGATGCGTACCCTGCGTCTATTTCATCCATTGCCCTTAAGAATCTGGCATTGAAGGCCGATAAGTGGTCTGTGCCCCAAGGGGCGCGAGGTCACCTTGAGTTCTTTGTCGAACGCATGGTAGGGGCTGGGATCGGTCCTTCGACGGTATTGCAATGAGAGCAAGCACACAGTACTCAAATACACAGAAACGCGGCACGCAACCGATTGCGGACGATGACGTCCCGGTCGATCAAGTGCCGCAGCAAGAATTGGTTTTAAGGCATGCCGACCTGGTCAAGCGCATTGCCTACCACCTGGTCAGCCGCATGCCGCCGAATGTGGAGGTGGACGATCTGATTCAGTCTGGAATGATCGGCTTGCTGGATGCCGCCAAGCACTATTCTCCCACCAAGGGCGCGAATTTTGAGACCTATGCAGGCATTCGGATTCGCGGCTCCATGCTCGACGAAGTGCGCAAGTCGGATTGGACTCCGCGTTCGGTGCATCGAAACATGCGCGAGATGGCAGATGTGGTGCGCAAGATCGAAAACGCCAAGGGACAGGACGCGACTCCCATCGACATTGCCCAGGGCCTAGGCGTGTCCATCGAGGACTACCACAAGCTGGTCCAAGACGCGGCCAGTTGCCGGCTGTTCAGCTTCGATCAAATGGGCTCCAGCGAAGACGAATCGAGCCCCGCCGATCATGCCCGCGACGAACAACCGGGACCCTTCGATCACATCCAAGATGCCGGCTTTCGCGATGCGCTGGGCGTTGCGATCAATGGCTTGCCCGAGCGCGAAAAAATGGTGCTGTCACTGTATTACGACGATGACATGAATTTGCGCGAAATCGGCGAGGTGCTGGAAGTCTCTGAATCGCGCGTCTGCCAGATTCACGGTCAAGCACTGGTGCGCCTGCGCGCGCGTCTGGCCGAATGGCTGCAGCCGAACTAGCCCATGGATATCTTAAGTCTCATCGGCATTGTGCTCGGTTTGATTGCCATTATCGGCGGCGCCATATTGAAAGGCAGCAGCGCCGGTGCCCTGGTCGGCAGCGCGGCGTTCGTCATTGTGGTGGTGGGCACATTTGCCGCAAGCCTGGTGCAGACGCCGCTGGCCACTTTTCTGCGGGCCTGGAAAATCGTCTCCTGGGTGTTCAAGCCGCCCGCGAGCAATCCGGGCGCGATGATCGAGAAAATCGTGGAGTGGAGCAATATCGCCCGCAAACAGGGTTTGCTCGGCCTCGAGTCCGCGGTGGAGGCGGAAAAGGACGATTTCTTGAAGAAGGGTCTGCAATCGCTGGTGGACGGCGGTGAGCCCGATGCCATTCGTTCCAGCATGGAAATCGAATTGGACACGATGGAGCATTTCGACACCCAGGCCGCCAAAGTCTTCGAAGCCATGGGCGTCTATTCGCCGACGCTCGGCATCATCGGCGCGGTCATGGGATTGATGGCCGTCATGCAGAATCTCAATGACCCCTCGAAGTTGGGCCACGGCATTGCGGCCGCCTTCATCGCGACGATTTACGGCATTGCGTTCGCCAACCTGCTGTTCCTGCCCATGGGCAATAAGCTCAAGTCGGTGATCCACGGCCAGTCGCAGGTACGCACCATGGTGATCGAAGGAATCATCGCCATCGCCCAGGGCGAGAACCCGCGCAATATCGAATCGAAACTGCAAGGGTATTTCCACCACTGATAGGACGACATGGCCCGTAAGAAAAAGCACGAAGAGCATGTGAACGCGGAAGCTTGGGCGATTCCCTATGGCGATCTCGTGACCCTGCTGTTCGCGCTGTTCACCGTCATGTACGCCATGTCCTCGGTGAACGAGGGTAAATTCCGGGTGCTGTCCGATTCGATGATCGCGGCCTTCAACGGCGCGCCGAAGAGCATGCGGCCGGTGAACATCGGAGAAAAGGAGCCGGGCAAGGGCGGCGAGAAGCCGATTGCCGGCATCACACCGACCACGCTGATCAAGATCAATCAGAAAACCACATCCGACGGCCAGCTCACGCCCCGCGACCCGACTAAAACCGAGTCCTTGAGTTCGACCGATCTTGCCGGCGCCTTGATTCGCATGCAACGCAAGGTGCAGGATGCCATGCAGTCACTGATCGATGCGAAGCTGGTGACGGTGCGCCGCGAGAATATGTGGCTGGAAATCGAGATCAATGCGGATATTTTATTTCCGAGCGGCGCGGGCGAATTCGCGCCGGTGGCTGAACCGGTGCTCGACAAATTGGCCGAAGTGTTGAAGCCCTTCCCCAATCCCATCCGTGTGGAGGGCCACACCGACGATAGGCCGATCAAGACTGCCGCATTCCCGTCCAACTGGGAGCTGTCGGCGGCGCGCGCCGCCAGCGTGGTGCATCAATTCATGCGGCAGGGTATCGATCCGCTGCGCATGGAGATTGTCGGTTTCGGCCAATTTCATCCTCGCCAGGCGAATAGCACGCTGGAAGGGCGCAATGCGAATCGGCGGGTGGTGGTCTTGGTGCTGGAGCAGGTGTCGCCCGGCGCGCCGATGACGACCATAGTCGATGAGCACACTCCGGGTAACACCGCGACCGGTGTCGCGCTCGCGGACGGGAGCAGCGGCACGAATCGTCTGATGTACCGCATGCCGACGGAGACTCTTGAGAAAACCGTATTAGTCAAAGAGCCGGCGAAGCCGCCGGCGGATGAGCCACCCAAAACAGAGTGAGCATTCGTGCCATGAGTGAAGTTGACCGCTTGAGCAACTCCGGCCTCTACCCGGCACTGCCGATCGCCGACAAGCGCCCTTCCAGAGACGGATCAGGCGCGGCGCCGGGTGGCAACAAGCCAGCACCCGACAAAGATCCCGCAGGCAACCCACGCCCCCCTAAATCCCTCATCGACGAGTACGCCTAATATGACCGCAGACATCAACACGATTTTGGCGCTGACCGGATCGATCCTCGGAATCTTTGCAATAGTCTTCTCGCTGTTCGCAATTGCAGCGGTGCTTCGCTGCAAAAGCCGTTGTCTATCGGTGGAGTCGAGTTTGGCGGCGCTGCGGCGCGAATTGGAATTGGCGTCGTCGATCAGCATGAAGACGGGTCGGCGCGTGCGGCGGGTTGAGCAGGAACACGCGGGCGTTGCTGAGCGCATCGATTCGCTGGAACTTCGCGGCAGCGTGCAATCCTTCGATCAGGCGATCGATTCTGCGCGGCGCGGCACGGAGTCGGGCCGACTGGCGCAGCAATTCGGCTTGAGTCGCAGCGAAGCGGATCTGGTGACGCGGCTGCATGGGCGCAAGAAGATCGCCTAAGCCGGCACCATTGGTGTAGGTTTTTGCTCGCGCGACGCTGCGCTTAGCGCTCTGCGACTATTTGCGCACCCTGCGGCGCAGGATGTCTTATTCCTATGGTTGACAATCATCTCCATATAGTTGACAATAATTTCTCTTAAGGTTGTCAATATAAAACTAGGTTGACAAAATGCAAGGGCCTAATTGCATATGAAAAGAGTACGTTCAAGGGGCGAGGACGTCCGCAGGTTCATTCTGGAGGCCCTTGAGAAACATCCGGGTGACATCAGCAGAGTAACCGCAGAACATTTTGCAATTACGCGGCAAGCAGTAAACAAGCATCTCCAACGATTAACGCTGGAGCACGCAATCATTGACTCTGGGAAAACTCGCAATCGTCTTTATAAGTTAGCACCACTACTTGAATGGCGCGAGCACTACGAGATCACGCCTGCACTTGCGGAAGATAGGGTGTGGAGAGACAACATAAGCAAAGCACTCGGAGAAATGCCGGATAACGTGCTTGATATCTGGCAATACGGTTTTACTGAGATGTTCAACAATGCGATAGATCACTCCTCCGGGAAGTCAATCTACGTGTCTGTATCGAGGACCGCGGTCGCTACGGAAATTCTCTTAAGAGACGATGGAGTAGGAATTTTCAAGAAAATTCAATTGGCCCTGGATCTTTTGGATGAGAGGCATGCCATCTTGGAATTGGCCAAGGGAAAACTGACGACTGATCCGGCGCGTCATTCGGGCGAAGGAATCTTTTTTTCCTCCAGAATGTTCGATGAATTCGATATTCTTTCAGGCGGCTTGTTTTTCTCACATAGATTTGGCAACAAACACGACTGGCTGCTAGAACGAGACAAATTCCAATCCGGAACGGCGGTCTGGATGAAATTGAATAATCACACTTCCAGAACAACCACAAAAGTATTCAGCCACTTCACGTCCGGTGATGATTTTGGCTTTACAAAGACCGTTGTTCCGGTAAATCTGGCTCGCTACGGAAACGAAAATCTAATATCGAGATCTCAGGCCAAAAGGCTCCTGGCGCGAATAGAGTTATTCAAAGTGGTTGTCTTTGACTTCGATAATGTGCCGAGCATCGGACAGGCATTCGCGGACGAGATTTTTCGAGTGTTTGCCCTGTCGCATCCCGATATCGAAATCAACGAAACTCATACTAATTCTGAAGTGAAGAGGATGATTGCTAGAGCAAGATCTGCAGGATCTTCTGAAAAAGAAACGGTCTCCACCTGAAATGTCGGCGGCCGACAAGTCGGCATCCGCCGTGCGCTTGGACTCTGCTTCGGATTCGACTCAGTACGCTATCTTGGACAGCACTTCGGTCAGACGTTCGCTGTCACAGAAGAACGGGGAGTGGTCGGCGTCGAGAGTGATGCGCTCGCGACAAGGCAGAGCCTGCTGCATGCGGCGCTGGGCGGCGAGGGTCATGGCCCGATCTGCGGCGCATTCGACATAGATGCGCGGCACGCTGCCGAAGCGGGCGGCGCTGAGGCGCAGCGGCGTTGCCAACGGGGCGAGAGGTTCGGGGGTCAATAAGGACTTGGCGAGCACCACATCGGCATCGTGGCAGCGGTTATAGAACACATCGCGAACTGCATCCTCCCGTATGGACACCGATCCATGCGCTTGATCGAGTAGGGTGGCGGGACCGACCAAGGACTCTGGATCCTGGGCCGCGAATTCTTGAAGTGATTGGCCGCTCTCCAGCATGAAGGCGGTGACGTACACCAGCACGCTCAGGCGCTCGGGAATTCGTTCCGCGACTTCGGAGATGACGATGCCGCCGCGGCTGTGACCGACGAGCACCACGGGTTCCGGCTGAGCCTGCACCAGGGCTGCGATTTGCTCGGTCCAGGTGGCGAGCGTGATTTCTCCTGGCGGGGTACGATCGCGTCCCAGCGACTTCAAGTCCGGGGCGATGGCGATGTGCGATGCCTGCCTTAGGCCGGCGACAATGCGATGCCAGCACCAGCCGCCATGCCAGGCGCCGTGGATCAGTACGTAAGTGGTCATGGCCGTGATTCTGTCCGCGCAAGGCGGTATGTGCAATGCATGAGCGCAATGCGTGGGCCGTTTCCCTGCGAGTTGAGTCGGGCTGCGTGATTGGTCGAGTGAGCCGTGCCCGGCTCGGGTCCCATACCTAGAGTCACGGGGGATAAGAATGCGCGCAGCGGTTTATTACGGTAACCGAGACCTGAGGCTGGAGTCCGTCGCCGAACCTGAGCCCGGTCCGGGCGATGTGAAGCTGCGGGTCATCTACAACGGCATCTGCGGCAGCGATTTGCACGAATACTACGACGGGCCAACCACCACACGCTCGACGCCGCACCCGCTCACGGGAGTGAAGAACCCGGTTATTTTCGGACATGAGCTATGCGGTGAAGTGGTGTCTTGGGGCGCCGGGGTCGAGGATTTATCGCGCGGTGACTTGGTCGCCGTCGAGCCGGTCGAAACTTGCGGCCATTGTTATTCGTGTACGGCGGGACAGTACAATCACTGTCCGAGTCTTGCGCTGCACGGCTATAACCGCGGCGGCGGCGGTCTCGCCGAATTCACCGTGGTGCGCCGTGCCATGGCACATCGCCTGCCGCGGGGCATGACGCCGGTGCAGGGTACGCTGATCGAGCCGCTGGCGATCGCGTGGCATACGGCCAATCGCTGCCGCGTAGAGGCGGGGCAGACGGTGGCCATCCATGGCGCGGGTCCCATCGGCATCGGCCTGTGTCTGACGCTCAAGGCACGCGGGGTCGATGTCATCGTAGTCGATCCTTCACCGCTGCGGCGTAAGGTGCTGCAGCGTCTTGGCGCGCGCGTGACTATTGATCCGAACGACTGCGACCCGATCGCGGCAATTCGAGACCTGACCGGCGGCCGCGGCGCGCATGCATCGGTGGATGCCGCGGGGGTGGCGTCAGCCTTCAATGCCATGTTGCACGGTACCCGAGTCGACGGCACGGCCGTGGTGGTCGCCATCCATCATGTGCCGGTGGTGATCCCACCTTTCGATTTACTCATGCCCGAAGTCAATCTCACCGGTGTGGCCCTCTCGGTTCAGGCATTCCCGAGCGTCATCCATGCGATGGACCGCGGGCATTACCCGCTGGACGAGTGGGTGGAGACGATTCCGTTCGACGCCTTGATGGAGCGCGGGTTCGAACGATTGCGGCGACAGGAGGGCTTGAAAATTCTGGTCGATGTCGGGTCGGGCGCAGCGCCCAACATGGCGTAGCGATTGAAGATAGACGAACGTTTCAAAGTCGAGCAGGGCTACGATCTCGGACTAAGCATTCCGCGGCGAAGTGGTCGATGTACGGGCTCACGCCGCCATTGACCGGACGTTCGCATTGTCACCACCTCGGTGGCGGCGTATCAGTGCGAACCGGCCATCGGCGCTGCCTCCTTGGCGACCAAGGCGGGCGCTGCTCAACTCCCGCGTCAGCTGGCGCAGGAGTTGGCCGCGTATGAGATTACGGTCAAGGCCATGGCCCCGGGATTTTTCGCCACCAATATCGGCGGCGAGCATGCAAAGCGGCTGCAGGTGCAGGCAATGGGCAAGGTGATACCCATGCATCGCGTGGGCTTGCAGAAGACATCAAGGGATAGGCGTTGTTCCTTGCCTCGCCAGCGTCCGCCTATTTCACCGGCCAGTAGATCTCGATCGACGGCGGCTAGACGCTGAAAATCCGCGTGTCGGGGGTTAAATTCCCTCCCTGACCACTACCCAACAACGGTCCGTTCCGGGGCACATCGGTAACGTTTTATACCGAGCACATAGGTAACACCTTAGCCCCGAACGGATTCTCCGCGCTAGTGACGGTGCCCAGCTCCTGATCGAAGAAGCCTAAGTCGTATTTCATAAAGCTAACCAGCCAGACTCTGTCGCTGACCTCCTTGACGCCGACGTTCTGGCCGGCGAATACGGTGCTTAAATTGATCTTGCGCCGTCCGATGCAGATCCGGCCGCAGTGAGTGACCGTGATGGTGCGATCATGGAAGGGGTACTCCAACTCGCCGATGCCTCGATAAGGCCGCAGGGACTTGGAGTAGAGCTCCGCGGGGAACTTCATACCGATCGCCTGGTGCGGCCGATCCCGGTTATAGGTCTCGATGAAGCGGTCGAACTTGTCTTGTTGCTGAAGCAGGTTCTTGGCCGCCGGTTTGGTGGCCTCCTTCTTGAGCGTCAGGTGCATGCGTTCGTGGCGACCGTTTTGCTGCGGGTTGCCGGGTTTGATGCGTTCGATCTCGATACCTAATCGCAGCCACCAGACCGAGAGCTTGCTTAAGCCGAAGAGAGAGTTCGGGCTGGCGAAGGGCACACCGTTGTCGGTACGGATCGCCTTGGGTACGCCGAACTCCTTAAAAACCCTTTCAAACACGGCAAAAGCGTACTTCTCCTTGGTGGTTAGGAGCGCCTCGCAGGACAGCAGATATCGGCTGGCAAAATCGGTGATGGTCAGCGGATAGCAGTAGCGCTTATCGGCCAGCATGAACTCCCCCTTATAGTCCGCACACCACAGATCATTTGGCGTGCGGGTGATGGAGAAGGGCGTTCCTTGCGCTTTATGATGCCGCTTTCGCCGAGGTTTGTTCACCAGATCATGCCGATGCAGTACGGCGTGCACCGTGCTGATGGCCGGCAACTGGATTTGCAGACCTTGCGTTTGACGATCTCGCGGATCTTCGGCGCGCCCCAGGTCGGATGTTCACGCTTGATCGAAAGGATCAGCCCTTCGATCGCTTCTGAGAGTCGGCAGCCTTGTCGATAGGGCCGTCTGCTGCGGTCCGTCAGGCCTTCCTAGCCTTGTTCCTTATACCGAGAGAACAATTTATAGCCGGTCTTGCGGGCAATATTGTATTCCCGGCACAACACCGCCATCTTCTCGCCTTCCAATAACCGAGCCACAAAGCGCAGACGCTCATCCATTTTTGAACACTCCTGCCACGGCATTTTGGCTCTCCCAAAATGCCCAAAAATGTTACCTATGTGCTCGGAATAAAGTGTTACCTCTAATCAGGAAGGACAAACGTTGCCACAAGACCGCGGCCGCGCGGTAGTTTTACGAAATTTTTTAACAGGAGCCCGCCATGCGTTCAACCCTCATGCTCTTTGCCTTGGTCGGAGTCGGATTAGTCGGGGCGGCTCGCGCCGGCGATGGTTTCGGCCCCGCCTCGGTCCCGCCCGCGGCCAAGTCATTTCACTTGGGCGCACTGCAGCTGACCGCCTTGCACGACGCTCAATTCGTCGTGCCGAACGACGCCAAGATCTTCGGCGCTGATGTCGGCGCTCCGGCGGTGAGCGAGGTGCTGCGCGCCGCGGGCGCGCCCACCGACCGTCTCACGCTATCGGTGAATGCGTTACTGGTACGCACGGGTAGGCGCCTGCTGCTGCTTGACACCGGCCTCGGACCCGAAGCGCACGGCAGCTTGCTTGCCAGCCTCGGCGTCGCAGGCGTTGCGCCCTCGAGCGTGACCGACGTGCTGATCACGCACTCGCACGGCGATCATGTCGGCGGACTGCTGGATGCGCAGGGCGCGCTCGCGTTTCCGAAGGCGACGATCCGCATGGCGAGCGCCGAATGGGTCTTTCTGCAGAAACAGGGTCCAGCGAAACTGGTCTCGGCCATCCAGGCGCACGTCAAGACCTTCGAGCCCGGTGCCACCATCGCTCCCGGCGTCACCGCCGTCGCCCTCGAGGGCCATACCCCCGGCCATGTCGGCTACGAGATCGTCTCCGGCAAGGCCCGCCTCCTCGACATCGGCGATATGGCGCATAGCTACATCGTCTCGCTGTCGAAGCCGCAATGGACCATGGGCTTCGACAGCGATTCTGTTGCGGCCAAGACGACCCGCCAGACTCGGCTCGGGGCGCTCGCCAAGGAGCAGGAACTGGTGTTTGCTCCGCACTTTCCGTTCCCTGGCGTCGGCCACATCGTCATGAGCGGCGATGCATTTGCCTGGCAGCCGGGTCTGCCGTAGGCCCGGCCTGCCGACGCACCTCGTCTGGAGAACCGGAGGCGACATGAGTCGCTGTGCTTCGCTGCTCCTTGCGTTGAGTCTCCTCTGTGCGATCCCGGCGCACCCTGCGAAAGCCGAGAACGCCGAAGCACGACTGCGGACGGAACTCGCCAAGGGTCTTGGCAAAGGCATGCCGAGTGTGTCGGTGGCCATCGCCACCCGCCAGGGTGTGATCTGGAGCGGCGCCGTCGGCTACGCCAACCTCGCGAAAGGCAGTCGCGCCCACCCGGGGTATTTGTACGGGATTGGCAGCATCACGAAGGTGTTCGTCGCCTGTGTCGTTGAGCAGTTGATCGACGAGGGACAGCTGAGTCTCGAGACCACGGTACGGCAGATTCTCGGCGATGAGATTCTCAAGGGTATCCCGAACGCTGACTGGGCCACCATTCATCAGCTGCTCGACCACACCAGCGGTGTGCCGAGCTGGGAATTCGACCCGCAGTGGATCCGCCGCGGCCGCGGCGCCGATCTCGACGCGACGCGCATTTGGCGAAAAGACGAGACACTCGACTATCTGAGGGCGGGCCGCGACCCGGCGAAGCACGAGCCGGGAGCCGGTTACACCTACTCGAACACAAACTACACGCTGCTCGGGCTGATCATCGAGAAGGTGACGGGCCACGAAGCCGTGACCGAGATCCGCCGGCGGATTCTCGATCCTCAGGGCCTAAACGACATCCGCTTCGAGGGCTTCGAGACAGTCGACGTCTCGCGGTTACCGTCTCGCTATCACTTTGCGACGGCGGAGTTTCGGCGGGACGCCGGCGTCAGCAGCGGCTTTCGCCAGGCGACTCCTTTGCTCCTCGACGTGACGCGCTCGAACCTGTCGACCGAATGGACCGCAGGCGCCATCGTTGCCACGGCGCACGATCTGGCGCTGTTCGCCCGCGACCTGCGCGATGGCCACATCGTGGGCGCTGCGGCACTGGTGCGAATTATGGCGTTCAAGCCTAGCGATGACCAGGACGAGGACATGGGGCAGGGTCTGGCCCTCGATCGCTACGGACAGCAGACTCTGATCGGCTATACCGGCAACGTCTTGGGATTCGGCGCTGCGGTGGGCTGGGTGCCCGGCGAAGACGTCGTCATTGCCTTGCTGACCAACGTCGGGGCGATGCACTCAGGCGAAACGGCGTACTACCCGGAAAAGCTCCTCAAGGAAAGCCAAGTGCTTGCCGCAGCGCGGGCGCTCGCTCGTGGGCTCGCGCCACCCCAGTCCGTCCGCTAGGAAAACTGAGGTTTTTTACCGGCGTTCGAGGGTTGGCGCTCAGCCCGTGGCATTTTTCGCTCACTGCACCCGCACTTCCAGCAGCATGGGGAAGCTGGCCGCGAATACCTTGCGCAGTGCGGCGTCGAGATCCTCGCAGCGCTCGACACGGATGGCCTGGACTCCCTGGGCGGTTGCCAGCGCGCAGAAATCCAAATGCGGCAAGCGGACACCGGGCAGCGCATCGATGTGGAAATGGCGGCCGAATTCTTCCAGCGCGCGATAGCTGCCGTTGTTAACGATGATGAAGGCGATGGGCAGTCCGAGGTCGGCCGCGCTCCATAGTCCCTGAATGGAATACATGGCGGAACCGTCGCCGAGCAACCCGATCACCTTACGGCCTGGCCGCGCCAGCGCCACGCCCACCGCGGCGGGCAGGCCATGGCCAAGCCCACCGCTGGCGCAGGTATGAAAGGATTCGCGCTCCAGTATGGGCAGATAATCGTGCATGGGCCCGCGGCTGCTCGGCGCTTCCTCGACGATGATGCTGTCCGTGGGCCGCAGTGCGGCGATTTGCTGCAATAGAAAACGATCGCTCAAGTTGCCTGGTGCAATCGGCAGCGCACGAGCGGAGATGGTGGGCGCGGAGCGGGCCACGGCAGGCGGAACCTTGAGCAATGCGGCAACACCGAGTTTCAAATTCGTCAGGATGGAGCTGCCGACGGAACACCATGCCGCCGCGGCCGGATCGTCGGTGAGCTGTATGAGTACGGCGCCGTCCGGGATATGCGGCCCCTGTCCCTCGACATGATAGGTGAAAACCGGGGCGCCCAGCACCAGTATCAGATCCGCGCCTTGCAGACGGGAAACGATTGCCGCCCGGTCGGCGGGCAAGAAGCCGGCGAACAAGGGATGGCGCTCAGGGAAACTATTGCGCGCCGACATGGGGCTGACCCAGACCGCCGCTTGGTGTAGTTCGGCGAGTGCGATGGTTTCATCCCAGGCGTCGTCTCGAGCCACCGAGGCGCCGACGACAATCAGCGGCCGGCGCGAATCGCGCAGTGCGGCCGCGGCACGCTGCAGCAAGGCGGGGTCTCCCGCGATACGCTGGCTGACCTCGCGCGCCGCGAGCGTGGCGCAGGGACGATCCCAATCATCGACGGGAATGGAGACGAAAGTGGGGCCGCGCGGCGGCTGCATGGCGACGTAGTAGGCGCGGGCTATCGCCGCCGGGACGTCCGCAGCACGCGCCGGCTCGCTGCTCCACTTTACGTAGGGTTTCGGCAGCTGGGCTGCCTGCTCGGAATAGAGAAAGGGCTCGAAGGGCAGTATGGAACGCGCCTGTTGGCCGGCGGTGATCACGAGCGGCGTCTGATTTTTGTAGGCGGTAAAAATGCTGCCCAGCGCATGGCCGACCCCGATGGCCGAGTGTAAGTTGATCAACGCCGCGGCGCCGCGGGCTTGCGCAAAGCCATCGGCCATGGCGACCACGACCGACTCCTGCAGGCCGAGCACGTAGCGGAAGTCCTCGGGAAAGTCGCGGAACATGGGCAGCTCGGTCGAGCCCGGGTTGCCGAACACTGTCGTCAGACCAAATTGGCGCAGCAGCGCGTACACTGCCCCGCGCACGGTTGTCGCGCTCAAAGCCTGATCACCACTTTGCCGAAATGAGCCGCGCTCTCCAGGTGGCGATAGGCGGCGAGGGCGTCATCGAAGGCAAACTCACGATCGACAATAGGCTCCAGGCGATGCGTCGCGATGGCCGCGTTCATGCGCTCGAAGTGCCCGCGCGATCCCACATAGACGCCGTGCAGGCTGGCTTGCTTGCCGAGTAATCCGTAGGGACTGCCGGCCGCGCCGACTCCCGTCAATACACCGATCATTCCAACACGTCCGCCCACCGCGACCGCACCGATGGAACGAGCCAGGGTGCCGGCGCCACCGACGTCCAGCACATGATCGACGCCTCTGCCGTCAGTCAGCTTCAACACTTCCTTATCCCATTCAGGGTGAGTGCGGTAGTTGATGCAGCCGTCGGCACCTAAGGCTTGTGCGCGGGCGAGTTTCTCGTCGCTGGAGGAAGTCACCAACACACGCGCGCCGGCGAGGCGTGCAAACTGCAGCGCGAATATGGAGACGCCGCCCGTGCCGAGCACCAGCACTGTCTCGCCCGGGGCGAGTTGCCCGTCAATCAGCGTACGCCAGGCCGTAACCGCGGCACAGGGTAGGGTCGCGGCGCCGGCGGCGGAGAGATGGGCGGGGACCGCCACGGCGTCTTGCTGATCGAACACGGCGAGCTCAGCGAGCACGCCGTCGGCGGGCGGTGCGCCGAGTGACACCAGCGGGCCGCGCGGCGGTTTGCCGTCGATCCAACCGCGAAAAAATGTGCCGGCGACGCGCTCGCCGATGCGGAAGCGGGTGACAGCGGAGCCCACAGCGATGACCTCACCACTGCTGTCCGACAGCGGAATGGTGCTGGCCGAAACCGTGCCGCCCATGTAGTGACCGCGCGCAACCAAGAGATCGCGATAATTGAGGGAGGCGGCTTGAATGCGTACCAGTATCTGGGTGGGCAGCGGCTTAGGGTCAGGACGTTCACAACGGCGCAGTCCGTCGAGACTGCTGCTTCCGGGGACGATTTCGTAGGCGCGCATCGAGATCTCCAAAAACGTCAGTTTACCTGCAGCGAAGCCGCAGCGCCCGCTGCCGCCCGCCATGGCGCGGGCGGCGATAAACGAGGAACGCGGAGCTTCGGTGTATGAAAGGCCGTTCACTCTGGGCTGAGCGGTGTCTTACATCTCCTGAGTCAGCCGAACCACCATGTCGCGCAGCCAGGCATGCGCGGGATCCGCGTCATTGCGCTTGTGCCAGAGAAGGATCTCGTGCAACGGCGGCGTTTCGAAGGGCAGCGGGAAGCTCTTCACGGGCACGCTGGTAGGAAACATCTGCGCCACGCGCTCCGGCATGGTTGCGACCAGGCGGGTGCCGCGCAGTATCAACGGCAAATGCAGCAGGCTCGGCACGGTTATGTGCACGGCGAGATCGATGTCGAGCAGGCGGCGCACCAATTCCTCGGCGGTCGCGGTGTAGCCGCTGGGACGGCCGAACACATGCGGCAGCGCGAAATATTGCTCAGCTGAAATGCTGTCGCTCACCGTGGGATGATCACGGTCCACTGCGCAGATCCAGCGCACGGGGCGCAGCCGCACGCTGCGCAGAGTATCGGGATAGGCACGTACGTCGAACAGCCGCAGGCTGTCGAGACAAAGGCAAAGATCCACGTCGCCATATTCGAGACGACTCAACGCCGAATGCGACACCAATTCTATGCTGATGCGGATCCCCGGGGCTTCGGTGGAAACGCGCTTCAGTATGGCCGGCAGCAGATCCGGCACCGCTTCCTCGGAGAGAATCAGTGTGAACTCGCGCTGAGTCGTGGCCGCGGTGAATGTCGGCTGAGTGCCGAGCGTCGCTTGGATCAGGAGCAGGGCTTCACGGACCGGTTCGACCAGGGACTGGCCGCGAGGCGACAGTTCCATATCGCGGCCGACGCGCACCAGCAACGGATCGCCGAAGTAATCCCGCAAGCGGTGCAAGGCCGCGCTCATCGCCGGTTGCGACACGAATACTTTCTCTGCCGCCCGGGTGATGTTGCGCTCGCGCAATAGCGTATCGAGCGCAATCAATAGATTCAGATCGAAGCGATTGAACTGCATGCAGTGCACTTGCTGAAAAGTAAGCTCATGCTACCAGATTGAGTTGCGCGCCACGGCGGGGTTGCGCTTTCGGTGGAGCGGGCATTCGCCCAGGGTCGAGCGCAGAATAGGCAGGGGCCGCAGGATTACCATGATGAAACCACCGTTCCGCGCCGACCAGGTCGGCAGTCTGTTGCGCCCAGCGGGACTGGCGGCGGCCCGTGCGCAGTTCAAGCGGGGTGCGATATCGGCTGTGGAATTGCGCGAAGTCGAGGACGGCTGTATCCGCGCTGTTGTCGATAGGCAGCTGTCGATCGGGCTGCGTTCCATCACCGATGGCGAACTGCGCCGCGACTACTGGCATATCGATTTTCTGCGAGAACTTGCCGGCGTCACCATTACCGCCATGCCCGATCAGAACCAATTCGGCGGCTCCGACGAGCAGCCGCCGGTGGCCACCGTGACCGGCAAGGTAGGCTGTTCCCGTCCCATCATGGTCGACGCGTTCAGCTATCTGCAATCGGTCACCAGTGCCCATGACATAGCCGGCGCCACCGCCAAGGTGAGCATTCCTTCACCCTCGATGCTGTACCTGCGCGGCGGTCGAAAGGCGGTGTCCAATGCGGTATATCCGGATCTCGCCGAATTCTGGCGGGACGTTGCCAGCGCGTACCAGAGTGCCATTCGATGCTTCGCCGAGCGCGGCTGCACCTATTTGCAGCTCGACGACGTTTCATTCGCTTATTTGTGCGATCCGAAGTTTCGCGACGGCTGCCGGCTCAACGGCGATGATCCTGAAGAATTGCCGCGAACCTTTGCGAGCGCGGTCAATGCCGCATTGCGCGGCCGCCCGGCGGGCATGAGCGTTACCATGCACACCTGCCGTGGAAACTTCCGCAGCTCGTGGGTTGCCGAGGGCGGCTACGAAAGCATCGCGGAGGCGATGTTTTCCATCGATGTGGACGGCTTCTTCATGGAGTTCGATTCCGCTCGCGCCGGGTCCTTCGAACCGCTGCGTTATCTGCCGGCCGGCAAGCGCGCGGTGCTTGGACTGGTCACCACGAAGCGTGGCGCCATCGAGAGCGCCGATGAAATCAAGCGGCGCATCGACGCTGCCGGTAGCTACGTGCCGATGGACAGCTTGTGCCTATCGCCGCAATGCGGCTTCGCCAGCACGCATCATGGCAACGCAGTCTCGGAGAACGAACAATGGCGTAAATTGGAGTTGGTTGTGCGGATTGCGCGCGAAGTATGGGGTGAAGCTTGATCGTCGAACGTTGGTGATGCCCAAGTACTTTTTCTACGGCTGGACCCTGCTCGGGTCGCTGTGGGCCGTCACGGTTGAGCGGTGAAACGGTAGACTGTACCGGTGCGTAAACCGGTTCATTCGGATGATTTTCTCTGCTACGAAGATCTCGCAGCACGCTACACCGAAGGCGTCGACTACGCGGTGCAAATCCTGCGCCGCGAGCAATCGTCAGTCGCGATACTGGCGCCGCATGGCGGGCGGATTGAGGGACGCACTTCCGACGTCGCGCGCTCAATCGCCGGCGACGAACATCGCCTGTATCTTTTCGAAGGACTACGTACTACCGGCGACAACTTCGACTGCCTGCACCTCGCCAGCCACCGGTTTGATGAACCCCGCGCCCTGGAACTCATCGCGGCTTGCGACACCGTCGTCGCCGTGCATGGCTATGCGGCCAGCGGGCCCGACGTGCTAATGGGAGGTTTGCACGAGCCGCTGAAACAGGAGATTGGAAATTCCCTGGCGGCGAGTGGATTTACCTGCGAACTCGAAGGCCACCGGTTCCCCGGCCGGGATCCGCGCAACATTTGCAATCGAGGACGCCGCGGCGAAGGCGTGCAGCTGGAATTGAGCGAGGGATTGCGTAAGGCGGGTGACTGGCCGGCCTTTGCCCAAGCAGTGCGGGGCGCGCTTGCGACCGCGTCTGACTAGTGCAAGCCGAAGGCCAGCAGTACGTTCCCCGGTGAATCGTTGACCACGCCGTATCCCGAGCCGACGAATAGCATGCCGCCGGCGACTGTGGGTCCCGCCGAGACGATGGAGCCGCCATGTGCGGGCACGGCATTCACCGTATCGAAGTGACGAGCCGTCTCGAATGTCCATAGCGCACGCCCGTCGACGCTCGATAGTGCCCACACCTTTCCATCGGAGCCCGCGGCGAACAGGACTCCCGGAATCACCGTCACCGCGGCCGAGTGCGTTACCTTGTGATCGGCGGTGGCGTTGAGCGGCGAGTGCCAGCGGCGTTCACCATCGCTAAGGCGCACGGCGGCAACACCGCCGACGCTCGAGCCCACATAGGCGTAGGCCTCGTCCAATGCCGCGCCCCATACGGCTCCGCGGATCCCGATGCCATTCGAGGAAGTCGTATCCTTGTCCGTTGCGGCAATCTCGGGATTCACTTGCCAGACGGGTTCGCCCTTTCTATCGGGGTCGAGCGCCAGGATATCTCCGGACTTGGTGCCGAAGACCAGCAGCGACTTGCCTGCTGCGGTATTGCTCAGCATCGGCGACATTGGGATGTCCCAGTCAGGCCCGACAAATTGGGGGCAGTTCTCGGTGTGGCCGGTGCCATCGCAGCCCACAATGAATGAGTCATCCTTATAGATCTGCCGGGACCAGAGCATCTTGCCCGTCTCGATATCCAGAGCCAGTATGGCGTCGCTGGTCGGTGGCGCGGGGTAGGTGGAGGCATCTCCGGTTCCGACATACAGGGCGTGACGCTTCGGATCGATGGTCGGTGTATTCCAGATGGGCACGCCTGCGGGCGCCCATTGCTGCACTCCGCGTGAATTCTTGTGTGTGGGATGCGGCTGTTCCGCAATCGAGAAGGTTTTCCAAATGACTTTGCCCGTATTGGCGTCGAGCGCGCTCACGCTGCCGACCGCCGTGCAGCAGGGATAGTCGAGTACCCGTGCCTGGAAACCCTCCCAAGCCGAGATTGGAATATAGAGCCGTCCCTGGTACAGCCCCGGAGCCGCGGTCACACGGGCGGCGAAATTCTCCTCCACACGTGTCTTCCAGATTTCGCTGCCATCCTGCGCATCGATTGCATAGGCAGCGGCTTTCAGGTCGCCGAAGAACACCGCGGATCGGGAGCCTTTCTTGGTTTTGATCCGCCCCACAGTCATGGCATTGCGCACGCCGGCCCCGGCGCGGTAGGACCAGTAAATGCATCCGGCAGCGGCATCGAGCGAATAGACATAGCCGGTATCGGTGCCGACAAAGACGCGCCCCCCCACCACGGTCGGTTGCCCATACGCCGATGTGCCTCCCGGGTAGCCGAAAGCCCATTTCAGCTTCAGATGAGAAACCGACGCGGCGCTGAGACCTGCGACTGATGCAGATTGAAAGCGATGGTTTTCGAGCCCATTTCCCCAGCCATTCCAGCCGGCCGCGGCGCTGTCGCGGAACGGCGGATTGCTTGGGCATTGATTGGGCATTTTTTCCGCATCGCCCACCTCGGCAGTGCCCAGCAGCTGTCCGGCCAGAGATTCCGATACGCGGCGCCTGTCCTCTTCGGTCAAGGTATCGCCGATCGGCTTCATGACTCCGCTCGTCAGTGCGGTGTAGATCCGCTCCGGGGACATGGCCCTCAGAGTGGCCGGTGCCGGGGCGCGTTCGAATGCCGGGTTACCGTGGCAAGAGACGCAGTGCTGTTGAAAGACGGCGAAGCCGAACTCCGTGCCGCGACGCTCGGGAACGGCGCCTGCTGAGTTGTCCGCGGCTGCCGCGCCGGCCGAGTATGCGCAGCTCGAGGCGGCGACAATCGACAACAGCCAGGTCAATGCGCTCGGCTTCACGAGTTTCTCCCCTAGGGTTCGACTGGACCAATTCGGTAATTCCGCTGTCAGATTGCCGAGGATACCTTAGGATTGCGAAGGTGAGCGATCCGGCCACCAACGCGACCCTTAAAAAGGCGCCCCTTTTCTACGACTGAGTGCGACCATGGCGACTGTTGCAGCAAGTGACGATGCGCCGGTTTTGATCGCCGGCGGCGGCTTGGTGGGTCTGTGCGCCGCAGCGTTTCTGGCGCAGAGGGGAATTCGCTCCATCTGCATCGAGCGCTTGCCGGCGAGTTCGCCGTTGCCTCGCGCCGCCTTCTTTCACATGCGCACAGTGGAGATGTTTCGCTCGCTCGGCATCGAGGACGAAGTACGCGAACGCTCCTCAGTCGATTTCGTTCCGGAAGGAGCGATTGTCGCCATGGATACGTTGTCCGGCCGGATGCTGGGAGACATTATGCCGACGCTCAACCAAGGTGTTGAAGCATTGAGCCCCTGCCGTCGTCTCTACCTGAATCAGCCCAGTCTCGAACCGATTCTGCGCGCGCTTGCCTGTGAAGCGGGAGCAACGGTGTTGCAGGGCACGGAAGTAGCCGCGGTGGATCAGGATGCGCACGGTGTCTCCGTGACCATCAAGGACGGCGACGGCACGGTGCGTGAGCTGCGCGGGAAGTATCTGATTGCTGCCGACGGCAGCCATTCCAAAGTACGCGAACTGTTGGGAATTCCCTATGAGGGCCGCGGTGCGTTTTCGAACTCCCTCACCATCTACTTCAAGGCCGATCTCTCGCCCTGGCTTGCAGGCAAGGCGTGGAGCATCGTCTACGTGAACAATCCAATACTGGGCGGCTTTTTCCGGATGAATCGCGCCGCGCAAGAGGGATTCCTCGGAGTCAATACTGTCGGCGACCCGAAGGTCGATCCGGTCGCCGCCTGCAATGCCTCAGCCGACGTGAGTGAGCGGCGGCTGATCGAGCTGGTGCGCGCGGGCATCGGCGTGCCGGATCTTCCCATGAAGATCAACGGAACGACGCGGTGGCGCGCTACCGCACTGGTGGCGAAGACGTTTCAGGACGGGCGCATTTTGCTTGCCGGTGATGCCGCGCATCTGATGCCGCCGAACGGCGGCTTCGGCGGCAACACGGGTATCCATGACGCACACAATCTGGCATGGAAGATCGAGATGGTGCTGAAGGGCCATGCTGCCGCGCGCCTTCTCGAGAGTTACGGCAGCGAACGAAAGCCAGTGGCGCAATTCACCGTCGAGCAGGCATTTGCGCGCTATGTGGCGCGCACCGCGCCGTGGTTGAAGGCGGAGCACCCGCCACAGCCGCTGGTCCCCGATTTCGACATCGAACTCGGCTACTTGTATGGCAGTGATTCTCGAATCCATGCGGATCCCGCGGCGACTCATGGCATGCCGGGATCGCGCGCGCCGCATATCTGGCTGACACGTGCCGGCGCGCGGGTCTCGACGATTCATTTGACGAGCAATTATCTCTTGCTCGCGGGCAAGGATGGCCAGGATTGGATCGGGGCCGCCGCCGATGCTGCCGCGAGTTTCAACGGGCTACCGTTGGATGCTTGGAGGGTGGGGTCGGATCTCGGCGACCCGGAAGCAGGTTTCCCTGCTGCATTCGGCATCTCGAGTACAGGTGCCGTGCTGGTGCGGCCGGACGGGTTCGTCGCGTGGCGCAGTCTCGGCCGATCTGCCGACTGCCGCGGAGACCTGCGCAACGCGCTGGCTGACAGCCTTGGGATTGGGCCGAACTGAGAATTATCTCAGCCTGCTTGCGCTTCGGGCCTGACAGCATCGGCGACGCTGCAGGGCCCGAGGCGCAACTTTCTACTTGCCGCCGAATTTCATGGTCAGCTGCAGATACCACTCGCGCGGCTCATTGTAGGAACCACCCACTTCGCCCGCACCGTAGTTTGGTGACCCGGTGATGATGTATCGGTCATTGGTGAGGTTCGTACCTCCGAAGGCCACGTCGTACAGCTCGTCCGGCGAGACGTAATGGATCACGGCATCCATCATGCGCGACGGCGGCCGGCGCAACTCTGGAGTGTTGAGCGAGTCATTGAACAGTTCCGCCGTGTAGGTGAAGTCTGCGAGCAGGCGAATCGTCGCTGAGTTCGGCAGCGTAAAGCTGTATTCCGGGAACAGCGCCAGCTTGTATTTCGGCGTCTTCGGCAGTTTGGCATCCAAGGCAGTCACTCCCGACTCGCCCTGGGTACAAATGGGCGGCCCGGCGGGACAGACGGTGCTGCCATCCGGCAGTGCGTGCTGCGGAAAGTTGGCGTTCGGTTTCACGTACGTGTAGTACGCGTCGATGTACGAACCGGAGAAGTTTATTGCAAATCCGTGGCCGATAATTGACTTCAGTTCCAGTTCGCCGCCCTTGATCTTGGCATTGCCGGCGTTGGTGTAGACGGGAGAAATGCCCTGCTGGATGTTGAGCTGGATGCCGGTGTAGTCCGTATAGAAGCCGGCGATATTCGCTTGCAAATGATGGTCGAACCAGTCGGACTTGAGGCCGAGTTCCCACGTCTTGGTGTACTCAGGCTGGTACGTCGCCTGGCTGGCGTTGGCAATGACTGACGACAGGCGCGTGGTCCAGCCGCCGGCCTTGAAGCCCTTCCCCCAACTCGCGTACAGCATTGCGTCGTCGTTGAAATGGTACTGCACGCCGGCGGTGGGGTCGAAGATATGCCAGGTTTGGCTGTTCTGACCCGTCGGGAAATAACGCAGCGGGGGCCCGCCACCCGGGATGCCGCCGCCCGCAAGAAAATCGTTGAGGTCTCCCTGGCCGCCGATGAATTTCTCGTTCACATCGGTGTAGCGGCCACCCGCGGTGAAACCCCAGTTACCCAGTCGATAGTCGCCGTGCAAGAACGCGGCAACGTTCCTGTTGTTCGCATCGTTTTGGAAATCGTATACGTACAGGAGGCTCTCGAAGGGCACGTAGTCGTGCACGTAGCCGGCTTCCTGGAAGTAGTAAACGCCACCGACATAGTTCAGCGCGTTGTCCAAGGCCTTGCCGTTGAGTTGGAACTCCTGGGAGAACTGCCACTGATGCTGGTGGTCGGTGACCTCCTGCAGCGTCTCCGGGGTGCCGTCAAGGTCGGTACCGGTCCGCCAGTTGATTTGGCGGTAGCCGGTGATCGATTTCACCGACATCGAGTCGGTAATCTCATAGTTTGCCGTCTCGGAGATGCCAAAGTGGTCATTGCGTGCGAAGTCCGGGCCATTGGCGTAGGTGGTGTCGATATTGCCCGTCCGGGTTGCCGCGGGGTTGAAGTATAGACGCGGACTGTTGGACCCCAGGTACGGAAGACCCGCCGCAACATTGGCGGCGTTGAACGGTCCGGGCGGGCCGCCTACGTAGCCGGCACCGAGCAGCGGCGCGCCGCCGGTGGATAATCCGGGAACGCGCGCCCGGGGATTGGAGCAGTTTCCGGCAAACAGGCCGTTGACAGGCACGAAGGTCGGCGGGCCGCCCGCGGCTTGGATGGCACCCGGCAGCGTCGTGGCGTTGTTGCTGATGCACAGGTTATACAGGGTGGAGAACGTTGAACTGCCAAGATTGCCGCTGTACACGCCAAGGACTGTGTAGGGAAGCGCCGTCTGGTCCTGGTGTGTCCAGTCGGCAGAGGTGGTCATGGTCAACTTATCGGATGCCTTCCACACCAGTTTGCCGCGGACGGTCTGCGTGTTATAGCCGCCGTAGTTGTCCGAGGTTTGGTAGCCCGCCTTCGGATACGCCGTCTGCGGATCGACGACGAACGGAGTCGCTCCCTGCGCGGAGTCGGTCGGGTACGGAATGACCCTGACGTAGCCGTCGCGAACTTGGGAAGACACGGTTATCGACGACAGCAGCGTGTCACTAATGATGGGCAGATCCGCGGTGAAACCGAAATCGCGCCGATTGAGACTGCCGCCCGTGGCCTGTGCGATGAACCTGACCTCATTGCCCGGGGTATGGGTGATGATGCTGATGGCACCACCTTCCGTGTTGGCGCCGAACAGTGTGCCCTGGGGTCCTTTTAGAATTTCGACACGGTCCACGTCCAACAGGTTCTGATTGGCGCCGATAGTGCGCGCCAGATAGACACCGTCCAGATACACGCCGACACCGGGGTTCAAATTGAACGCGAAGTCGTCCTGACCGATGCCGCGGATGGAGGCCGACAACACCGAGCGGTCGCCCGAGAACGGTGCACCCGCATCAAGGTTTACGCCCGGGGACAGATTGCCGAGGGCGTGGATGTCAGTGAGATTACGGCTCCGCAGCGACTCGGCAGTGAACGCCGTGATGGCGATGGGTACGTTTTGAACGTTCTCGGCGCGCCGTTCGGCGGTGACGACGATTTCCTCCAATCCTCCCGAAGCCTGAGTCGCAGCGGCCGGCGCGGCGGTTTGCGCCATTCCAGGTTGCGCCAGCGCAACAAGAGAACCCGCTAGTAGGGCGATCCAAGGGCAGCGCCCAAGGCGTCTCGGCGCAAGGCTCGTTCCACACGGCCTAGTAATTCCCTTCACGGTCGTCGACATCTTGATTCCCCCCATTTAATTGGCGCAGTCCACCACACGCATTCTGCGATTCAGGTCGCGACGGTGCTCAGCCAACCTCGCGCGCCGCAAGCTTGTTCTTCCTTTCAATTCTGCATTTCAGCCGGCCAAATCCGCCCGCTGCGAAAACGCAACTGAATATAGCTAAGACTGTATGGCCACGCGCGCTTGGGAGTGAGGTATTAATCGCCTGCAAGGGAACAGCTGGTGCGAAACTGCAGCGGTCCCTGGCCGAAAGCCTTGCGGAAACGGCGTGCGAAGTGGCTGGGTTCGACAAATCCGCAGCGCGCCGCGATCTCACCCACCGATAGCGTGGCAAAGCGCTTGTCGCTGAGCAAGCGGCGGCCGCTTTCAAGGCGCAGGCGCACCAACTCCCCGCCAAATGTAGTATTCGCACGCCCGCACAGGTAGTGCAGATAGCGCTTGGAAATGCCATGCGACGCTGCGACGGAGCCCGGGTTTAAATCCACTTCATGGCAACGCTCCCGGATCGTATCCAAAATCCGGTACAGCAGCTTGTCGGGTCGCCGGAGGGTCGCAGCGCCTGGGCCTGCCGCGAGCGCGAGCAGACCTGCGATATGCTCCGCCACCACAGGCTTGGGGAGCGCAAGTTCGGCTGCGCCGCCGGCATCCAAGTTCGCCAGCGCTGCCGACAGAGCGGCGCCCCAGCCGGCGCTTGAGGCAAAGCGCCGGGCGCAAAGGCTTTCCGGGCATGGGATCCAATTTCTGAGCCAATCGTGCTGAAAACGCAGCGCGATGCTGCGAGTCGTGGGCGAGCAATCGATCTCATAGGCCGCCTTGCAGTCTATGAGTACGCAGTCGCCGACCTCAAGCTGCGACTCGCGGCCGTATTGGCGCAGGTGTGCCTGTCCCGAACGTAGATGTAGGAGAAACAAAGTGTTGTAGCTGCTGCGCGCAATATGCGCGGGCGTCCGCCGAATCCATTGGGTGTCGGCTTCCAAGATGTTCAGGGTTGCCGGACCAAACTCAGACTGGTCGAGGCGCGCGCGGAAGCCGTCGCGGGAAGCACTCTCAATGTCGATTTCGAGAAAAGAATTGCAGATCGTTTCGATCCAATAGGCGAATGCACGGCGCGGTTCCACGTCCGCGGTCGACCAGTGTTGAGGTTCGGGCCGCGCCGCCTGCATAAACCGAGTTCCCCTATCAGCCACGCCCGATGCTACCCGGCGAGGCCCATTTCCGCAACGCGAGGGCAGGTGTTGCTTGCTCCTTGCACTCGCGGACCCTCTGCGTTGCACGCACGTGCGCGCATACTGTTATTGGCATCCCTAGTATTGCGGCAGCAGGAGACGGGCCTCTATGAATGCATCGACTAATCCAAAGCAATTTCCGCTGCCCAGTTCGCTGACGGTGACGCCCGGAACGGAGCGTGCGCAGGCGGCTTATCCGTATTACATGCAATTCTCCGCCACTGACGATCAACGCTTCTGGTTTTACAATTCCATGCATTTTCCGGAGCCCATGTCCACATTCGACATGGTGACCGCAGAGGCGGCGTACTGTGCGCTCGGTGCCTCAAATACCCGGGTACATTGCCTGCCGACCACGCTTGGAATCGATTACCGGATCATGAACGGGAGGGTGTACATCGGAGGAAATGCGGTCACCGATCCGGCGGAGATCGCAAGGCGAGTCGAGGAATTTCAAAAACGCGCCTTCTATTATTATGCGAATTGGGAGCGTCTCTACGATCAGTGGCGCGAGAAAATGCGGGTGCTGATCGAAGCCGCGCAGGCCCTGCCTGCGCCGCAACTGCCGGAGCTTGAGCCACTGGCCAATGTGCACGCGGGGCGCGGAGTCGCGTCGAATCACTTTTTGTTGGACACGTACCAGAAGACCCTCGAGGGCTACTTTCGGATGTGGCACCACCACTTCGAATTCTTGCTGTTGGGCTACGGCGCCTACCTTACATTTTTTCAGTTCTGCAAAAAGGCGTTCCCCGAGATCACCGATCAGACCATTGCGCGCATGGTGTCGGGCATGGAGGCCGAGATATTCCGCCCGGATGACGAATTGAGGCGCCTGGCACGCTGTGCCGTGGATCTTGGCGTGGACGCACACTTCAGGGAAGGCGCTACGCCGGATGAAATCATCGCGACACTCAAGCGCGACGGCGGGGCGGGACACAAGTGGCTGGAGGAGCTTGAGACTTCGCGCCATCCCTGGTTCAACATCAACGTGGGTGACGGCTTTTATCACTACCATCGTGCCTGGAACGATGATTTGTCCATGCCGTTCGCCAGCCTGCCGCCCTACATCGGCCGCGTTAAGGCCGGCGAGTCGCTGCGGCGCCCGATCGAGAAGCTCCAGGCAGAAAGGCGCGAGATTATCGAGGGCTACCGCGAACTCTTGACCACCGACGACGACCGGGCGGCGTACGACCAAATGATCACATTGGCGCATCGCGTGTTTCCCTACGTCGAGGGGCATAAATTCTACTGCGAGCATTGGTACACGAATTTGTTCTTCAATAAGATTCGGGAATTCGGCGGCTTGCTCGCGGCCCACGGCTTCTTTGGCGACGCGGAGGATGTGTTCCAACTGACTCACTACGAGCTGGAATCGGCCATTGTCGATCTCATGACTGCTTGGTCCAATGGTTCCGCGCCGCGCGGCCCCGACCATTGGCCGCAGATCATCGCCGAGCGCCGCGCAGCCATCGCCGAGTGGGCAAAACACGGCACTCCCCCGGCTCTCGGCGCGGTCCCGGATGTCATCGACGATCCTGCTATCGTGATGCTGTGGGGCATCACTAGAGAGAGTCTTGATAGCTGGCTGTCGGCCGCAGGCGACCGCGACAGCGATGAGATCAAAGGCGTCGCCGCCTGCCGCGGCGTGGTTGAGGGCACTGCCCGCATTATCAAGACGGTGGAGGAAATGTCGCGCCTGAAGCAGGGCGATATTCTCGTATGTCAGATTACCAATCCCACTTGGGCGCCGATCTTCGACAAGATTGCAGCGGCGGTATCCGACATCGGCGGCTCGATGAGCCACGCGGCCATCGTGGCGCGGGAATACGGGCTGCCGGCGGTAGTGGGAACTGGCAACGGCACGACGCGAATCAAGGACGGTCAACGCATCCGAGTCGACGGCGGTCGCGGTATCGTCACACTGCTGCACTGACATGCGCTCATCGCCGCTCGTCGGCTGGTTCGCGGATATCGGGCTTGCCGATAGATTGGAAGTCGGCGGCAAGGGCGGCAGTCTGGGAGAGCTGCAGCGCGCAGGGATCGCGGTGCCGCCCGGCTTTGTAGTGAAGACCGCGGCTTTCAATCACTTCATCGACAGCCTGGAACGCGAGTCGCCGCTGCGTTCGCGCGTGCAGTCACTGAATGCAGGGGATCTTGCGGCTACGACGGCCTTATCGAAGGAGCTGCGGGCTCGATTTACGGCGGCCCCACTACCGGCCGATGTGGCTGAGGAGATCGCAACGGCGCACGCTACGCTGACCGGCGCCGCGCAATCGGCCGTGGCGGTGCGCTCATCGGCCACCGCCGAGGACGCAAGCGATGCCAGTTTCGCCGGCATGCAGGATACTTATTTATGGGTGATGAGCCTGCGGCAGACTCTGGACTTGGTAAGAAGTTGCTGGGGCAGTCTGTATTCGGTGGAATCCATCAGCTATCGGCGCAGGCGGAATATGACGGAACAAGATATTGCCATGGCCGTGGTGGTGCAAAGCATGACGGATGCGCGTACCGCGGGCGTGATGTTTACGCGCAGTCCGCTCACCGGAGATCGTTCAGTGTTGAGCATCGAAGGGTCGTGGGGTTTGGGCTCAGCCGTTGTCGGAGGCGAGGTCACGCCGGATCGCTGGGTGGTGGGCAAGATTACCGGGGAGATTTCGGTGCGCGAGATTGCGACGAAGTTGGTGCGCCACGCGGCCGCCGCCGCCGGAGGCACGGAGAGCGTGCCGGTAGCGGAGGAGCTGCAAGCTGCGCCGTGCATGAGCGATGCGGAGCTTCAAACTCTCGGAGCGATCGGCCGAAGAGTCGAGCGGCATTACGGCCGTCCGCAGGACATCGAATGGGCGGTGGACCGCCTCAGTGGTGAAATTCTGCTGTTGCAGAGCCGTCCGGAAACCGTGTGGTCGACGAAGGAGGCCGTTCCCGTCGGGCGCGCCGCCGCGGATCCGTCAGCGCATGTCTTGTCGATTTTTGGCGGCCGCCGGTGAGTCTTACAGCCGCCGATGTAGCGGAAATTCTGCGCCTGGTCGAGGACTCGAGCTTCGACGAATTGTCGCTCGAATTCGAGGGACTGAAGCTCAGCTTCAAGCGCGGCGAGGGCGCGACGGGCGCTGACGGCGGCGCAGGCCGCGAGCGCCCAGCCGATCAGCAAGCGCCTGCTGCCGGGCACCCGGCCGCAGCCACGCCGCCACTTGCGGATACTTCGCGCACTACTGCAGTGAGCGCGGATCCGAATTCACAGATCGTAAGTTCTCCCATGCTCGGAACGTTCTACCGTGCCCCTAAACCCGGCGCCGCGCCCTTCGTGACGGTGGGCTCCGCGGTCGAGGCAGACAGCATTGTGGGCATCATCGAGGTGATGAAGTTGATGAACACAGTGCGCGCCCAGGTTCGCGGTACGGTTGCCGAGATTCTGGCCACCGACGGGGCACTGGTGGAGTACGGCGAAATTCTATTGCGCGTCAGCAAGGCGCTCTGAATCCATGGCCATCCGCCGCATCCTGATTGCCAACCGGGGAGAGATCGCAGTACGCATCATCCGTACCTGCCGCAATCTCGGCATAGAAACCGTGCTGGCCGCTTCCGAGGCGGATGTGGACAGTTTGCCGGCGACGCTGGCGGATCGAACGGTGTGCATCGGGCCGGCGCGCTCCAGTGACAGCTATTTGAAGGCCGATACCATCGTCCAAGCCGCTCTCGGCACGAAGGCGGATGCCATTCATCCAGGCTACGGATTCCTCGCGGAGCGCCCGGCGCTGGCCCAACTGTGCGAGGCACACGGGGTGGTGTTCATCGGACCGACGGCCGCGCAAATCGAATCGGTGGCGGACAAGCTATGCGCGCGCGCAGAAGCTACCAGTGCCGGAGTGCCGGTTGCCGCCGGTGCAACCGTGACCTCCGTCGCCGAGGCAATGGCTGCCGGGCGCGAGATCGGCACGCCGCTGCTGGTCAAGGCGGCCAGCGGCGGCGGTGGGCGGGGGATGAAGCGCGTCGACCGCTTGGAGGATTTGCCGGCCGCCATGCAACTGGCGTCGGCCGAAGCGCAAGCGGCATTTGGCGATGCGCGCGTGTTTCTAGAGCGCTATATCGGACGCGCTCGGCATGTGGAGGTGCAAGTGCTCGGCGACGGACGTGGGCGGGTCAATCACCTGGGCGAGCGCGACTGCTCGGTGCAGCGCCGCTATCAAAAGCTGCTCGAGGAATCGCCGGCAAGCGGATTGTCGGAGGCTTGTCGAGGCCGTCTGCATGAGGCGGCAGTGCGTTTCGCCGGGCGCCTGTGCTATCGAGGGGCGGGGACGGTGGAGTTTCTCGTCGATGAGCAGCAGGACTCGTTTTATTTTCTGGAAATGAACGCCCGCATCCAGGTGGAGCACCCGGTGACCGAAGCGGTGACCGGATTCGATCTCATTGCCGAGCAAATCGCCATCGCAAGCGGCGCCGGCTTATCGTTCGCTCAATCCGCAGTAGAGATCAAAGGCTGCGCCATCGAGTGCCGGATCAACGCCGAGGATCCGGATAACAACTTTGCTCCAAGTCCGGGAATTGCGCGCGAGGCGATCTGGCCCGGCGGCGAGGGTATTCGAGTGGACACGCACATTGTGGCGGGCGCTCGTATTCCGCCGTTCTACGATTCACTGCTGGGGAAGGTCATTGCCCACGGAGCCGACCGGAAGTCCGCGCTGGAGCTGCTGCGTTCGGCGATCGCAGCCGTGCGCATCACCGGAGTGAAGACCAATCTGAGTTTTCACGCCATGCTCCTCGCGGACAAGGAGTTTCAAGCGGGTGGCGTCGATACGGGCTTCGTCGAACGCCTGCTGGCGCGCGGCCAAAGCTCGCCGAGGTTCGCGCATGGCTGAGTTGGAACTTGTCGAGACCTCGCTGCGTGACGGAAATCAGAGCCTATGGGCGGCGCTGGGAATCGATACCGCCAGCACCCTGAGCATCGCGCCCACCATGGATAGAGTTGGGTTCAAAGCCATCGACTTCACGACGTCCACGCACATGGGAGTGGCCGTTCGCTACAAACGTGAGGATCCCTGGGAGCGAATCCGTCTGATGGCTGCCGCCACACCGAACACTCCGCTGCAATTCATGTCGACGGGGTTTCGTTTCATCTCCTGGGAGACGGCGTCTCCTGAATTTATGGCGCTGGCGTTTCGGGTCCTCGCGCGCAATGGCATTCGACGCTTTTGTCTCGCGGATCCGATGAACGACGCGAACTCGAACATTGCCTGCGCCGCCATGGTGAAGCGCGGCGGTGGGGAGTACGTTATCGCCGCGCTGGTGTTTACTTTGAGCCCGATACATGACGACGCGCATTATATAGAGCGGGCCCGCAAGCTCGCCGGCTGCGCCGACATCGATGCGATTTACATCAAGGATCCGGGCGGATTGCTGTCACCGAACCGCGCGCGAACGCTGATTCCGGCAGTCAAGGCGGCGATGGGCAACAAGCCGCTCGAGCTGCATTCGCATTGTACGATCGGTCTCGCCGAACTCGTTTACATGGATGCCGCGGATTATGGGGTGGCCGCGCTTCAGTGTGCCTCCGGTGCCGCCGCGGACGGAACCTCGAACCCGCCAGCGGAGCGCGTGGTGTCGAACTTGCGAGCTCTCGGTCATTCGGTTCGAGTAGACAGTGAGGCCTTGGCTGAGGTCGGCAGCTACTTTACCCAGCTGGCCGCGGCCGAAGGATTCCCGGTCGGAGTACCGCAGGCCTTCGATGCGGGCTATTTGCATCATCAGCTGCCGGGCGGCGTCGTAGGCACCATGCGCCGGCATTTGAAGGAGAGCCGTCTATCGCATCTCGAGCACGCCGTGATCGAAGAGTTGGGACGCGTGCGCGAGGAATTGGGATGGCCCATCGTCATGACGCCGTTTGCGCAAATGGTGCTGACCCAGGCGGTGATGAACGTCACCGGCAGCGAGCGCTACGGCGTCATTCCAGATGAAGTGATTCGCTACGCCATCGGCCGCTTCGGCAAGCCCAATGTCGCCATCGATGCCAAGGTGATGGACCGCATCGATTCGCTGCCGCGAACGCGCGAGCTGCGCAAAGAGCCGTTGATGGCGCCTGTCGCAGAATTGCGCCGTCAAATCGGCGTGCAACTATCGGACGAGGAGTTACTGCTGCGAGCCACCATGCCGGCCAGCCAGGTGGATGCAATGCTGGCCGCGGGTCCGGCTGCCCGCCACTATGATCCCGCGACGAAGCCCATCATGAGTCTTATCCGCAAATTGACCGCACGACAGGGTATAAGGAGGATTTCCGTGCAGAAGGCGGGATTTCATCTCGAGCTCAAGCGGCAATGACGCACCCGGCTGACCAACCCGCCGGCGCCCATACCCTATCCCCCGTGAAGGGATTTATGTTCGATCTGGACGGTACGCTGTTGCTGAGCGACCGCGCCCTCGGCGGCTACGAAGTTCTGCCTGGTGCCATCGAGGTGCTCACTACGCTTCGGCAGCGCTCCATTCCATTCTTGGTGCTCACCAATGGCACCGCGTTTCGGCCGGTAGATCAAGCGAAGCGACTGCGAGGCATTGGACTGCCCATCGAGGATGATCAGATGTTCACGCCAAGCAGTGTAGCCGCCTCTCTCATGCGTCGCGCAGGAATAGGGCGCGCTCTCATTCTTGGTTCTCGCGGAGTGGGAGATGTGCTGGCAGAGAACGGGATACAGGTTGTATATCCGGGCGAGCCGCACGCCGAGGAAGCGCAGGCGGTGTACGTGGGTTGGCATCCTGAATGCACCATGCGGGACATCGAAGCGGCGTGCAACGCGATCTGGGGGGGCGCGAAATTTTACGTGGCATCCGATGTGCCGTTCTTCGCAACCAAGCACGGACGCTCGATGGGATACTCGTACGCCATTGTCGGTGCCATTCGCCGCCTGACCAAAGCGCGCGTGCTTCTTACCGGCAAGCCTTCTCTGCATGCTTTGCGCTTCGTGGCGAAAAAACTCAAGCTGCCCATCCGCGACATTGGAGTTGTCGGCGACGATCCGCTCGTGGACATAATCATGGCCCGCCGCGGCGGTGCGACCGCCATGGGTGTGGTCACGGGCATGACGAAACGCGAGGACTGGGCGCGACAGCCTGAGTTGCACCGGCCGCATCATGTGCTGCGGCAAATCAGCGACATCCTTAGCTGCGGCGTGCTGTCCGGCCCCTGATGCCGCGGCGCCGGGTCAGACGGCATGCCACCGCAGGATTCGATTCAAGCCCGCCGCGTGCGCCAGCCTTCATGATAGGACTCGCGGACGTCGCGGGCATAAGGCACGGGTGAGACCTTCACCCGAACATCTAGCTGCTTGTGACGCTCGACGGTACTTTTCTTGGTGCCGCCGCCATCCTCGCCCCATACCAGGGTGAGGACGTCGCCCACATTGATGTCGGGATCCACCACCCCAAGCGATAGCCCGGAGCGTTCGTTGTAGCTGTACCCGCCGAACATCGAATAGCCCACCGTACGGCCGGACATGGTCACCTTGTCGTATGACGATGAAGCGTAATTGGCGATCGGAATATCGAAGAATTTATAGTGCTCGGCACCCGGCGCGAACAGCGAGGTATAGGTTTTCGCCAAGTCCTCGCCATTCCACTCGAAAGTCACCTTTTTGCGTTGCGGCTGCTTGGCCATCTTTTCGATCGCTTCGCGCCCTGCAAAATCATGGTCGAATTTGACGAATGGCCCGTAGCCCAGCGCATACGGCGTAAGGTAGTAGTCTTCGATATTGCTGGAGACGAAACTGCCGCCGATGGAGCCGGAGCCTTCGTAGCCGCCCGCGGGCAACCATTCCCGGTATTTTTTCATTGTGCTGCCGGTGTAGACGGCAGGCAACGGCGAGGGAATCCATCCGGATTCGAGCGTGTTGCTGCCGTAAGCGCGAGAGCCCACCGGCACTATGCCGAACTCCTCGCCTGCTTCGAGGATGGCGTCCCGAATTTCTTCGCCCTCGGCGTAGGGACCCCAGATCTCCAGTCCGGGTGCGCCGGCCATGCCGTGGCGTAGCGCGCGAACCTTGCGTCCCTTGATGTTGATGACGTCGAAATTGAAGAACTTTATTTCGGGAAGGGGACCCCCATTGAGCTTGGTCAGAACCTTGGATGCATTGGGGCCTTGGATCTGAAATCGATAGTGGCGTCGCGTGACGGCTTTCCCGCGCGGGTGAGAGGGGGATCGGTCGTCGCGAATCACGTCGACTTTGAAGCCGCCTGTTTCAGCTTGGAACTGGATCCAGTTGACGGAAGGCGCACGGCCGACAAATAGCAATTCGTCCTTGTCCAGATAAAAAAGTATTCCATCCCCGATCACGTAGCCGTCGTAACTGCAGGGCACCATTTGTTTGGCTTTGCCCGGTGCGAAGTTCGCGAAACTGTTGATGGTGCAGTACGACATCAGGCGTTCGGCGTCAGGCCCCTTGACGGTCAACTCGGCCATGTGATGTGACTGATCGAACAGGACGGCACCATGGCGCCAGGCGTACTGTTCATCGCGCCAATTGGAAAACTCGCTGGGAACCACCGGATAAACATACGCCCCGATCTTGGAGTTGCGCAGCATTTCGACGGGATTCTTAACGGTTTGCAGCAGGTCTTCTAAACTCTTGGGACTCATATTTCCTCTGGCAATCATGGCGCAACGCGCGACACCGACAGTTCTCGGAAGCCACAGTATATTAACCGTGGCCGATGGTGCGAACGGGCCGTAGAGTGAACAAACATTGGCCTAGGCGTGCACAGGATTGCCGCGCGCGTTCGGCAAGCGACGCCCTAGGTGCCGCTTGCCTCGACTTTGGCGTGGGTTTCCCGTCCACCCACGGAATAGAGCACGGCAGCGTTACGTGTCTTTTGGAAATCTTCCAATGTCTGGCCGCGCATGGCCGCGTACACATGCAGGTTGGATACACCCTTAACAGCCGCAAGCTTCTCCAGTACGAAAAAAATCGCCCCGTAGCGCATCATTGCGCGCCAGTCCAGGCGACGGATCATATCGCGCTCCGATTCGCTCAGAGCTGCCGCTTCGAAGGCGCTTTCCGGGTCTGCCGTAAATGCGGCGCGGTGTGCGGGCTCGATCAAATCATGCAGAAATTTATTCAGCCGATAGTGCCCGACGCTGCGCTCGAGGTCGAACAGGTAGGTGCCTTCCAGCGCTTCAACACCCTGAGCCTGGGCGCCGGCATGCGCTCTGACAGCCGCCGCGCCATCGGCCGAGAGCGGCTCGGCCAGGTTTTCGAAGATCATGGTCGCGATCGCCGTCATCGACGGCAGGTAGTAGCTCTGGTGAACTTTGTGAACCTTGGCCGATAGTGCCCCGCGCATGGTCAGCCACATGATGACCTCGGAACTCTCCATGCCGCCCAGACGTGCGTGGTCTGCATGAGTCATGCGCGTTAGCGCCAGCGGATCCTGCTCCAGCAGCTCCATGAAGCGCTGATCCCAGGGCGGATTGTTAAACCCGCAGCGTTCGCCGTGCACTTGGTGCGACAGGCCGCCAGTGGCGACAATGACGACAGACAGGTCCGCCGCAAAGCTCTCGATGGCATTGCGCAGTGATATTCCCAGTTTGTAGCAGCGTGCTGCGCTCGGCACCGGAAACTGCAGTACCCCCATTGCGAGAGGAATGATGGGCAGCGGCCAATCCGGTTGGTGCGGCAACAGCATCGACAGCGGCGAGAAGCAGCCGTGATCGAGGGGTTTGCCTTGAAAGAACGACATATCGAATTCGTCAGCCATCAACACCTGGCCGATGTGACGGGCAAGGGCGCCATGCCCCTTGATGGGCGGCAAGTTGCGTGGGCCGCCGCCTTCGTCAGCCACGGCGTACTCCTCGCCTATTCCTAAACAGAATGCGGAGTAATGATCAAAGAAGAACGAAGTGACGTGATCGTTGTAAATGACGAAGAGGACGTCCGGTTTTTTTTCCGCAAGCCATGCCTTGATCGGCTCGTACGCCTCGAAGATCGGCTTCCAGACCGGGTCATCCTGTTTCTTGCCGTCGAGGGCAAATCCGATGGTCGGGGTGTGTGACGTCGCGATCGCGCCGAGGATTCGAGCCATGATTATTTCCTCTCATCGCAATAAAAAAGTGCCGGCAGGCAACGTTCTTCAGTCTATACGAGGTTTGGCTTTGGGCTCCCACATTGACATTTCGGGATCCCAGACGCAGGCTCGAAGCATGGCGAACGCGCAACTCACAAGACCAACCTCGAGCAAATGTACGACATGCTGCTCTATGCTCACCGTCAGCATCACACCATTGTCGAGGCGTTGGAGAGCGGCCAAAGCGCGCGTGCCGAAGCGCTGATGCGGGAGCATGCGAATACGGCAAAGCGAGTATTAACCTTGCGAAATCCCATGTTTTCTCGCGCCTGCGGCGAGCGCCGGTCGCCGCTACATCGTCGGTCTAGCTTTGTGTCACTGTCAGGCCATCGGAGCCGGGCGTCATTCGGGTATCCTCATTGCACGGAGCGCTGAACCGGAGTCAATGGCGGGCGCATCATTTTGGAGATCACTATGAACGTAGCGCAAGCATCTAAACTTCAATCGGGTGCTGAAGCGATGCCCGACAAAGGTACCTGCCTCAACCTGTATTCGCGGATGCTACTAATCCGGCGCGCCGAGGAATGTCTCGCGCGGCTGAGTCAGGAAGGAAAGTTTCCCGGCGCCGTGCATCTCTATATTGGGCAAGAGGCGGTGGCTGTCGGCGTGTGCTCAACGCTCGAGGCTCGAGACTGGATCACCAGCACCCATCGTGGCCACGGCCATTTTCTGGCCAAGGGTGGAGAGCTTAAATCCATGTACGCCGAGATTTGGGGAAGGGCGGACGGCATCTGCAGAGGCATGGGCGGTTCCATGCATGTCGCCGATTTTTCGAAAGGCATATTGGGGGCCAATGGAATCGTCGGCGGTGGATTTGCAATTGCGACGGGTGCCGCGTTCGGCGCTAAATTGCGCGCGGACGGACGTGTGGCCGTTTGCTTCTTCGGCGATGGCGCCGCCAATCAAGGCGTATTCATGGAAAGCATGAACGTCAGTTCCGCCTGGGAATTGCCCACGATATTCGTCTGCGAGAACAACGGCCTTTCAGAATTTACAGTTTCCTCGACGGTCACCGGTGGAGCTCTGGTCGACAGGGCGCGCGCGTTCATGCCCACGACCATCGTGGATGGCAATGATGTGCTGGCGGTGCGGGCGGCAACCGAGAAGGCCGTGGCGCGTGCGCGCAGCGGCAAGGGACCGTCCTATATAGAGTGCATCACTTACAGGATTCGCGGGCATTTGGAGGCGGAAGAAGCCTTCCTGGCGGGGGGCAAGTACCGTACGGCACCTGAGATCGCGGCCTGGCAGACTCCGGAGCGGGACCCAGTGTCTCGATTCGAATCGTTTCTAGGGCGACAGGGTATGGCCGACGCGGCTGTGCTCAGCGCGATCCAACAGGAGGTTGCCGACTCGGTGGAGAAGGCCGTGGCGCACGCCGAAGCAGGCGAGCCTGCCGATACCAAACTCGCGTATTCACTCATGTTCGCTGGTCAGGAGGCCTGAGAATGTCACGCAAGCGTTATATTCAAGCGATCAATGAGGCGCTCTTCGAAGAAATGGAGCGCGACGAAAACGTCATATTGATCGGTGAAGATGTGGAATTGGCAATATTCGGCGACGCGCGCGGGCTGTACGAGCGTTTCGGCCGCAATCGCATCCGCAACACGCCGATCTGCGAAGCGACTCTGACCGGCATGGCGCTGGGCGCCACCGCGGCCGGCTATCATGTGATTCTGCACATGATGTTCGCGAATTTTGTGTACACGGGTTTCGATGCCATCGCCAATCAAATCGCCAAGATGCGGCTGATGACGGGCGGGCAGATCGAGATTCCCATCACGTTCATTGCCGGCTACGGCGGCGGCGGTTCGAATGCCGCTCAGCACAGCGATAGCGCGCATCCGGTGCTGATGAATCTCGGCGGCATCAATGTGGCGATGCCGTCCAATTCGGCCGATGCAAAAGGCCTTTTGAAAACCGCCATCCGCAGCCGCAACCCCTGCTTTTTCCTGGAGGCGAGTGCGCGTGGCGGGCAGATGGGCGAGGTGCCGGACGGCGAGCATTTGGTACCTTTCGGCAAAGCCGCCATTGCCCGCGCGGGCACCGACGTGAGCATCGTGACGGTCGGCTCGACTGTGCGGACCTGTCTCGATGCGGCGCAGACGCTGGCGGAGGCCGGAATCGAGGCGGAGGTCATCGATCTGCGTACGGTTGTTCCCCTCGATGAGGACGCAGTGCTGGCCTCGATCGCGCGCACTGGCCGCCTGGTCGTGGTAGACGAATCGCGGGACCGCTGCGGCGCGGGAAGCTACATCGCGGCGATTGCTGCGGACAAGGGGTTCAAGTCGTTGAAGGCACCCGTCAAGCGCGTCAATATTCCGAACGTCGCCATTCCCTATGCCCCCGGCGCCGAAGCGGAAGTGCTGCCGAGCGTCGAGAAAATCGTCGCTGCGGTAAATCAAATCGGAGCACGGCGCCGCGCTGCATGAAGATCACTCTTAAACTCATCCGGGTGGGAATGAACATGCAGGAGGCGACGATCGCGAAGTGGCTGAAGGCCCCCGGCGAGAGCTTTGTCGAGGGCGACCCGCTGTACGCCATCGAAACGGAAAAAGTGACCCAAGATGTGCTTGCTACCGGACCGGGGACATTGCTCGAGATATTGGTTGCAGAAGGGCAGGACGCGCGGGTGGGCCAGGGAATCTGCGTAGTCGAACTCCAAAACAAATCATGAATGGCTATAGGCTCTCTGCATGAGCGCTGCCTTGCTCGGATCGTTTTGGACTCTGGCGGTGGGCGCCTATCCCTGGACGGGCCCTGAATACTGCCCGCACGACTTTCGACTGCGGGTCGAGACGGCCGCGCGCGCGGGATTCACCGGTTTGGGTTTCTGGGGCCGCGACTTGCAGCAGGTGCTTAAGACATACAGTTTCAAAGAGATGAAGCGCATCCTTGATGACAATGGAATCGTCGACATCGAGGTCGAATGGCTGCTTGACTGGTTTCGCACCGACGAACGCCGTGTGGCCTCCGACCAGATGCGCAACCTGTTGTTGAATGCCGCCGAAGCCCTGGGTGCGCGGCATATCAAGGTGGCGGACCTCGGCAACGACGGGGTTGACCTGCCGGAAATGACCGAGCATTTTGCGGCTCTATGCGCTGAAGCGGCGTCGCGGGGAACGCGTGTGGCGTTCGAGTTTCTACCCCCACCCCTGTCCGCGCTACGCACCGTCGATGAGGTGCTGGAGCTGACGCGTGGGTCGGGAGCAGCCAATGGCGGCATCATGCTCGATATCTGGCATATGGTGCGTTCAGGAACCAGCAACGAGGATTTGGCAGCGAAGCTTCGGCCCAGCGATATTCTGGGCGTGGAAATCAATGACGGGCTGCTCGCGCCGCCGGCTGATCTCAACGATGCGACCATCAATCATCGGTTGTTGGTCGGGAGCGGCGAGTTCGATGTTCGGGGCTTCGTGCGCACGATGCGCAAGGTCGGCTACACGGGTCATGTTGGCGTCGAAATATTGAACGCTGAGCTACGTGAATGGACATTGGAACGGGTCGCCAAGGCCGCGTTTGACACCAGCGTGCCGGTGATGTCGTGATCCCAAGCCGGTAATGTCTGGATATAGGGGGCGCTCATGAATTCGGTGCTGAAGCAATTTGATATTCAGGGCCGTTCTGCGCTCGTTACCGGCGCGGGCTCTGGGATCGGACTGGCTTACGCGGAGGCGCTTGCGGAGGCCGGCGCCAGCGTGACGCTGGCCGGGACCACCGCGGCCAACGTGGAGCGCGAGGCTGCGCGGTTTAGGCAGCTGGGTTGGAAGGCTCGCGCGGCGCAGATGGATGTGGCGGATGAGCAGCAAGTGCGCGGCGCTTTTGATGCGCATGTGCGCGAATACGGCAGGCTCGACATTGTCTTTGCCAATGCCGGGGTGGGGGTGGGTCGTGGCTACAAAACCCCGACCGGTGAACGCGTCGCCGAGAGCCAAATCGACACCTTCGACGTAGCGCACTGGCAACGAAATTTAGACGTGAATTTGACGGGGGTCATGCATACCGTGCGTCACGCCGCGCGCCTCATGAAGGCTGCGAAGATGCCGGGCTCCATCATCGTGACTTCTTCGAATGCCTCGAGTATTACTGTACCCATCATCGCCACGGCTTATATGGCAGCAAAGGCGGGAGTTGCGCATTTTGTGCGAAATGTTGCGCTGGAACTTGCGGCCTATAGGATCCGGGTCAATACCATTGCTCCGGGATCCTTCGTCACGAATATCGGCGGAGGGCATTTGCACAATCCCGCCGTGAAGGCTGTTTGGGACAAGATAGTGCCGCTAGGAGAAATGGCGCAGCCCGAGCAGATCAAGGGATTGGCGCTGTATCTTGCTTCCGACGCGTCAAATTATATGACGGGCGCGGAATTGTTCATTGACGGCGGCGTATCGCTGGTGAGCGGATTCAAGTAATGACGCGTTATCGCTGGATTGCAGCGCAAATCTTGCCGCATGAGCCGGAGCTGCGAGGCTGGCTTCGGCGCCGGCTGGGCAGCTTCGAAAAGAATGATATCGATGATGTGGTGCAGGAGGTGTTTGCACGGATCTGGGCGGCCGATTTTGCGCGTATTCGCAATGGGCGCGCCTACTTGTTCGCTACCACCCGCCATCTGCTGGGGGAATATGCTCGTCGCAGCCGGATCGTGCGGATCGAGCTATTGGGGGAAATCGGCTCGTTAAACCTCATCAGTGAGGAACCCGGGCCGGAACGCCGAGTGAGCGCACGGCAGGAGCTAGAGAGGTTGCAGGCGATCGTCGCGTCGCTGCCCGCTCAGTGCCGTCGGGTATTCGAACTGCTTAAATTTGGGGGATTGTCGCATCGGGACGTCGCGCAACAAATGGGCTTGAGTGAGAAGACAGTTGAGAATCACCTGACCCGTGCGCTGGCGCGGATCGGCGCTGCGCTCGCAACACCAATTGCCGACGGCGAGTTGACCCATAAAGAAGCGCTAGCGAAACGAGCCAAAGACACCGATCGTGGAAACGCTTAGCGAACTCGCCGCCCGCTGGACAGTGCGCGCTGATGCAGGCACCTTGAGTCCTGAGGAACAGCGAGAACTTGACTCCTGGTTAGCCGCCGATCCGCGTCATCTCGGCGCCTATGTGCGCGCCCGCGCACAATGGGTCGATCTGGATCGCCTGGCGGCGTTGCAGGGGTTTACGCCGCGGCAGGAAAAATCGCCGGCAAATTCTCGGACAGAGGCCCCTGATTGCGATCTAGGGGTGGCGTCAGGAGTAGTAACCACCCCCAAATCGGCAATGACAACTACGAATATGTTCAGGCGAGGGCTGCTGGCCGCTGCAATTGCAGGGGTGGGAGTGCTCGGCGGTGGATTGTCATTGAGGATGTTTTCGGACGATAAAGAGCGGTATTCGAGTGGAATCGGTGAGATGCGCCGCATTGCACTCGTGGACGGCTCGATGCTGTTATTGAACACCGACAGCGAAGTCATCGTGCGACTGACGAAACAGCAGCGCAATATTCAATTGGCTCGCGGCGAAGCGCTCTTCGAGGTGGCACACGATAAATCCAGACCCTTTATCGTGCAGGCGAACGACGCCCGGGTACGCGCCGTCGGCACGGCATTTGCCGTGCGAGTTCAAGAGGCACAGGTTGAGGTCACGGTAGCCGAAGGCGTCGTCGAGGTCACCGATGTCAGATCCATGTCGGGACTCGACCCGATCGCACCATCGGCCTCAAGAGTTGGCGTGGAGCGCGTCACGGCGCACGAACGCGCGATCATTTCGTCCGCGCGTCCGCCGGAGGTCCTGCCCATTGCACCAGCCGAAGTGGAGCGACAGCTCGCCTGGCGAGAAGGCTTGGTGTCGTTCGAAGGTGAAACGCTGCTGGTGGCCGTGTCGGAGATCAATCGGCACAATCGGCACCAAATCGTGATCGATGAACCGCGTCTGGCGTCTCTGCCGATTGTCGGTGTGTTCCGCGCGACCGATCTCCAGGGTTTTGCCGCCGCCGCCGCCGCAGCGCTCAATGCGCGCGCGACTGTGGATGGCGACCTCATCCGCCTTCAGGCCAAGTCTACCAAGCGCTGAGTTGATTTCCGGTTTGGGGGAACTTCCCCGCTGGTTCCTCTCCTACTATGGCGTGCATAGCGTCTGAAGTTCTAAAACTAAAGAAAAATGGGAAGGGGGAATAACCATGCCGAGCGTGCGTTCAGTCGGTCCGTTCACTGTATTCATGGTCGTCTCACTGCTGGGCGCGGCTGCGGGCTGGCCAGCGGTGGCACTAGCGGTGGCACAAGAGGTGCACGCATTCAACGTGTCGGCGCAAGATCCTTCAACTGCAATTCGCGCATTTGCCACGCAGGCAGGCCTCGAGATTTTGGCTTCCGCTGATGATTTGAAAGGCAAGACGCTGAACGCCGTCAACGGTGAGATTCCTACTGAAGTAGCATTGAACGCCCTACTCGCCGGAACGGGTTTGGGTCACCGCTATGTCGGTGACAGAGCCGTGGCTTTGATCAGCGGCGGTCCGTCAGCGGATATAGTGGCGCAACAGTCGGTTCCGAAAGCACCCGCCCCGGTGCAATCCACGGTCGATGCCCCCGCGCCCTCGGCTTCGCCCACGCGGCGGTTGCAGCCTTCCGAGACCGAAGATAAACGCGCAGACGCGGCTGCGCTACAGGAGGTGGTCGTCACTGCACGACGACAAGAAGAGAACCTGCAGAGGGTTCCGATTGCAGTCACGGCATTTACCGGCGAGGAGCTCAAACAGAAATCCGTCACGCAGGTCTATGATCTTCAAGGAGAGGTCCCCGGACTGTACATGCAGGAAGCTAGGGACGATCCTCAATCCCTGGCCATCACCATGCGGGGCCGGAAGCAGGAGGACATCACGCTGGCCGTCGATCCCGCCGTGAGCGTGAATGTGGATGGGCTCTATGTGCCGCGCACTCTTGCCATGGCCGGCGCACTGCTCGACATCAACCGCGTGGAGGTTCTGAGAGGCCCGCAGGGAACTCTGTATGGACGCAACTCAACCGGCGGCGCGATCGGCTTATTCACCAATGATCCGACGCATGACTTATCCGGTTCCGCCGACTTAACCGCGGGAAATTTTGATGCCTGGAGTGCGACCGGAATTGCAAATTTGCCACTCACAGACTCGCTTGCCGCAAGGTTTGTCGTCCAGGGAGGTGCGCACGGTGGTTACGAACACGACACGGCCGGCCTACCCGTGGCCGATGCGCACAACCAATATTACCGTGCCAAGCTCGGTTGGGACGGGGAGGGCGGGCAGAAGGCCGTGTTGACCGTGCATTACGAGTCTGACTACTCCGGCATCGTCAGGGGAATCATTTCCGGATTGGTCCCCGCAGGCGGAGGCGCTCCTCAAGGCGGCGCGTTGGCTCTGGAAACCGCCGCCGAAACCGGTCTGCCTCTCCCGCAAGCTGTTGCGCTGCTCAACTCGTGGGTCGCCAGCCAACGATCCTACGATTTCTACGATACGTTCGCCGGGGGGCCGCCTCGCCTCAGCAGCTTTAGCGACGATAAGCGCTGGGATGTCGGCCTCAACTTCACCAGTAACGTGACCAACGACATTAGTTTCCGCTCCATCACCGGGTTCCAGCGACTGTCGCGCTATGCTCCCTTCGGCAATCAATTTCCTGTCGATGTTCTCATCGCGGTACTCGACACCCACGACAGTTATGTAAGCCAGGAATTCCAGCTACTTGGCAATCGAGCCAATCTGAAGTGGGTGGCGGGTCTGTACGGCGGCTCCGAGCGAGGCGAGGATGACTCATCGGTCATCGTGCTTCCCGAAGTGCTCGGTCCCGCTCCTGGAATCAACAACAACCGGATCAGAAATTCCAGTGTGGCCGGCTTCGCTCAGGCCGCTTGGGAGTTCACCCCCGGATGGCGTCTGACCGCAGGAGGTCGCTACACGGCCGATTCGAGGCAGATCAATGCCATCGCCTTGGCCGGAACCCAGTGCGTAGTGCCCGCGCCCGGGGTGCTCTCGACGGCCAATGGAGGAGCGGCACAATGTCCGAGAACCTTCAAGAGCGACTTTCGCAAGCCAACTTGGCTGGTCTCACTCGACCGTCAATTGACACCGGACGCTCTCGTTTACGCCAAAATCGCAACCGGCTATCGCAGCGGCGGTGAAAACGAAGGAGGCGCGGTAGAAGTGGAGACCTTCGCGCCTTTCCAACCCGAGACGAATGTGGAATACGAAGCCGGATTCAAGACCGAGTTCCTGGATCGCCGTTTACGATTGAACCTGGCCGGCTATCAGGACAACTATGCCAACCTCCAAGTGCAGACCGCGTTGCTTGCGAGCGATGGGCAATTCGTCACGGTGGAGACGAACGCAGCCACCTCGACCATCAGAGGAATGGAGCTGGAAGCCGACGCGATTATAGTGTCCGGCATCAGTCTGCACACGTCCGCGGCCTATACTGACGCGCATTACGACCGGTTCGCGGACGCGACCGGAGACCGGTCACACGAGCCCTTTTCCGTACCGAAGTGGATGTGGGGCGTGAGCGGCAAGTATTTGCGGCCAATAGGCATCGGCGATCTGCTGTTCCAAGTCGCTTACGATTGGAAGGGCGCCGTCAATCTCGCGGGCCATGCAGTGTATGCCAACCAGGTGACCCAGGGGGCATACGGACTTCTAAATGCGCGCGTTGGCTTGCATCTGGACGCCCAGAACATCGACGTCGCGCTCTTCGGCAAGAACATTACCGGAGTCAACTATTTCGACCAGGCCTTTACGCTCGAACAAGGGGGGTTTAACCAGCTGTACCGGGGAGCGCCCGGCATATACGGCGTCGAAGTCTCCATGAAATTCGGAAAGTAGGCCGTAGACCCATAGGGCTTCGGCCGCGGGAGGGGATTTGGAAGATGTTGAAGCGCCCGCCATCGGGGCCGACCGCATTCAGTCTGGCCTGTCGACGGCTGCCCTGCTGTTGACGCTCGTTTCCGAAGGCTACGATCTTCAGGCCGCAAATTTTGCCGCGCCTTCGTTGCTCAAAGCGCTCGCCATCACCAAGGCGCAAGCCGGACCGCTGCTGAGCGCCAGTTTATTGGGGGTACTGATCGGTGCCGCCGTCATAGGGCCGCTCGGCGACCGGTTGGGCCGCAAGCGAATTATAGTCATGGGCTGCCTGTCGTATGGACTGCTGTCGCTGCTGGCTGCAGGGGCTACGAGTTTGTCGGGGCTGACGGCCCTTCGATTTCTCATCGGCCTCGGTCTCGGCGGCGTACTACCGAATGCGTTGGCGCTCGCGAGCGAGCTGGCACGTCGGGGCGGAGAGGCTGCCGCCGCAGGAATGATTGGCATAGGCATTACACTGGGTGGCGTCGTAGCCGGCGTGGCTGCCGCGGCGCTGATTCCGCATTTTGGCTGGCAGTCCGTCTTCATCGTCGGCGGCGTGCTGCCGCTGTTGATCGTACTGCTGCTGCAGTGGATCTTGCCCGAATCGCCGGCTTTCCTGGCAAACCTCAGCGATCGCACGCCCAATGACGACGTCAACCGTTTGCGGCCGCGCGGCCTCGCGATCCTATTTCAACGAGGTGCCGCTGGCAGGACTCTGGCGATCTGGCTCACTTTCGCATCGATTCTCATGTGCGTTTACCTATTGAGCGGTTGGATTCCTCTGCTGCTCAATCAAAGCGGGTTTTCTGCGCGCGCGGCGGCGCTCATCGGGGCGGCCTACCAAGCGGGTGGAGTCCTCGGCGGCGTCTTGGCCAGTCTCATGCTGGCGCGGCTCGGATGGCATGTCGTCGCGCTATTTGCCGCGATGGCCTGCGCCACGATGGCGATGCTGCTCTGGGGGCCCACCGCATCGCCCATCGCGTTAACAGTCGGTATCGCGGCGGCAGGCTTTTGCGTGACCGGCGCGCAGAATGCGGTTAATGGCGCAGGAAGTGCGAGCTACTCGCCCGAGATTCGCAGCAGCGGATTGGGCTGGGCACTCGGCGTCGGTAGGCTCGGCTCAGTTGCCGGACCTTTGGTTGGCTCCCTTGCCGTATTGCTTGGTATGACGGAGCCGCGGCATCTTTTCGCGCTACCTTTGATTCCGTTGGTTGCCGCCGCGCTTGCAGCGTTTTGGCTTGGTCGGCGCTTTTCATTTCAAGAGCCCATTGCGGTCGACGCAGGGGAATTGCACCCCCCACCCCAACGCGTCGCTGCTACTTAGCGAGGTTGATCACTCGCGACTGAGTAAACTCTTCCAGACCTTCCTGGCCCATTTCCGTGCCCAGTCCGGATTGTTTCGCACCGCTGAAAGGAATGTCGGGCGGCAGATCGAGGTGCTTGTTGATCCACACCGTACCTGACCCCATGCGCACGGCCACATCATAGGCGCGCTTGGCATCGCGGCCCCAGACGGTTCCACCCAGTCCATATTCGGTGCCGTTGGCGCGTTCGATCGCGTCGTCCAGGCTGGAGTATTTGAGCACGGGCAGCACCGGGCCAAATTGTTCCTCTCGCACCAGGCGCGATTGATCGGGAATGTCGCGCACGATGGTCGGCGGGATGAAGTAGCCGTCGCGATCGAGGGCTTTGCCGCCCGCGATGATCTTGCCGTGCGCGCGCGCATCCTCGAGAAATTCTTTTACCTTTTCGAATTGCGCCTTATTCTGAATCGGTCCCATTTGCGTGGCGGCGTCAAGCCCGTCGCCGACGACCGCAGCGTTGGCGAGTTCGACCAGTTCCGCGCACATGGCTTCATACAGAGAATCCGGCACATATACGCGTTTGATGGCGAGGCATACCTGGCCCGAATTCACCATCGCGCCCATGAAGATCTTGGCGGCCACTTCCTTGACGTTGACGTCGTCCAACACGATTGCCGCGTCATTGCCGCCGAGTTCCAAGGTGAGCCGTTTAATTGTCCCGGCGACGCTCGCCATGACTTTCTTGCCGGTGGCGGTCGAACCGGTGAAGGCCACTTTGGCCACGTCGGGATGTTGGGTCAGTGCGCCGCCCAAGTCGTTCTGATCGACGATGACATTAAGCACACCGGGAGGCAGAAGGTCGACGCACAATTCGCCAAACAGCAGTGTGGTCAACGGTGTGGTCGGCGCCGGTTTCGCGACCACGGTGTTGCCCGCCAATAGCGCAGGGGCCACCTTGATCATGAGAAGGATGATGGGAAAGTTCCAAGGGGTGATGGCGGCGACCACGCCGAGCGGCGCGTGGATCTGGACAATGCGCTCAACGGCGTTCTCACGCAGCACCTTGTTGGGCAGGTCCATTGCGGCGAAGGCTTGAATCATGGCCACCGATCCCGCCACTTCACCGGCTGCATGGGCAAGCGGCTTGCCCTGTTCCTCGGTCAAGAGGCGGGCGAATTCGCCGCTGCGCGCGGCCAGGGCGTCGGCAATTTTTAGCAGTGCCTGGCGCCGGCTTTCAATCGGCGTAGCAGACCAGCGTGGAAACGCCTTCTTTGCCGCGGCCACGGCCTGATCGAGTTGCGCCTGGTCCGCTCGGGCGCACTTCGTCAACAGCTTGCCGGTCGCTGGGTTAATGACGTCGAGTGTCGTAGCGCCCGCCACCAACTTCCCATCGATCAGCAGATTGAAGGCGTGAGCCCCGTCGTGCACTGTCTTCACATTCGCGCTCATAGGTATATCTCGTTGGGATGCAGGTTAGGTTCCGGCGCGTGCTTCGAGGTCCGGCAGGAAATTTGGGGAATTAGGTTAGCACCCGGCACTACCGGGGACTAGCATGTGGGCGCACAAAAACCCAAGAATCCGTGCGTCGAAGTCGCGGCGTGGAACGGCTATTATTCCCTGAAGCTTGCCTGTATCCAACGAGCAACATTATGACCGCTCAAGTTGCGATTGACCGTCGACAATTTCTGCATGGGGTGACCGGCGTGCTCAGCGGCGTGCTGGTCGTTTCGCTGCCGCTTGCGTCGCTTCGGCCTGGCCGTGCTTGGTCGGTGGATTTGCATGTGCTCAACGCCGCGGAGGCAGCGACTTTGCAAGCCATGGTGCATACCATCGCACCGCACGATGGTCTGGATGAGGCCGCTTACGCCCTAGTGATCGCCGCGCTCGACACTGCGGCGGGCGCCTCTGCGGAAAGTCGCGACGCGCTGCTGGCAGGGATCAAGGGGCTGGGTGTGGAGTTCCCTGCGGCAAGTGAATCTGAACACATCGCCAAGCTCGAGGCCATTGAGTTGTCGCCCTTCTTCCAGTCGGTTCGGCTCAAGACCGTGATGGTGCTGTATGACAACCCGATAGCCTGGGCTCACTTCGGTTATGAAGGCGAGGCATTTTCGAAGGGTGGCTACCTGACGCGTGGATTCAACGATCTGAAATGGCTGCCCGAAGTGCCGCTCGACGCCAGCGGACCGATGCCAATATGACGCGACACGCGCAGAACGACGCGGATGTGGTGGTCGTGGTTGGCTCAGGCGCGGGCGGCGGCACCATGGCGCATGAACTGACGCGTCGCGGACACAAGGTGGTGCTGTTCGAAGCGGGCGCGCGCCAATCCTTGAGCAGCTTTTCGCAGAATCCGGGCGAGGCATTCGGCCAACTCACCTGGTTGGAGCCCCGTTCTCAGAGCGGCACCTGGGGGCCGGTAAAGACTTCGCCGTCCCTGCCGGTGTGGCATTGCCGCACCGTCGGCGGTACCACCGTGCACTGGACGGCTGCGACGCCGAGGTTGCGCCCTTACGAAACCAAGGCACGGACTACATACGGCGATATTCCGGGAACCTCGCTTGCCGATTGGCCGATCGAATACGAGGAGCTCAAGCGCTGGTACCAGGTGGCCGAGCGGCGCTTGGGCGTTACGCGGCGCAATGACAATCCAGGCATGCCCGCGTCGAATAATTTCAAGGTCATGTATGCCGGCGCACGTCGTTTGGGTTACAAGCGCGTACATACCGGCTACATGGCAATCAATTCCCGTAGCCGCGACGGTCGTGGCTACTGCATCCAGCAAGGCTTCTGCACCCAGGGCTGCAAGGTCGGCGCGAAGTGGAGCACCTTGTACACGGAGATACCCCGTGCGGAGGCGACCGGCCGCTTGGACCTGCGCAGCGAATGCTTGGTGACGCGCATCGAACATAACGGGGCGGGGTGCGCGACGGCCGTCGTTTACCGTGACGCGGCCGGCCAGGAACAACGCCAATCCCTTAAATTCATCTGCGTTGCCGGCAATGCCATCGAAACGCCGCGTCTGCTGCTGCTGTCGGAGTCGGCGCGCTTTCCGCGTGGTCTTGCCAATAGCTCGGACCAGGTGGGCCGCAACTACTGCCATCACCTAATCGGCTTCGTATGGGGAGTTTTCGACAAACCCGTCATGTCCTGGCGCGGCGCAGTTCTCGCCGGAGTGGTCGAGGATGAGAACGTCCACGACCCACGCAGGGGGTTCGCCGGCGGCTACCACCTGGAACTGGCGTCACTCGATCCGGGCACCTTGGCGCTGATGGGGATTCGCTACGGCTGGGGCCGGAATTTTGCCTCCATCATGGACAATTATCGCAATCTGGCGGGCATGTTGATCAACGGCGAGGATCTGCCGAGGCCGGATAATCGCATCACGCTGTCCACCACGGTGAAGGACGCGCACGGTCTTGCCGTAGCGCATGTGCACATCGAGGAGCATGCCAATGACATCGCGCTGCGCAACCACGCGCAACGTCAGGGCCAGCGACTTTACGAGGCGGCGGGCGCCACACGAACAGTGTTGAGCGCGACACCGCCCGCCACTCACAATATGGGGACGGCCCGTATGAGTCACGATCCGCAAGCCGGAGTCACGGACGCCCACGGCCGAAGTCACGATGTGCCGAATCTGTTCATTTCGGACGGCAGTGTGCTGACGACCGCCGGCGCCGCAAATCCGACACTCACCATTGTCGCCTTGGCGTTGCGGCAGGCAGACTACATCGGCCGCGCCATCGGCGCCGGCGAAATTTAAGGATTGAAACGCGTATGACGGATTCGGTTCAAGAAGGCGACTTGCTGTGGAGTCCGAGTGCGGAACGTATCGGGCGAGCCCATTTGACGCACTATCTTGCGTGGCTTGCCGCCCGCGGCCGGCGCTTCGATTCGTACTCGACGCTGTGGCAGTGGTCCATCGATGACCAGGATGGTTTCTGGGGCTCGCTTTGGGAGTACTTCGATATACAGTCCTCCCAACCCTATGAGCGAGTGCTCGGTAAACGTACCATGCCCGGCGCCGAGTGGTTTCCGGGTGCACTGTTGAACTACGCGGAACATGCGTTGCGCCACGAGCGCAGCGGTGCGGACGCCTTGCTGTTCTTGAGCGAACGGCGCGACTTGGGCGCGCTCAGTTGGACCGATCTCGGCTCGCGGGTGCGCAAGCTCGCCGTGCGAATGCGCTCACTCGGGGTGAGCCGCGGAGATCGAGTCACCGCCTATCTGCCCAATTCACCCGAGGCCGTCATCGCCATGCTGGCGACGGTGAGCATCGGTGCGGTGTGGGCCAGCTGTGGTCCGGATTTCGGGCCCAAGGGCGTGGTAGACCGGTTTGGGCAACTGTCGCCAAAGCTGATGTTCTGTGTCGACGGCTATTACTACGGCGGCAAGCTCATCGACCGGCGGCCGGAACTGAAGACCATTCTGAGCTCGCTGCCGTCACTCTCGCAGGTCATCTATCTGCGCCAGCTCGATCCCGCGGGCGGGGCGCTGACCGCTCATACGTTATTCTGGGAAGACGCGCTTACGGGGCCCGAGGTCCAGCGCGAGGATTTTTTTTTCGAGCAAGTGCCCTTCGCGCATCCGCTGTGGATTTTATTCTCATCGGGGACGACGGGACTGCCGAAGCCCATCATCCACAGCCACGGCGGGATGACTCTGGAGCAGTGCAAAGGAGTGACGCTGCAAATGGACATGCACCCCGGCGAGCGCATGTTCTTTTTTACGACCACCGGTTGGATGATGTGGAATTTCTTGGTGAGCGCCTTGCTGGTGGACGTGGTCCCGGTGCTGTACGACGGCAATCCTTCGTATCCGGAAGCCGACGCGCTGTGGTCCATGGTCGAGAAGACAGGGGCGAGCTATTTTGGCGCGAGCCCCACCTACGTCGGAATTCTCGAGAAGGCGGGCGTCGTCCCGAGGGACCGCTTTGACTTGTCGAAACTGACATCGGTGATGCTTGCCGGCTCACCCGTGACTGCCGAGTGCCAGGCTTGGTTCTATCGCAAAGTGAAAACCGATCTCTGGGCGGGGTCCGGCAGCGGTGGGACGGATTTGTGCACGGGAATCGTCGGCGGCATCGTCACTCAGCCGCAGTACGCTGGCGAGATACAAGGTCGCCAACTGGGTATGGCGGCGTACGCATTCAATGAGCAGGGTGAAGCGGTGGTGGACGAAGTGGGGGAATTGGTCATCACCAAGCCGGTGCCGTCGATGCCAGTAGGATTTTGGAATGACGCGGACGGCAGCCGTTATCGCGACGCGTATTTCGACCGATACCCCGGTGTGTGGTGGCATGGAGACTTTTTCAAGGTGAACGCCCGAGGTGGCTGTTTCGTGCTGGGTCGCTCGGACGCCACGCTGAATCGCCATGGGATACGCATCGGTACCGCGGAGGTTTATCGCGCGCTCGCCGAAGTACCCGAGGTCGAAGATGCATTGATCGTCAATCTTGATTTGCCCGGCGGGAATTTCTTCATGCCGCTGTTCGTGAAATTGCGCGAGGGCCAAGACCTCGATGCCGCGCTGCAGGACCGGGTGCGCGCACGGATGCGGCAGGCGTATTCCCCGCGTCACGTGCCCGACAAGATTTTTCCGGTCAAAGCCATACCGTACACACTGACTGGGAAGAAAATGGAGATTCCGGTGCGCCGCATTTTAATGGGCGTGCCGATCGACAAAGCCGCGAACCGCGCGGCCATGGCCAACGTCGAATCGCTGGACGCATTCATTGAATACGCCCG
>JBBRQO010000017.1:0-102839 GCA_038226325.1 Steroidobacterales bacterium | reverse complement strand
TCAGTCCGGCATCCTCCTTGATGTCCGTCAATACCAAATGTGCTCCCTCCTCGGCCAATCGCTGAGCGACCGCATATCCGAGCCCTTGCGCGGCGCCCGTCACCATAACTACCCTGCCCTGAAGTCGCGCCACGCTTGCCCTCGCCATTTGACGTCCGACGAAACGCCCACCATGACGCAATGACGGCACGCCGGGGAATAGCGGAGACCACTCAGTGCCAAACGAGCGCTGCCCATTGAGTGATTCACGCTATGGCGCCATCCCGTGTCGCGTGGTGTCCTGACGAAACGCTGACGGCAGCACGAAGAACGATAAGGGAGGGGGAATGCACACCAAATTCGGACATAACGACGTACGTAAGCTGATCGTGGGTATCTCAGAGCACCGCCGTGTAGTCATCGCGGCCATCGCACTGGTACTGTCCGCGCCGGCGCCGGCGCAGACCCCGCCGACGACCAAGGCTGCGTCATCGGTTTCAGCAGGCACTTCGGCCGATGCTGGGTCGACGCTCGAAGAGGTTGTGGTGACGGCGACGCGGCGCGAAACCAACCTGCAGACCGTTGGCATCGCGATCAGCGCATTCTCGGGGCAAGAACTGGTCGATTTGGGGGTCAATCAGACAACTGATCTGGCAGCCGTCACCCCAGGTCTGCAGTTCTCGGCACCAGGCGGCTCCCCTGTCGCCGGCCTGCTTGCGATACGCGGAGTTTCGCAGAACGATTTCGCCGGCCATATCGAACCCGCCAATGCTTTCTACGTCGACCAGGTATATCAACCCTCGAACGCGGCCAGCGTTCAGGAATTCTATGACGTCAATCGCGTCGAGGTGCTGAAAGGACCCCAGGGTACTTTGTTCGGCCGCAATGCGACGGGTGGTCTCGTGCACGTGATCACCAACCAACCCACGGATCACGTGGAAGGGTTCGCAAACCTCTCCGGCGGGAGTTTCGGCCAGGTGCGTTTTGAGGGCGCCATTGGAGGGCCTATTGCGGACGGCCTTTCGGGGCGCGTGGCGGTGCTGCGCGACAAGAGCGACGGATTTGTCAAAAACGCCATCGGTCCAGCGCTGCTCAAAGACGACACATACGCCGTGCGCGGTCAATTGCGTATCGCGGCAAACGATCGCCTCACGGTATTGTTGGAGGCCGACACCTACATTATCGAGCCGGTGACAACGGGAGGCGACTATATAACGGGCGCCTACCCAGGACCCGATGGGCTTGGCCTCCCGCTACCCGAGGGAAGCCCCACCGGTTTTGGCTACGTCCCTTCCGGTAATCCATATCGCGGATCGTTCGACTATCCTGGCCGATTCGCGCGCCGGGTTTCGAGCGGGGCCGCACATATCACCTACGATTTCTCAAACGGGCTGTCGCTCTCCTCCATCACGAGCTACCAGAGACTGCGCAGCGAATACTCGGCGGACAATGATTTTTCCCCTGTTCCATTCGCCATTTTCGATCAGAATGCCAGCGCGCGTCATCTCACCCAAGAGCTGCGTCTTAGCGGTGCGACTGAACGAAATCATTGGACCGCGGGCCTGTATTTCTTGAGGATCGACGGCACCTATCTGCAAGCTTTCGACATCCTGCCCATCGCGACCCGCCCGCTGGAAACGCACTCTGTCGACACGAAATCCTATTCAGTGTTCGGCCAGGACGAGATACAACTACGTGACGATCTACGGCTGACCGCTGGTGTCCGCGGGACGCGCGACCACAAAGACTACGCGTACCAGGAGAACTGCGCGGGACCGGCCTGTGGCGGCTTGCTGGCGCCGGGAACCATCGGCACCGCCGGCTTGGTGACCGATGCTCACGCGGAAACGGGATGGTCGGGCCGCCTCGAACTTGACTGGCAGGCGACGCAGGACACGATGTACTACGCGAGCCTCAATCACGGTTACAAAGCGTTCAACTACAACGCGGGATTCGTCGGCCACGCGCCACTGGACCTGTTTCGCTTCCACGGCGAGAACTTGCTGGCGTACGAAGTGGGCAGCAAGCTCGAATTTCTCGAGCGGCGTGCGCGCTTGAACGTCGCCGCCTTTTACTACGATTACTCGGACTATCAGGCATTCGACCAGCGTGGCTTCAATTTTACACTGTTCAATACGAGCGCCCACATGTACGGTGCGGACGCTGAGTTGACTGTGCGTCCGCTGCAAGGGTTGACCCTCAATGCAGGCGCCGCCTTCTTACATACTGCGGTAGACGATATTCCCATTGCCAATGAACGGGTGACCCGGAATGCACCTCAGTCCCCCGCATTTACCTTCAATGCCTCCGCCACTCAAAGCGTGGCAATTCGCTCATCAACACTGTCCGCGACCTTGGAAGGAAACTATACCGGCGATTTCTTCGCGCAATTGACTAACGCGCCGGTTACGCTGATCCCGCATGGATGGCTTGCGAACGCCCGTGTCAGCCTCGCGACCTTTGGCGATCATCTCACCTTCGAAGTGTCCGCCAACAATGTGTTCAACAAAGCCAAGCCGGCGTACGCCTTCGATAATTCCAGCCCGCCGCTCGGGGCTACGTACAACACTTACGTGCGGCCACGGTGGATCAATGCGGGTGTCAACTACAAGTTCTAATGGCGTTAGCGGAGGTTTTCCCATGCAAGTCACTCAATTCGAGCCAGCGGCCTCAAGATCAGTCGGCAGCACCGCTACCGTGAAGTCCGCCTTTTTTGACGCCTCCGCTTTGCCGTGGGTGGACTGGGTAATGCCCGGTACATGGTTCAAGTTGTTGAACCTGAATCCAATGACCGGCGGATTTTCCATACTTCTCAAAGTAGAACCGAATAATCGCGCGCCCGTCCATGGGCACCTAGGCGCAGTCGAAGGAATTATCCTCGAGGGCGGGTTTTCATATGATCAGGACCACGGTCATACCGGCAACTACGTCTTCGAAGGCGCTGGTATCCGGCACGAGCCCAATACCCATCCGGGCGGCTTGATAATGTTTGCCGTCATCCACGGGCCGCTTTGCGGCTACAACGCGGACGGCACGATTGCAGGCATCGTGGATGCGCGCCTGATGTATGAGATGGCGTCGGCGGCCGGCGCTGCGCAGCACATTGAAAAGCCCTCTCACTGGATCTAGCTGCATCGTGTTCGCGCAGACTATGATGCGGCGGTGCGCGCCGCTTCGCGACTTCGCATATGAAGGTGTTTAATCTTGGTTATTCAGCGGGAACGGGAGACGCAGCTATCCATGGATCAAAAACGGCTACGCCAGCTTTCAGATAGTCAGACGTATCGCGTGAGACTACTGTCAAACCATGGTGCAATCCGGTCGCCGCGATAATCAGGTCGGGATGAGAATACGTGTGACCTGCCTTACGCCCATCCTCGATCAACAGTCTCCACTTGAACATGATGTCTTCCGATATTTGCAACACGCGCTGAGCAAACATCGGACGCACCTTATGGGTCAACCAGTCGCTTAGCTCAGAGCGGCGTGAGGCATCCGGAATCAACTCAATACCGCAGCGGATTTCTGCGAACGTCACTGCACTGACGTACAAGGATTCAAGAGACTGCTCTGCTACAAATGCCGTCACCTTGGGCTGCGGCTTTGGTCGGCGCAGTTCTGATAGAACGTTGGTGTCGAGCAGCCACCCGGTCAAAACGACACGACGCGGACGGGCAGCGGGCCTCGATTTGGTTCAACGTCAATGTCAATGTCAACGTCACGGTATGGAGACGCCTGGATCGCGGCAATCAGTGCCTTCCCGGAAAGATTGCCTTTGAGTCGGCGAAACTCCTCAGCTGCAATAACCACGACCTCATCCCGGCCGTGTACAGAAACGTGCTGGGGTCCCTCGCTGTGGACCTTCCGCACGAGTTCGCTGAATCGCGCCTTTGCATCCTGCAGAACCCAATGCCCTGCACGCAATTGGGAACCACGCAATTTTGGAGGCTTCTGCGTCGAAGATTTCGATAATCTAGTCACACTGACTAGAATACTGCATTCGGTGCGATTATGCGCACAAATTCGGCTAATCCAGTGGCTGTCTATGGCCGTGAGTTGACCTGGCGCGGCGGCGGCGGCGGCGTGCGTGAACATCGCCAACGAGGTATCGAAATGATTGTTGGAGTGCGAGCCACACTTGAGGGCCCAATCGCGGCACAATTGGGCCACCCGCGCCGATCCCGTTGCGAAAGCCGGCCACTTCAACGGAGGCGACAGCCAGTGATCCAACGATTCTTTGCCGGGCTCACGAGAAGCACCTACCTGCTGGCATTATCGAGTCTATTCGCCGACATCTCTACGGAAATGCTCTTTCCCGTTCTGCCGACATTCCTGATCCAAACGCTGAAGGCCAACGGCAGCATCGTGGGGTTAATAGATGGATTCGCCCAGGCCACGCAAAATATCGTTCAGGGCTTCTCCGGGGCGCTGTCGGATAAGCTGAAGAAGCGAAAAGCCATTGCGCTAGTCGGCTATCTGTTGGCGGCGCTGGCGAAACCCCTGATGGGACTTTCCTCCGCTTGGCCAGGCCTACTCGGCGCGCGACTCCTCGATCGATTCGGTGCCGGCACGCGCTCGGCGCCGCGAGATGCGCTCATTGCCGCCTCCGTGCAGGAAAAGGACCGGGGCCGAGCGTTTGGGCTCGAAGGCGTCGGCGACAATGCGGGAGCTTTCTTGGGGCCGCTTCTCGCGGTTGCTCTCCTCTATGCCATGCACATAGATATTCGGAGTATTTTTTATCTGGCGGTCATCCCGGGCTTGCTCGCATTTGGACTGGTGCTGTTCGTTTCGGACGGGCCTGCGACGGTGGCTGCGAAGTCGAAGATCGACTCTCACGTGCGGCGGTTTCCTGCAGGCTACTGGAAATATCTTCTGGTGATTGCCGTGTTCAACCTCGGCAATTCGAGCAACGCCTTTCTCATTCTGCGCACGCAAGATACCGGCGTCTCGTTGCGATCGACGATTCTCATATACTCGATGTTCAATTTGGCGGCCGCCTTTATCTCGTATCCGGCAGGCTCGCTGTCCGATCGAATCGGCAGAAAGAGCATCCTTCTCGCCTCCTTCCTCATCTTCATCGTGGTCTATCTCGGTTTTGCACTGACGCAGAATCACCTGCTCATCATCGTCCTCTTTATCTTCTATGGACTGTTCCAGGGAATTTTCCGTGCCGTCGGCAAGACCCTCGCATCGGATTTCGTGCCGCAGCCGCTGCGCGCGAGCGGCATCGGCTGGTTCAGTACGACGATAGGATTGTCTCAGCTCGTTGCTAGCGTCATCGCCGGAGCACTTTGGGATCGGGTCGGCCACACAGCGGTATTTTTCTACGGGGCGGTGTTTGCGGTGCTCGGCAGCATTGGTCTTTGGGCATTAGTCCCTCGCGCCCCTCGTTCTCTAAGTCATTGCGATGCCTGGACGTAACGTTGGTCAATAGCTCCAAAGAGCGAGCGCCCTGCCTCGTCCATCATCTCAATGCGTACACGCTCGCCGTATCGCATAAATGGTGTTTTCGGCTCGCCGGTGTCGATCATCTCGATAGCGCGGCGTTCGGAGATGCAGCAGGAGCCGGCGCTTCGGGAGACATTCGACACTGTCCCGGAGCCCACCATGGTTCCCGCTCTCAAGCGACGCGAATAAGCGGCATGCTCCAATAGTCTATAAAAGTCGAATGTCATCTCCTTGGCATTCGGGTTACCGAACCACTCATCGTTGCGGGTCACATGAAGTGGCAACTCGACGCGACCGGAGCTCCAATGGGAGCCGAGTTCGTCTGGCGTAATGGCAACCGGCGAGAAGCTACTGGTAGGTTTTGCTTGAATCCAGCCAAAGCCAGTTTTCATTTCTCTCACAGCCAGGCCCCGTAGGCTGATGTCATTGACCAATACCAGCAATTTCACGTGCGCCGACATCTTGCCGCGGGGCGCGCCCATGGGAACCTCGTCTACAATGACTGCGATCTCGGCCTCGAAATCCATGTTGTCTTTTTCAGAGGGTAGCTCGATGTCATCGAGCGGGCCGAGAAAATCGTCAGAAGCACCCTGGTACATCAACGGGTACTGCTCGTAGTCATTTTTGGTGCCGGTGTCGAAGGCGCGCTCCATGAGAGCACCGTGGTTGGCGAATGCCGAACCGTCGAGCCATTGGTAGCACCGCGGCATGGGCGCCATGGCGGTTAGAGGATCAAACTGAAACACGTCCTTTGCGGTCTTGGCGTTCAACTCATTCGACAGGCCGCGCAATGCGCCCTCTACCGCTGACCAACGCTCGACGGCGTCGAGCAACGTCGGGGCGATGCGATCCGCGTAAACCGCAGAGGTGAGATCCTGACTGACTACTGCAAGTCGTCCGTCGCGCGAAGCACTTTTAATCGTTGCTAATTTCATGATAAATCCTAATTACTCAGCGTCGCTAACCGATCCTCGACGTGTCGCGTCTGACTGCTTTTGCCCATACGAGAGCAAGCACCATCAAAATTGCGTTTGCAGCGCTCAAGACGATGAGCCCCTGCGGAAGACCGCCGGCACGAGCGGCAATCAGGGTGACGGCGATGCCGCTCAAAAACTGACCAAATGAGAAGGCCGCTTGCCACATCCCCGTACCTCTGCCGCGCACCGCATAGGGGAGACCTCGCGTCGCCCAGGTCAATAGCGTCGGCAGGATCATGCCGCAGCCCACTTGATTGATGAATCCTGCGACTATGAAACCGCTCCAGTGTTCGGCCCTACCCATAAAAAAGAAGCCGATTCCCATCAGCATGAGCTCTATTAGGAGCTGAGTGACGACGGGCAGTCTTGCGGCTTTGCGAAACAGGATTGTGCCGATCGGGACGCCTAAGCAGGCCAGCACCGTCAAAAATCCCAAGGTCGGCGCATCCTCAACGCCCAGTCGCGCTAGCAGCAGGCCGCATTGCGTAGGAAGCGTATAGAACATGAGAGACGCTATGACTGTAACCGCGCAAATACCGAGAACCCGCACCAAAGGAAAGGGAGTCGGCCCCGGCGTCCTTTGGGTTCGGTGCACCTCAGGATTGGGCATCGGCGCTGCCGCGTTGCTTACGGATTCACCATTCCTCGTTGCTACGGGCTCCCAGGTAAGCCGCCACACGGCAACGGCAAGGGGTAGCGCGATCAAGTACAAACCAAAGGGCCCGCGCCAGCCGAACATTCCACCTAAAATGCCACCAAGCGCGATAAGAATCAGCGACGACAACGAGGCTACCGCCGTCTGCGCAGCAAGCCACCGTTCACGCTCCGCGTCCTGAAAATAATCGCCTATCATAGTGGTCGAGGTGGTGACGATGATGGCCTCGCACAGCCCGACTCCGGCGCGGGAGGCAATGATTGCAGGGAGACTGTTGAGCAGACAGGGACTGGCACCCACGAATGCGTACAAGATCATCGACGTGATCAAGAGCTGCCGCCTTCCCACCTTGTCAGCAACCCAGCCTGCCAGTGGAGAGAACAACGCAATGCACAACGCCGGCAACGTCAATATGCCTCCCATCACCAAATATTGGGAATTAGGCGTGCCGGCGAACTGCGCCAGGAGCTGCGGGACGATCGGAACGAGCACCACGATTCCCATCACGGCCAGTGTGATGGGCAAAAGAAGTACCACGCCCTGACGTACCCCTGGGATTGCGCTACTCAAATTGATTCCTTTTTAGCGATGGATTCGCCCGCGATCAGGGTTTGCAGCATTCTTCTTACGCGAGTGCCGCCGGCGTCGATGCCGAGGAAAATTGGTTTGCGCTCCCAAAAATCGGCGCCATCGGCGTTGGCGTAGGCGGCCTCGATGATAGGTTTATCCTCGGCATCAAAGGCTTGTTTGAAGAGCGAACGAAGCATCGCATCCCCTTCTTCGGTCGCCATTTGCGCGGTGCGCGTGGTGGCCCAAAAGTAGTGAGTGACGCCCTCGTTGGCGGGGGTCAATATATGGGCCTGTTGAACAATGACTCCCTCCGCCCGCGGCGCGCCACATGGCGTAGCGCCTATTTCCAATAGCATGGAGGCCGGTGCGTTCCAGCGCATATCAAGCCAGTGGTCCGTGCGCATGTCGCGAGGATAGATTCCAAAGGTGTGACCCGGCGCGAGCACACCGGGCATCCACCATTTGGAATGAATGGTCTGAGCCTCTTCCCGCACTGAATGCGATCCCGCAAAGATCACGCCCGCACCTGCAAAGCTGCCCTTGTGGACGAACTCGATATGGCTTAAATCCATCAGATTGTCGGTGCCGTACTCGTAATTGGCCCTCATCTCGGTATAGCCAAGGAGTGGCGGCGCTTGTTGGCCATCAAATACGGCGCTGAAGTCGGGAATGGTGCCGGGTTCCGCCAGATCAGGCTGGCCTGCCCAAATCCAGACAATTCCATACCGCTCCTGCACGGGGAACGACTTGACCTGCGCCCCGTTGGGAATCTTGGAAGCGTATGGGTTGCGAATGCACTGCCCTGCCGAATTGAAGGTTAGTCCGTGATAGGCACATTGAATTGCATCACCCTCGCGGGTGCCAAGGCTTAACGGCGCGAAGCGGTGGGGGCACCGATCCTCTAAAGCTGCCACGCGACCATCAGTCAATCGGTAAAGGAGCACCGGGTCGCCCAACAGCCTCCGGCGCAACAAGCCCTGCCCGACCTCCGAGGTCCAACCCGCCATGTACCAAGCGTTCTTGAGAAAATTCATGAGGTCTCCTGCGCCACCGATTTGCCGCTCCGGCAGAGCTCTTTCGCGATCAACTTGTCCAACATCCTGCGAGCTTGCACAGCCGCGTTGTCGATGCCGAGTAGCACCGGCTTGAGGGCCCATAAATCATCGGTCCCCATTCGTTGCTGCTGCTTCTCCAGCATCGGCTTGTCTTCGTGATTGAATGCATGCGTGAGCGCACCCTTGAGCATGGCCGAGAAAGCCACGTCATCGACCAGGAAGCGACGTATGGAACACATGAAGTAATGACTACTGACCGCAGACTCCGGCGTCATGCAATGCAGCGTGTAGGCCTCGTCCAGCGGAGTCCGTGGCACACCGCTGCGCGTAGCTCCGGTCCCAAGCACCATCACCGCGGGCGCGCTCCAGGTGACCTCAGTCCAAATGTCCGCCCTGTGGGGGGCAGGGACCATGGCCCTAAATGCCGGCGGCGGCACACAGTTGACCGCGTCCCATACGACTCTGATGTTCTCGCCTATAGTGGTAACGGTGGTCTTCGCACCAGTCATCATGCCACCTAGGCTGGAAGCGTGAAGATAGTCGGCGTGACTTAAATCCAAAATATTGTCCGTGAGGAGGCGATAATTGGCGGCCACCCCCATGTGCGAAACGATCGTGGCCTGGGCGGGGGTCTCGTCGATAAACGCTAGATTGGGGATGTGTTCAGGACGGGCAGGCTCATCGCCGAACCAAATCCAAATCGCCTTGTGTCGCTCCGCGACTGCAAACGCTCGGACGTGTATCGCCTGGGTGATGCCGCCATGCGGGTTACGAACACACTCGCCTTTGGCATTGAAACCAAGCCCATGATAGCCGCAGGTTACCGCGTCCCCTTCGATACGCCCGGCAGATAGCGGGGCGAAGCGGTGCGGACACCGGTCGTGAAGAGCAGCGATCTTCCCCTCCCCCGGCCGAAAAATGAGAAGCGGAAGATCAAGGATGGTACGAACCAGTGGGCTGGTCATCGTCACTTCGTCCGACCATGCCGCTTGATACCAGGTATTTTGCAGGTAGGCGCTGCTCATCGTCACTCCACAAGCTCCACACTAATAGGCAGACTGCAAAGTGCATGCAGAGTATTGTTCAATCGGCGTTGCGGAACGCCCATAAGCCGAATCGATTTCACTCGTTTAAGCAGTTCGAGCAGCACCAGTTCCATTTCCAAACGAGCCACCATCTGTCCTAGGCACTGATGGAGGCCCGCGCCGAAGGCAACATGCCCGATCGGCTTACGATCGATATCGAAGCGTTCCGGGTCGCTCCAACGGTCAGGATCGCGATTGGCAGCCGCGAGAAATAGCAATACCTTGGATCCTCCCGGTATCTGGACGCCCGACATCTCGGTCGGACCTGTCGTGGTGCGGAAAAATGTTTGCACGGTCGAATCCCAACGCAAGGCCTCCTCGACCGCCTGCTTTGCCAAGCCGGGAGAGCGATGCAGCTTCTGCCATTCTTGCGGAAAGCTGGCGAATGCCAACATCATGTTGCCGATGCCGTTGATGGTGGTGTCGACGCCCGCCGACAAGAATGACCGGACCAGCCGTTCCGCGTCGGCTTCCGCACACTCGCCGCGATCTGCGGCTCGGTGCACTGCCATTCCCCAGCCATCGGCACGCAAGTGCACGCGTCGGCAGCTTTGGTTCACCCAAGCGATCGCAGCACCGGCGGCATCATGGGTCGCATGGAAGACGGCATTGCGTGGGCCGAAAGCATTGAAGGTGGCAGCAGCGTACGCCAGCAGGTGTTCCCGCCCTTCCTGACGGATGCCTATGGCGTCAGGAAAGATTCGAAGAGGAAATACCTCTGCCAGCTCGGTGACCGCATCAAATTGACCCCTCTGCGTCAGTGTGTCGACCAGGTCGGCAGCGATCTGAGCCCACTGCGGTCGCAATTCGCGCAGTGTCGATAGGGAAACGATCTTGTTCATGATGCGTCGTGGGCCGTCATGAATCGGCTGATCGGCTTCGAGCAGCAAAGAGGGCGGCCGCCATGGCTCTTCTTTGGCGAAGTCGCTCAAGCCGACGCCTCGCCCGGAACAATAAACCGAAGCGTTCATCAGGGCCGCGTGGACTTCGCCATATCTCGCCATTGCAAAGATATCGTAGGCGGTCAGGTAGACTACGGGGCCCGCCTCGCGCAACACCGAATGGTACCTAAACGGGTCGGCCAGAAATTCATCGGCGAAAGGGTCGAGCTCAAGCTGCCGCGCACTCCCCGCCATAGTCGCGGCATCGAGCAGACGGGCGTCAACCGTCACGCCAAAGTCTCTGCGAACCAGTCAGCGATGTAGTCCCTGCCGAAAGACATGTTGTCAGCGCCCACATGCTCTACGCCGCCTTCGCGATCCGTAAATATTTTCAATTCGCGGCGTGGCGAATTGGTGAGTTGATTATAAGATTGATGCGCGTAGTCGACTGAGATTTGGCGGTCTCGTGCCCCATGCGTCACTAAAAAGGGCACCTTGATTTTGTCGAGGACACCGTTCAAATTCATTCCTCGGGACTTCGCTTCGAAGTCCGCCATGTTCTTCGCGCCAAATACCCACATCACGTGGTCCCAATAGTGAGGGACTGGATTCTCGCCTTCGCGTTTGAGGCGCTTTTGCTGGACCTCGGCCCAATTGTGATTGGCGCCCCAGACCGCTCCGCTGGCAAAGCGAGGCTCAAAGGCAACCGCACGTGGCGAGAAGTAGCCGCCGAGCGATATACCCACCATTCCGAGCCGCGTCGCATCGATATCCTCTCGCGACTCCATCCAGTCGACGCAGGGACTGGCCCACTTCTCGCTCTCACAGGTCGCCGGAAAGCCGTAAAGGCGCAGCGCTTCGCCAGTTCCGGGCTGGTCAACGGATAGCGTAGCGATACCGCGGCGTGCCAGCTCGCGTGGCAGGCCGGACCAGTAAAGTAGCTCCTTGCAGCTGTCCAGGCCATTCACGTAGAGGACGCACGGGGCGGGGCTTGTAGCTGACTCTGCCTTGGTAAATAGCGCCGGAAGTGATTTGCCCTGATAAGGGATTTCACAGCGGACGCAATTCTCGCGGCCCCAATCGATGTAGCGGCGAAACGCGGACTGTCCTTTTGCGAAGGTCGCTTCCCTGCCGGGATGGCCGTGGCCCTGCATGCGCTCCGCAGTAATGTAGTAAAGGGCCGCTCGGCGTAACTTGTTGGCCGCCGACAAGCGCCGATTCAATGCTGCATCCTCATCGGCCAGCTCTACAAGCTTATCCGCCATTTTGACCCACTCGGCCAGGAACTTGGCAGTGCCCGCATCAGCGCCCTGCGCCGCCGCATCCTTGATGGGCTTGCACATGTCGATGATTTCGCCAAGCTCGCCGCCACTCGCGGTGGCAATGGACAAGGACAGGTTCCAAATATAGTTTGGAAAATATTCAAATAATGCCATGCCAAATCCCCTGTCTTGTGATCAACATTGCCGGGGCGCCTGGCGCTAGACGGCAGCGGGCTGGAACAGGCCCTTGTCAGGCTCCGGTTTGGGCATGGTGTGCGGGCCACCGGCCCCTATGCCCCACTGATCCATGATTTCCGCTTTGGGTACGTGAACGCTGGGCGACCAAGTGCTCTCATCGACGCGCTCGAGCTCCGCGGTGTATTCCACCGCGAATCCGCCCGGTGTTGTGAAATAGCTGAACGTGTTGTTGCCGGCCGTGTGGCGCCCCGGACCCCACAGGCACTCCGTCTTGAGGCGCTTCAGCTTCGCAACACCGCGCATCATTTCATCGATGCTCGCCATGTCGTACGCGACATGATTCAAACACGGTGGGCCGGGCAAAATCGCGAGGCGATGATGCCATTCGTTGCAGCGTAGAAAGGACATGAAATCGCCGATCCAATCGCTGACTCGAAATCCCAGTACTTCCGCGAAGAAAGCCGTGGCTTCCTTGTGCTTGGGCGAATGCAGGACGATATGACTGATGCGATCAGGAATGGCGGCCCCTTTAGGTACCGGGGAAGCCGTGCCGCGCTTCACATCACTCGAAACTTCAAATGGCAACCCGTCCGGCGAGAAGAAGCGAAAGCCATATCCGCCACCGAACTGATCAAGCATCTTCGGGACAAAGATGATCCGGCAACCGGCGGCAACTACTCTCTCATGAAGCGCGTCGACGTCCGCCTTGGTGTCGGCCGCCAGGCCGATGACATCCACCCGCTTTTCAGCGCTCTTTCGCAGCCGCACCACATACAGCTCAACATGCCCTTCAGTCGCAAAGTAGACGAGATCGCCCTCCGCATGCACCTCCTTGAGGCCCCACTGATCGCGGTAAAAGGCGCGCTCGGTTTCCAAATCGGGAACCCCATAACCCACATATCTAATCTCTGTTACTTTGCTCATCGTGCGTCCCTAATGAATCGTTGGAGCTTTGTGAAACACGCCACCTTTCATGATGGCGCGAAGATTGTTCTTGTCCTGAAGTACGGTTACATCCCTGGTCGGATCACCTTTCACCAATAGTAGGTCGGCGAGCCATCCAGTCCTTAACTGGCCCACGGGCATGTCCATGAGCGCACCGCCATCCCGCGTCGCTGCGAGCAGTGCCTCCGTCGGAGAAAAGCCGAACAGATTGACGAACAGTTCTAAGTCGCGAGCGTTGCGCCCGACGGGGTTGTACGGGAATCCGTAATCTCCGCCCGGCAGCACCCTTATGCCGCGATCGTGCATTTCAGGAATAATGCGCTGCATCGCTTCCAGTCCTGAAGAAGCGCCCATTCGCTGCGCCTCCGCGGGTCCGATGCCGAATGCCTTGGCTTCGTGGACACGCGCATATAGCAGGCCCGCCGCCGGCGAGACGAAGATCTCGTGCTTGCGGGATTCAAGGAGGTCAAGGGCTTCTTCGTCGGCAGAAGTGCAATGATAGATGGCGCGAAAGCCCGCCCGCACCGCGCGCTTTATCGCCTCGGCAGCCTGGGCATGACAGGCGAGCCAGATGCCCGCTTCACGCGCGGCGCTGCCGATCGCCTGCGCTTCCTCCTCTGAGTACATCAATACTTGGGAGCCACCCGGTGCAAAACCCTCATCGCTCGACATCAGAAACTTGATGGTGTCGCAGCCGAGCTTCTTCATGGAATGAACATAGGTCTGCAGCCCATCGATGCTTCGATCATGGGTCGGATCGTGACCGGCGGGCACGCCCATGACGCCTTCCGCTCCCTTTTCGAGCGCCGAGGCGCGCAGCCTTGGGCCAGGCAGATAGCCCTTATCGATCATGTCGCGCAGTACCGGTTCGAATCTCTCGCCCAGCGAACCCGCTGAGTAGGCACTGGTGAAGCCATGGTCGAGCGTAATTCGCGCATTTTGCGCCGTCACCAGCAGATGCTCTTCCAGAGGCAGTCGCATCGAATTGACGATGCGTTCGACGGAACTTGGCCAGGTCAAGTGTGCGTGGGATTCAACCAGTCCCGGCATCAAAGTGTTGCCCTGGCCGTCGACCACCGTGGCGCCAGCATCCGCAGTCACGGCGCCGCCCCGGGCGACTTCCTTGATGGTCTGATCGCTGACCAGCACTTCACCGAGGAAGGGCGGGTCACCGCAACCGTCGAAGATGCGCACATTCGTGAAGTGAATGTCGCTCACGCAGCCGCTCCGTCGGTCTCGCGCTCCATCCAGCGCGCCAACGCACGCCGCGCCTGAACACCGGCTGCATCGGACTTGACACTGACTTCCCACTCCGCGGGATCGCGCGGATCTTTCAACCGGGCCGCTTGAATGGCCTCGAGGATGCGCTTGTCCTCATCGAAGCCGATCTTGCTCAGTGTTTCAAATCCTTGCATGAGCTGCGGCGATGTACCGTGATCGCGACCCAAGGTGTAGTAGTAGAGCATGCTCGTGCCATTGATCGGTGTGGTCGCGTGCGCAATCCTAAAGCGACCTGCGATGGCCTGCTTATCGGCGGCGCGAGGATCTATAAAGTCGACAGCCGCAACCTGCAACGCGGGCGAGACAAATGATCCGTGGTTCTCCCGATTGAATGGAGTGCCGGGCGCCACTCCCAGAGCCGCGGCGAAAGGAGGTGGCAGAGGGCTTTCCACAAACGATTGGCTAAAGGTCACCTTATCGCCCTCGACGGCGACTTTCGGAGGATCCACCCAATCCGTGATCTTGAAAGTGGACGCGTGCACATATCCGAAATGCGTCAGGATCGCCGAGATAAATCCAAATAAACGGTGCCCGCTCGACCACAGGAAACGATCGGACTTTGATGGCGGCGACTGCAGAGCGCATGGAGGGAACCTGGATGCACGCGCCACCCGCATCAAAAGTAAAGCCACGGTAACCGCACTGCACATGGTCCCCTTTCAGGCACCCTAACGAGAGAGGGGCACCCCGGTGCGGGCAGCGGTCCTCGAGGGCAATGACCTGACCGCTCTCCCCGCGATACAGCAGCACGGGCGTGTCAAGCAACCAACGGCCTGAAAGCTTTCGATCGACCTCCACGGAAAGAGCGGCCACCCACCAGCAGTTCATTGGATAGTTGCGCTGCCACTTGGGTCGTGGCGCGCGCCAGGCCGGTTTATTCACGGCACCACCGCTGTTCCGGCATCAGCGATTAGGCCTGCCGCCGCAATCCCCGCCAGAGCACAAATTTCATCGTTGTCCGATGTGTCGCCGCTCACGCCGACAGCACCGACAATTGCGCCGCGGCCGTCGCGAATTAGCACTCCTCCCGGCACTGGTAGAATTCCCCGCGGAAATATGGATGCCAGGGAGAAAAAGAACTGCGGCGAATGCTGGGCTCGGCGGGCCAGCTCCCGGCCGCCAAAGCCCATGGACAAACAGCCGGAGGCCTTGGTAATGGCGATGTCGGGGCGACCGATGGCGGCTCGCTCATCGCGCAGCAGCGCCAAAACATGGGCTCCGGTATCGAGGACCGCGATGCATAGCGGTGCTAAGCCGCGTTGTTTACCTTCTTGCAGCCCGCTCGAAGCGATCTGGACGGCCTGTTCAAGCGTCAACATTGCTACACCCGCCCTGCGTATTCATATAGGTTCCGAGATGACTCGATACATTTCCTGGGTGGCTTGCGCCGGGTCTATGGGCGGCCCCTTACCGAGCTGCCCGTAGCAAAGGGCCTTGGATTTCTCGACGATGAAGCGGCAACGCTCGAAGCGCCTGTCGCGGTATTTTGCAAAGGCCGCCTCTGGATCCGCCGCCTTGGAGAGCTCATCCGCAAGCACCAGGGAATCCTCGATGGCCATGCCGGCTCCTTGGCCCAAATGCGGAGTGGTCGCGTGGATGGCGTCACCCAGCAACACAATGCGGCCACGGTGCCAAGCACCGGTTAAAAACACCCAATCAAGCGGTCGATAGACCACCGAGGCGTCGTCCGTGATGTCGTTCGCCAAGGCTTGAATTGCCGGCGCAGCGCCGACCAGTTTGTCGCGCATGGCCTGCCCAAGACCCGTCGATGGATAGTGGGTATTGGCTTGCTCAGCGGTGGTTACGAACATGTACATGAGGGTGTTCGACAGCGGTACCAGACCGGTGCCGACCCGCCCCATGTAGGCGTGAATGCCCTCCACCTCGGGTGCGCGGGCGAAGTTGTAGCGCCACACACCTTGACCCGTGAATTCGGGCTTCGGAGCATCAGGAAAAATGCCGCTTCGCGTTTCGGAGTGCAAGCCGTCGGCACCGACCACCAGGTCATAGTCCTTCGGCGGCAGGGAAGACGAGAACTGCACCCTCACTCGTAGACCATCATCATCGAGAGTCTTGGCGACAACGCCCTGGTAGACGGATGTGCCTGCCCGACGCGCGCCGGCGACCAGCACGTCGCGCAACGCTCGGCGACTGATTCCGACATTGGCCGGGTAGCCGTCGAGCAATCGCGGCGAGGGGATCTTGGCGACACGGGTGCCATCGGGCGCAAACACGCTTACGTGATCGAAACCGAACCCGGCGTCGATATAGTCATCGAGCACCCCGAGCTCAGAAACCGCGCGCACCACGTTGCCCTGCTGAATGATGCCGACGCCATACACGGTCATGTGTGGGTCACGTTCGATCAAGTCGACGCTAAACCCTCGTCTGCACAAGGCAATGGCGGCGGTCAATCCGCCTATGCCCCCGCCTATGACAAGTACATTCGCGTGCTTCAAGACGCGCTCCGGTCGCGCATTGCCAATTTCCCCATACAGACCCCCCGCCGCCTGAAGTAGCGAACTGAAGGCCACAATAAAGAATTCGGCGGATCAGTAAAACGGATTCTTTCGATTGATATCCATTCACGGTTTCTATTGAAGGGCGACGATCTCCTGCAGCTGCTGGCGCAGCCAGATCAGGCCGCCATCCTTGGCCCGGGCAAAGTGGTACTGCACCATTTCACGTAACACGGGCACTTCGAATGGGGGTTGCACCACGGAAATGGCAAATCGCGCGGCCATGGCACGGGCGAGCCGTTCATGCATGATGGCTAGGCGCGTAGTGCCTTCCAACAGTATGGGGACGGTGGTAAAAGACGGGGCGATCACTTCTATCCGACGCATCAGACCGGCGTCTTCCAGCGCTTTGTCGGCAAATGAACTAACGTGCTGGTTGCCAATGGCGACGCTGACGTGACCTGCCTGCAGGAATTGCTCCCGCGACAGTGGCCCGGACATAATTGGATTGCCGCTCCACCCCACCACGACGTGCCGTTCCTCGAACAACAACTCCGATGGCAGGCCCGGCGAGGTGTAATTGTCGGGCGTGATCAGCAGGTCGATCTCGCCGTCCTCGATCTGCTTGCGCACCAACTCGCTAGGCAACAGGATTTCCAGCTGCACGCCCGGGGCCGTCTCGACCATCCGAGTCACCAAGGGCGCCAAGATGACTGTAGTAACATAATCGGAGGCGACCAGGCTGAAGGAGCGCTGCGAGGTTTGCGGATCGAAGCCCGGTACTGCACTGACCAGCAGGTCAAGCTGTCGCACGCAATCACGGACCTGCGGATGCAGGGTTTGTGCGAATGCTGTCGGATACATGCGCTTGCCGCTCACCACGAGGATCTCATCCCCGAAATACTCCCGCAGCCGCCCTAAGGCTGAACTCATGGCCGCCTGACTTAAATGCATACGCTCAGCGGCCCTGGTCACGCTGCGCGTGTCCAACAGGGCGTCAAACGCCAGTAAAAGGTTCAGATCTAGGCCTTTAAAACGCATGCCGGCGCCATCTATTCATGAAATCTATGCATTTCCATTGAAACAAAAATTTTATCAAATGACCAGCGGAACCCTAGCCTTGCACATCCAAGCCGCCCACACAGAGCGCGGTGACGGCAACTTGTGGGGAGTTATATGAAAAAGACACTGTGCTTCGGGCTGGTCATTATTTCGGTCGGAGTTTGGACGCAGGCGAGCGCGCAGCAATCCCAGGTTTCCGCTGCGGCCGCCGGCGATGCGCTGGAAGCGATCGTCGTGACAGCCCAACGCCGAGAGGAAAATCTTCAGCATGCAGCAGTCGCAGTGACTGTGTTGACAGGTTCGGACCTGCAAGGCACGGGCACATTGCATCAACAGGATCTCACCCAGTTGGTCCCCGCACTGCAAGTCTCCACGGCGGCAGGACCTTATCCACTGTTCTACCTGCGAGGCGTGGGCAACTTCAACGGCAACGCTTTCTCCGACTCCGCGGTCGCAGTGAATCTGGACAACGTGTTTATCGCCCGACCGTCCTCAACGGCGGGCATGTTCTATGACTTGAGCCGCGTCGAGGTGCTAAAGGGTCCACAGGGAACGCTGTACGGCCGAAACGCCACAGGCGGGGCCATCAATGTAATCAGCAATAAGCCCACCGACGATTTCAGCGGTGCGGGCACGATCGATATTGGAAATTATCGTACGAAAATCCTCAGTGGCTATATCAATGTGCCATTGACCTCCACTCTGGATGCGCGCCTTGCGGTGCAGTCCTCGCAGCATGCGGGTTACATGTCGGACGGAACCGATGACGATCGCGGCCGCGCCGCCCGATTGCAGCTGAAATTTACGCCAAACGACGCTTTCACCGTCAACACCACGGCCGACTATTACCACCAAGGCGGCAAAGGCCCCGGGGCCACGCTCCTGCAACAAGGCGTTCCAGGCTTCTTAGACGGCAACGCTCGCACCGGCAATACATCTCCCGCGGCCAATGCCATCTATGCCTCCACCTTCTACTTTCTCGCCGGCAATACCTTCGGACCGCTGCTGGATAAAGGCCTGTCCGTGACCCCCCTCCCCGCCAATGTGCAGCAGGACAATGATTTCTGGGGTATCAGCGCAACCGCCGATTGGAAAACTGATTACGGTACCTTGACTATCGTGCCTGCGTTCCGGCACGGGGCTCTCGATTACTTGAGTACCGCTGCGGGGTTCCTCATCAAGCAGAATGAAACTGACAAGCAAGGTTCATTCGAGGCGCGATTTGCCTCCAATACCAATCAGGCCCTGACCTATTTGGCAGGCTTCTACTACCTCAAGGAGGAAATAAACGGCGCCAGTCAGTATGACCAGCAATACAACCAGTCTACCCAGCAATACGAACTGGGAACGAAGAGCTATGCTGCCTTCGGACGGTTCGGGTATGCCATTACCGATAGCTTCAGGTTCAGCGCCGGCCTGCGATACACCGATGACAAGAAGAATTTAGGCGGCGCCGTCCAGGCGAGCTCGGTGATCTGCCCGGGTTCTTTTATCCCGCCCCCGGCCGGCCCGCACTTCTGTTTTGGAGGTGTCGGCCAACAGGTCATTCCCAACGCGCCGCTTGCCATCTCGCCGCGCAATAGTTGGAGCGAAGTGACCTGGCGGGCGGGTGCAGAGTGGGACGTGGCGCCTGACTCGCTGCTCTATGCCACGGTAGAGACGGGCTTCAAGGCGGGCGGCTTCTTCTTTAGTCACGACAATCCGACCTATCAGCCGGAGAAAATCATCGCCTACAGCGTAGGGTCGAAGAATCGATTCCTTAACAATCGGCTGCAGCTCAACGCCGAAGCGTTCTACTGGATCTACAAGGACCAGCAAGTCTCCCATTTGGCGCAAGATAGCACCGGTACGGTGCTATTCCCCACCGACAACGTCGGTAAGGCAACGATGAAGGGAGTTGAACTGGAGAGTCAGTACCTGGTGACCAAGAACACCTTACTCATGGCCGATCTCGAATTCCTTAGTGCCCGTTACTCTAGCTATCAATATTCGTTGCCGAATTTTGGCGTGCCGCCGACCACCGGTTGCCCCTTTACGCCGACGGTCGCTGGGAAATATATAGTCAATTGCAGCGGCAATACGCCGCCCCAATCACCCAAGCGATCATTCAACTTCGGCATTCAGCAAACCTTCCCGATCGGCAACAGCTCGATCGTCGCGGATGTTCGCACGCACTATCAATCGGACACACTGACTGGCTTGGAGTTTAGTGCTATCGAGGAACAGGGCAGCTATTGGATGAGCGATGCGACCCTTGCATTTCGAGCGCCCAACGATCGGTGGGACATTACCGGCTACGTCAATAACTTCTCCGATAAAACCGTCATTCAGGGTACTTTCCCGGGACCGCTGACGGGTTTTGCGCTGACTGCAGCGACTCTGCGACCGCCACGGACCTATGGGGCCCGTTTGACGGTAAGGTTCTGAGACAAATTTGTTGGTCGACGGCGGATTTTAGACATGACACGAAAGGCATTTCGGCGAATCGTTACGGGTCACGACGAGCGAGGACGTGCGGTGATCCTCGAGGATGGCCCTCCGCCTCGCGTGTACGATAACTTGGGCCAAGAGGGCCTCGTTTTCTACGAGGTATGGAACACTCAAGAATCGCCGGCGCGAATTGACCGCGCAGGCGGTGAGCCGGCTGAGGCGCGTCTCAGTTTGTCGCCTCCGCCGCTGGGCACTCGTATCCGCGTGTTGGATATCCCTATCGATAACCCCGGGTCATCTGATATCGAAGCCGTATTCGAGGCTGTGGGCGGCAAGGATGCCCATATCGGGGCGAAAAGTGGACGGCATGAGAATTTCCATCGCACTCAGACGATCGACTACGGCATCGTTCTCGAAGGCGAAATCACGCTGCTGATGGATGAGGGAGAAACCACGCTGCATCCAGGCGATATCTGCATACAACGCGGCACCAATCATGGATGGGCGAATCGCGGAACCAAGCCCTGTCGTATTGCGTTCATTCTCATCGATGGGAAGTGGGACGACACTGTGGCCGCTCAACCCGTAGGCGGCCCCTGACTTTGCTACTCGGCGCCGCGGCGCCTCACGCAACAATTTTAGCAAGATCTACACCATGCGGCGTTCGAATGCGCCGTAGCATTGCCAAGGATGCGCCCCCCCCTCGTTCGATCTATCTTGGCATCCCGCTACTCATGGGTACTGGCCTTAAGCTGCGCGCTAAGCGCGAACGCCGTGCCCGGCGCGGCACCCCTTACGCTTGACAGCGCTGTGTCGCAACTACAGAGCGGCGATGCAGGCGGCGCCGCTCAATCCCTTAAAGCGATCACAGTCGCCGACCCCAATAACGCCGCCGCGTGGCGAGCGCTTGCGGCGAGCGAGCTGGGTCTGCGCCATTTTGACGCCGCTATCGGCGACTATCGACGCGCGCTACAGATCGAGCCCAGTTCCGCGAAAATCTTCTACCAGTTAGGTCTGGCCTACGCAGCGAAGCACGACGCGCGACAAGCCTTCGAATGGCTCGGGCGTGCGCGGGTAAGCCATCGCTACGACATGACCGCAATCTCCGCTGAACCGCTTCTTGTCGGCTTGCGCAAAGACTCGCGCTTCAACGCCCTGCTGCCGAGCGCCGAAGATTTCGAACAGCCTTTTGTCGAGCCAGTGAAGATCATTCGCGAATGGCACGGCGAGGCGGCCGGCGATCAGTTCGGCTGGATTGCCCGCAAGATTGGCGATGTCGACGGCGACGGCATCACCGACATCGTCACCTCCGCCCCGACCCACGGCGCGCACGCCGGACGCATTTATGTGTATTCGGTCGGTAGCGGCCGCCTACTCTGGAGCGCAGATGGTAAGCCGGGGGATGAATTGGGCTCTGGCGTCGAGGGAATCGGCGATGCCAACGGCGACGGGATTCCCGACGTGGCCGCCAGCGGCCCCTCCGCTTCGGGGGTCGCGCACCTCTATTCCGGCAGAGACGGGCAAATTTTGCAGACCTTTCACTCGGCACGCAGCGATGAGCTGTTCGGCAATCACATCTCCGGTATTGGCGACATAGACGGCGATGGCCACGCCGATCTCATCATCGGCGCACCCGGCAAGGAAGGCGCGTCCAAGAACCCCGGACACGCCTACATTTATTCCGGCAAAAATGGCCGCGTGCTCTTTACTCTGTCGGGCGAAAAGGCCGGCGATGGCTTCGGCAGTTCGGTCGCCGGCTACTCCAAGGGCAAGGAACACTACCTAGTGGTTGGTGCACCACTCGCGGGCCCAGACCATCACGGCCGCGTCTACGTGTATGACAACCCGTCGGCAGCGCCAAAATTCGTCATCGAGGCGGATAGCGCAGGAAACGCGCTTGGCGCAATGTTCGTATCGATCTTGCAAAACACCGCTGACACGGGCACCCCCCACATCTTTGTTTCGGACTGGACCAACGCTGCGAAAGGAGCCTCCACTGGGCGCATTTACGTGCACTCCGCCAGCACCGGCGAGCATTTTATGACATTGACAGGCGAGACCGCTGGCGATGGTTTCGGCACCAGCAAATCGACGGCCGGCGATGTAGATGGTGACGGCTACGAAGACCTCATCGTGGGTGCTTGGCAGTACGGAAAGGTCGCCCTGTCCGCCGGCCGCGCCTATTTATATTCAGGCAGTGACGGTCATCTCATCAAAACATTCACCTGCCGTACTCCGGGCGACACCTTCGGTTTCGATGCCGTCGGCTTGGGGGACGTGGATGGCGATGGCACCGCCGACTTGCTGATCACATCAGGTTGGAGCGGTGTCAGTGGCTACCACTCCGGACGCGTCTTCATCATTTCCAGTGGCGTGAAACTCGGCAAGAACTGAAACCCTCCGAGTGCTCGAACCCTGTAGCGTCGGCGACAACACTTCAGGAAACGTGATGAGACTCATCGATCGCATCATTCAATGCCGCACGCCATTTATCGTTGAAAGCACTCTCGACGCCAGCCACACGCGCCTGTCCGGCGCCATGGACGTAGCCTCCGATCTCGAAGGCTGCCCAATTCGCTACGTGCTCGACGATGCACTGACATCGCTTTGCACAGATCTCGCCTATTCGAATGGCGTTACTGTGATGGCATGCGCCGATCTGATTCGTGTACCCGCAAACAACATCTGGGTGGAATGGAGCAACAAACCCTGGCAGCAGGCCTTGAGCCGTAACGGCATCAACGCCGATCCCACCGAGGACTCACCGGTTGGGCACTGCGGCGTCTTGATTCGATCCTCGAGCGACGGCCGCGCCGGCGTAATGCGCAACTTTTGGTCCGATGGCGACAGCGATCTTGATATCCATGCCAGCGCCGCCCAAGCCCGCTTTTATCTTGATTCCCTCGAACAGTTGCCCCCGACCTCCGACCCCGGCGTACTGCGCGTCGCTGCGGCTGACATCGATCCGCAAGGACTTTTAAGCCGCGGCTTCCACTTTGAGTTCGAAGACTCCTGGGCGAAATACTACCGCGAGGCGACGCTAGACGCTTCGCGTCATAGGGAAATCCTGCATCAATCCATCGGCTGCGTCGCTCTCTCGGTGCCGGTGTTGCTGGCCTTCTTTTTATTGCTCATGACCCGCGATGGATTGCCGCAGCGCGTGGCCCAGCTCGCTCGTCTCAACCGGGCTCGCAGCGCGCGCGGCCGCACGCCGCTGGCCGATCATATCGAGGTAAGCGCACCGCTCTTGGCGCCTTATCGCGCGGCGCAGATTGAACGGGCTTCATCAAGCGCGCGCCGCCACCCGCGACTGCATCACGTGCGCGGACATCTGGTCCGCCGCAACGATCGGTTGATCTGGCGAGTGCCGCATCTGCGCGGCACAACCAACGCGGGCATTGTAAAGTCGCGTACCGTGGAATGGCGCTTCGAGAAAGACCGCACTCAGCGCCGTGAGCGCAACTGTCTGGGCTCCATGCTGTAGCGCGCACGCAAATGCCGGTACATGCTGGTGCGGCTGCCGAACCCCACATGTTCCGCTATCTCATTCATGCTCCAATCCGACTCCTGCAACAACCGCAGAGCAGCGACCGAACGCTTTCGGCTTAAGTACTCGCTCGGTGAGACGAGATACACCGTCTTGAACACCCGCAGGAAATGAAATGGAGACAAGTGTGCGGCCGCCGCGATATCCTTGAGAAGGACCGCATCGCGATATCGGCTCTGCATGAAATCGACGCCTAGATTCAATCGGCGCATCAACTCGCGACGTGTCGCCGGTTTGCGCGAGGGCACCGCCGCCTCGACGCACAGCGTTCGGCGCTGCAAGCGCAGCATCCGGCTCAAGAGAAACAGCAATTGCTCCTCCAGCCATGCATCATCCACCGGCCCCGCGTCCACCGCTCTGCGGATATGCCGTAATACAGGACTCACCAGGTTTTCGTGCTCATACAGCCGCTCGGCGAATTCGGGAAGCGCCAACTCGGCAAGAGGCGCTTCGTCCAGCGAGCTGCCTGATTTGGCCATCGAGTGCCACGCCTGCGCCGCCAGCTCGCGGCCGAAGAAGATCGCGAATGAATGCACCGGCCGCAGTGAATCGATGCTGCTGGCATAGACGCGGTCGGTATTAAAAATCGCAAACGTATCGTCGTCGACCGTAACGCGCCGACCATCGAGAAAATAATTCTCAGACCCGCCGGCTGCCGCCTTGATCGACAACAACTGCTTGAACTCAGAATACTCAACCCGCCGCGTGCGTGCGGAAATTACGGCGCTCTCGTGTCCCCACCGCTCATAGAATTTGCGTCGGAATTGCGGGTCCCACACGGCCGGCATGGCTCGGTAAATCATTCGACCTCTTACCTACCTAGATCCTTCGGATATTGCACTCTAATCCCATAATGCGCGCGTCAGGTTGCAAAACTTGCTATTTGCGTCAGCCCGAAACGGCAAAGCCCGCCGATTTCGCCTATTTTCCGTCCGACTGACTGCCATGCCCCTACGCCGAAACAACAAGACTTGGCAACAACTGCACCTTGCAGCATACCCGCGATTTCTACACTCGCCGTAGCAGGGACCATCCGGTTCATAACAAAATGGGGATCGCATATGGGTTACTTTTCTCGTCAGGCGCGCGCCGCGTTCGCAGTCTTCAGTCTCTGGTCGGCGCTGACGCCGCTGAGCTTCGCTCAGGGCACGCCGCCCGCAGCGGTCGCGGCCGATACAGGCATCACCGAGATAGTCGTGACCGGCTCGCGCATTGCGTTGCCGAATGTCGCGAGCACCAGCCCCATTCAAGTCGTCACTGCGAAGGACATTGAGACCTCCGGCAAGATCGATGTAAGCGACGTGCTGTTGCAGCTGCCGCAGAACATCAACAACTCCTTCAGCGATTTTAACAACCGCAGCTCCGCCCTGACAGTGGCAGGGGGGCTTGCGACGGCCGACCTGCGCGGCTTGGGTCCGCAGCGCACGCTGGTGCTGGTGAACGGTCGGCGTTTGGGCGCCGCGGATGCCAATTCGGCCAATCCCAATCCGGCGCCGGATCTTGACCAGATCCCGACGGCGCTGATCGAACGCATCGACGTGGTGACGGGCGGGGCATCAGCCACCTACGGCTCCGATGCCGTCGCGGGCGTCATCAACTTCGTTATGAAACGCAATTTTGAAGGCTTGCAGATCGCCGGGCAGATCGGCCAGAACTGGCACTCGCAACACAACAGATTCGTTCAAGGCCTGGAGCGACAGATCGGCCTCACGCCGCCCGCCGGCGACATTCACGACGGCAAGAACAAGAGCTTCGATCTGATTTACGGCGCCAGCCTCGCCGAAGGCAAAGGTAATGTCACCGCCTATTTCACCTATCTGCAAGCCGACCCGGTGCCGAGTGGTAATCGCGACTTCGGCGCCTGCCAACTGGACGCGCAAGCCAACGCCTCAGGCAGCGCTTACACCGGCGCGGTTTGTTCGGGCTCCGGCAACTCCAATCTATTTCAGTTGGGAAGCGGCGGCACCATTTACTCTGTGCTGGGCAATCAATTCGTGCCTCGAGGTTCGACAGTCACCACGCCGCCCGCGGTATTCAACTCGCAGCCCTACATCTACAACGGCCGCGATGACGTACGCTACACCGCCGGCTTTATGGCACACGTGGACGTGGCCGACTACATCAGGCCCTACACCGAGTTCGGCTTCATGAACGATCGCACCGACCAGAAAATCGCGCCCTCTGCGCTGTTCAGCGGCGCCAATCCCTTGGATCCTGCCAACAGCGGCAACTACAACGTCAATTGCGACAATCCGTTCTTGAGCGCGCAGCAATCCGGCATCTTGTGTACACCGGCACAACGGGCCTACGTCGCCGCCAACCCCGGTGTACCCTGCGCGTTCGCCGCCGATGGCTCCTCGCCTAACTGCGCGAATGTGAACATCGGCCGGCGCAACGTCGAAGGCGGCGGCCGCGAGTCCTACTATGAGCATAACAATTATCGCGCCGTGATCGGCGCCCAGGGCGACCTAGGTTCAGCCTGGAAGTACGATGCCTACGGCCAGTACTACTACACAACTTTTTTTAACATCAACAAGCAATACCTGAATTTCGCCAATATTAGCAACGCTCTGCAGGTCAAGGGCTCTGCGGCGAATCCAGTTTGCATCAGCGGATCCCCCTGCGTCCCTTACAATATATTCGCCGACGGCGGCGTCACGCAGGCGGCCTTGCAGTACCTGTATTTGAACGGCTCGGCCTATGGCACCAACTCGCAACGCATTGCGCATGCCGACATCACCGGCAATCTCGGTAAGTACGGCTTCAAGTCGCCCTTCTCCTCAGACGGCTTCTTCATCAACTTAGGCTACGAGCATCGCGCCGAGCAGCAGGGCTTCGACCCGGATTCCGGCGAACAGAGCGGCTTGCTTTCGGGCTTTGGCGGCGCCGCTGCGGCGATTCACCAAGGCTTTCGCGTCGGCGAGGAATTCGTGGAGTTCGGTGGCGCCCTCGTCCAAGACAAGCCCGGCGTCGAGAACCTGACTATCGACACGGGCTTCCGTCATTCGGATTACTCTACCAGCGGCAGCGTCAACACCGGCAAGTTCGAAGTTCAATACCAGCCGGTCTCCAGTGTCCGCATTCGCGGTTCGTTCCAGCGCGCCATCCGCGCTCCGAACCTGATCGAGCTATACAACCCATTGGTTGTCGGCACGATTACTGCCGGCGAAGATCCCTGCGCCCCCAGTCTGTTTACCGGAGCGATCGTTGCGACCCTGCAGCAGTGCCTGCGCACCGGTGTGACTGCCGCGCAGTACAACTCCGGTTCCATTCCCCAGGGCACCGGCAGCCAACTCTCGCAAGAGACCGGCGGTAACACTCAGCTCAAGCCGGAAAAGGCCAACTCCTACAGCTTCGGTGTGACCTACACACCACCCTCGATCCCGGGGCTGAGTGGCAGCATCGATTACTACCGAATAAAGCTGACGGACGAGATCTCCGCCATACCGCCGGCGTTGCTCCTGCAGCAGTGCCTCAACACGGGTGAGTCGTTCTTCTGCAGCAAAGTTATCCGCAATACAGCTAACGGCAGCCTCACCGGCGCGACACTCTCCGGCGGCGGCTACTTTGTCCAATCCGCGCTCAACATCGGTGCCCAGACGCTCAGCGGTATCGACCTGCAGGGCACGTACCGCCAACCCTTACCCGATGGCTTCGGCTCACTGGCCTTTGCCTTGAACGGTGCACTGCTTCTCAAGAGCGAGACTCAGTCTTTCCCGGGAAGCCCAACCTACGATTGCGCTGGGCTTTTCGGCGTGATCTGCGCCACCGTTGATCCGCGGTGGCGACACAATTTGCGTACCACCTGGAGCATGCCCTGGAACGTCGAACTCGCGGCGACGTGGCGCTTCATTGGCAAGGTTTCGCTGGACAACAACGACCCGAATCGGCTGCTCTATGGCCACACCTATCGCAATCAGACGACGGGTGGCCCGGCGTTCAACTACTTCAATGCCCGAATTTCCAACTTCAGTTACGTCGATCTTGCCGCCACATGGCAAGCTTACAAGGGGCTCGATATCCGTGCCGGCATCAACAACATGTTCGACAAGGATCCGCCGATCGTGACGTCGGAAATTACGGCGGGAGGTGCCAACAATACCTACGAGACCTACGACACCTTGGGCAGGCAACTCTTTGTAGCCTTCACGGCCAAGTTCTGACGAGCTAAATTCCTGCTGACTGGCATTTCCTATTCACCATCCGAGGCACGGATGCCTCGATCTCGCGGGCGCCCTAGCGCCCGGCAAGGCCGAGCATAGGCTTCTTCGGAGAGGCTGCCCTTGGGTTTCGTATTTCTCGACCGCACGGGCGACCTGCGTCATGGGCTTATCGGTAGATGTCGGGCTCCCCCCGAAATCTCTTGGCAGGGCGAGTATCACCCACTCGGAAATGCAGCAACTCACACGTTGGCCAATCTGAGTAACACTTCAGCGTGACAGAGCTCATTGGGCCCACACCAACACGCGAGATTTTTACCTGCCAAATGCAAACGTATCTCTTCAACCAAAGGCGGTTGACCGCCAGTGCGCAAAGGCCTTTGCACCGCGCCGCCCTCCACCCACCGACTAAAGTCCTCGACGGCTTGCGCCGCCGTATACCCTGGCCCTATCCGAAATGGATTGCCCCAGCGGGTCGATCGATCCACCTTGACGGTGTCAGGGGGCATACGCCACCCAGCTTTGCGCTTAAGCTGAATTCTCCGAGGCAGGCCTGCCATGAACGACTCCTTTGACGAGAACTTTCATACAAAGCGGAAAACACCGTTGTCGGCGGCCCGCGCCAATTGGCGTAGGAGCAGTGCTACAAGAAGGAACAAGTGGAGCCCCTAGGCACAGAAGCGGGCATGGGTGTGCATAGCTCTGCACCGGCGGATGGACAACATCCACCATTGGCGCCATGGACAGTGATGTGATGGGGACACCGGGTCGTGCGAAATTGACGCAAAGCCCAGTGCTAATTCTTACGCCAATAACATGAGCGATAGCTCTGCCCAAAGAAGGCGCGGCAAACACCGCGGGCCACGCAGCTGCCGATCCTGCGTGGAGTGGAGGAGGCACTCAAAGCGCCCGCTACTGTTATTGAAAGAAGCGCTAAGCTTTACGCTTAATGGCGTGGTACACGACCAGTACCACCACAGCGCCGAGCACAGCCACGACCATGCTGTAGAGATTCAATCCCGTGACCCCGGACATTCCAAAAGTATTGAACAACCAGCCGCCCACTACAGCGCCGATGATCCCTAAGATGATGTCGACGATGAGCCCATCACCGGTCTTGTTGACCAGTTTGCTGGCGATAAAACCTGAGATCAGTCCCAGCACAAGCCACGCGATGAATGACATAGCAGACCCCTTAATTTGTATTATTTACAAAACCCTACACCGGCAACTTATTATGCGCCGAAGACCGGAATGTTACTCCAGTCGTTGACTCATCCTCAACGCTGGAGAATTCGAGCACTCGCGCAGAAGTCGCCTCAAAGCCGGCTCTGGCTACAACGCGCAATGACGGAATTTGACACCACCCTGCAGATGTCCACACTCAACGGGCGCTCGGACCACAGGCAGTGAAATGCCACCCGCAAAGTGAGGCGACCGTCCCAACTCAAAGCGCCGGGCGGTCGCCGCAACGCTAGTGTTCCAACGCCACCTTGATCCTCTTAGGCTGCGCCTTCGGTTGTTTGGGAATAGTAATTTGTAGCACTCCGTTCTTTCCCGCTGCCTGAACTGCGTTCGAATCCGCAGTTTGGGGAGCGCGAAATGCCGATAAAACCGTCCCGTCCGACGTTCGATTCTCCCACGCTGTATGTCTTTTTCCGCCTCGGCTGCGAAGCGAAAGCGCAGCTTCGGGGCGTTCAATGAGTTAGGGTGTATTGCTGCGGCGCGACAGGCCGATGTGCAACTCAGCTCGATAATTGATGCGAACATGCGCGGATGATTGAATTCTCCACCTTGAGGCTAATCGACCCTCTCCAGCGGGGCCTCAAAGAGGTCGGCTATGCCGAGATGACGCCGGTGCAGGTGTCCAGCTTACCGGCTATTCTCGCGGGCCGAGACGTCGTCGCCCAGGCGCGCACCGGCAGCGGCAAGACAGCAGCGTTCGCGCTGGGACTGCTAGCGGCGCTCGACGCCGCGTCGGTCTCGGTACAAGGCTTGGTATTGTGCCCAACGCGTGAATTGGCCGACCAGGTCAGCCGCGAAGTTCGCCGGCTGGCGCGGTTCATTCCCAACGTAAAAGTGCTGACCCTGTGCGGTGGGGTGCCGCTACGGCCCCACCTCGCCTCGCTGTCCCACGAACCCCATATCGTCGTCGGTACACCGGGCCGGGTTCTTGAACTGATCCAGAGGCAAGCATTGCCGCTTATCGCAATCAAGGTACTGGTGCTGGATGAAGCAGACCGTATGCTCGACATGGGCTTTGCCGACGATCTACGCAGCATTATCGAAGCCATGCCCACCCAACGTCAGACATTAATGTTCTCCGCAACGATCCCGCAGTCCATGCGGGAAATCAGTCGCGAGTTGCAACGTAGTCCTCTCGACATCACGGTACCCGACACGCCTGACGAGAACACCATCGAGCAGACTTTCTTTGCAGTCGAAGAGCAGCAAAAGTTGGCCGCACTCGAAGCGCTGCTGCTGCAGCACCGCCCGGAATCGGCGGTGGTGTTCTGCAATACCCGACAGCAAGTGCGCGAGGTGGCCGAGACACTCGACGCTCACGGTTTTGCAGTACTGGCTCTGCATGGGGAACTCGATCAGCGCGAGCGAGAGGAAATGCTCGTGCGCTTCGCCAATCACAGTTGCACCGTCTTGGTCGCCTCTGACGTCGCGGCGCGCGGACTCGATATCACCGACCTAGCGATGGTCGTCAACTTCGATATCGCTGCCAGCGCCGATACACACTTGCATCGCATCGGCCGCACAGGTCGCGCCGGCCGGCGCGGCGTAGCCTTCAGCCTCTGCGTGCCGCGTGAATCGAATCGCGTCCGCCTGATCGAAGATCGTCTCGGTGAGCCGTTGCAGTGGCGCAATTTACCCTGTCCCTCCCATAGCGTTCCGTTACTCGCTCCTTTTGTCACGATTGCAGTCGATGCCGGTCGTCAGGACAAACTACGCCCCGGCGATCTACTGGGAGCGCTCACGGGCGACGCGGGACTTGCAGCGACGGCGGTCGGTAAAATCGACGTCTATCCTACTCGCACCTATGTCGCTATCGCTCGTGAATGGCATGACAAGGCATTGCGGCGCTTACACACAGGCAAGATTAAAGGCCGAAACTTTCGGATTCGCCGGATTGGAAGCTAGGAATGACATTCGCCTCACTTGGCTTGTCGGCAGACCTGCTACGCGCTATTAGCGAGCTCAGCTATCCCGCGCCGACTCCGATCCAGGAAGCAGCGATCCCGGCGATCCTCGAGGGTAGAGATGTGTGGGCTTGCGCTCAAACCGGGTCAGGCAAGACCGCTGGATTCGTTTTGCCACTTCTGCAGCAAACGCTGAAACGCGATCGCGGCACGCCCCTTCGTGTTCGTATCCTAATATTGGTTCCCACACGGGAACTCGCCGCACAAGTAGGGGAATCGATTCGACTCTACGCGCGCTACTTGCCGCAGCCGATCAAAACAATGATCGTGTTTGGCGGCGTATCCATCAATCCTCAGATGATGGCCCTGCGCGGCGGCGCCGACACCGTAGTTGCCACTCCCGGCCGGCTGCTAGACCTCGTGCAACACAACGCGCTGCGACTCGCGGATGTGACGACCCTGGTACTCGACGAAGCGGACCGTCTCCTCGATTTGGGGTTTTCCGCTGAGCTCGCGAGCATCATCGAACAACTGCCACGGAAGCGCCAGAACCTGCTGTTCTCCGCGACATTCCCACCGGCCGTGCACCTCCTAGCGAACGATTTGCTGCATGACCCAGTTCGAATCGACGTGCCCTCGACTACCGTCACGCAACCTGCCATCTTGCAGCGGGCCATCTATGTCGACCTCGAGCGGCGCACTCAGCTTCTGCGCCACCTGATGACGGAGCAAGGCTGGAGCAGGGTACTGGTCTTCGTCGCCACGAAGTACTCCACCGAACACATCGCAGAAAAGCTGCGCCGGTCGGGAATTCAAGCAGCTGCCTTCCATGGCAAACTCAGCCAGGGCACCAGAACCAAGGCGCTTGCCGATTTTAGATTCAGTCGGATCAGGGCTCTCATCGCTACCGATGTCGCCGCGCGCGGCATCGATATTGCGCAATTGCCGGTGGTGGTGAATTACGACTTGCCGCGCTCGACGACGGACTACACACATCGTATAGGACGAACGGGACGCGCAGGGGAAAGCGGTATCGCAGTGAGTTTCGTCCCTAGCAGCGTCCAGGCTCATTTTCGCCTAATCGAAAAAAGGCAAGGGATGCGACTGGTTCGGGAAGTCATCGCCGGTTTCGAACCTGTGACGGCTGCAGCGGCGCACTCGGACTGACTGGGATGATATGCGAAAAACGAGCAGGCTAATGTCGCGGCCGATCGCTTGAGCGGCCACAGATAGCAAAGGCTTGCTCGCCCCTTCGACGGTGCAATTGGGTCGAGCCATAGCTCAAACGATTTATCCATTATCGATATCGTCTATAAGCTCCGCCTGTGACATCGAGATCAATTCCACACTTCCGCTTTGAGATCGGCAACTTGGGAAAATGCCGTACGTTATTAGTAACGAGCGTCATGCCTTGGGATACTGCGCGGGACGCCATAAGAAGATCCATATTCCCCATCGGCTTACTGTTGCGCTCTAAATCGAGCCGGATTCTCACATAGTGCGCGGTGAGTTCGTTTGTCCAGTCAATAATCGCCAGTCGGTCCAAGTAGGCCTCCACCAGCTCCGCGAGTTGCGGCCGAGCCGCCTTCTTTTGCGCCAAAACGTAACTCAGCCGCGGTCATCACCGAGACGTTGAGCGTTTCAGCATGTCTCTCGAATTCTCAAACAGTGTCATCGGTCGACGTTTGATGATGTAACTGGATATCCGTATCCAACATGAACCCGCTCATAATGGACCGCGTGACTGCGGGGGCGAGTCGTTGCGGTTCTCCAGAAAATCATCCGGCACATCCGTCTGCAGCGAAAAGAACGACAACCAATCGGACTTGACTGGAGCAATTAAAAGCCCGTCTCCGTCCTTGCGAATCCGAACTTCTTTGACGTTTGCCGGGAAACGCAATTCCTGAGGAAGCCGCACCGCCTGATTCGACCCGTTCCGAAATATCGACGCTCGTTTCGTGACGCCACTGGACACGTACGTGGCCGCCAGCTTCGGTGTCGCCAATTTCTTGCCTCCGGTTTTAGCGCGCTTCATTGCATCCTCAGACCAAAGATGTACCTTAGCATAAGCTTTACATATGCTGAGAGCTGCTTACCGCCGGCGAGAGATCTCCGTCTTGGGAAACATATATCGCGCTAACGCACATGCTACTAGTGCGCCAGCGAGCTGGGCCGCGATGAAGCCCGGCACATCGATTGGGCGAATCCCAGAGAACGTATTGGTGAGCGATCGAGCGATGGTGATCGCGGGGTTCGCAAATGATGTTGACGCGGTAAACCAGTAGGCCGCTCCGATCCAACATGCCACCATCCAGGGAGCATCCTCAGTGCGTCGGTGCCCGAGCACAACCAAGAGCAACCCGAAGGTCGCAACCGCCTCCGCCAACCATTGCGCGGGGCCGGTGCGAATATGCGCCGAGGCCTGCCATAAGGGTGCTTCGAACATCAGATGCGCAAGTAGAGCGCCCGCGCAGCATCCGAGTATCTGAATCAGCAAATAGGCTCCCGCGTCGGTCCAGGTTAATTTTCCCCGCAACGCTTGGATGAAGGAGACGGCGGGGTTGAAATGCGCGCCGCTCACGGGACCCAATAGTGCGATCAACGCAGCGAGAACCGCAACGGTGGCGCCGGTGTTTGCCAGCAGTGCCACGGCAGCGTTTCCGCCCGACAGGCGCTCGGCCATGATTCCGGACCCAACAACCGTGGCGGTCAGTAACAGCGATCCCACTCCCTCTGACCCGAGCCGCCGCGTGAGAGAGATCGGCGTGAGACTCATTCGCTCACCTGGCCGATGTCGCCCAATACTTTTCGAAGTGCCAAGCGGTAGAGCGAATCAACAGGCAAGTTGGTGAGTAGATCGATGCGACGGCTCAGAAGGCTAAAGGCTTTGCGGAAAGCATTGGCTCGCTCAAGTACCCCTTCAACATGGGCAGGATCAGCGACACCCCAATGGGCAGTCATGGGCCGACCAGGCCACACCGGACAAGCCTCGCCGGCGGCGTTGTCGCAAACGGTAATCACGAAGTCCAGGGACGGCGCACCAGGCTGTGCGAATTCGTCCCACGCCTTGCTGCGTAGTCCCTCGGTCGGAATCTGCAAGCGCTCAAGAAGTTCAAGAGCGCCCGGATTGACCTCGCCTGTCGGGTGGCTGCCAGCACTGAAGGCACGAAAGAGGCCACGACCCTTATGGTTTAAATACGCTTCGGCGAGGACGCTGCGCGCGGAATTGCCTGTGCATAGAAAGAGCACATTAAACGTGCGATCAGCCATCGCTGAGCACCTTGCTCATGCAGACGGCCGAGACGGGACAGAGGGTGCGAAACTCCTCACTCTGCTTTACATCGTCGCTCACATGGCTTCGATCAGCAATCGCGTAGCCAAGGCGTCGAAAGAAGGCTTCAGCGGTCTCGGTCAATAAGACGAGCTGCTGAATGCCCACCGCCTGGGCGTCGTGTTCGAGGCGCGCGGCGAGTTTGCGCCCCAACCCACGCTTGCGGTGCTCGGATGCCACCGCGAGGGAGCGCAGAAGCGCCTCGCGACCGAATCTCTCAAGACCAATCACGCCCAAGACCAAACCCTTCTCCTCGATCACCCAGAATTGAAATTCATGAGCGCTCGCCAAATCGGCGGTCGGCAGTCCCGCGCTGGCAAGTAGCTGTGCGACCGCGGCCAGGTCGGCCGAATGGCCGCGGCGGATGGCGCTGCCGGAATCATTTTGCGCAGCAGCTCGATGCGGCGGCCTTGGGGTTTGCGTCACGTATCGCCGATTCGCCATGATTAAAAACCTGGGTATCTTCGCCGTAAACAGGATGTGAACCCAAGGTGTGGAAGGTCTCCCAGGCGAGGCCGGTCGGATCAGTGACCCAATACTTGTTCGAATGGGCGTAGCAACAGGGCTGCTCGTCCTCTTGGATGAGGCGCGCATCGGCCGCTTGCAGCTGTGAACGCAGGCCGCGCAATTCCTCATCCGTATCGACCTGGAAGCCCAAGTGATTCACGCCAACGGGCTGGCGGCGCGTGGAGATCGCGAAATTAACGCGCGGCTCCTCCAGCATCCATTTGGCGTAGTCGGCGTGGATGACGGCGGGCTGCGCGGCGAATAGCGTGGAATAGAAGCGGATCGACTGGTCGAGATTCTCGACGCTCACGTGCAAGTGGAATCGTTTCATGCTTGTTTCCTCTTAGATTGTGCAGCCTCGACCGCAGGAGGGCTTCACGCCGGGCCGCAGTCTTTGTCCGCCAGCACACAGCAGTTCTCGGTGAGAAAGCCCAGGAGCTGATTCATGCGGGGAAAATTCGGGCTGTAGTACAAGAACCGGCCCTCGCGGCGTGCTTCGATGAGGTTGGCGCGCTGCAGCTCCTTTAAGTGGAACGACAGCGTGGGGCCTGGCACGTCGAGTTTTTCACTCAGTTGTGTGGGCGTGTATCCCTCGGGGCCGCGTTTGACCAGCAATCGAAAGACGGCTAGGCGCGACTCTTGGGCCAGAGCGGCTAAGGATTCGACAACTGCTAACGATTTCATATTTCTAAAGCTATCGAAATGATATTCGAAAGTCAACCCCTAACGTACACCGCAGAATCAGCGTCCCTGGCAGCACCCCGCATGCTCCTGAATAGGTGGGCAGGCTACGGAGCCATAGGAACAGAACACGCAGCAGTCGCCCGCTTTGGGCTTCAGCAGCGTTTTGCAATGTGTACATTCGTAATAGTACATGCACGCATCGGTCGGCATGGTCTCCCATGTTGACTGTCCGCAGTTCGGGCAGGTCAGCAGCGATTCAAGAATGACCGTGCTCACGGGTTGGCTAGCACCTTAGACGGAAATCCGGCGTTCGTGGTGGCCGCGGTGAGCTGAGCCGTTGTAGCTTTATCAGGATCGAAAGTGACTGTCGCGGTCTTCTTCTCGAAATCCACGTTCGTCGAGGTCACCCCGGGTACGTGCTCCAGCGCTTTGCGCACGACGATGGGACAGGTACCGCAGGTCATATTCTCCACAGCCAAGGTGGCAGTGTGCGGTGGTGAGGCGAGCAGTATGCTCGCGTACAGCATCAATCCGAGAGCAATGACTTTACGCACGAACGCGTCCTTTAAGAAATAAGAAACTGGGCGTACCACGGGAATGCGATGAGCGCTGCCAGGGCAACGGCCACCACCCAAAATACTTGTCTCTGCCGGCGCTGCAGTCGAGGACTCGCACATGCCTCACCGGGCGCACAGCGAGCGGGCACGATGTACAGCTGGCGAAACGCAAAGCCCATGAACACCAACATGACTCCGATGAAGATCGGCCGATAGGGCTCGAGCGCGGTTAGCTGACTGATCCAGGCACCACTGATGCCCAGCGTGAGTAGCACCAAAGGCGCGACGCAGCAAAGCGATCCCACTACCGCGGCAAGTGCGCTTGCCCACAATTGTTTGGTTGCAGTCTGCATGGGCGTAGCCTACACCTCGTACCTGGGTAAGGAGTCAAGTAGGCCAGCGGAGAAGGTCATAATTTGGCCGGTTTGACCGAGCCGCGGGCGTCCATCAAGACAGTTTGGTCCGAACACATGATCACATTCACATTTTTGAACTACAGATACCGTAGACTTACGTCGCTATGCGTCGCCGACTACTCGCCATCGCGTTGATTTTAGCGGCTGTTCTCCAGGGGCCAGCGCTTACATACGCGGTTACACTGGGGTCAAGCAGTATTGGCGATGCGATTACCCACACCTGCGACGGCCAAACCCTTCCCGATGGGAATGACTGCGGCACTTGCTGCTCTCACGGGGCGATGCCTTCGTGCGCAGCCCAGTGCCCCGCCCCCGTGGGCGCTGCGTTACTGCTGATGTTCCCAAAATCCCAGCGCATCGCTGCTGACCACTTAGTCGTTCCAGACGCAGTGATTGCGCCGTTTGCAGAGCACGACCCTCCTCGGCCTCTCCGGCCTCCCATCGTCTGAAGCTTCTCTGATCGAGTAAGCATCGGGCCTTACGGCCCGCGCGACCTTTGCCGTTTGTAACGGAAGGTCATCGGACGATTGTCGGAGTACCTCCATGACTCGATTGTCTACAACCTGGGCATTCGCCATGTTGGCGGCTGCCCCTACGCCGTATGCACCGGCTGCGGACATCGCGCCGGCCTTTGTCTATGTGCCCACGCTACAAACCCTTTCCTACGAACAGGCACCGTCCTTGACAATGGACGAAGCAGCTCGGCTTGCCTTGATCGATCAGCCACTACTCAGCGGTCGAGAGGCGATGATCGGAGCCGAACAACATCGCGCCGTCGCTGCGGCGCAGCTGCCGGATCCCAAACTGTCGGGGGGACTGAAAGAGCTGCCCGTCGACACACCGGAAGCTTTTAGTCTTCGCCGCGACAACTTTACCGAGTTCACCGTCGGCATCAGTCAGGAGTTCACGCGCGCCGAGAAGCGTCGTCTGCGGGGTGCTCGCCAATCGCAGGGAGCCGATGTAGACCGCTCTGAACTCGACAACGATCAGCGCATGATACGTCGCGATTCCTTGTTGGCGTGGCTCGACGTATACGAGGCCGAGCAGGCATACCAGCTGACGCAAACACTGATGGACGAAGGCGCACTGCAAGTGCGCGCGATGGAAAAAGACTATACGGCTGGCAAAGCATCACAGGCAGATTGGCTAGCCGCAAAGGTCGATTTGGAACTTATCAGCGATAAGGCCCACGACTGGCTCCATCATTCACTGCGCGCGCGCGAGGGGCTTGCGCGCTGGATCGGGGAGGCCGCGCAACGACCGCTCGCCGAATCGCCGACACTGCCAGCGTTGCCGACAACCTTGCAGTCCTTGGTGGCACGTTCCGACCACCATCCCGTGATCGGCGGACTCGACAAACAAATCGATGCGTCAACAACCGACATCGCTCTAGCGCGACAAGCCTACAAGCCGGATGTCTCGGTGGAGTTGTACTTCGCCTACCGGCCAGCCTTTGCCGACTTCGTCGGCGTACAGTTCAGTGTTCCCCTGCCGTATTTCACTAAAAACCGCCAAGATCGTGACCTAGCCGCAGCGCATCAGCAATCGCGCGCCGCCGAAGAGCGCAAGCGCGACGCGCTTCGTGAGCTGCACACACAGGTGAATCAGAACTACGTTGACTGGCAGCACTTCACGCAACGCGTCGCCGAGTTCGATGCGGTGATTGTTCCCGACGCACGCCGTCGCGTCGATGCCTCTCGTGCCACGTACGCTGCGGGGCGAGGTGTCTTCGATGCAGTGCTACTCGCCCGCCGCAGCGTCCTCGACGTTCAATTGCAACGATTATCCCTCGCCGTTGAGTCGGCCCGCGCGCAGGTTCGCCTCGACTATTTGACGGCCTCGCAAACTCCCGCAGGAGATACGCCATGAAGCGCCCTTATGCATCCGCCCTGCTTACGGGAGCGGGGCTGACCATCGCGGTATCGGCATGGCTGCTCCTACGCCACCGCGGTGACTTGCCCGAAGGCCAAACGGCGTGTGGCAACACGGCGCCCTCCTATTGGTATGATCCGATGCACGCCACCGAGCATTTTGACAAGCCGGGCAAATCGCCCTTCATGGACATGCAGTTGGTGCCCAAGTGTGCGGCGCCGCGGGCAATGCCCTCAGGAAGCTCCGAACACCCCGGCAATATTGAGATCGATTCGCGCGTGGTGCAGAACCTCGGTGTTCGTTTAAGTTCAGTCGAGCAGGGCAGTTTCGAACGCGGCGTCGATACCGTCGGATTGGTGGGCGTCGATGAGCACCGGATCGAGGCGATCCAGGTGCGAGAGCCAGGCTGGGTCGAGGAGCTTCAAGCCCGGGCGGTGGGAGATTCGGTACACCGCGGCCAAGAACTCGCCGGCATCTACTCCCCAACGCTGCTAGCAACGCAGCAAGAATTTCTCATTGCACGCGATTCCAATGATCCTCATTTGATCGAAGCCGCCCGCACGCGTCTTGCGCTGTTCGGATTGTCCACCGAGCAGATTGCGCATATCGAGCGAACCGGCAAACCCGAGCGACGAGTCGCCTACTACGCGCCCTTCGATGGCTTTGTGATGGAACTCGGTGTTCGGCGGGGAGCAGCCGTCGAACCAGGCACCACGCTGTTTCAGCTCGCGCGTCTCGACAGCGTCTGGATCACCGCCGAGGTTCCGGAGAAGCAGTCGGCGTGGATCAAGCCGGGCGATCCGGCAGAGGTCCAGGTCCCGGCGCTACCTGGCATACGTTTCAACGGCCAAGTGGACTATCTATATCCTGAACTCACGCAAAGCACCCGCAGTCTCAAAGTGCGAGTTGTCGTCAACAATCCGGGAATTAAACTTCGCCCCGGCATGTTTGCCTCGGTGCATTTTCGCGGCGCAACGATGAAGAACGTGTTGACCGTGCCGAGCGAAGCGGTAGTCAGAACCGGCACCCGCAGCATTGTCATCGTCGCCGATGATAGAACGCATTTCCGCCCCGTTGTCGTGCGCGTCGGTGCCGAACAAGGCGATCGATCGGAGATTCTAAACGGTTTGACGGTGGGGCAAAGCATCGTCGCCTCAAGCCAGTTCCTAATTGACTCCGAGGCGAGCCTGCGCGGCGCGTTCGAGAGCCTGGCTGGCGCGACCGAAAATACCGAGATGCAAATGAAGCCCGAGCTGATGCCCTCGCCGGCGGACGGGAGGCCCTGACATGCTCGCCTCACTCATCCGCTGGTCGATTCAGAACCGCTTTCTGGTGTTGATGGCGGCCAGCTTACTTGCAGTTTGGGGCATCCACGCGACCCTCTCGACTCCGCTCGATGCACTGCCGGACCTCTCCGACACACAGGTCATCATCCGAACAGAATACACAGGGCAAGCACCGCAAGTCGTGGAGGATCAGGTCACCTATCCGCTCACCACTACCATGCTGTCGGTACCCGGTGCGCGCACGGTGCGCGGCTATTCGTTTTTTGGCGATTCCTACGTCTACATTATTTTCGACGATAAGACCGACCTCTACTGGGCGCGCTCGCGGGTGCTTGAATACTTGAATCAAGTCACCGGGCGATTGCCGCCATCCGCCAAACCGAGCTTGGGGCCCGATGGGACCGGCGTCGGCTGGATTTACGAATACGCTCTCGTCGATCACAGCGGTCAATACGACATCTCGCAGCTTCGGGCACTTCAAGACTGGTTCTTGAAGTACGAGCTTAAGGCTGTACCGAATGTCGCCGAAGTTGCGAGCGTCGGTGGACTCGTCAAGCAGTATCAAGTCGTCCTCGATCCAGACCGCATGCGTGCGCTTCATATCACGATCGACCATGTCAAGCAGGCGTTGCGCAACTCCAACAACGAGGCCGGCGGTTCCGTATTGGAACTCGGCGAGGCGGAATACGCCGTGCGTGCCACCGGGTATCTTAAAACCCTAAATGACTTTCGGAGCGTCCCAGTCGGCTTAGGGGGCGGCGGCACGCCCATCCTGCTCGGTGACGTGGCGAGGATTCAGATTGGCCCCGAAAGCCGTCGCGGCATCTCGGAACTCGACGGCAAAGGAGAGGCCGTCGGCGGCGTCATTGTGATGCGCGCCGGCAAGAATGCGCTCGCAACCATTAATGCGGTCAAATCCAAAATCGCGAGCCTGCAAACCGGCCTACCGAAAGGCGTCGAGGTCGTCCCTACCTATGACCGTTCGGAGCTGATTCATCAATCGGTAGCGACACTGCGCAATCGGCTGATCGAGGAATTCATCATCGTCACGCTCGTGTGTGCGGTCTTCTTGTTTCACTTGCGTTCTGCGCTTGTCGCCGTGGTTAGCCTACCCCTCGGTATCCTCGCCGCGTTCGCGGTCATGAATTGGCAGGGTGTCAACGCCAATATCATGTCGCTCGGCGGCATCGCGATTGCCATCGGCGCCATGGTTGATGCGGCCGTGGTGATGATCGAGAACGCGCACAAGCATCTCGAGGCCTGGAATCGCGAGAACCCCGACCGGCGTCCGAATGCGGCAGAACAGGCGCGGCTGATCGCCCAGGCCGCGGCCGAGGTCGGACCCGCGTTGTTCTTCAGCCTCCTTATCATCACCTTAAGTTTCGTGCCGGTGTTTACGCTCGAAGCACAGGAAGGTAAGCTGTTCGGACCACTGGCGTTCACCAAAACCTACTCGATGGCCGCCGCCGCGGGTTTGTCGGTGACCCTGATTCCCGTCCTGATGTTCTATTTCATTCGGGGCCGTATTCCGGATGAGCGCAGCAATCCCTTAAGCCGATGGCTGATCTTCCTCTACCGCCCCATCCTGTATTTCGTGCTTCGGCATCCGAAGGCGACCCTGGCGGCATCGCTCCTGTTGATCCTTGCGACGCTCGTACCGCTGACGAAGCTTGGAAGCGAGTTTATGCCGCCGTTCGTCGAGGGCGATCTGCTCTATATGCCCTCGGCGCTGCCTGGTTTATCCGCCGACAAGGCAGCCCAACTGCTCCAGCAGACCGACAAGGTATTGATGCAGTTTCCGGAGGTGGAACGAGTATTCGGCAAGGTCGGCCGTGCCGAGACGGCGACGGACCCCGCTGGAATCGAGATGTTTGAGACCACCGTCCGATTCAAAGCGCGCTCCGAATGGCCAAGGGGCAAAACCCAGGATCAACTGATCGATGATATGAACGCCGCGTTGCAAATCCCAGGCCTTTCCAACCTCTGGGTGCAGCCGATCCGCAACCGCATCGATATGCTTTCGACGGGCATCAAGAGTCCGGTCGGGATCAAGATCGCAGGTCCCGACTTGAACGTAATTGACACGATCGGCAAAAAGATCGAGGCGGCCGTCAAGGAAATCCCCGGTACCCGCTCCGCCTACGCCGAGCGCGTCCGGGGCGGTCGGTACATCGAAGTGCGCATAGACCGTCTGCGCGCCGCCCGTTTTGGCTTAAGCCTTGCCGACGTGCAGCAGGTGGTGGCGCTTGCGATCGGAGGTGAGAACATTGGCGAGACGGTCGAAGGCTTACAGCGCTTTCCAATCAATATTCGATATCCTCGCGAGATCAGAGACTCGGTCGAGAAACTGACTGTTCTGCCGATCATCACCGAGGCGGGGGCGACGACCACCTTGGGCTCGGTAGCGGATCTTGTGGTGACCGACGGACCGCCGCAAATACGCAGCGAGAACGCGCGCCTGAATGGCTGGGTATACGTGGATATCAGCGGCCGCGATCTGGGCTCTTACGTGGCGCAGGCGCAAAGACTGGTTGCCCAGCGTGTGGAATTGCCGGCGGGTTATTCAATTGCCTGGTCGGGTCAGTTTGAGTATCTTGAGCGCGCCACCCAGAAAATGAAGCTGGTCGTACCCTTCACGCTCGCGATTATCTTTGTCCTACTGTATTTGACCTTCCGTAGCTTCAGTGAGGCGGCGCTGATCATGGCCACGTTGCCGTTCGCGTTGGTGGGAGGCCTGTGGCTTCTATTCCTCCTCGGCTACAACTTGTCGATCGCCTCGGCCGTCGGCTTCATCGCGCTCGCGGGGGTATCGGCCGAATTTGGGGTGATCATGTTGATCTACCTCGACCATGCCATCGTGAAACGTCGAGATGCGGATCGATTCGCGGCACAGAGCGATCTGATCGCGGCAATCGAGGAAGGCGCAGTGCTCCGAGTGCGACCCAAGGCGATGACGGTGGCCGTGATCATCGCCGGACTCCTGCCCATCATGTTCGGCGGCGGCACGGGCTCGGAAGTCATGCGTCGCATCGCGGCACCTATGGTTGGCGGAATGATCACCGCGCCGATTCTGTCGATGCTAGTGCTCCCGGCGGCTTACCTGCTGTTGTATCGGCGGAAACTGCATCACGGCACAAGCAGCGCCGGCCCTGGGCTGACGGCCGATTGAATGGCGATGCATGGACGTACGCCGTTTTGTCGTACGCTTCACGGGTACGTCGCCCATAAGGAGTTTTCAATTGGCAAAAGGTCGAGATAGTGGCATGCCGCCGGCGCAGGTGTGGGAAAGCTTCTTCGATGCCGCCGGCGTCTTCGATGCTCTCGGATGCCAGGCACTGCGGGGCGATGTGGTCGAATTTGGCTGCGGCTATGGTACTTTCACGGTCTCGCTGGCGCCACGTGTGTCGGGCACCGTTTACGCATTGGACATCGATCCAGAAATGGTGAGAGCCACCGCTGAACGCGCATGCGAAGCTAAAATCAATAATATCGTGGTGGAGCAACGAGACTTTGTGACCACGGGCAGTGGTCGAGCGGACGGGTCGATCAACTATGTTCTGTTGTTTAATATTCTGCACATTGAAGACCCGGTTGGCTTGCTGCGCGAAACCTATCGAATTCTGCGGGACGGGGGTACAGCAGCAGTGATCCATTGGAGGCACGACGTCGAGACACCGCGCGGACCCCCGCTCGAAATTCGTCCGCGCCCGGAGCAGTGCAGCGCATGGGCTGAGCAAACAGGACTGCGATTCCGAAGTATTCATGATTTTGCCAAATCGCCTTGGCACTGGGGGATGCTGTTAGAGCGAGTCGGCCCGCAGCCGGCTGTATCATCGGCTTCCCTATCATCGCTTGGCACTTCGCACATGAAATCAGAATGACCTCTCGACTCCCCATTATGTCGGCCTTGGCTGCTGCAGTGCTGTTTGGCGCATCAACGCCGATCGCTAAGCTTTTATCGAATGAGGTTTCCCCGGTGCTGCTCGCGGGTCTCCTGTATTTGGGAAGCGGAGTCGGGTTGTGGATCATGCGGATCGTGAGAGATCGCGGTTTTGGCGCATCGACGCTGCCGGCGCATGAATGGCCTTGGCTGATCGGCGCGATTCTTGCGGGTGGTGTTTTGGGTCCCATTTTGTTGATGTACGGCCTCTCCCGCACTTCGGCGGGAAATGCCTCTTTGTTGCTCAACCTCGAATCCGTATTCACCGCGCTGCTGGCGTGGATGGTATTTCGCGAAGCGGCCGACCGCCGCATCGTCCTCGGCATGGCGTTGATCGTCGCTGGAGGTGCTGTGCTTACCGGGTCGCCTGGCGGAATGGTGCACGCCGATAGGGTCGGCGAGATCGCCATTGCAGCTGCCTGTCTATGCTGGGCGATTGATAACAATCTGACGCGCAAAGTGGCGGCGTCCGACGCCATCTTCATTGCGGGGACCAAGGGGCTGGTTGCGGGCATCACCAATCTTTCGCTGGCTTTCGCCCTAGGATCTACAGTACCTGCACTGCATCTAACACTGACCGCAATGACGGTTGGCCTATTGGGCTATGGCATGAGCCTGGTGCTGTTTGTAGTGGCTTTGCGAGGTCTTGGGTCCGCACGCACAGGAGCCTACTTTTCGACTGCACCCTTCATCGGTGCGGCAATCGCGATTCTGGCCTTCAAAGAGCCCGTCTCCGTTGCTTTCTGGATATGTGCTGTACTCATGGGGATTGGAGTCTGGCTACATTTGACCGAACGGCACGATCACGAACATGTGCATGAAGCGACTACCCACGCGCACCCTCACACGCACGATCTACATCACCAGCACGAGCATGATTTTTCTTGGCACGGCGTCGAGCCGCATTTGCATGAACATGATCATGAGAATTTGATCCATCGACATCCGCACTTCCCGGATTTAAGCCACACGCACCGCCACTGAGACCGCAAATACCAAAGCATTTGTCAAGCATTGCGCGACAGGGCATCGAAGGCAGTCGGTAATTTTTCATCCAGAGAAATGGTAAAGCGATCCAACACGGCGGTGAACTGATCGCCGAATCGCCTCCTACAACAGGGCCTCGAGCAGTTGCAGAATGCCCCACAACGAAACCGCGAACACCAGCGTGCGTAGGTACGGTATGCCGATGATGTATATCGGAAAGTAAACGAGCCGCGCCCAGAAATACAGCTGCGCCCCGAGCGCCGTATGGCCTGTGGTCTGTTTTGCAAGAACCACCGCCAGTACAGCCGCGGCGAAGAAAGGGAAGGTTTCAAGGAAGTTTCGGCTGGCCCGCTCAGCGCGGGAGGCAGCTCCGGTAAGTGGTTCGGTGGTGCCATCGCGGTTGCCCACGTTCCATTTCAAGCCGCGCTGCTGAGTGCCCATGGCGCCGGCGATCAAGACCTGTAAGATCCCGAGCAGTACGCTCCACGCCAGTATTTTCAACTCGATTGTCATTGGCTACCTCCGAATAGGTACCCATCATGCCGAATTATCGCGGAGCATGGAACCGGCCACTCGAAGGGTTCGTTCTTCGAGTCGCCGCGACAGGCTCTGCAGCTGAAGTGCGTTACACCCCGGGGGACGTGCGTCCGACTCAAACAATGGCCGAATGTCCTTCCTGATTAGGCGCAACCTTTATTTCGGCGGTATGAAATGCGCCCGGAATGGACCCCGATTTTATTGTTGGTGAGAGAGGGATCGGTCACCCCAAAGCATTGATTTAATAGATTTAAAATTGCCTTCGTCGCCACGAATGACCCTGCGAGCCACCATAAAAAAGTGGCTGTGCCCGAACGTCGCCGGACGTCTATGACGAAACCTCCCAGGCAGTGAAGCTCAATGACTAGTCCGCGATGAGTTACCGGAGCGCGATTCGATTCGCGCCAGCTCCTACGACGAGCGTGCCCGCCACAAAATCGTGAATCAGACGGCGCGACGACATCGATTCGATGTCCTCGCTAAATCGAGCCGTCGGGCGAATTCGACGCCGTCTTGAAATCGCAAACCATGGCCAGCGACACTGAGGTCCGTTTGCGAGGCCGTGGGCGTTGAGTGCCAGGACCCGAGCAGCCTCGTCAATACATTTAGCAAGACCTCCTGCCGTTGGCCTATCTTGACTGAGCGGCCGCTTGTATGTAGCACCGATGCGATTCGCCTACATAGAAAACCAAAGACAAATTCATCGTAAGTCCAGACTGCCCTGGTATTGCCAGTCAGAATCGAGATGCGGAGATAGTCGAGCCGCACCCGCCGGTAAACCTCGTCACACAGTCTTGCCAGTCGCCATTGTGCAAGTATCATTGCAACCCCTTATCGCGATCCTGTCGCCCGCACGAACGAAGTTGGCGACGACGTCCCGCCGTCGCCAACTATTGCGCTACTTCGGCATCAGCACCGAATCGATTACGTGAATCGTACCGTTACTGGCGGCGATGTCAGTCTTGAGGACCGAGGCTGAATCAACCATGACCTTCGAACCATTGACGGTGATCTCGACACTTGCGCCGTTCAAGGTCTTTGCACTGGTCATCTTGACCACTTCCGCTGCTTTTACATTACCGGCCACAACGTGATATGTGAGGATGTCGGTCAATTTCTTCTTATTTTCTGGCTTCAGCAGGGACTCCACGGTACCCGCCGGCAACTTCGCGAAGGCCGCGTCGGTCGGAGCAAACACGGTGAACGGTCCCGTGCCCTTCAGCGTATCGACAAGACCCGCGGCCGTGAGCGCAGCAACGAGAGTCTTGAATTGCCCTGCCGATTGCGCCGTTGCCACTATGTCCTGTCGCGCCATATCGGCGGCTGAAACCACCGAGACAATCGAACCCGTCGACACTGCAAGAATCACACTACCTATCAAGCGCGATAGACGCATCATACTTTCTCCTGAAAAGATCTTAGAGCTGCGAAGAATGTCGCAACTCTCCACCTAGTTCGCCGATGCGCGGACCGCGGATTCAATGTTTGAAAGTATTTGTCGCGCCGTTGTAATAGGCTTTACACCGATGGAAAATATTGTATTCAATGCCGAGTCAAGCTCGCGACAGCGTGTCTCACAAGCCTCCTGCGCCTACATATGAAATGTGTCGTCATAGGATCGAGCGGAGGTATTGGTGCAGCGTTGGCGGAAGCGCTGGAGCGCCGATCACGCGCTGTTATTCGCGTTGCCCGCGGCACTTCGTTGGCGTTGGACCTTTTGGACGAAGACAGTATCGCAAGGGCCGCCGCTGCGATCGGATCGGGGCTGGACTTGGTAGTGGATGCCACTGGGTTTCTGCACGATGATCGCTACGTGCCGGAAAAGCGCCTAGGAGAAATAGATCCGGTGCATCTTGCGTACTCCTTTGCCATCAATGCCACCGGTCCTGCGCTTCTTCTGAAGCACTTCTCGCCGCTATTGGTGCCAGATCAGCGCTCAGTGTTTGCCACGTTGTCCGCGCGCGTCGGAAGCATTTCTGACAATCACCTGGGTGGTTGGTACAGCTATCGGGCGTCAAAAGCTGCGCTCAACCAACTGGTTCGGACTGCCGCCATCGAGCTGGGCCGAACCAGAAAACTGGCGATCTGCGTGGCGCTACACCCAGGAACAGTTCGAACCGAATTGTCGAACCCTTTTTCGAAAGCGGGGCTGGATGTGCAAACACCCGCGCAAGCGGCCGAGAATCTCGTTGCTGTCATCGACGCATTGACACCGCAACAGACTGGTCAATTCCTTGACCAGCGGGGAACTAAGATAGAATTTTGAGACCGCCTAAATCGCCGCAACTGGCGAGCCAAGCATTGCTATATCAATGGGCAGCCCTTCATGGGTGGCCACCTGCTGCAGAAGGGACTCCAACATTGAGCGAGCGTGGCTGGTGACATTGCCAATGTGCGTGTGCAATGCGGCGTCCCTGGAGTCCGGCGAAACGCATTCGTCGCTGTATGCCTCAAACGCACTCAGCTGACTGATGAGCGCAGTAAGATGCGTGGGGCATTCGCAAGCAATGGCGGTTGCGCGCCGCTCGATGAACGACAAAGCGTATTCGTTGAAAAGTCGTGGAATGCGTTCGAGCGTTGCCTCTTTACCGCGCGGCGGGGGTTGTGGAGTGGCTCGCGCAAGGTCATCGAGCGCCTGCAACAGATGTATCCGGCTGAGCGGGTCGCGAAGCAAACGAATCCCGGCATCGCGCAATTGCGAAACGGCTATCGCCACTCCAAATGAATACACCACGGCCACACTGCTCAAAGGATTCCGCGCTGCCAATTCAAGGATCAGGCGCGACGATTCCTCTCGCAGTGACGGCGAATGCACGATGATGATATCTACGGAGCCGGGCTGAAGCGTAGACACTGCAGCCGTTAAATCTTCGTACCCGGAATGGTTTCTCATCACGAAGGCCAGCGGTGCCAGCCTTTCCTTGAGCACCGGGCCGACGATTGCCCACTTCAACAACGGGTGAGCGCCCTCGCGCTGCACTGTCGAATCGGTCGCCATCGCGAGCAGTTCGATCTGCTCAGTCGACAGCCGAGCCACGGTACCGATCGCATAGCCGCGATCAACGACACGCTTCAACACTTTCAGGCGGCTCACATCTTCTTCGGAATAGAGCCGCTGACCTGCCGGCGATCGCCGAGGCCCGATCACCCCATAGCGACGCTCCCATACCCGCAACGTTGCCGCTGGCAGATCGGCGCGGCGCGCCGCCGCTCCACAACGGGCAAAGACCTCGTCACCCGAACTTTGGTTCATACGTCATTGTATAATAATTGCCTCATAAATTCCATGACAATTGCACAAGATCCGTGCACAACACTCACATATTTCGCCTAATTATCGTTTTTTCCGATAATTGACTCAGTATTGTCTCACTATTGCATTTGATATTCACGCACCATTATCTTTGTTAGACGCCGTGCTATGCGGCGTAGATGCAGTGCACTTAAACAAAATCCTTGGAATTGCGAATGCACGAAGCCCTTTTGATCCCTTACGGCCCATTAACGAATTAACCATGATCACTACTAGAGCTAAAGCTAACATCGAGCGGTTCGATTCCCCTTCAACTGAGCATGGACTGTCTGTATCGGAGAAGATTCGGGCGCGACTTCACCGAGCCAATCAGCGTTACCATGCCAACGACAATATCGCTGCCTTCATCGAATCTGGAGAACTTGAAGGCCTGCTGGAAGAGGTAGCAAGCCAGATGACACATGTGCTTCGGAGCCTTGTGATTGATATAGAGAGCGATCACAACACTCGAGGCACCGCCCGCCGGATGGCGAAGATGTACCTAAACGAGGTGTTCCACGGTCGATACGCACCGCTGCCGGACGTCACTGAGTTCCCGAACGTCTCCAAGCTCAACGAGCTGATGATTGTGGGCCCGATCTCGGTGAGAAGCGCCTGCAGCCATCACTTCTGTCCGATCGTCGGAAGACTCTGGATTGGCGTACTGCCCAACGGGGATTCGAATCTGATTGGACTTTCGAAGTACTCTCGAATCGCCGAGTGGATCCTGACGCGACCCCAAATTCAGGAAGAGGCCATCGTGCAACTCGCAGACTTACTGGTGAATTTGCTAAAACCTGATGGCTTGGCAGTCGTGATGGAAGCCGATCATTTCTGCGTTCACTGGCGGGGAGTGAAAGATGAGGGTTCGAAGATGATAACCAGCGTGATGCGGGGCTCTTGTCTCGATAATTCGGCCTTGCGGCGTGAATTTCTCTCGCTCATTGATCGCAATTAATAAGGAAGGAATCGCCCAATTCGCCGAGATGGTGTGAACCGGCGCTGCGGATTGACCAGGGTCAATACTCAACGCCTGTCCACACATTCGTGTCACCAGCGGAGGGCGGTCCAATACAAAGCGAGCACGATAATCACGCTCGATGCAGCGGGCAGCCACCGCGTGACATAGGCGGGTCTGGCGCGCCAGGCAAAGAGCAGCGGTAAGGTGATGGAGACCACCGCAAGCTGCCCGACCTCGACACCCAAGTTGAATCCCAAGAGTGGGACAATGACATCGCCGCGCCGCAGGCCGAGATCGGCCAATGCGTTGGCAAACCCGAACCCGTGAATAAAGCCGAAGCCGAAGGCGAGCCAGACTCCCGAAATGGTCCAGCGTGGGACAAGATTGAGCGCAGCCGCGCTCGCAACGGACAAGGCGATGGCGACTTCGATCGCCTGGGCGGGCGGCCGCAGAAACCCTAAGGCAGCAACGCCTAGGGTGATCGAGTGGGAGACGGTGAACGCCGAGACGATCTTGAGAGTTTCGAGGGTGGCATCCCGAAGCCGCGGCACCGGATGCCATTGACGAGCGGATTTTCGCAGTACCGCCGGCAAGAGAAGCGCCAATAAAAACGCCAAATGGTCGTAGCCAATCCAGATGTGATGCGCGCCTTCCGCAAGATAGCGAAAGAACTCGCCAAACCGAGAAGCATGGGAGCCGCCAATCTCTCGTGGCGTACCGGGGGTAACTACGATGACGCGAGTCGCACCCCGTTCAGTCAGCCGGACGAGCATGCGGTGCGAAGCGTCAATGTTAGCCAGAAATCGATAATCCACGGTGAGGCTCCCAGGAGTTCCCTCACAGGCCAGCGTCAGGGGGGCGACGACATAGGATTGTTCGCCGTGCCAGTCGATCAACAGTGGGGCGATAGCCACGTTGCAGGCCCCGCCTGAGTCGCTAAAAATGAGGTTCGCGCGCGCCAGGGTTTGGATCACCGTCTCTTGAGCTTCGACTTCGCCCCATACGATCCGGTGGTCATTGTTGAGGTCGAGCGGCATCGCCACGGCCAAATCAACGATAGCGATTTCCCATTGAGCGTGTCTGCGATGGGCGGAATCCGCCTCGCCCAGAGTGAGATAGCTGCGGCTCGTGCCGTGCGCCACCCCCCATGACCCCCAAAGCAGTGAAGTCATGGCGAGTGCCGCAACAATTGCTCGCTTCACTGGGATGCTCCGAGTTTGGCGAGGTCGGGCGCCAAACGCTTATCTTGCGTGTGCGATTCCCTCAGCCAGGCAAGTCCCTCGCGGGCGCCATCGGTAGAGCCTGCCGCCACGGCAGATTGCAATAACACCCGCAGATCCACCAATTCTCGTTGCGCTCTGTAGTTTTCTTGGGCATGCGCCAGAGCGGCTCGAGGCTCGCCAAATTGGAGTTCGAAGGCGGCGCGCTCACGCAGGTGCGTCCGATCACCGAGCTCGTCGGCTTCCGTAAACCGCCGCGTCATCTCAGCAATCACGGCCTTGAGCGTCGGATCGCCAAGCGCCCGTAACGCAACCGCCTTGCGAATCAGGAAGGCGTCGCTCGCCGGTCGATCCCGCATAAAGTCAATCGATCGGGCAGCGCGTCCGCTGTCATTCCACAGGTCAATGAGTTCGACGGCTGCCACGTGATCATACGGATCTGAATCAATTGCCCGTTGCAGCCAGGTCTCTGCGGTCGCCCGATCGTCGCTCTGCAGCGCTAGTTCCGCCACGACGCCGGCGACCCAGGAGCCACCCGGACCCCGCAAAGTATCGCCGTGCACGCTCGCCTCCAGAATGCGCTGAGCTTCAGGCAATCGACCGCTGATGGCCAATGCTTGAGCTGCACAAGCGCCCCAGATCCAGGCGGCTTCGCGTGCCACAAGGGTCATGCAGTCGCGGACTGCGTCGCGTCCTTTGCCTTGGACGATTCGAATCTGCGCGCGCATCAAACGGGCATTGGAATTGCGCGGGTCTCGAACGATGAGTCCATCGAGAATGGCGACTGCGCCGTCGAAATCGTGTCGATATTGATGAATATCGGCGAGCAACAGCGCTAATTCGGTGTTTTTCGATTCTTGATCGGCGTACGGCGCGAGCAGCCGATCCGCATAGGCGAACGGTCGAATGTCGGCGCGGCGTCTGCCCTCCTCGATAAGCAGATGCGCTTGGGCCAGCGCGGCGGGAAGGTTCTCGATCCCAGAGCCCAAGGCAGCTCGATACGGCGGCAGGTTATGCGCGAGTTCGAGTGTCGGATCGATGGGCCGATACGGCGCCGCGGCAGCGATCGAGCCGACCAGCAAGGCTACGATCGACCAGCCTCTTGGCCGTAGGAATTCAAAGCCGAGCAGAATGCAATGCAGGGCGGCCAAAATCCACTCTTTACGCGCGCTCGTGGCGTCACCCCTGATTGAATCCATTCCCAGCACGAGAGTCCGTGTTTTGCGTAAAACGAGGCGGAGGGGAAGCCGCCTCCGACTTCCCCTTACGCACAAGGTCACATCATTTGAGATTTACAGCTATTCGGTGGCTCCCTGGGGCGAACCGGGAAGCGGGTTGTCCAGATACGGGAATGCACTTAAGTAATAATCATCCGGGTTGATCTTACCGCTGATATGGAGATTCGCTTGATCAGGCCCCGCTGCACGTACCCCGTCAGTGTAAGGTGCACCGTTGTTGGGATCCTTGGTCTCGCTGCCGCAGCTCCCGATGGCACCGCACAAAGCACCTTCCGCCACGCGCAAGGTAATATCGACCACGTCATCGTAGGGCCGCCGACCATTGGGGAAGCCCGCCAAGTCGCCACCGAGGACACCCAAGTCGTTCTGTTTGCCCGGAGGCGTTGGCGCAATCGACGTATTGAGCCTCAGCATTTCGGACGGGTTCACGTGAACTGGCTGGTTCAAGCCCTTGACCCCGGTCAAGAAGGCGGCGACCAAATCATTTCGCGGAGTACCGGGCGCTTTGGCCGCATCGCCAAACAGCGCATTGAGCAGCACCGGCAATGAGGGATTGGTGACGTAGTTTAAGAACTGAGCGTCATGGTCCGGATGACTTGCATTGAATTTATCCTTGTCGGGTAGCCCAATCACGACCTCATTCACCAAAGGCATGCCCAAGCGCGATACCTGGTGATCGTCCGACTCGTGATCGGCGACGTTACGAAGCGAGGCCGTGGTCCAGCCGCCGATGACCGGATCCTTGCCTGCCGTCACGCACTTAATCGGTAGTTCGAGTGCAATGGAGGTGACATTTTTTAAGGAGAGATCATTCTTGTTGCCATCGCGCGGACCCACCGGATTCATGTTAACCAGATCGAAAATCTCGCCGACATTGATGAAGAACCCTTCCTTACGCTGCCCGACAAACACCCGACCCGGCGTCGCACACCCGGGGATCTCGATGTCATATATAAAGTGCGATGCATAGTCCGGGTAATTGGGAATGGACTTGTGTCCTATGTTATCCGCAGGTTTGCCAAACGTGTTGCGTTCTGCCGTTTCATTTTCAACCGGCTGAGCGCTGCTGTGATTGCCATTACGAACGAGAGTGAGCGTGTAGGTCTGAACGACATTCAAATTGGCGGCCGTTGGATCAACCGGCCCGATGTTGAGGAGCGGCACCGGCGTCTTTTGATTGCCGGCCGGCACGGCGAGATTCTTAGTCGTATTTTTGAAGCGGAACTCAAACGTCAAATCGGGGCGCCCGCTGCCATCGTTGTCGATGTTGATCGCGTACACCGCTTTCTCATCCATATTGTAGAAATTGGGGCCGCCTTGCGGATCCTGGAATGGAATGTAATTGGCGAGCACGGTGACGTAGTTACTGCGCCCGGGCTCATAGCTTCGGAACATGTAAAAATCGGTGCCGTCGACACGGGGTGCGCCCGCGATGGACGGCGCCTCCCGGTGGCTGGAGGCCACGGCAAGCAATGGTAGACACGCGGACCCGAGAATTACGAGTACGCTTAACGCGCGTGTAGTCATGATCATTCCCCTAGCAAGGTTGTTGAAAAAATGGCGAAGTGCAGAAAACAATACGTATTTCATCTTTCACTGGATGCATATATTGAAAAATAAATATCGGTAAAAGTTACACACGATCCGCCCTCCCTGGCGGTGTCCCAAAACTCAACGAAAAATTCAGTCGACTTAGATTCCGGTGCACCCACTCGTACCCTTGATCCTCGCGGTAACCACCATTGCAGTCAGTCGGCACCGCACAGCGCGACTATTCAACACCTCCAGGAAAGGTTACGCCACCCGGGAAAACCACAATGGTCGGGCAGTTCGAGATAGCACCAATCGCGTTGATGCCTCCGAGCTTCACGTTGGGGGTTCCCGGCAGGGCGCTCACGAGATTTCCGGCTTGTGCCTGCGTGCGCACTTGGTCTTGGGAGTGCAGCTGCACTCGTAGCCCCGCCGCGATTGCAGCATCAGTCCACATAACGGGTGTCACGTCCCAGATGGGCGTGTAGTGCACAGGATCGCTCGGCTGCTCCTGCGGCACGTTGAACGGATCACCTTCACCGAGGAGCGCAGACTCCAAGCCTTGTCGCATCGGGTTGCCGTCCCCGCGGATGCCGTTCACGATGGGGATAATTGCGGCCCGCGATGAGGGCGGTTCATCACTCGCAATCCCCGGCGCAGCATTGAGATTAGGCGCGTAGGTGCTGTGCTCGAGAGCGGCAACGAGTTCTGAGGATGAGTCCGTATGGAGGTAGAGGTTGAATTGGCCATCGACCCAGCCACCGAGCATATTGAGAGTGACCGTTTTGCGTTCGTAGTCAATGTCAACGACGCTGCCGCTCTTGCCCGACTCGTTGGCGACCTGCGGGGCGTTGAGCACGAGATCGCTCTTCGGCCCCCGATCATCGGCATCCCCGTCCCCATCCCTCGCTTTTACGATATGGATGAGGGGGCTGTACTTCGCATCGCCTTTGGCGCCGGGCGCAAACTCCGCAGGCGGAAAACCATTAGGCCCTGGCACCAGTACATGCGTGAGACCAAAATCGACGGTCCCCTCGAAGATGAGCATGCCGTCGTCGTTATAGTGGGCTTTCTGGACGGCCGCGGTTCCGAGCGCGTTCAGCATCTTGTTCGAATAGTTTACGCCGCGCCGTTTGGCATCTGCCTGGTCTGATGAGTCCGTGACTACATACCAAAGGGCCCTACCGTCTCGGGTTCTGCCCTTGTGAAGCGGCAGGGTCACCGTTTCATGCGTAATGTCGATGTGCAGTGCCGCGGGGAAACTGTAGGTGAAGATTCCGGCTGCAGGCTGGACCCGATCTGGTCTACCTTCGGCTGCGCTTGATACTCCAATCCCGAAGGCCGCCGCCATCGCAATCGGGGCGATCAATGCTACGAGGGGAAGTTTGTCTCTGAACATGCGTACTGCTCCTTGAGCAAAATGATTTCTTCAATCCGCTTTCGCTCGTTGTAATTGTTACTAAGAATTAAGCCCCGCCTAGGCGTGCGGCTCCCCTTGATATCCAAGGAGCATTGCCCCTCGAGAGACAGACCGGCCAGATCGCCTTTTTATGGCAATGCTTACTCCTGCCTCACCCAATAAACGCGTTATCAATCTCGCTCGGCGTAGTCGCTCTGCTGGTCGTACGGAATTTGACCGCCCTTGGCTGTACTGAGGCCACTTGCACCCCTTGAGTGCCTCTTCGGTAACTCATTGATACTCCCTATCGAAGTAATAGAAACGATTAACAACAAATATCCACACCTGCGCATATATTGACTGTACTTTTTCAAGTTGGAGTCATCTCATGAGCGACGCGACAGAAGCGAAGTGCCCTTTCAATCATCCGTTCGGCGGCGGCACGTCGAATAAGGACTGGTGGCCAAATCGCTTGCCTCTCGACCTCCTACACCAGCATTCATCCAAGTCCGACCCGATGGGCGCAGATTTTGTGTACGCCGAGGAATTCAAAAGCCTCGACTTGGCGGCGGTGAAAAAAGATCTCGAGGCGGTTATGACGAACTCACAGGACTGGTGGCCAGCAGACTTCGGCCATTACGGGGGATTGTTCGTCCGCATGGCTTGGCACAGCGCCGGCACCTACCGCATTGGTGATGGACGCGGCGGTGCCGGCCGCGGGCAGCAGCGCTTCGCGCCGCTCAACAGCTGGCCCGATAACGTGAGCCTCGACAAGGCACGCCGGCTGATCTGGCCGGTCAAGCAGAAGTACGGCAGCAAAATTTCCTGGGCCGACTTGATTGTCCTGACCGGCAACGTCGCACTCGAGTCGATGGGCTTCAAGACCTTCGGCTTCGCAGGGGGCCGCGAAGATACTTGGGAGCCGGACCAGGACGTGTACTGGGGCCGCGAAACCAAGTGGCTCGGCGGCGATATCCGCTACTCCCGAGGCTCGCCCGGCGTCGAAGAAACCCACGGTGTGCTCGTCAAGGACGACCATAGCGAAGCGCCTCACACACGAGACCTGGAGAACCCGCTGGCCGCCGTGCAGATGGGCCTGATTTATGTCAATCCGGAAGGTCCCGACGGCAAACCAGACCCGGTGGCAGCCGCCCGGGACATCCGCGACACCTTTGCTCGTATGGCAATGAACGACGAAGAGACGGTCGCGCTGATCGCCGGTGGCCACACGTTCGGCAAGACGCACGGTGCCGCCCCGGCGGATCACGTCGGTACCGAACCCGAAGCCGCCGACTTGGATTCGCAGGGCTTTGGATGGCACAACAAATTCAAGTCCGGCAAGGCTGCCGATACGATCACCAGCGGCCTGGAAGTCACTTGGACCAAGACGCCTGCGAAGTGGAGCAACGATTTCTTCGAGCATCTGCTCGGTTTCGAGTGGGAGCTCTCAAAGAGTCCTGCCGGCGCACACCAGTGGGTAGCAAAGGGCGCAGAGGCAACCATTCCACACGCGCACGACGCGTCAAAGAAACTCGTGCCGATGATGCTGACCACGGATCTGTCGCTTCGCGTCGACCCGGCCTACGAGAAAATCTCCCGCCGCTTCCTCGCGCATCCTGACCAGTTCGCTGATGCATTCGCGCGCGCTTGGTTTAAGCTGACGCACCGCGATATGGGGCCAAAAGCACGTTACCTCGGCCCGGACGTGCCAGCCGAAGACTTGATCTGGCAGGACCCGATCCCAAAGCTCGATCACAAGCTGGTCACCCCTCAGCACATCGCCTTGTTCAAGAGCAAGATCCTGGCCTCAGGTCTGACGGTGTCCCAACTCGTCTCGACCGCCTGGGCATCGGCTTCCACCTATCGCGGCTCTGACATGCGCGGTGGCGCTAACGGCGCGCGCATCCGCCTGGCACCGCAGAACGACTGGGCGGTTAACCAGCCCGAGCATCTGAGCAAGGTCCTGAAGACACTAGAAGGCATTCAGAGGGAATTCAACGTGGCAGATCCACCTGCCTGCAAGATCTCGCTGGCCGATTTGATCGTGCTGGCCGGGTCCGCCGGCGTCGAGCAGGCGGCGAAGAACGCGGGCCATTCGGTGACGGTCCCGTTCGCGCCGGGCCGCATGGATGCGTCGCAGGATCAGACCGACGTGGAGTCGTTCGCGGTGCTAGAGCCCGTCGCGGACGGCTTTCGCAACTACCAAAAGGCACGCTTTGCGGTGCCAACCGAGACCTTGCTGCTCGACCGTGCGCAGTTGCTGACGTTGACGGCACCCGAGATGACGGTGCTCTTGGGCGGCTTGCGTGTGCTCGGTGCCAATGCAGGTCAGTCCAAGCTGGGTGTCTTTACCCATCGCCCTGAGACGCTGAGCAACGACTTCTTCGTCAACCTGCTCGACATGGGCACGGAATGGAAGGCAACGTCAGACGCAAAGGATACCTTCGAAGGTCGCGACCGCAAAACCGGCGCCGTCAAATGGACTGGCTCGCGCGCCGATTTGGTTTTCGGCTCAAACGCGCAATTGCGTGCCTTGGCGGAAGTCTACGGCAGCGTAGGCGGGCAGAAGAAGTTCGTCGAGCATTTCGTCGCAGCATGGGTCAAAGTGATGAACCTAGATCGGTTTGATCTGAAGTAGGAGACAACCGGATCCTGGATGGTGTGGCGGATATAGCGGTCGCTCTCATGCTGATTGCGGCGCGCAGACTATGCCAGCCACCGTTTGCGCGGCTTCCATGGTTCGTCAAAAACACCAAGGCGGTTTGAGGCCTGTGTCTGCAAACCGACCTCGGGCGGCCGTCCCCCATCGCTCATGCGGCACCGAAAACTGATGGCCTTCAAACATCAAAGAAACATCAGCTTCGTTTCGCGTCGCACTCAGAATTTGTAACCGAAACTCACACCGACGACCCGCGGGCGAATGATCGATTGAGTCTCGACAGCCTGGGAAGACGAGATGAAGGTGATGCCGCGCGTATCGGTAAGATTTTGTGCGTAAAGCTGCGCATTCCAAGCATCCTTGGCGACGCCCACGGAACCGTCGTAGGTCGTGAATCCCGGCTGGTCGAATGCTTGGGTAGTGGAGCCGGTAGGTGCGATGGAAGGTACATTGCCGGTGAGCGACAAAGAATGCGTCCGGTGTTGGCCGCCCGCCTGAATAAACGCCCGGTAATCGCTGATCGACCACTCGTAACGCACGCGCAGGTTGCCTTGGAACGCCGGGGATTGAGCGAGCGGGCTGCCCTGCACGCCATACGGGTTCGCAATGGACGTGATCGGCTTGCCAAAATTCGCGCTGGCCGGATTATTCGCGATCAAGAACGGTGAATTGGTCTGCTCGCTGCTGTTCCAAGCGAAGGACCCTTGAACGGTCAGACCATTGGTCACACGCGCAATGATTTGTGTCTCCAAACCTTTGACCCGGTAATTCGCTCCGTTCGCATTGAACGTCAGGTTGCCGAGTTCCGCGGGATCGAAGAACGCCAACTGCACGTTTTTCCAATCTTCTTTGTACACCGCGCCGTTGAACTGCAGCCGATTATCGAACCACTGGGTTTTCCAGCCAATTTCATTGTTGGTCAATTGGTCGGGGGAATAGCCTGCCGGCGTGAAGTATTGTCCCACGCCATTCTGATCTAGCACTTTCGCGCTGGTACCGGGTGCGCGATTGAATCCACCGGGACGATAGCCCTGCGACCAGGTGTAATACAGCAGGATATCCGGCGTTATCTTCCAGCTCAGATTGGCTCGACTCTTAAAGCCGGAATATTTCTGATTCAGGTTTTCGGCATCGATATTGGTGGCGCCCACGTAGCAGGGAGACGGACCGGCCTCGAAGCAGCCGAAGCTGCTTGCCTTGGAGCCCACTTCGGAATTGCTGAAGTTGTAGTAACGGGTTCCCGCAGTGAGCGTCAGTTTCTTCGGAATCAAGTCGAAATCGGACGACATGTAGAAAGCATATTGCCGGTAGCCGCGCTGCACGTCGTCGAAGAACGAGACGCTGTCATTGCGCACGTTGGGATTGTTCGCAGTCGCCCCCGGCGGCGGGATGATGTTACTCAGGCAGCCGGTGGTCACGCTTACGGTGCATGCCGGCAGCGTCTTGTACTGGAAATCCGTGGTGTCATCGATCTTGAAATCCTCCCAGAAGGCGCCGCCCAGTACGCGCAGGCGCCAATCGTCCGGCGTGCTCAGCCGGACCTCATGGCTCTGGTGCGTCGTACGCAGCGCGGATCTCCATGTCGAGCTGGGCGAGTCGCACTTGGGATTGGCGCCGGCGACACACTGATAATAGTCGGCGTAGTAACCGCGCGCGTAGTTCGTATAATCCTGAACTTGCTGTACATTGCGGATCAGGTAGCCGCCCGAGTACACGGCGGTCAAGTCGCCGATATGCCCGTTGACTGTCAGTGCCGTGTTCTCGAACTTATCCTTTTCGTACGACGGATTGAACAGAGTAACGGACAGGTCGGGCAGTTTCTGCCCATCCGATCCGGTGGGCATTTGATAGAAAACGCCCTGCGCGCTCATGTCCTGATAGGACTGGCTGAGCAATGCATTCCAGTCGTCGTTGATCTTCCACAGGCCCGACAGCCGAATTCCCTGGTAGGTGACGGGATTGATCGCACGGCCAACGACGCTGTTGTTGTTGATCACCGGACTGTTGGGCGGCACACTGCCGCCGGCATAGCTGATGCCCAGATCGCTGTTGGAGCGCGTGAACTTGCTCGGTACATTGTCGATGTAACCGCCGCGCTTTTCATTGTAAATTACCGCCCGCATCGCCAGGGTATTCGAAATCAGCGGTAAATTGAGCACCGCCTCGATATTCGAATTCGGATCGCCGTGGCTTGTGTAGCTGTAGCCTGCGGATACGTTGCCCTCGGTCACGTCGAGCTTCGGCTTGTTCGTGATGTAGCGCACCACGCCGGCCTGCGCCCCGGCCCCGAACAACGTGCCCTGCGGTCCCTCCAGCACCTCGATGCGCTCAAGATCGGCAGCGTAGATGTCCAGATTGTGGCCGGGCAATTGCTCCGACTGATCATCGAGATACACGGCCACATTGGGGAACGTCGCGGTGGTTCCGCTGCCCTGCAGGCCCAGCTGGCCGACGCTCAGGCCGCGCATATAGATTTCGCCCTGGCCCGGACCCCAACTGGCGGCGGTCACGTTAGGCAGGTATTTCACGAAATCGTCGAAGGTCGTCACCTTCAGCTGCGTCAGCGTTTCAGCGGTCAGCGCTTGGATCGTGATCGGAACATTCTGCATGTTCTCGGCCCTACGCTGCGCCGTTACCGTGATTTCCTGAAGTGCCCCTGAGTCTGCAGCGTCGGCGGCATCGAGGGCGGCTGCAGTGGCACCATGCGCGAATCCCATGGTTGACCCGCTCAATATGGTGGCGATGGCGTATGTCAATTTTGGATTTGCGTTCATGCCTTTATTTCCCCCTTGAGATGCAATGGTGCCGTCGGTGCCGGCGATCCTAGTCGGCGCACGTTAACATCAAGGTAAATCGGAAGTAAGGGAAAACTGGCGGTTCAGCGGTCAGTGCCGGGCCACGAGTCCTCCGACACCATCCCGTTCGGCTGGTTTTATTTTCCCTATCGTCGAATTCAATACAACGGAGTCGATCTCCCGGTCCGCCTCGTCTAACCTCGGCGCGACGATGGCCACGATCTCACTGCTCGATCCCTACTCCGTGGAATTCCTCCGCGACCCTCTTCCTTTTCATGAGCGCCTGCGAGACGCGGGACCGGTTGTGTGGCTCGAGCGCTACGGCATCTGGGCGTTGGCGCGCCACAAGGAGGTGCATGCGGCCCTGAATGACTGGCAGACTTACTCCTCAAGCGCGGGCGTCGGGATAAGCGACTACCGCAAGGAGAAGCCGTGGCGCAAGCCCAGCATCATTCTTGAGGTAGACCCACCCCAACATACTCGCTCGCGAGCGCTGCTGTCGCGCGTCCTGTCGCGCCGCGTGCTGAATGCGCTGCGCGGCACGTTCGAGCGGGAAGCGGAAATAATAGTCGATCGCCTGCTCGCGCAGGCACAATTCGACGGCATGAAGGACTTAGCCGAGCCCTATCCCCTCAAAGTGTTCGGGGACGCCATTGGGCTGCCTCTCGAGGGGCGCGAGAACCTCATGCACTACGGCCGGCTGCAGCTCAATGCTTTCGGACCACGTAATCAATTATATGAAGAGGCCATGGCCCAGGCAGGACCTGTACTCGAGTGGGTAACCTCCATTTGCGATCGAAACGCTCTGACCCCCGACGGGCTGGGCGCGCAAATCTTCGCTGCGGTAGACACGGGAGAGGTCACCGAAGAAGAAGCAAAGATGCTATTTCGCGCATTCCTGTCCGCCGGCGGAGATACTACGATCAATGGCTTAGGCAATGCGCTGTACCTATGCGCACGCAACGCGGACCAGTGGCGGGCACTGACCGAGGATCCGTCCCTTGCTCGCGTTGCTTTTGAAGAGACTATTCGCATGGAACCGCCCATTCAGGCATTCTTCCGCACGACTACCCGTGCGCTCGAGGTGGATGGCATGCCGATCCCCGAAAACTCCAAAGTGATGCTTTTTCTGGCGTCCGCTAACCGCGACCCGCGGCGCTGGGAAAGCCCGGATCGCTTCGACATACGGCGCAGCGTGACCGGCCATGTGGGATTCGGCGCCGGCATTCACGGCTGCATCGGCCAGATCATCGCGCGCATGGAATCCGAATCCATTTTGTCGTCGCTTGCTCGCAAGGCCAAGTCCATAGAACTAGTCGGCGAACCCACGCGGCGGCTTAACAATACACTGCGCGGATGGTCGAGCTTGCCGATGTCCGTGCGGCCTCAGTGATCCTCCGCTTCCTAGCCAAGCGACTACTGCTGTCTCTCATCACGCTTTGGATATTGAGCCTTACCGTGTTTCTCGGCGGACAATTGCTACCCGGTGACGTCGGCCGCGCCGTCCTCGGACCTTTGGCGGACTTCAGGGCCGTCGCCCACTTTAATCATGAGATGGGCATCGACCGACCTCTGATCCTGCAATACGGCTCCTGGATCGGACATTTTCTTGTGGGAAACATGGGCGTGTCCTACACCTTCAGAGCCCCGGTCGCTCCATTCATTGGGGATGCCCTGGTCAATTCACTCAAGCTGGCGGCGATGGCTTTTGTTCTGGTCGTACCGCTCGGCATTTTCGGCGGCGTATGGGCCGCATTGCGTGTCGGGACCCGGACCGACCGGGCACTGACTCTACTGGGTCAGTCCCTCGGCGTCGTCCCGGAATTCATCTCCTCGATCGTGCTGATCCTGATATTCGGCGTCTGGCTGCGCTGGCTGCCGATGTCAGCGGACTGGCCGGACGATTCCGGTCCCCTGACCCAGATCTATTACCTGTTGTTACCCGCCTTGCCGCTGGTATTGATCTTCTTCGGCTATATCGCCAGAGTGGCGCGCGCCGGCATGGTCGAAGCACTGGACGCAGACTACACGCGGACCGCCGTCCTGAAGGGATTGCCCTGGGCCATCGTTCTGCGGCGTCATGTCTTGCGCAATGCATTACTTCCGACCATCACGGTCATTGCGAGCCTGATCGGCTATCTGGCAGGCGGGCTGGTCATCGTGGAAACTCTGTTTCACTACCGTGGAATCGGCAGCCTTATTTATACCGCCGCCAAGGCAAAAGATTTTCCGATGCTGGAAGCGGCGGTGCTGACCGTGGGCGCAATCTACGCCATTGCATCTCTCGGCGCGGATTTGCTCAATAGCATGCTTAATCCGCGCCTGCGTGCGCCAGAGCGAGCATGAGCGGGGGCGAGCGCATGCGAGCGGCAGGGCGCTCCGCAACGCTGCTCGTCGGGCTCGCGATCCTGGGATTCTGGATCGTCTGCGCCGTGTTCGGAACCTGGATCGCACCGATCGATCCTTACGCCGACAACCTGCTCGCCACTCTCGATCCGCCCTCCTTCGCTCATTGGTTCGGCACCGACCAACTCGGCCGCGATGTCTTCTCCCGAGTGATAGTCGGCGCACGGGACATCCTGACGGTAGCGCCGCTGGCGACTCTTCTTGGCACCATACTGGGTACCGCGCTCGGCCTCGTCGTCGGCTACTATCGCGGCGCAGTCGACGATGTCGCCAGCCGCATCATCGAAGCCTTGCAGGCGCTGCCGCTGGTGATTGTGGCGCTCATGGCTCTGGCGGCCGTGGGAACGTCGAACTTGGCGGTGGTGATTGTCATCGGGTTCGTTTTCACGCCGCTGATCGCACGCACCGTTCGATCGGCCGTACTGATCGAGAACTCGCTCGATTATGTTGCCGCGGCGCATCTGCGCGGCGACGGTGCGCTATCCATCATGTTCATCGAAATCCTGCCGAATGTGCTCCCTCTGATCCTGGTGGAAGCAACGGTGCGTTTCGGCTACGCCATCTTTTTCGTGGCGTCCTTGAGCTTCCTAGGCTTCGGCATTCAACCGCCTTCCGCCGATTGGGGCATCTCGATCGCGGAGAATTACAGCCTAATCGGCAGCTACTGGTGGACGGTCATCTTCGATGCGCTCGCAACCGCATCGCTGGTGGTGGGCGTGAATCTGGCGGCCGACGGAATTCAGAACGTGATGCAGGCATGAGTGATATCTCCGGCGTGGCCGTCCCCGATGCGCTGGCCATTGAGAATCTCGATGTTGCGTATCGCGTGCGCGGCCATGACCGTCCAGTCTTGCGGGGGCTTGGGCTTCGGATCGGACGAGGCGAGGCGTATGGACTGGTTGGCGAATCCGGCAGCGGCAAGTCCACTGCGGCATTTGCGGCGGTCCGCTACCTGCCGCGCAACGGCCGCGTAACCGCGGGCCGAATCTTTGTCGATGGGCGTGATTTGATGACGCTGTCGGCGGTGCAGCTGCGCCGGCTGCGCACACGCAGCGTCTCCATGGTTTACCAGGATCCTGGACTTGCACTGAATCCGACACTGCGCATCGGGCGCCAAATGACCGAAGTATTCGAGGCGGCCGACGGGCTCAAAGGCAAACCGGCACTGGAGCGCGCGGCGCAGATGCTGAGTCGGGTACAGATTTCCAGCCCTAACCGTGTGATGGACAACTATCCGCACGAACTGTCGGGCGGCATGCAGCAGCGCGTGGTCATTGCCATGGCGTTATCGACTGACCCGGCCTTGCTGATTCTCGACGAGCCCACCACCGGCCTAGACGCCACGGTCGAAGCCGAGGTGCTGGACCTCGTCGCCCGGCTGCGGGCCGAGTTGTCTACTTCGATCCTGTTCATCAGCCACAGCCTGCCGGTGATCTCGCGCATGTGCGACCGAATCGGCGTGCTGTATGCGGGCGAGTTGGTCGAGGAAGGTCCCGCAAACACGATTTTCTCGAATCCCCGCCATCCCTATACGCTCGCGCTGCTGCGTTGCGCACCGCAATCCGGGCGCCGCAAGAAGGACGGCAGACTGACGACCATTCCGGGCTTTGCGGCAACGCCGGGTACCCTCCTCGACTGCTGCATTTTTGCCGATCGATGCGCTCTCGCTGCCGACTTGTGCCGTACTCGGGCACCGCCGCTCACGGACCTCGGCGGCCGGTTGAGCCGATGCCATTTTCCCGATCTCGTCCCCGGAATGCCGTCCAGCGTGGCCGCGAACTCGCCGTCCATCAAGCCGCCCGTGAACCGCCATCAGCCGATATTGCGAGCACGCAATCTGTCGAAGACCTTCAATGTCGGCGGCAGGAGTCTGAGTGCCGTCCATGACGTCAACTTCGATCTATGGCCCGGTGAATCCCTGGGATTGGTCGGAGAGTCGGGCAGCGGCAAGAGCTCGATCGCCAAGCTGCTGCTCGGTCTGGTTGCCCCTGATTCGGGAAGCACAGTCGAGCTGGACGGCCAAGCCTTGCCGGCGCGAGCGACGCAACGCTCACCGGATCAGCTCAAGGCGCTGCAGATTGTGTTCCAGAATCCGGGGTCGGCACTCAACGCATCGCATTCGGTACGTCGCTTGATCGGGCGTGCGCTCGGCCGGGCCGGAGTTCACGGTGCACGGCGCGAGGCGCGCGTGCGGGAATTGGCCGAGGCGGTGCGCCTTTCAACCGGGCATCTGGACGAGAAGTCTGCGGCGCTGTCCGGCGGTTTGAAGCAGCGCGTGGCCATTGCTCGAGCATTTGCGGGCAGCCCGAAAATTGTGGTGTGTGATGAGCCGACCTCCGCGCTCGACGTCTCGGTCCAGGCCGCCATTCTCAATCTGCTGGTCGAGCTGCAAGCCGAACAGCAAGTGAGCTATCTGTTCATTTCTCACGACCTGCGCGTCGTCTACTATTTAGCCGATCGAATCGCGGTGCTTTATCTCGGACGCATCCTGGAAATAGGCCCCGCCGAGTCGGTGTTTGCCGGGCCGCATCATCCTTACACTGAAGCGCTGCTGTCGGCCAACCCATCGCTCGTCGGCGGCGGACAGAATCGCATCCGTCTGCAAGGGGAAATCCCAAGCCCCACCGATCTGCCCGGCGGGTGCGTATTCCAAACCCGCTGTCCGCGCAAGATCGGCCGCATCTGTGAGGAACGGGAGCCCGCACTGCTCGAGGTTGAAGCGCACCACGCGCTGCGCTGCCATATTCCCCTCGACGATTTGCGGGCGATGCAGCGGAGCGGCATAGACTAGGTGAAACGCGCGCGATCCAAATAAAGCTGCGAACCCGCGGTCGAGCGCACCCCTGCCAGATGCTTCTTTCTCACCGACAGCCAGTCGTAGAAATAACCGAAGATGACCGGCGTTTCATCCAGCAGCAGGCGCTGAATCTTTCCGGCCGCTTGCCGTTGCGCCCCGATGTCCAAGGCAGCTATATAATCGGCGACGCAGGCGTCATAGACGGCGCTCTTGAAGTGCGCGGCGTTGAAGGTACCGCCGCTTCCAAGCGTCGCGGACAGCAACGTGTTGGGCACGCCGCGATGGGCGTAATCCTCGATGCCCATGCCCGAATCGAGCCAATCTGATTGGCCAAAACGAGCCGATCCATAGTACGCGCTCTGATCTTCGATATTGAGGCGAATGTCGATCCCAATTTTTTTAGCCGCGTTCTGAATGACGACTGCATAGTCCGGAAGTTCCAAAAAGCGTTCGGTGGTCAAAGTCACCGCAAAGCCGTTTGGCACGCCGGCCTCGCCGAGCAACTTCTTGGCTTGCGTAATATCCTGCCGGCGTTGCGGGACTGTCGGATCGGTCGACTCAAAGACGGGTGCGAAAGGACTGTCATTTCCGAGGCTCGCTCGACCCCGGAACATGCCCCTGACAAGGTTTTCGCGATTCAGACACAGTGCTATCGCGCGCCGCACCCGCTTGTCCGTAAATGGCGGTCTATCCGTGCGCATGTGCACCTCTTCGTGTGCGCTCGATTTCAATCCAACGACATCGACATTGGGGTCATTGAGCAGCGCCTGGCTGCCCTGCAATGGCACATGCAGCAGCATGTCCAGCTGACCGCCTTGCATCGCCAGCACCTGAGCCTGAATGCTGTCGTAGAAAATGAACTCCGTCCTACGGGGCAGCGGCTTGCCGCCCCAGTAATCCTCGTTTGGTACGAAGGACGCGCGCGCCCTCGGCGTGAGTTTCTCGAGCTTGAAGGGTCCAGTGCCGATGAAATTCGTTTCGAAATCGCCGGCGTACGCGGCAGGCAATACGATCGCGCTGAAGTTGTCCGACGATACGAGATACGGGAAATTGCCGTTCGGCGCGTCGAGCCGGAACTCGACGGTTAGGGCATCGACTGCACGGCTGCCTCCCTTCGACAGCACGCCGGCGAACGCCGACAGCGCCACGGAACCATTCGCTGGGTCGGCAAGCCGGTCGATGGTCGCCGCAACGTCGGCGGCGGACAGCGCCTGACCGTTGTGAAATCGCACGCCATCGCGAATTTTGAACGTCCAGACGCTGCCGTCCGCGTTGGGCTTCCAGCTTGTCGCGAGCGAGGGAATCAACCCCACTCCCGGCATGGAGATCGCCAGATGCTCGCCCGTCTGCGACAGCAGGCAGACGCCGCCCGTATCCGCAACGGTGAGGGGATCGATCGACGACGCCGGTACCGGAATGCCGAGCCGGATCGTGCCGCCAGACCTGTTGCCGGATCTGCCGACGCGCAACTCCTGTGCCTCTGGTGCGAGGCCGCAGAGCATGTTCAACAGCGGGATCGACAGACCAATCACGCTGCCATGGCGCAGAAACGCTCTACGCCCGATGCGACCCCCCGCCCGCTCCTCGAGCAATGCATTTTCAATCGGTGTCAGGCGACGCCGAATCGCATCGAGAAGCTTCTCAGGCGAGTTCGGCATAGCCCATCACGACCGCCGTTTTTTCGACAGCATCGATGGCGTCGTAGTCCTCGCGATCGAGTTCGCTGCAGCCCCCTAAAAACAGATCCGAGCGAATCGCCGCCAAAGTGGGGTCTGCCATGGCAGCGGCTAGCGCCGCACGTAATTGGGCGACACGTTGCCGGCTCGCACCGACGGGCGCGACATACGGCGGCGCCGGTGCCGAAGGGGTGTAACCGAGAACTCGCGTACCGACGAGCGCCGCTGGACGCCAGCGCGCGACGAATGCATAGATAATGCAGCACACGGTCGCTATGTCGCCGGTTCCGGCGGCCAGCGTCCCGATGCTGTCGACGTGCGATCCACTACCGATGACTTTGGAAAAAAATGGCTTGCCGCCCGACAGCGGTGCAATGACGCCGCGCAAGGCGTTGTAGCCGGCATGCGAGTACAGACGGCTATACACGGCGACACCCCCCCGCAGATCCTCGAGCCGGGTCGCCGCATGGGACTCGCGCAGGAGAATGACGCTGGAATAGTTCGGTCCGCTGCACCCGGACACCGTGTAGTGCGGCGTAGCGACCGGCTGCAGGACGGATCGGCATTCACCTGCGAGCAGGTAGCCGCAAGTTTGACTGAACAGCAGCTGCGGATCGCTCCATTGTTCGATAAGATCATCACGACGTAAAAGCGTCGGCGGAACATCCGCGACACCCACTTGCTCGAGATGGCCCACAAGGCCCGTCCACCAAGCATCGGTTGCACCCCGGGCTTCCGGAAAGTCATACATCGGCAGGCTGGCGGTGCTCACTGCGCCTCGCCCGCAAACACTTGCTGCGTGATGCCGTTCGCAAGCCGGCCCAATTCAGCGCCGAGGGCGCGGTCCTCCACCAGCGGCGGAAGAATGCTTCGAACCCACGCCAGCAGACTCTGCAACGCCGGCGGCGCCGGCCGGTTCGTGGCATACAGCGCCTGCGACGCAATGGCCGCCAACATGCCGAGCGAGGCGTCCACGCAACGCCCGGCGCGCTCTTCCTTGGCCCAGGCGAGGAACACCGGCGCGCCCACATCATCTTGTCCGGTGCCTGTGGGATCACAGCCGGGAATGAAGGTGCGTTGCGCGGCCGACTTGGCCTGTTCCAGGTAGCCACACTGCGCCATCGTCACATAGCCGATGTGACCACGACCGTCGCTGCTTCCAGGCTCCCGCCCGACCAGCAAGAGATCAGGCAGTTGCGAGAACTGGCCATTGAGCAGCTTGGTGCCATGCCGCTCGCACAGCAGACACAAGTCGGCCCAAATCGCCGCCAAATCATCGAGCGCTGGGGACGCCATGGCATTGTGAAAGCCGCCGGTGCTTAAGGCCCTTCCCAAGGGATGCGCCGCGTCGGGCGGCAGATACACGGGATTGTCGGAAACCGACGGCAGAGAGACGGCCGCCGCATGCTCCGCCGCCGCCAGCGCGCGCCGCGCGTGCCCGAGCACCCGCGGCACGATGCGATAGCTGACCGGCGCCTGATATTTGCGGCGCGTGCTGCCGGCGCCGACCAGATATTCACGCAGGCTCTTGAGCGACGCAGCCTCGTGCGGGTCGCCCCACAGCGAGTCGAGCGCGGGATCGAAATGCTCCAGCGGGGCACTCAATGCTTCGATCGACAACGCGAAGATTTTTTCGGCCAGCTGCACGCGCCGTCGCGCCGCCCACGCCGCGTCAGCGACCAGCGCCGCGGCGCAAGGAGATCCATTGACCAGCGGCCCGCGCTCCTTGATCTCGAGTTCGAAGCGCGTCGACAACTCGGCAAACAGCGGGTACAGCGCGAGGATTTCTCCCGCCCCCCCCTGGCCTGAACCGGGAACCGTGGGAAGCGGTGCTCCATTCAGCATCTCGGCGACCGCCAATGCGATGCGCGGCGAAATCGCCGAATGACCTTCGATAAAATTCGCAAGACGCGCAAGGATGATTCCCCGCACCACCCGTTCCGGCAGCGGATCGCCGAAAGAAGTCGCCGCCGGAAAGAGCTTGCTGTTGGAATGTCGATCACGTTCCAGTGGCGACAGGTGATGACTCGCCCATTGCCCGGTCGAGGACGTAACTCCGTAGACCACCACGCTGGCATCGGCGTTGATGAGGCGCAGGAACGTGTCGCGGCACGACGCCATTCGCGCCAGGGCCGCATCGGCGATACGAATGTTCTCCCCCTGCCATGCCACTCGATAATAGCTTGCCAGATTAATATCGGCTCGCGCCGTCAACAGCAGAGTCATTGCTGGGGCATCGGTGTGTCGCGCCCGTAAAACAAGTTCCTGGCATAGGGACTAAAGACAATCCCTGGCTCACGTACATAGCTCAGCGCCGCCATCAGCCGCTTGCTGGGACCGCTGCCGGGAGAGACCCGATGCAGAGAATAGTGACCGCGGAACAAAGTTAGAGTCCCGGGCTCCGCCGGCAGCCGCTTGACGCGGTCTTTCTCGCCGGCGAGCACTCTTGCCACACCGTCGAAATTTTCATCCGCTGCGCTGCGCAGATTCGCCACGTACTCGAAGAACCCCCCGACCTCGCACTGTTGCAAAGAGAGGGTGACGGCAGAGTCAGTGCGATCGAAGTGCCAGCCAAGCTGCTGCCCTTGCGAATGAACATTGATGTTCAGAGCCGCCATCGGATCGCCGTGCCGATGCAGATGCGGCTCCCCCAGTACGGCGGCGACGAACCGCAGCAACGGATCCCACTCATACAAGCGTCGCAGCAATGCATTGCGCGGTATCAAATCGTAGGCGACGCTGCCCTTGTCGGTTCGCACCAACCGCCGCCGCGGATGAGCTTCCGGCAGGCTGTCGTCGTGCGGTTCGAAATACACCGTGTGCTCAGCGTGATAATCATGCACGGCCCAATCCAGGGCGCGCGCCTCTGCGGCGAGTTGCAACGTGGCCGCCGGCGCGAGAAATCCCGGCAAAACCAGCGCGCCGGATTCGCTCAGGGTTGCACGGCAGCGCGCAACCAGCGCGCGGCTTTCCGCTCGGTCCAGATTGCCGATGGGGTATTGAAGATGGTCCACCAAGGCCGCAACGTCTTGCGCAGCGCAATCATCTCGAACTTCTTCCACTCTAGGGCTCCCTCAATCGATGTATGGCTCTCAATCCTATGCGCTCCATGCGTCCTCGGCCGCACCGGCGGCATCGAAGCGCCGCACGGCGCCCAGCAGCGTGGCGATACCCTTCGCCAGCGCGGCCGGTTCAGTCCACTCCTCGGCGCAATGGCTCAGACCGTCGCGACTCGGCACGAACACCATCGCAGCCGGTGCGACCTGCGCGACGAAAGCCGCGTCGTGCCCGGCGCCGCTGACCATATCCATTTGCGTAAGGCCCAGCGCGCCGGCGGCGCGCCGCAGCTGACTCGTGAGCGCCGCGGCGCAAGGCGTAGGCTGGCTGGCGGACAGCAGCCGATACTCCGAGAGGCGCGCGCGCGCGGCGGCGCCCGCCCGCTCGGCGAGGCCACGAATTCGCTCGCTCCAAACTTCGAGTGCCGCTGCCTGGTCGCTGCGCAGGTCGAGCGTAAGACGCGCCTCGCCCGCGACGACATTGGGTGCGTTCGGCGTGACGTAGATCTCGCCGACGGTCGCAATCACGAAAGGCGGCTGCAAGCGCGCCTCTTCGACCTCGTTGCGCACGTCCACGATAAAACGCGCGGCCGCCACGAGCGCATCCTGCCGCACCGGCAAAGGCGTGGTCCCGGCGTGCGCCGCCTGGCCTTTGAACGTCACCGCGATGCGCCGAATGCCGACGATATGCGTGACGACGCCGATATCCCGTCGCTGCTGCTCGAGCACCGGACCTTGTTCGATATGCAATTCGAAAAAAGCGGCAATATCATGTCGGATCGCTGCGCCCGGCGGCTCGGAGGCTGCGCCTACGGCCGCTAATCCCTCGAGCAGGCTGACGCCGCCGGGATTGGTGCGCGCGAGCATGTCGAGGTCGAGCGCGCCTGACATGCCGCGGCTGCCGATGCACGAAAGACCGAATTCGTTGGGCTCTTCGGCTAGAAAGTCGACGATTTCGACGGCGTGCCGCAAGGGCGTCGCGCTGTCCTTGAGAGCGGCAGCGACTTCCAAGCCGGCGATCACGCCCGCGATGCCGTCGAAACGTCCCCCGCCGGCCACAGTATCGCTATGCGAACCGATCATGATCGTCCTTGGAAATGACGGCGCGCCAGGCAGTCGGCCGATGAGATTTCCCGCGGCATCGACCGACACGTCGAGCCCCAGTGAGCGCATTCGTTCGCTCAACCAGCGTCGGCCCCGCGCATACTCGGGTGAAAATGCACGGCGCGTCCACGGACGGTCGCGCTCAGTCAGCTCCGCGAGTTGCATCAGCCAGCCCCAGAAGCGCGATTCGTTGATTCCGGCGTCGATCAAGTCAATTCGCCGAGCACTGAGTCGCCGGCGGCATGGGCCGCACGAAACGGCCGGTACCCGCTGCTGCGAGCACGTTCGTCCCGTCGTAAACGAGTTCGCCGCGCAAATAGGTGGCTTGGACTCGATACGGCAGCATCAGTCCCGCATACGGACTCCAGCTTGCGGCATTACGACCCTGCGCACCCGGGTCGTAGCGATGCGGTCCCGGAACCAGCACTGCGATGTCCCCGTCAAGGCCGGGCGCCAGCGCTCCTTTGCGGTGTTCGAGGCAGAAAAGCGCCGCCGGATTGTGCGCGAGTAAGCGTGCCGCCCACGATAGCGAGAGCCCCCGGGCCATGCACTCCTTGATGAACAGCGGATACAGCACGTCGAGGCCGGGGACGCCGGAGGCATTCGCGAATATGTCAGGATTGGATTTACGCTCGATGGGCCAGCTCACGTGGTCGGTCGATACGATCGTGATGTTGCCGGCGGCGAGATGCTGCCATAACCGCTCCCGTTCGGGTGCCGGCCGCAGCGGCGGGTTCACCTTGCCAAGCCCACCGAGGCGAGCCAGGTCCTCCTCGCCGAGGATCAGATAGTGCAAGCAGGCCTCGATGGTCGCACGATGGCCCATAGCCCGATACGCGGCGCTGAGTTCGTAGCCGCGACTGGTAGAGCAGTGAACGACATGTGCGCGGCAACCCGTGTCGGCGCCGATCTCGTAGATCTGGGTAATGGCGAGCGTCTCGCTGTAGACGGGTCTGGCCAGTCCGTGAGCGCGATAGCCGGACAGCCCTTGCGCGCGCACGCGCGCTTCCTCGGTTCGGATGACTTCCTCATCCTCATTGTGAACCCCGGCCATGAGACCGAGCGGCGCGATGCGCGCGAAGCAGTCATGCAGCGTGGCGGGCGCAATTCGAGGAAATCGCTCCGGGTCAGTTCCAAAGGTCGAGAATTTGAATGCGCACGCGCCGGCCGCTGCAATCTCATCGATGTGCTTCGCCCCGTCGCTCGGGTGCACCGTGCCATACAGCGCAAAATCGATGCACGCCTGTTGCCCGGCCTCTTGAGCCTTGAGGGTCAGGCGCTCCGCGGTGCAGATAAGGCGGCCGGAATCGTAGGGCATGTCGACGATCGTCGTCACCCCGCCGGCGGCCGCGGACCGCGTCGAGGCGTCGAAGTCTTCTAGTCCGGCGGTGCTGCGACTGTGAACCTGGCCGTCGATGCCACCCGGTAGAATAAAGGCGTCTCCCAGCAAGTGGCGCTCGCGCGCGGCGGGTGCCGGGCCTGCGCCCACTCGTGCAATGCGGCCATCGCGTACCGCGACATAGCCGTCGGCAATGCAATGACTCGGCAACACGACATGGCCCGCGAGCACCAGGTCAAAATCACTCATGCGGGCGGTCCTCGTCAGCCATGCCGTCAACGGCAACCAGACAGGTCGTTGCCGTCCGCTGCCGGATGCGTTTAAGTTCCAAGTACGCCGGATCGTTGATCATGGCGCGCACGGCCGCCCGGTCAGGAAAACGGAAAATCACCAGCCGATGCGGGTGCCAATGTCCCTCGTGTACCTCGAATTCGCCGCCCCTCACAATGTACTCGCCGCCGTATTTCGCGATCAACGCCGGCACTTTCGTCGTGTACTCCTTGTATCCGGCCGGATCGTGAATGTCGGCGTCCGAAATGAAATACGCGGTCATAAATAGCCTCCCATAGGTAGAGTGAGCCCAGCGTCGCGTAGCAATTCGCGCGCCGTGCTCATGGCCCGCGCCGGCGGACGCGCAAAGTCCCAATCGGTACGGTCATGCTCGTTGCGGGTGGCGTCGATTCCGAGCTTCGCCACCGTCCCGCCGCTTTCCAACGGTTCCGACCGGTCGGCGCGCACGCCGGGCACTACAACAAGATCGCGGTCTGGCTTCACGCGCGTCGCGACCGCCCACTCCACCTGCACCGGGTCCCAGGGATCGACATCGTCGTCCACCACGACGATCTGTTTGATGAGATTGACCGCGGCCCAGATCGCAAACAACACCTTGCGGGCATCTCCGGCGCGCGGATTGCTGAGCGACACCACAGCATGCAGGCGGCCCGCACCGCCCATGCCGACAGCGACCTGGGACACCGATTGCACGCTCGCTCGCGCCGCCCGGGCAAGTCCCGCCGCAATCGACACTCCGCCGAGCAGACAATGCTCTGAGTAATAGCCCGGCAGAATTGCGTGAAAAAGCGCATCGCGGCGCCGCGTCAGGCGGGTAAAGGTAACCACCGCACCCGTCCCGTAGTTCTCGTACATGCCATGAAACTCGCTGACAGGACCCTCCTCGACCTGTTCCTGCAGGTCAAGGGTGCCCTCCAGAACGCACTCGCAATGGGCGGGGACGAGCAGGTCCGAGTCCAGACATCCAACGACCTCGACTGGTTCGCCCAACAGCGCGCCGGCCACTTCCAACTCGTCGTCGCCGAGCCGCAGATATAGGCACGAAGCAACGAGAATCGCCGGGTGGTTGCCGATGCAGACGGCGATCTTGAGTTTCTCGCCGCGCGCCTGCGCCGCTCGTGCCAGCAGCGCGAGATGATGATTAGGCGCGATGCCCACGAAAGCGCGGTTGGACTCGAGCGGTTTGATCCGCGCAATCGACAGGTTCGCGCGGCCGTTTTGGGTGTCCTTTGCGACTATCGCACCGGCGGTGATATAAGGCCCGGTCTCCTTCTCGAAAAACCAGGGGATCGGCAATTCCTCGACCAAGCTCGGATTGACGACGCTGTGTTCCTGGCAGGGCGCCGCAGGGACCCGCCGAGGCGCCTGCGGTCTCTCTATGGCCGCAATGATCGAGGCTTGGAGGTCGTGCGCGCCGGCCGCACCGAGCGCCTTCGACATAATCGCCAGCGAACTTAAAGTATTGCCGATCACGGGCATTTTATGCCCGACGACGTTCTCGAAGCGAAGTGCCGTGCCCGCCTGTGCCAGACAGGCGGCAAGTTCATGCTCGAGCTTCACGGGCGCGGAAATCGTCCGCAATTCCTGCCCGTTCTCGAGCTTCGACAGCCAGGCGCGCATCGACTGCCGGTGGGCGGCCGCGTATTGGTTCATGGTTGAATGCGTCCCGTCATCGATTCCACTGTATCGAGTATCGCGGTGCTTTCCACGCCTGCATTACTGAATTACGGTATAGGTAAAATCGAACTAATTGCCCGACGGTTCGACTCCTGCACGAAGCTTTGCGATACTTGCGGACAATGTGGTTTTGGATCAAAGTTTTAGGGCCTCGGATGATGCCGGTGACCACAAGTGCCGCCGGAGTTCAGCAGTGATCGAACTGCGAAGCCTCGCATACTTCACGGTAGCCTGTCAGCACGAGAGCCTGGCCCGTGCTGCCGAGCAATTGGGAATCGCCCTATCGACCTTAAGTGCGAGCTTGAAGTCCTTGGAGCGCGAGCTTGGCCTCGACCTGTTCAGACGTGTCAACACCGGCCTATGTCCCACTGCCGCGGCAAGCTGGCTGCTGCGCGCAACGGCCCCGATACTTCAGGCAGAGTCTTTCATCAGACGCCGCATTTCATGTCCAGGCATGGCGGAAGCGCATCTCATAACGTTAGAACTTGATTTAAGCTACGCCATCGGCCGGATCAGCAAAGCCGTCGATCACGCCGCCGAGCGCATGGCCAAAGACCATCCGGAGGTGCTCATCGAACCTCTATGGATTGCCGAGCAAGGATTCGTCCGCCCGCTGGCGGATAGCTGGCCCGGCGTGCGGCGGAGCCGGATCACGGTCTACGCGGCAAACGACGAACTACACCCCGCGGACGGTGTGTTCGCACTGCACTCGGACCCATGGGTGTTGGCCTGCCGGCTTCCGGCGGACACCGCGCAGTTACCCAGTGCTGCGGCACTGTTCTCGGGCCGCCTGATGGTCCCTGCTCTGAGGGAGGCCTTGATCGAACAGGCGACGCGGTATTGTAGCGTCCACGGCATACACGGCGCCCAGTTCATGACCGAGCATCCCGCGGCGCTGCCGCGATACATCGCCGAAAATCCCGAGGCCGTGTTTTTTTTGCCGGAAAGCGTTCTCTCCGCCCGCCTGGGGCTGTTGCGCGTTCGAGCGATCGCGCCGAATGTGCCGCTGATCACCAGAATTGCCGCGCGGGTGCATACGTCCGATCCGGCGGTGACTCGATTCATCGATCATCTGCGCAGCGCCCTGCGTGAACCTGAGTTCAACAACATCCATCGCACCTTGCTGAGTTTCCGTCAAATTCGTTGCTTCAACGCCATCTACCGCTTGCGGCGGGTGTCCGCCGCGGCGAATGCGGCGAACATGACTCAACCCGCACTGAGCGAGCAACTGGGCAAGCTTGAGACGTCGCTCGACGTGTCCCTCTTCGACAGGCACCGCGACGGGCTCATCCCCACGCAGCACGGCGACCGCTTCTCCGCCATCGCGACGGTGATGGAAACCAACCTGCGCGACGTCGCCGGCGGCGGAGACTCTGCATTTCAGCCCTCGGGGCGGCGCTTGACTCTCGGCATACTTCCGTCGGTGAGCCAGCACGGCTTGCTGGTCAACAAAATTGCGCAGGCACTGCTTTCCATTCAGGCTCGCCACCCGTCACTACAAGTGGTCGTTTGGGAGGCACCAGACATTACTCTGCAAGACTGGGTTATGCGCGGACTGGTTGGGATTGCCGTTGTCGACACCAGCTTGCCGCACATGGCGCGTCTGACGCTGGGATCAACGGAGGACTTGGCGGTTATAGCGGACCCTCGGCATAAACTACTTACGGAAGGCCCCGTGCGCCTCGCCGCACTCGCTCTACTGCCGTTGGCGTTGCCGACCCAGCGTTCCGGGCTTCGGCAGGTTCTGCAAAAGGCCGCGCGCGATCACGCCATCACCATCCACCCTCGTATGGAGATCGATTCCTTACCCATGATGATCGCTATGCTGGCACGCCATCCGCTGTGCACGGTACTGCCGCCGTCTGCAATCCGGCGCGAACTCGCATCCGGCGAGCTCGTCGCGCATCCGATCATCCAACCGAGCATCGCGCGCCGCCTATTCATGATCTATTCCGGCGATCGAAGCCTCACCGAACCTGAGCGAAATCTTGTGCAGATCCTGCGCGAACGCCTACAGTGTGAAGAATGACAGCTCCTCTTGTCGTCGGAATCAGTGGAGCATCCGGGGCGCCATACGGCGTGCGGATGCTGGAGATATTGCGCCGCCTGCGGATTCCCACGCACTTGATCATCTCCAAAGCTGCCGGGCTTACGTTGAAGGAAGAAACCGGCTTGAGCCTCGATGAGGTGCGTGAGATCGCCGATGTCAGTTATTCGAACAGCGACGTCGGAGCCGCGATCTCGAGCGGATCCTTCAAAACGAGGGGAATGATCGTGATCCCCTGCTCCATCCGCACCTTGTCGGACATCGCGCATGGCACTACGGCAAGCCTGATGAGCCGCGCGGCAGATGTAGTATTGAAAGAGCGGCGGCGCCTGGTGTTAGTGGTGCGCGAAACTCCTCTCCACCTCGGCCACCTGCGTAGTATGGTAGCAGCGACAGAAAGCGGCGCCATCATCATGCCGCCGGTGCCGGCCTTTTATCACAAACCCAAAACCGTCACCGATATCGTCGATCAAACCGTTGGCCGCTGCCTGGATTTGTTCGACATCGACACCGGCGATCTGGTGAAGCGCTGGCGGGCCGGCCAATAAGCCATGCTGCCCCAGCAATCTGCGTGTATCGACTCGTCGTTATGGGCGTTCTCGACTTCCCTATACGGCCTTCCCGGCGCCGCCGAGGAATGCCTGTGGCTGCAAGAGCAGTTCGGTGTCAACATCAACGTGCTGCTGTTCAGCCTGTATGCGGCGTCCGAATTCCGCGCCGTACTGTCTCCTGTCGATATTGGCTGTGCGGACAGCGCCATCGCGCAGTGGCACACCCAAGTTGTGGAAACATTCCGCAAGGTGCGCCGGCTGCTCAAGCAGCCGGGCACGAGCGGCGCATCATTGCGTGCTCAGGTGGCCAACGCCGAGCTGGAGGCCGAACGGATCGAGTCAGCCTCGCTCATCGAGTGGTTCAACGCACGCACCGACGCTTGGGCGCAGGGCGAGCGAGATGCCGCCATTGTTCACAATTGCCGAAGCACGTTGTTGCATTATGGCGTCGGGCCGCAGATTGATTTGCCGCAACGTCTCATCGGCCTCGCCATTGCGGCGGTAAAGCCCTAGGGAATGCACCCGGCCCGAAGCCCGCGTCACCCGTGTCGTTGCTGCCGTGATGCGCGCCGCGCGAAAACCATTGTAGACACCTGGCGTTCGGCTTCGATACCCGTCCGTCATCGTTCACCGACACCATGACGACGCGCTCGCGATGTTCGCAGGTCCTATGGACGGCGCAGCCGGAGGATGACAATTTGACCGCGTTGCTGAGCAGATTGACCACGGCGCCGGCGATGAGCTGGCGGCTGCCGCTGACCCAGCAGGCGTCATCGGACGCGTTCAGTTTGATCGTCAACTCAACGCGCCGATCCGACGCGCGTTGGCCGATGCTCATTTAGGCTGGCCGTACACTCGGCAATTTTTATTCTTTCAGCAAGTCGTTAAGATAATCGTGAGCGGGACTCATCTTCGACGCTTCGATCGCATCCGCGACTTCGGCGAGATTCATAGGGCGCTCGAGATTGAAACTTGGTGACTGCGGGGCGCATGAATCCTGCGGGGATTAGATATCTTTATCTGGCCTTCGATCAAGCTACCGCAGTCGCTGAGGTGGTGACGTCGCGCCCGTGCACGCTGGGATGAGCGTTTCACTTACTTGAGCAGCGGGTCGATATCCTCTGTCAGCAGCAGGTCGATCTGCGCCTTCAATCGCGACTTGTCGGCCTCGTAGAAAGGTGTCGGAACGATGAGCCACGCTTTGCGTCCTCCCGTGAGACGGACCGGGATTTTGTCGTCCCCATCCTTTTGACTCTCCGACGGGATTTGCGATTCCACTTTAGCGCGAGATGAATTGCTGTCAGTACTGAGATACGCCAACGGCTCTACCGTCGCTTCCGGGATGGCCTCTATAGCCTTTGCCGATGCTGCTCCATCGAATCCCGCGAACTCGATCGATCGTCGAAACACTGACACCACGGAATCTGCCGAGGCCGGTGAAAATCCATGTTCCATGAGATCGAAGCGCAGATTTTTGTCTGAGGGAAATCCGCTGGGGTATCGATCGATCAGGTCCGCGAAGATCTGGGGTGATCGCAGCCACTTCAAAAGTAGCCCGCGTTTGGACTCATCGTCTGGCGCGTATTGATAGCTTTCGAATTCCTTCGTTACGGCCAACTTTCCTTCTTGCGGTTTCTCCAAAAGTCCGAAGTAGCGAATCGAAGCCAGCGCTGCGAGGGCAGCGCCATTGTTGGCGCTTTTGTATCCCATATCCTGAACCACCACCTCAGTGGGTGCAGCATGCCGTTTCTCTTTGTCGTAAATACGCAGTACCCGCTCAAGCGCCTCACCGAGCGAGATTGACGGAGCGCGCGGGCTTTTTTTCCGATCAGGTCGATCGTTTGCCATAAATATACTCTTTAACTTCAGTAATTGTTAATTCAGATTGACCATATTGTACCGTATACTGCGTTTAAAAGTAATAAAAGACTGCATGCGCCCTTATGACATAGGCGGGGAGTGAATAAATGGCTACGTCGCGTGGTTAGGACCTAAACGTTGGTGATCAACTTCATATCCTAAGTATTCGATATTCATGAATCATGAATACTGATAATATAATATCCTTATGCGCCAAATCACCCTTAAGCCCCAGGATGTCGTCGTGGCCCTGAAGATCGCCCTCATTGGCGAGGGGAAAAGAACTTTTGTGGCGCTTGCCAGCGCACTCGCCCTTTCTGCATCAGACGTCCACAACAGCACTCAGCGCGCGGTACAGGCCGGCATCGTCGCGGCTGATCGCGCCGACGGGTTGCGCGTCATCAAGCCGGCCTTACAGGAATTTCTACTTCACGGCGTCAGATACGCTTTCCCCGCCGTCTTCGGCGGAATTTCCCAGGGCATTGCCACCGCTACAGCAGGTCCTACCTTAAGTGGCCTGTTGGTAAACCCTCCTGAAAATCCGACGGTCTGGCCCTACGTGCATGGAAAAGCTCGTGGGCCCTCGCTTTGCCCTCTCTATCCCTCGGCCCCCGAGGCTGCCGCGAATGATCTCGAGCTATACGATTTTTTGACATTGATCGATGCCATCCGCGTCGGCGCCGCGCGCGACCGCGAGCTCGCCCGCGGCGAGATCGCCAAACGTCTGCAGTGAATCCGCTCGATCCCAATGTTCAGCAGTTGCAGATCGTGGCCGGCGCGCTCAAGGGGTTGCGCGAAAAATTGGTTTTCGTCGGCGGCTGCGTGGTCGGAATTCTCATCACTGATGCGGCCCGGCCACTGGTGCGCGCCACTCAAGACATTGACCTCATCGCTGAAATTGCTTCTAAAATCGAATACTACGCTATTGCGGCAGATCTCAAGAGCTTGGGTTTCCAAGAGGACCCGGGAGATGAAGTTATTTGCCGCTGGCGCTACGGCAATCTCAAGGTGGATGTCATGGCCTCGCGAGAAAGTGTCTTCGGTTTCACAAACCGGTGGTATGCGGATGCGATCGAGGGATCGGCAATCGCTCAATTGCCGGATGGAACTTCCATCCGCCTGATCACCGCCCCCTTCTTCGTCGCGACCAAGCTCGAGGCTTTCTACCATCGCGGCCAAGGTGACTACCTGAGCCACGACATCGAGGATATCGTAAACGTGATCGATGGCCGCAACGAGATCATCCGTGATATCGCAGCAGTTAACGGAAGCGCAGTGGCGGAATATCTTCGTGCCGAAGTCGAAGATTTGATCTCCGATCCTCAGTTTTTACAGTCGCTTCCGAGTCACTTTCAGCCAAACGCGGTCGAACAACAGCGGATTCCGTTATTGCTTGCGCGCTTAAGAGAAATCGCCGGGCTCTAAGCTTTGGTAACCATGCCGTAGATTTCCTAAGACAACCTGACGATTTGGGGGCCTCACGATTACAACTTCGGGAAAGGCTCCACTTAAGACTTGCTGTGATGCCCGGGATGATTGCGCAGTGCCGCGCGCGAATGCCGGACATCGAACTCAATCTGAGGGAGATGGTCACCACGGAGCAGATCGAGGCCCTCGCCGCTGGAACTCTCGACTTGGCGCTGCTTCGACCGCACGCCTCGCTCAAGGCGTTCGAGTCCTTGCGTCTGACCAGGGAGCCACTGGTCGCGGCGCTGCCCACTTCGCATCCCCTGGCGCGCGGTCGGCGCGATCCTGTGGTTTCCGATTTTGAAGGAACGCCATTCGTCATGTATTCGCCGCTGGAGGCGCGATACTTCCACGAACTCGTTGCCACCGCCTTCGCGACGGCGGGCGTGAAGCCGGATTACACGCAATACACGAGCCAGATCCACACCATTTTGGCGCTGGTCGCCGCAGGGCTCGGCGCCGCGCTGGTTCCCGAAGCCGCAACCAGCCTCCGCTTCGAAGGTGTGACTTTCCGCCCGGTGCGCAATCTACGCTCGATGAAGTCGGTCGAGCTGTACGTAGCCTGGAAATCCGACAACGACAATCCGGCCAGACACAGCGTACTTGAGTCATGCCTCGAGTACACGCGCGCACGGTTGAATCGAAGTTAGGCTGCGAGCCGCGCCCGCACGCTCGACGAACGTCTGGACCGCATGACCCGGATTAGTCACTTTGCGAGTTTTCAAAAGACATTACATTCAATATTTAGCGGTCAACCCGACAAATAAATAGCGCCTGTAGGTATCGTACATCGGTGCCAGCATATTGCCGTTGACCAGCAGTGGATTCAGATTGAAGCCGACCACGGGCGGCGGTTTGTCCAGCAGGTTGTTGACGCCCAGCCGCACATTGACGTGCGCGCCGATATCGAATCCCACGTCCAGATCAAAGTAATCGAAGGCGGGAACCTGCGAGTCGATCGAATAGGCCGTGCCGGTCGCCAGCAGCGGATTCTGGCTGAGCTGCTCGGATTTTAGGTGGCCGATATGGCGCCAGTTGAGCGATGCCTCGAGACCGTTCGGCGACTGCCAGGTGGCGCGCAGCTTATGCCGCCACCGCGGAATCGGCGATGTCGGGCCCTCGTCGGCGCAGGTGGGCCCGTAATAACCCGAGCAATCGGCGGCCGGCAGTCCCGGAACGGTCGTGGTCACATTGTCCAGCGCGACGGTACCCGCAAGAAGATATCCAAGAAAATGCTGCGCGAAGAGCTGGCAGCAGGCGATGAACGACCGCCACCCTGAAGGCGCAGAACCCAATTTTTGATCCGCGCGTAACAAGTGAGCTCGCCTCCACATCTCGTAGCATGGTGTTATAGCGGGCGCCTGCTTTCCGCCCAAGAGGCGCTGACCGGCGGGCTAATCCGCTCTATTCATGAGTCCGAGGATCTTCTTCCCGCCGCGCGCGCTCGCGCGCGAAATCGCTGACAACGCTGCGCCGGTTTCAATTGCACTGACGCGCCAAATGCTTTGGCGCATGCAGGGAGCCGATCACCCAATGGAGGCTCATCGAATCGACAGCCGTGGCATTTACTCGCGCGGACGTGCAAGCGATGTGCGCGAAGGGGTTGCGGCATTCTTGGAAAAGCGCAACGCACGTTTCCTCGACTCGGTATCAACAGATATGCCGGACTTCTTCCCCTGGTGGCCGGACTCGCCCTGCCGAGGATGACGCAATGGCAAATGCATTTGTACGCTACGAGAAAGATGAACGCATTGTAACGCTCACTCTAGATAGGCCGGAGTCGCGCAATGCGATCGGCACGCGTCAAGATTGCCAAGACTTGGTTGACGCTCTGCAACGCGCGCAAGACGATGAGGCCGTCAGCTGCATTATCCTGACCGGTGCCGGGAGGGCCTTTTCCGCCGGCGGCAACCTCAAGGCAATGAGAGACCGAACCGGCGTCGGGCCTCTGGATTCTCCGGACGCTACACGTGCGAACTATCGGCGTGGCGTACAGAGGATCTCCGTAGCGTTATGGAATTGCGAGATATCAATGATTGCCGCCATCAACGGCCATGCGATTGGGCTCGGACTTGACCTCGCTTGCTTCTGCGATATTCGAATCAGCGCTGAAGGTGCAAAGTTTGCCGCCAGCTTCATTAAGGTAGGGATTGTGCCCGGCGACGGCGGCTCCTGGATATTGCCGCGAGCGGTCGGTCTGTCTCGGGCCTCGGAACTTCCTTTTACCGGTGACATGATCGACTCTGCCACGGCACTGTCGATGGGGTTGATTTCCAGCGTCGTGCCGCTGGCGTTACTAATGACGCGCGCGCGTGAATTGGCGACGCGTATTACAGCGCAAGCGACCCCTGATACCGAAGGCTGACTGCGGGGTGCTAACGTCCGTTGAACGAGGCGCGCCCGGCGTGATGCTCACCACCAAACGCGCATCCGACGGCCCAGTAGCGGCAAGGGCTCAGCGAGTGAGCACGAGGTGGGTCGCCAGCTCCGTCGCAACCGTTTCCGTCACCCGATATCCAAGGTCTGGCAGGTCTATGCCTTCGAACAATGATTCACCGCGGCCCAGGAAGGCGGGCGACATCGCCAGGTGCATCTCGTCGATCGCGCATGCGAGAAGGTACTGGCGGACCGTCGAAACGCCGCCGCCGATCTTCACGTCCAGGTCGCCCGCTGCGGCCTTGGCCCGGGCGAGCGCCGACTCAATCCCGTCGGTGACGAAATAAAAAGTCGTGCCGCCCTCCATCTCGATGGGCGCCCGGGCGTGATGGGTGAGGATGAAGGTCGGCGCGTGGTACGGCGGATCGTCGCCCCACCAGCCCTTCCAGTCTGGCCCGCCCCAATCGTCGCCGGCGGGTCCGAACATGTTGCGGCCAAGAATGAAGGCGCCGAAGCCTTCCGCTGCGGCGCGGGCGAAACGATCGTCAGTCCCGCCGTCTGCCCCGATCATGGATCGAAAGGTACGGGTCGGGTAGAACCAGTTGTGCAACTCCCGGCCCCCTTTGCCCAACGGATGCTCCCGGCTCTGGTCCGGGCCGGCGCCGAAGCCGTCGATGGACACTGCAAAACCTCTTACGCATACCTTGCCCACGGGCGACCTCCGTCTGATAGTGAACTGATCTGAGTAAGAGATTCAGTCGGCGACAGCTCTGGCGGCTGACAGGTTATTTTGTCGTGAAGAAATTCTGCCAATCTATCGAATGTGCCGTTCCAGCCGGAGGAATGACTTATTGCGCTCTTTACTGACAGAAACCCAGTCTGGCTAAAATGCATTCGAGTGCCTCCGTTCGCCAACTCCTCAAAGCGAACGATGACGTGGGTCTGGACGCCGGGACCATCTTCGTGGTTCGGAGTTTCCCAAGCGAACGTGAATTCCAAGCGTTCAGGTGGCGTTACGACGAGATATCGTCCCGATTGCCAGAGAACAACATCTTCAACGTTCTCTGACTTGAGGCAGGCGCGCCAAGCTCCTCCCACACGCACATCCGCACTCACTTCGGCAGCAGGATAGAACTTTGGGCCGTGCCACCGGATTATCGCGCCCGGTTGTGTCCATGCTCGCCATACGCGGTCGCGCGGCGCGTTAAAGTCCCGGGTTAAAGTTAAAGGTGGCGGCGCGTCGCCGTTCTCAACAGCAGGACAAACGTCGCTATGTTTCGCATTGCGGTCAGACACCCTCGGATCCCCTAGCCTCTGGCGTCTCCAGATACTTGGCCAAGCGATCGAAACTCCCTTCCCAATGCACTCGACATTTTTCGATCCAATCCGCCATTTCCGCCAGCGCAGCCACTTGAAGTTTCGCCGGCCGTGCGGCCGATTTGCTAGGTCTACTCCGCGTAACGAAGCCGGCGCGTTCCAATGCGGCTAAGTGCTTTGCGACTGCTGGAACCGTCATCTGCAATGGCTTCGCAAGATCAGCCAAGGTCAACTCGCCTAGTGCGAGGCGGGCCAACATCGCGCGCCGTGTCGGGTCAGCGAGAGCTGCGAACTTAGCGCTTAGAGGATCCTGCATATCTAAACCACTTTATATATATACCTAATGGTATATCCTCTTTGTAGATTGCTTGTCAAGGTTTACGCATTCCTAGCAACTCAATGTCTAACCCCTAAATAGCGTGCATTCTGACGCAATCGACCTGTACACAATCTTTCCCCGGCAGCTGGAGTCGCGCGCTCGACTCTTCTCATGAGGGGAAAGATGCGTATAATCACCTCACAATCTGAGGCGATTATGGCACCTAAACACCTCACCTCCTGGATATGGCAACGAGCCGGCTGGCCACGGTTCACCTGGAATCCGGCGGTACTTGTGGCTCCATTGACTACCGCCCGGCGCCGCCAAGGGGAGGTTGCCGGGATGGCGAGGCTGATGGACCCAAGTTTGGACCTGCACGCTCAACTCGAAGTCCTCGCCGCAGAGGGTATGGCAACTAGCGCTATCGAAGGCGAGAAATTCGACCCCGCGACCATGCGCAGTTCCTTGGCGCGCCGGCTGGGGCTCCCAACTACCGGTCTTCCTCCACCGCCCAAGTCCGTTGAGGGGCTAGTCGATGCCCTTCTAGATGCAACTCGACACTTCAGTGAGCCACTCACGCTTGCACATCTGAGTTCATGGCAGGCCGCGCTATTTCCAACCGGCCGGTCCGGTTTGCATATAATCCGCACTGGGACATTGCGAGGGCCAGACCCAATGCGAATTGTCTCCGGTCCGATTGGACGCGAGAAAATTCACTACGAAGCCCCGCCGCACAATCGCCTTCCACACGAAGTTGACCGATTCCTGGCTTGGTTCAATGAGCCACCTACCTGCCTGGATGGATTATTGCGTGCCGGGGTGGCCCATGCTTGGTTCGAACTTATCCATCCATTTGAAGACGGAAATGGTCGCGTGGGACGCGCACTACTCGACCGTGCCCTCGCTCAGGATGAGCAGAGGTCTGTACGACTTTACAGCATGTCCGCGCGCATCTTGACCGTTCGCGATGACTACTACCAAGCGCTCGCAGACTTGTCGTGCGGCAGTCTCGACATGACGAAATGGTTGTTGTGGTTTTTGGAACAATTTACCGCAGCGACACGCGCGAGCGAACACACAATTCAGCACGTGCTGCGCAAAGCTCGATTCTGGATGCGCAACGCGCAGATGCCCTTGAACGATCGCCAGCGTAAAGCACTAAACGCGATGCTCGATGCGGGTTCGCCAGGTTTCGTCGGCGGCATGACCAATCGCAAATACACCAATCTAACAAAATCTAGCACGCCAACCGCGCAACGCGATCTTGCCGAATTAGTGGCTCTAGGATGCTTAGTGCCCGCCGGCGCCGGCCGCAGCGTGCATTATGATTTGGTGGTGAGAGAGGGACTCCCAGGCAGCGAAGCTCGATGCTCCCCATAAGTCGCCCATCTAGCGCTTGCAGAAACGAACGCCAGGGTTCTCCCGGAACGAGCTGCGGCGCGGCGTCTGACTTAAGTCCCATACGAGAGCTGCTCTGCCGTCATCCCTGTCAGCAAGTTCCAGTGTTGGGCAAGCGGCGAGCGGTTCACTTTCAGCCAGTGACGCTCTGCGTCCGGCATCGAGTCGCGACACAGGGTCTGTTCGCGGGCAAGCCGCGAGCGTTCGAGAGTTGCTTCTGCAGCCGACAAAGACTCAATCGCCGCATCGTTCTTCGGCGTGAGTAAATTCAACAACGTACCGCGTGACGTCCGTTGCGTTCGTCACCACTGAGTACTACGAAGCTGGACCGGATCACGCAAAAGTCACGCAAGCAAACTTAGGCGGACATGTGCCTGCATCCGCAGCGCCAAGCACGCGGGCGGACGAGAACCCTATACACAACAATCGTGGCACCGCCACTCTTGGCTGGACACATTATCTGGCATATAAAATGAGATCGTCGCCGATTATCAGGGCGGCCTTCCGCCGGCGACGACGACGGGTTCGCCGAGCGCTCGCCGATATTCCTCCTCGCCGATCGCATCCACCGAACGCAGCTTCCCCAACAGTTCGTCGATCAGCAAGCGCAGCCCAGGCCCTGGCGTGCCGTGCGCGAATGAACTCTGGTACTTGATCGGCCCGGGGATGATCACGACCAGGAAGGCCATCTCGGCGGGCGTCAGCGCCTGGGGTTCGCGACCGAAATAGGAATGGGCCGCGGGCCGCAGGCCACGCAGGTCCGGTCCCCATTCGATGATGTTCAGGTAGATCTCGAGGATGCGATTCTTGCCGAGCGCCGACTCGAGCAGGAACGTGATCGCCAGTTCCTCCAGCTTGCGTCCGAGCTGCTTGTCGCGCGAAAGGAAGAGGTTCTTGGCCAGCTGCTGGGTAATTGTCGACGCGCCGCGCGCGGCGCTGCCGCGCGACCAGTTGGTGAGCAGCGCCGTGGGTAGTTCGCGCAGGTCGATACCGCGATGCCCGTAGAAGCCAGCGTCTTCGGCGAGCAGCAGTGTGCGCACGAACAGCGGCGGAACCTCGCGCAGGGCGATAAAGTCGGGGGATGCGGGCGAGACGTCGATGGGACGGTGCGGGCCGGCGCCTTCAACGGAATTGAAGATGAAATCGCCGCGCAGGCGCGCGATCGCCGGCGGCCTCTGGCGTGGCGGCGTGAAATCGATCTTCTGGCTCACCGAGAGCGAGGCAGGATCTGACGGGCGTCCTCGTACCCGCAAGTCGATCCTGGCCGAGCCAAGGTCATGCTCGCCGCCGGGCGCCAATCCCAGGCTTTCGGGCACAGCAAGCCCCAATGCGCTCAGCAGTTGTGCAAAGTCCAGCCGCTGCACGCCGAGTGCGAGATCGATAACCGGATCGGTGTTGAGCTCGCGCAGCGCAATCGAGCCCGATAAGTCCGCACCGGCCACCGTCGCGTGGAGCTCGGGGATCTCGATCGTGCCCCCGGGCCGCCGCCAGGCGCCATCGAATCGCAGGGTCACGTCCGTCGGATCGCCGAGCTGCGGTTCGTCGGCGGCGTTATCCGCCAACGCACTCAGGCGCGCGCCGCGCGCACCCATGTCCACGTGGAAACTCAGCGCATCGGTGCTTGCCTGAAGATCCATGCGGCCGTCTACGATACCACCATCGAACAGCGGGTGGGCGTCGCGCTGCACGTCGAGTAGACGGCTGACGTCGAGCCCACGTGCCTCGACGTTCCACGCGCTGCGCAGCGGATTTTCCAGCTTGCGAATTGACAGTCCGGTCTGTGGTTCCACCAGAATCAGCCGGAGGTCCCCGCCGTGAATGCCCGCGAAGTCCCAGGCAGTGGCCGGTGAGCTGACCCTGACCCCCGCTGGGCCCGCGAGAGCAGCGGCGCGAACTGCGAGTCGCAGGCGGCCTGGCCACGTGGCCCCGATCATGTCGGCATGCAGTCGCACTCCATGACCGAAGTCGAGATCGAACCCCTCCAGGCGCAGCAACGGCCAGACGCCGACGTGTACCTGCCCGATTCGGACAACCATGCCATGGCGCGCGGCCGCGGACTCGATCCGCGTGCGCACCGAGCACTCGAGCATGGGTCTCAACAACAGCGCGGCCAAGCTTGCAATCAGTACCGCGGCAATCGCTCCGACCCACCGCCATCGCCTGCGCGTTCGAAACGTATACATCGATGCAAGGATGCCACATTCGGATCGCGCACCCGCTGATGGCCGTCGGATCGACCTTAGAGATACGTACTTACAAGAGTTCTGTTGCACCGGCGGGTAGTCCTCACAGCCGGCGTCCCACGCGTATCGATGACAGGGTCATTACAAGCCAAGGCACTTGCCCAGAGATTTTTAAGAGAGCAATTCCGGCGAGGACCGGCACGGCCAAACGAGAACTGGCGCTTGCGAATGCGATGTGCCAGTTCCACGCCAAGGGTGATAGCTGCTGTGCGAAACGACTTGAGGGCGAGCATGGGCGCGCAGCGGCGCTTGATCGCCCGATGGTCCTGCTCGACGATGTTGTTGAGATATCGGCGACTTCGAACCACGACGGACCGCCACGCGGGATTTTCCTGCCGCGCCAGTCACGCACGCTGAAATCGTTGCAAACGGTGAATCCGGCAATGTACTCGTGGGCACGGGCCGCGTTGATGCGCCGGCCCAATTTGCCATTACTTGCTTGCTGAACTAAATCTGGTGTTTCGGCCGCTCGATACCCAGTTGTGCCATTTCGCGAAGGTGGGATTCGTAGGAGTCACCAAGACCCAGGAATTTGCGCGGGTGGGGTACCGGTGCTTCCAATTTAATATCGTGGACGGGATATATAGATACAAGCTTTGGACATCCATAAACTCTCGTTTCCGAGCACGTAGAGGACTTTTTCCTCCGAGTGGGTGCGCCCTGCTGGGCGCACCCAAATAAGGGCTGTGATCTCGCGATCATGGCCCGGTCATTTCAAGAATGACGTGCCTGTCTATCGATCATCCGAATCTCGATCTCCGGAAGCGGGCACGGACGGATTGACCCCGACGCGGAATCCCGAGAGGATCCATGCTCTCTGGCTGGGAGAGAATCGCGGCGCGAGCAGGCCGTCGTTGATCTCACGCGTTACCGCAAAGCGGTTGAACGTAGGCGCCGGGAGATACAGGCGGAAGTTGTTCGCAAAGCCGTCCGATGCGGTGTCAGGATCGCCTTCGGGTGCCGAGATTATCCCATCCTTGTTGGTATCGACACGGGCCACTTCCGCAGCGTACGCGTCGAACAACCGGCGCTGGAGGTTTTTCAGGGCGGGCTCAAACGAGGCCGGTCGAGCATAGACGTCCAGATAGATTTCATTGGCTAGCCCGCTCGGGACTCCACGCTGGCGAAACTCTCGCTGTGCGTCCACGGTGCCATCGAACTTATCAGGATCGCGGGGCAGATTGGGATTATCCCCCACGACGCGAGGATCATTGTTGATGCCGCGCGGACCAGAGCCCGGAACGATGGATTGCAGCTTGCCGATTTCGCCATCTTTGAATGCATCGGGAGCTTTGCCGAAGTCATCGGGAAATCCGCCGGTTGACGGCAGCTCGTACAGAGGGTGTATCCAGTTGGTTCCCAGGTAATTGAATTCCCAATAGGAGTGCACGTCGCTCTGCTGCATGGCGTTATACGCACCCATGCTTTCAAAGAGCGAAACGACATTCGTTTGTCGGTCCGGAAAGTGGTCCGACTTGCTCGGGAAGTGCACGTTTTTTCCATCTGTCGTGAACAGCACCCCTGCGACGTTGTGGTGATCGCCCATCTCCTTGAGTTCGTCTGCATCTGCCCTAGTAATCGTGCCGAACTGCGCATGCCCATCTTTTCGGGGCGCCGCGTCGTTGGGAACCACAACATCATGAATCATCCAGCCTTCGTACCAGCCACTCTCATTGTTGATGACGAATAACGGCGAAATATCTGTAAAGACATCGATGAAAGCTTTCGGATGCATGGGATCGGTGGGAAGCCCCGGCTTCGGCTCAAGGACCACGCGCACAGACCCGAGCGTGGGCAAGCCGCAATTGCCGCCCGTGGTCGTGAGTTGGGCGGCGTCATTGATGCCCGGGAAGATCTGGGTGAAGACGTTCGGTTCAAACCCTTCCGTATCGAGCAAATAATACTGGAATAGCTGACTGGCGTTGTCCGCTTCGGCAAATACTTGCGTCGGCAGGTTGGTGTGAGGCCGATCCGCCAATCGCACCAGTCGATCTTGCAATGCATCAGGCAGCTTGACGACATCGCCGCGCGTGGAGACCGTCTGGCGGTCGGCCGCAGCATGCGGATTCGGGTGACAAGGGGCGGGCGGTTGTTCCGCGTAAGCGTGGTTCAAAAGACCAACCGCAAGCACTGCCGTGGTCCGGATCAGCGACTTAGCTTTCATGCTTAACTCCCCGATTATGAGTAATGAATACCGAGCGAACGGCGCGCATGCGGGCGGACCGTTCAGCTACTGCACACAAAACAGCTTGCACACATTCCTTGCACAATTAGACGTGCAGGAGGTGGTTGCGCGAAATGTCTTCTGCGTGTTGGTAGGTGCCGGTGCCGGACCGTTTTGATGCACTGTTATCGTAGTGCGCTAAATAAATGCAACGCGGTCGACCGCGCTATGGTGTTGAGTGCTGGATAACGCGTGCCAATACGGCTGAACCAGGTAAAAAGTACACTTGCAGGTTCCTCCGCCCATCGTTCTTCACTCCGCCCGGTCCTCCGACTTTGCCCACACCGCAGTAAGAATGACGCCGCCACAACCTTCACACGGACAATTAAACCCTCGCCGATAGCTCAATGGATGCAGCCGCTCGCTCGACGAGCGCCTGCATCCCGTGCCCCGGATTAGTCACTTTGCGAGTTTTCAAAGGGTATTTGCCCTCGAGCAGCGCCACATCACGGCGGACCGCCGAGGCATCGCGGGAGAGCGCCAGAGCCAAGGCCGAGAGTGCGATGGCCTGATGATCTCAGCCGATCGCTTGGCCGGCGGGTCTGTGCCCGAGGCCGCCGTTCGCCCCCCGAGAGCGGACATAACAAAATTCGGATAAGCTGACGCTCGCGGGCGAAGGGGGGCCCGTCAAGGAGGAGGAAGCACAAATGCCAGCGAAAGAGGAAGAGGAATTTATTCCTTACCTGGTTCTCGTCCGCTTCGACAAAGGGGATACGGGCAGCGCCGCTCGGATCGCGGAGTCGCTGCCACCATTGCTCGCGACGTTGGAGGAGATGGGTCGGGTGCAACGAGTCGAGATGTCATATGACGGATCCCTAGTCGCATTCTTGGTCGCAGCCAACACTCGATTCGAGAATACGCTGCAGGTGTTGAATCACATGCAGTCGCCCCGATCGCGAAAGAGCTCCGGGCTCGTAGGACACGACAAAGTGTTGGTCCTGGAGGTGCACGTGGGCAGCGCAAGTCGTCTTGAGCGCGTCACGGGCTGGCTCAACGAGTACGGCATGCTTGCCGAATAGGAGCGTCTATAAAAAGCCGCCCACTACGGCGCCAAGCGATACTGGGAGTGCAGGGGGCCCGGCGGCCTGTGAAGGTCCGCTAAGTGCCGATTCTGTTGAAAAACTCTTGAACGTTAGCAGACCTTGGCGGTCTGATTTATCTGGATAATCAGGGAGGTTGTTCAGATGATGGGACAAAACTGCGGCAATCAAAACCGCTTGTTCTACTCGTTTAATCTTGAAGACCACGTTCCTGCTAATCATCTTCTGCGCGGCATTGATCAATTTTTCGACCTGACGGATCTGCGCGCCTGACCTCGACTTGCTTCTAACGGGCTTGGGTTTCATGATCGAGAAGCACTATGTAATTCGGGGAACGTATCAGAATGAGCCGGCTGAAGGGCATTCGCGCCTGCATCTTTGACGCCTATGGCACGCTATTCGACTTCGGCTCCGCCACTGCGCGTTGTCCCGAGATCCCGGAGGACCGTCGAACCGCCCTGACCACACTGTGGCGAGACAAGCAACTTCAATACACTTGGCTGCGGACACTCCAGAATCGTTATGTTGATTTCTGGCAGGTCACCGGCAACGCATTGGATTTCGCTCTCGACAGCTTGGCGATCCAAGCGCCAAATGTGCGTGAACATCTGATGGAGCTTTATCTTACGCTTTCCGCCTTTCCGGAAGTGCGGGAGGTGCTCCTTTCCCTGCGCCAGTCAGGCTTCACCACTGCTATCCTGTCCAACGGATCACCCGCGATGCTGGAGGCTGCCATCTCAAGCGCCGGGCTCAGCGGGCAGTTCGATGCCGTGCTGTCGGCTGATGCAGTCGGCGCCTTCAAAACTCACCCCAAGGTTTATCAATACGCCCTGGATCAGCTTGGCGTGCCGGCTAGCACTATTTCGTTCCAGTCTTCCAATGCCTGGGACGCGCATGCGGCTTCCGATTTCGGAATGCGCACGGTCTGGTGCAACCGCTATGGACAGCAACGCGAACGGTTGCCAGGGTCGCCAGATTTTGAAATCCGCACTCTGGCTGACCTGCCTGCCCTGCTTCTCTAATCAAAGACTACCCTCCGTGGCCGCCGCCAAGTCGCGGATCGGAAAGTACTTCGACTTTTTCAACACCCGCCGTCCGCACACGGCGCTTGACCGTCAGACGCCCGATACCGTTTACTTCAACTGTCAGCCGCTCGCGGTTGCTGCATAACCGGCGGAGTTCCACTTATCCCGACCGCGAAATCTGTCTAGAAAAGCAGGTCCACCGCTGTGTCATCCAAATCGGGGGCATCCCAGATTTACTAAGGGCGAGTCATGAGGTAGGGCGCGGCACGGTCTGAGCTACATTAGTCGCCGCCAAAGAAGGCTCATCCATATGATTCGTCTCGAACCGTGTTCACCACCACGAACCAGGAATCAAGCGTACGTAAGGTCCATGGGTTTTGCGTAACCGCTTGCGCGGAGGAAGAAAACTAGCCTTTTAAAGATCCCACAAATCATGATGGGATGTTGCAGCTCGATTGCCCGCCGAATGCTGATGAAGAGCCTGTAGCGATGGGCGGATCGTGAAGGCATAGACACCGTGAGCGTGCACGTGACGGCTGCTAGCGCAGTGCCCACCCACTGACCGTACTGGCTCATTTAGATTCCGGCATACCATTCGTACCCTTGATCCTCCCAATACCCGCCTTTGCCACCGCCTATGTGTGAATACGTCTCTACGAGTTCGATCCGCATCACATATTTGGCCATCTTATAGCCGAGTTGCTGCTCTATCCGCACGCGAATGGGCGCTCCGTTCGCCACTGGCAAGATCGCACCGTTCAACTCGTACGCCAACAGGGTTTGGGGATGATGCGCGGCATCAAGGTCGATGCTTTCATAATAGCGTGTACCTCCCTCGTCCATAGGATCGGCACAATGAAAGACCACGTATCGGGCGGAAGGGAGAGGTTGCGCGATACTCAAGACATGTGTCAGCGGGACGCCCGTCCACTTGCCGATCGCGCTCCAACCCTCGACGCAATCGTGGCGAGTGATTTGCGTTCGACTCGGCATGTCGCGAAGCTGTGCCAGGGAGAGCGTTGTTGGAGTTCGAACGAGACCATCGATCCGTAATGTCCAATCAAGAAATTGATTCGCAGCCAAGCGCTGATAGTCTTCATTGTCTGGATTGGCCGTCCCGTTGCTGCGAAAAGTGGGCGATAAGTCGGCCTCCGTGAACTCTTGCGCGAGCGATGTCTTGCTCGTTAAGAGTTCTTGGGATTTCTGGTTTGCCAATTCACCCGCAGTTAGGGTGTGAGAGCCCCATTTGCTTCGAGACAGTGCATCACACCCTGCGAGAAAGACCGTAGCTGCGCCGGCGAGAAGACGCACAACGACGTGGCGGCGTTCGCTATTTCTAATGAGAGATGCCTCGGGGGGCAGCGCGGGTGGACGGGGTTTACGCATGATTGTCAGGAGCATCGGGCAGGGACGACCCAGCTACCGGCTTCATCTCACTGCGAATTGCGTACTGCCCGGTGAGCATCGAACGCATATTGTTCCACAGTCCCGAGATCACGACTTCGAACACATGCACGAGGACAAACAAGACAATGGTTCCGGCGGAGAGGAAGTGTAACGTTCGAGCCGACTGACGCCCTCCCACCACATCGACCCACCCTGGAATCATCGAATCCAGGCGCGGCGACATCGCGAGGCCCATCAGAATGGCGAACGGCAGAAGCCCGAAAATCACGGCAAGATAGGTAATTTTCTGCAATATGTTGTAGCGCCTTGCCGCCTCGCCTTGGGGATGTCGAAACCGCACGTGGTCGCGAATGGACTGCCCAATAGAGGTCCAATCTTGATGCGTCGGCGCAAGATCCCGTGAGAGATGGCGACTGATGATTGCATAGGTTACGTAGAACAGCCCGTTGATGACGAACACCCAAGCAAAGAAGAAATGCCACCGCCGCGCCATCGCGAGCCATTGTGACCCCGGGAGGGTAATCCAGGAGGGAAAGGCGCGTTGCGCCATGTCGCCACTCGCGTCTCTTGAAAGACCCAATACGCCGGTTGTATGAAGCGGAGCGCCAAAGACGCGCGTCACTCCAATAGGCCGCCCGCCATCGCCTTGCTCTGCTCCGATCTCAAGAATGGGTGCGTGACCGTTGTACGATGATTTCCCCCAGGTCAGGGACGGGTGAGCATTAAAAATCTGCAGCCCGCTCATCAGGAGAATGACGAGTGCGACCACATTGACCCAGTGCATGACGCGCACCGGCCACGTGTGGCGCCGATAGAGGGTCTTGGCGGACCAGTTGACCGCGGCAGGGACTTCGCTCATCGTGGACAACGCTTGGCGGCCTCGACTGACGCCGAGACCGCCTGCGCTTGTCGACTAGTGGGTCATGCTGTCTTTGGACATATCCTTATCTTTCATCATGCCATCGTGATGCATCATCATCATAGCTTTAGCATCCACCATGCCATTGCTGTCCTTTTTCATGTTGTTCCACATCTTCTCGTGATACGCCATGTACTCCTCTTTAGTGATTTTCCCATCGCCATTCGTATCCATCATCTTCATCATGGCGGTCTGGTTTGAGCTCATCATTGCATCATCGGCTACGGCACTGACGCCAAGCCCGAGCAGCGCGCTGCCCACGATCGCACACAGTATTTTGTTCATAGTCGGAATTGCCTCTGTTGGAAGTAATATTTTCGAAAAACGTTGCTCGGGTTTTCGCATATAGGCGACAACCAGGTTGCCATCTTCATCAGGTCAATACTTGACGATATCAGCATCGATCGTTTGGCTCCATTGCTAACTAAAATTGTAAGCATTACATACATAATCCAGGCAGCGGATTTTCTTCGCCATTCAACACAACGCACAGTCGGCGACATCGCCGCCAGAAGTGAGGGCCGTGGCGTATGTCCTGCTTCAGCGCTCTCGATGTTAGAGGTCCGACGAGTGCTAAAACGAAACTCTCGCCGCACCCTCCGCTAAGAGGTATCTCCGGGTTTCTGCTATAGATCGTCCAGCTCGCCGTCGGATCAGTCCGCGGCACCGACGTGATCACTTTAGACCCTGTCTGCGCCGAGGAACATTGCGCCGTCCTATTCAACTCCTGCGGCGAAGGTTACGCCGCCCGGGAAAACTGAAGGTTACTTTCGTTTGTCCCGCTTCCGAGCTCACGCCGATTCTACCGTCTTCATTTTGCGGGTGGCTTGACCAGCAATCGCGGGTGTTTCAGTCTCTTTCCGTTACCCCGCACTACCTAATGCCACGACGTGCACTTTATCGGGCACAACCACGCCTCCCGCCTGTTCCACCGTGATCGCAAACGCTTTTGTCTGCCGCACGGGAATGGCGGTCTGAATGGGAATGACGACTTCAGCAGCGTCAGTCAGCACATCGAACAAAGCGCAATCGAGTGGGTAGCGTTGGTCGCGCAAGCCATCAAATACCCAGGCTTGATACTGCTTGATTTTAGGATCATTAGGTTTCAGTCCGACAATGTGCAAAAAGCCTGAGTTCGTTGCTGGGTCCCAAACGACATCGGCTGACACGCCGATACCAGCGGGATCCTTGCTCGTGGTCAAGTTCACTTTGAGACTATCGCCACGCGCGAGCAAGGTATCGCGTTGTTGTGGAAGCGTGCGTGGAACACTGGACGGCACCTCCGGCTGGGTCACTTTCACAGCGGGTACGTTGAGTTGCACCGTAACGGGTGCCGGCGGCACCAACACACGGGGTGGTCGTATCCAGCCAACGACAGCCAGCACGAAGCAAGCGGCCGCGCTCAGCCAAGCCCACTGAGTGCTGGTAGGCCGAATTATCTTGGAGTTCTCTGTCGATGAGTGTGCGCCGAGGCGCGTGTGTGGGGTCAACCTCTCGAAATGTTTCAGGGCCTGTTGCTCGATGCCCGCTCGTAGTGTTGCGGGTGGTGTCTCCAAGCGCCCCACGAGGGCGGCACTCAACGCGCCCATCATGCACTCCAGACTGTTGCGTCTTGCAGCCACAATGGCAGGATCGATTGAACTGAGTATCGTTTGCTCCTCAGCGCTTAGGCCCTCTGTCACTTGCTTGACGAGCAAGTCGGTCAGCGCGTCGTTCTGGATGTTGTGGTCACTCATCTGACCGTGCCCCGACTTGAACTACGGAGATGTTGATCAGTTCTCGCACGCGCACGAGCCCGCGACGAATATAGGACTTTACAGTACCGAGCGGCAGATGTAACCGGGCTGCGATCTCGGAATGACTCAATCCTTCTACCAGAGCGAGCTCCAGCACTACGCGATGTGAGGATTGCAGTTGATTGAGCGCGCGCGACGCTTGTTCCACATCGTACGACGACTCTGCCGCGCCCGAGACTTCATGTTCCGGCAAAAAATCCAGCGTCTCTAAGGAAACTGTAGAGCGCTGCGAACTTTTTCCGCGTAGCCGATCGATCAGACGACGTCGCGCGATAGTGGCAATAAATACCCGGTCCGTTCCTAACGCAGCACTAAAGCGACTGGCGCTGCGCCAAATCTCGATAAAAATCTCCTGAGTAGCATCTTCGGCGTCTGCAGGAGTTCGCGACATTCTCCGCGCCATGCCCCACACGAGGGGACCGAAGATCTCAATGCATTCACGGACAGCGGATTGGTCTCCGCCCGCGATCCGTTGGAGAACTGAGTTGTCACGATTCATGGCAACGAGGCTATGATTGCATGCACCCCAAGATCTCGACTTTCCTCTTCGATCTTAATAACTTTCTGCGGTGGGCTCGTACACGACGTACTACAGCGGGCGGATCTGCGAGATTAATTTTGATTTAGGCGAATACTCACACATTGGCGCCGCCTTCGTTGGCCCACGTCGAAACAGCGGCGCGATCAACGCTAGATTGCGGGGGTGTCGCAGAATATCTCTTCATGGCAACATACACACCGGCAATCGCCAATAACAACAACGCTCTGCGTATCATATGAATCTCTCCGTCATTTCGAATGGAATGCAGTGAGCGGCACTGTGGCTCCAATGCGGCGCCGCGCCCATGTGACGTGAACGCGATCTAGCGACGTCGATTTACTTCAAGCGGTGTCGGCATTCTCTTACATTCTAGCCGCCGGCTCCGCTATTGGCGGCCTTGTGATCTGCGCGAGAGGCCCAGAGAGCCTAGCGTTGGCTGGCTTTGCAGTTGCGACGCTGACGGCCATGCTGCTGTATTGCAGGCCGCTCCCATCTATTCGGGAGGGCGGAGCCAGGATGAAGGTAAACTCACTGCAAGAATGGGCCCGCTGCAGATTTTCGAGTTGATCCTGGGGTTGCTGGCCGTCGCGCTGGTCCTTCCCATCGTCGCCAGCCGCGTGCCGCTACCGCCCGCGGCCACCCTCGTCCTGGGCGGCATGCTGCTTGCCATCGTGCCCGGCACGCCCGCGATCGAGCTCGATCCAGATCTGATCATGGTGCTCTTTCTGCCGCCTCTATTGCTGGCGAGCGCGTATTTCACGGTGTGGCGGGATTTCAGGGCGCAGCTGCGTCCGATCCTGTTGCTCGCGGTCGGCGCGGTGGCGTTCACCACTGGGGCGGTCGGCTGGGCGGCGAAGTTGATCGCGCCCTCGCTGCCCTGGGCCGCGTGCTTCGCGCTGGGCGCGATCGTCTCGCCACCCGATGCGGTGGCCGCGAAGGCGGTGTTGCATGGGTTGCCGCTGCCGCGGCGGGTCGTGACTGTGCTGGAGGGCGAGAGCCTGGTGAACGACGCCTCGGGCCTGCTGCTGTACCGGTTTGCTGTCGCAGCCGCACTCACCGGCGTGTTTCATACCGCCGCGGCGGCCGCCAGTTTCGCCTGGCTGGGCGCTGGCGGCCTGCTGTTCGGCTACGGCGCAGGGCGTCTGGCGATCTGGCTGATACGGCTGCGCCAGGCACCCCACGAGGTGGTGCTGCTGAGCTTTCTTGCCTCCTGGGCCACTTACATCGCGGCGGACGCGCTCGGCACTTCGGGGGTCCTCGCGGTCGTTACCTGCGGACTGGTCATGGGCTGGCATCAGCACGAGGCCTTGACTGCGCGCGCTCGCACCGAAGCGCGCGCAGTGTGGCGTTTCACGGTAACGGTGTTCGAGTCCATGATCTTCGTGCTGATCGGCTTGTCGCTGCGCGGCGTGCTGGATCGCTTCGGCGGTCCATCTGCGGCGTTCGCCATCGCGGGCCCCCTGGCCGCGGTCGTGATACTTACGGTGGTGCTGTCGCGTCTGGCGTGGATCTTCCCGGCTGTGTACCTGCCGCGATGGCTGTCGCGTTCGCTGCGGGCACGTGATCCGTCGCCGCCCGCGGGCATCGCGGTCATCCTCGGCTGGGCGGGGATGCGCGGCGTCGTGAGCCTGGCCGCGGCGCTCGCCCTGCCGCGACAGTTTCCGGGCCGCGATTTGGTGCAGTTCGCCACCTTCGGCGTGATTGCCGCAACGGTGCTGCTGCAGGGCTCAACCCTGGGACCTTTGATCCGCCGACTGCTGCCACCGGCGGGCGAGGCCGCGAGCGCGCCGGAATTCAGCGAGCCGACCGCGCGCGCGCGGGTCGCCAAGGCATCGCTCGATGCGCTCGAATCCCTGCCCCTGGATACCGCGACCGGACGGCCGCAACACCCGCAGCTCATCGAAGAATACCGCCGACGGGTGCACATTACCGGTCGCGTTCAGGACCTCGGCGACACCTTGAGCGGCGTGCGCGTTGCACATTTCTCGGCCGCGCTCGATGCACTCGCCGCGGGCCGAACGGAATTGCTCCGGATGCACCGCGCCGGCGATATTCACGATTCCGTCCTGCATACGGTCGAGGCCGAACTCGACCTGGAGGAACTGCGGCTGCGGGGCCTCGCCGGGGAGCGAGACCCGGCTTGAGCGGGGCGACAGCGTTTCGTCGACCTTGTGCATTAGAGGCGGGGCCGGATTATTGCTAGCTCCTTAGTTGCAAGGCGGATCACCTGATCTGGATGAGTAAATCGTACCGCCCCGCTGTCGTTTTGATTTCTCGATGAGCAAATCCGTCCGAAGATCCTGTCGATGAGCGCGTCGACGATTGACCGGCTGCTCCGAATGCCAAGGAACGCAACACCTGCGCGGAAAGTTCCGAGAGTTGTACCGGAGCCGCGACGGCGCATAAAGATGCCCACGTTTGCCGACTGGAATGAGCCGCCTCCGGGAAGCAAGGAAATGGACTTGGTGGCACATTGCGGACCGGCCAACCGGGGAAGCTACGTCAACAGCCTGCTCCTAACCGATATCGCGAGCGGATGGACCGAGGCCGCGCCGATCGTAGTCCGGGAAGGCTCGCTAGCAGTCGAGACGCTCGAACGTTTCCACGTCGGCTTGCCCTTCGCCCTTCGAGCACTGGGTGTGGACTACGGCACGGAGTTCGTAAATGACAAGCCGATCGAGTATTGCCTGAGTCGTGGAATCGAACTCGCCCGCTCGCGCCCCTACCGCAAGAACGACCAAGCATGGATAGAGCAGAAGAACGGGGCCGTTGTTCGGAAGCTTTTGGGTTATCGACGCTTCGAAGGTCTGGCGGCCACCCAGAGCCAAGGCCGGGAGTGCGATGGCCTGATCTCGTACCTTTCCTATGAGCCGCAGGCGACTAGGGGTAATGATTTCCAGCAAGTCGGCCGCTTCCTCGAATGAAATCGTGATGTTGGAGCAAACAACCTCGTCACGATCGAGCTTACGGGCATGTCCCGCATACGCGCAAAGAAGCGATCGGTCGACTCGACACCGATACGCACGTTAAGACCGCGATCTATTCTCCTCCTCGGCGAGATATTGGCGAACTTCCGCTTCGAAGCGTTTTTCAGTGTCTTCATACGATGACCGAACGTGGCGTGAATCGGCCATCCACACGGATCAGATCTCCTGGGAGCGATGCCGACTTCAAATCAGCCGGCGTCGACACTTCGGAACCACAGGTGCTGCTCAGATCCAACGCCCCCCCTTCACTCGCCCGTTGGGTCGGGGCCGACCAAGACGCGGCAATATCCGAGTCGCACTTCGCATGTTCGATCTCACGCATGCGTTTCCGCAGCAATTGAAGTGGCCTTCCGTTTTCGCGCTGACCATGTTGTGGCGGCGATGAATCGATTGAAACATGATCGTGGCGTGCCACAACTGGAACCGCGAACCACGGTTCTGAGTTTGCAGGAGATCTGATGGATCTTGGGCTTAAACAAATAACGTGAAAATGGATTTCAGTCGACGCGGAAAACCGACCAACAATGCATTCGTCGAATCCTTCAATGGACGTTTTCGAGAAGATTGCTTGAACGCTCACTGGTTTGAATCGATTGATGGACGACGCCAGTGCGAAGAAAACTCCCTAGCCCGGCCAAGGCGGTAAATATCCAAACCCGCGCACGTGCGGCCGAATCATCTTGAAGTCCCCGTCATTGGTGACAAGTGTGAAACCGTTCTCCCGGCATGTAACCGCAATCAAGATGTCACTGACCAATGAGCGAGGCCGCTCGCTAAACGGCGTCCCATCGTGACGAAACAGGGTCGCCAGAATTCGGCCACACTCTTTGAATGCGGCCGCCGAAGGCGCCGTCACCCGTCCGCGTCGTTCGAATGCGCCCACGATTCCTCGATCCAGTGCATTGACCTGCGGAGCAGTGATGGCGCCTGCGCGTAGTTCTTGCACGACTACCGCGCTCATGTAAGTCACGGGAGCATTGCGTTCCAGAAACGCATCGAGCGCTTTCTCTTTGGCCACATCGCGAATGGCATCGATGTAGAGATTCGTGTCCAGAACGTACTTTCTGGCCATAAGTTACGTCCGACCAGTCAATCGCGATAAATATCTTTGAGACCGCCCGCCGCACGCAGCCGCCGTATACCTCCTGACAGCTCTTTCCGGAGGGCGATTGCGTCGAGCGCGGCGTCGACAGCTTCAGTTTCGGTTTTGAGCCCAAGCGCCTTGCGGGCGACATCAAGCTTACGCTGATCGATGTTTAAATTCTTGCGCACCCAGCCACGAGGCGGACGGCCCTGACGCCGAGATGGACGCGATCCGAGTGTAGAGGACGCCATATCAACTCCACAATTCTATCTGTACAAAACACAAGATACTACTGTATATAGAAAAAGACAAGAATCACTCCCTCAAGAAACTAACTGGCGCCACCAATGGCATTCTGCCCCGTAAAGTCCTCCCGGCTGATGGACTTGCTGGTGCTCGATCCGCGCAGTCGCACACACTCGACCAAGAAGTCGTGTCGCCAAGTATTCCGAAGGCGCCAGTGATTGTTATATTGGGGAAAGCCCCAACTCGTCACTATAAATACCGAGAAATCCTACGGGGAGTTATTGCAGCAAAATCAAGTGCACCCCAAGGAACTGAGCGACCGACACTTGTTCCTGCCTCGAGACAGTGAGTTTCCGGAGAACCTGAAGGGTATCTGCCACGCCACGATTGATCCAACCAAGGCAAAGGAATGCCGGAATGAGTCGTCATTTTTGATGATTGTGTTTTCATCACTTCATGATGTCGCGGCCGGCATTTCCGCGGACGGTAGCAAGCCCAGCTGAGACATCATCCCAAACGTGTTGAAAACGCCCGTGTGGTGGGAGATGAGGCCTGCATCGTTGAATTCGAAGATGTCGACGCCGTGCACTTTGAAGCGTTTACCCGTCGCCGGCACACCCATAAAAGCGCCCCGGTGCGTGCCCGTGGTTTCTAGAAAAACGACAAGCTTCTTGCCATCGGCAACCATAAACTGAATCGCAAGATGTAGGTCGGGAAAGGCTTCGAGGAAAGGTCCCAACACTCGTCGGAATCCCTCGTGGCCGTTGGCTGCACCCTGAGGCATTCCGTAATCCTGCTCGTCAATACGGTCGTTCGCCAGGTAGCGCTCGCAATAGTCCATTCGTCCGGAATTGATCACTTCACTGATCAGTTTCCCAACGGTGGTTTTATTACGCTCAATCGTGTTATTGGTCGTCATTTGAGTCTCTCCTTAAGTATGTGGGCAAAAAACAGGGCTTTTCTAGGAGATAGACGTCCGAGGAAACGCGGAATTGACATGGATTCAAAGATATTTTGGTCGGATGGAGGCTGGCCTCGCCCTTATAGGGCGCCATGCAATTCGACGGACCAAGAAATATATGAGCGCGTCGGTCGATTTGGAGCATCTTTGCGCGTCTAGGGTTTAGTTGAAGCGAAAAACGCCCAACGCATCGTAAGCGGTTAGGAAAGTCCGCCCTTGATTTTATTGAGCCGGCGCGGTGTTGAATGGAAGCAATGCCTCGAAATCCTCGACCGTTGTCGCCTTGGGTAATTCGGTGAACAGGCGCTTCAGATACGCGTAGGGCTCAAGC
>JBBRQO010000016.1:0-105542 GCA_038226325.1 Steroidobacterales bacterium | reverse complement strand
TGGCCTGTGGTTTTTGGGTCAGGTCATCGGATTTCTGGCGTCCGTATTCCTGGCCGTGGTCATCGGCAGCCTATTCCCCGGCATCCTGCACTTTATCCCGCAGCGTTGACCTCAGGCGGGGGCAGCAACTCCATCCACGAGCTCGCCCCCCGATTGTGCCGACGGAGGTGCCACGCGCTCCGGCATGCGGTCGAGGGCTCGCGAAGCGGCCCGCTTCGGCGTGGGGCCCCGCTTCGATGCTCTAGGCTGCCTGCGAGCGGCAGCGACGCGGGCTTTAACCACAGATTTAGGCTTGGCGCCCGTTGCTCGCCGTGCTCGTTTTACTGTCTTACGCCGCGCAGCCTTCGGTGCAACCGTCTTGGCTCGGGATGGCTTGGGTTTGGATTTGGGTTTGGATTTGGGTTTGGGTTTGGGTTTGGGCTTGGCCTTGGCCTTGGCCTTGGCCTTCTTTCGCGATGTTTTCTTGCGCGACGACTTGGCTACTTTCGGCCTGGCCGCAGCTTTGGCGTTTTTTCGCGCCTGTTTTGCAGCCTTCCTACTCTCCTTCGCGAGTTTTCGCGCCCGCTTAAGTGCGGCTTTTGCCAGGCGCACCTGTTGCTTGGCCGCAGCGGCACGTGCGCCGGCCTTGTTTGCCTCGGCTCCGAGCCGTTGCGCCGCAGCAGATTGCTTCGGGCGCTGTCCTTGAGAAGTTGCCACGCTGCCAAGCCTCGCTCAAAAAAATGTTGGTCAGTGAGCTTAGTCCCGGAAATTCAGCCTGTCACGCTTACTGTGCTGCGCGGTCGGACGAATGAGTTACGGCAGAACCCGGAACAGGAATTTTCGTATATCGGCGATTTCCGCAGCGCATACCGCATGGGCCATGGGATAGTCGTGCCACTCCACCGCATATCCTTGAGTCTTCAGGAAGTCGCGCGACTGTATACCTAAGGCTAACGGCAGAACATTGTCCCCCTGGCCATGCGCCATGAATATCGGGGTGGCATTGTTGGCCGGGCAGCGCTCGGCGGAAAAACTCGCCTGCCCGGGAAGGTAACAGGACAGCGCCAACACCCCCGCGAGCGCATCAGGGAAGCGAGGCACGGTGTATAGGGACACGGCACCGCCCTGCGAAAAACCGGCAAGCACAACGCGATTCGGCGCGACTCCGCGCTCGCCCTCACGGGCGATCAGCTGCCGAATCAGCCCATCGGTGTCGCGAAAGCCGGCCACGTCCTCCGCGGCCGTACGGTCCAAGCCCCTGATGTCGTACCAGGCACGCATGGCCATGCCGCCGTTGATGGTCACCGGGCGCACCGGCGCGTTGGGGAAGACAAAGCGCCAGGCGCGTTCGCCACGGTGCACGATCTCCGGGACGATGGGTTCGAAATCATGGCCGTCGGCACCCAGGCCGTGCAGCCAGATGACGCTCGCGGTAGGCTTTGCCGCAGTTTCTACTTCAATGGTTTCCAGCATCGGCACTAGAATATCATCGCTGCATGCCGCTCACGCTGGATCATCTGCGACGTTATGCCGTCGCGCGCTCGCTGTTCAAGCCCACGACGCTTGGCAAGGCCATCAGCAAGTTGGGATTCGTGCAGGCCGATCCGATTCGTGCGCCGGCGCGTGCGCAAGATTTAACGTTGCGCCATCGAGTCGCGAATTATCGCGCCGGCGACCTGGAGCGCCGCTATCCAAAGCTGCCGCTGGAAGAGGATTTCTTCGTCAATTATGGCTATCTGCCGCGGGCACTTCATGAATTGATGCACCCGCGCACGGCGCGCACCGTGTGGACCGCGGCGCGCACGGCGCAGGCTGCGGCCGTGCTGGACTTCATCCGCAGCCGCGGCGCCGTGCATCCGCGCGAAGTGGATGCGCATTTCGCGCACGGTAAAGTGACGAATTGGTTCGGCGGTTCCTCGAACGCCAGCACGCAGCTGCTCGACGTCATGCACTACCGCGGCCTGTTGCGGGTAGCGCGGCGCGACGCGGGAACGCGGGTGTATGCGGCGCGGCAGCCGCAATCCACAGCGGCTCGCGACCCTATTACCGCAGGCGCACGCATGGATGCGCTGATCGATGCAGTGGTGCAAAAATATGCGCCGCTGCCGGCTAACGGTTTAGGCCACCTCGCCAGTCTGTTGTGCGGCGGGGCGCCGCAATGGCGCGCGCAGCGCGGCGAGGCATTGGCCCGAGCCAAACTACGGCTGGGTCGCGGACGCGTCGAAGGGATCGACTGGTACTGGCCGTCGGCGGAGCGTCCGGCATCAGTCCGATGGCGCCCCGATGAGGGCGTGCGCCTGCTCACTCCCTTCGACCCCATCGTCTGGGACCGTCGCCGCTTTGAGATCTTCTGGGGCTGGCGCTATCGCTTCGAGGCCTACACGCCCGCGCCGCAGCGCAAGCTGGGCTACTACGCCCTGCCTCTGCTCTGGCAGGAACGCGTAATCGGCTGGGCCAATGTCACTGCGCGCGAGGGTGCGCTCAGCAGCTCCTTCGGTTATGTGGGCGGCGGCGCGCCGCGGGCGGCTGAATTTCGCACCGGCCTCGACGCGGAACTGTCACGCATGCGCGCCTTTCTCGGAATCGTCGCCTAAGCGTCACTGCCGACGCGAACCCCGGCACCGGCACTCAGCGGCTAGCCTAACGCCTTGCGTACTTCGGCAACGATCTCGTAGGAGTGCAATCGGGCGCAGTGATCAAACATCTGCGAGGTAATCATTAACTCATCCGCGTGCGTCCGCTCTATGAAGGCGGCAAGTTCACTGCGCACCGTTTGCGGCGCGCCGACCGCGGTACAGGAGAGTACATCGGCGAGCAATGCCCGCGCAGGCGGCGGCAGCTGTTCATCGAATCCCGCCACCGGGGGCGGCAGTTGCGTCGGACGGCCGCTGCGCAAATTGACGAAGGCCTGCTGCATGGAGGTGGACAGAAACCGCGCTTGCGCGTCGGAGTCGGCGGCGAATACATTGAATCCGAGCATCACGTAGGGACTGTCGAGCTGCGCCGACGGCTGGAAGCGGGCGCGGTAGATCTGCAGCGCCTGCATCATCATGGCGGGGGCGAAGTGCGACGCGAAGGCAAAGGGCAGACCCAGCGCCGCGGCTACCTGCGCGCCGAACAGGCTGGAACCTAATATCCAGATCGGCACTTGCGTGCCCACACCGGGATAGGCCACCACGCGCTGGCCGGATTGCGCGGGCGCGAGATAGGCCATCAATTCCAAGACATCCTGCGGAAACTGCTCCGGATCGGAATTCAGATTGCGGCGCAGGGCCTGCGCTGTGAGCTGATCGGAACCGGGCGCCCGGCCCAAGCCCAGATCGATGCGACCCGGAAACAGACTTTCCAAAGTTCCGAATTGCTCGGCAATCACCAGCGGCGAATGATTCGGCAGCATGATGCCGCCCGCCCCGACGCGGATGGTTTTGGTTCCCGCCGCCACGTGGCCGATCACCACCGCGGTGGCCGCGCTCGCAATTCCGGGCATGCTGTGGTGTTCCGCCAGCCAGTAGCGCTGGTAACCCCAGCCCTCCGCGTGCCGGGCCAAATCCAAGGTATTGTGCAGCGACTGCGCTGCGTTGCCGCCCATGATCACGGGTGACAGGTCGAGAATTGAGAAAGGAATCATAGGTTCACTTCGGCGCCGGACGTTGCACAAGTCTGGGAGCGTATCCCAGTTATTCAAGGCCTGCCGCCACCGGCCTGCGGCGCATTGACAAGCTATGCATTTTTATGCAGGATGCGTGCAACTTTATGCAAGGCCTCCCGATGCTCCGATCTGATGTCGACAACTCCAGCGCGCCGGCGCGCCGCAGCGTGCTGGCGAAAATCATCCGCGAGCAGGCGGTGGGGCGCCAAACCGAGCTGGTAGCCATGCTGCGCAAACACGGTCACGTTGCGACTCAATCGAGTGTGAGCCGGGATTTACGTGAGCTGGGGGTTGCCAAGATGGGCGATCGGTATGTGTTGCCGGAAACGGCGGTCGCGGCAAAGAATGATTTTTCATCGCTCAAGCAATTCGTCAACGCCCGCCTGACCGCCGGCACGAATCTGACGGTGCTCAAGACCACGGTGGGCTCGGCGCAAAGCGTGGCCGTTGCCATCGACACCGCCCAATGGCCTGAGGTCATCGGCACCATCTCCGGCGATGACACCATATTCATCGCCACGGCCGGCGCGCGCGAACAGCGCAAGCTTGAGCTACGCCTTCTCGCCCTTTTCGGACGCTAAACCCATGACATCGACCGCAACTCAGGGCGCAGAGCCCATCCTCTTGGCTTTTTCCGGTGGTCTCGACACTTCCTTTTGCGTGCCCTGGCTCAAGGACACATATGGTCGGCCGGTGATTACCGTGACGGTCGATACCGGCGGCATCGATGCCGAAGCCGCTCATTCCCTGGCCGAGCGCTCGGCACAACTGGGCGCCGTCGAACATCATCTGATCGACGCGCGCACTGCCTATTTCGAACAGGTGCTCAAGTTCCTGATCATGGGCAACATCCGCCGCGGCGGCGTGTATCCGCTGTGTGTGGGCGCGGAGCGGGTGCTGCAGGCGCAGACCATTGCGCAAATGGCACTGTCGCTCAATACCAAGATGGTCGCTCACGGCTGTACGGCCGCCGGCAATGATCAAGTGCGCTTCGAAGTAGCCTTGCGCACGCTGGCGCCGGATCTGGAAATTATTGCACCGGTGCGTGACCGCGCCTTCAAACGGGCGGAGCAGCTGAAGTATCTCGAAGATCATCGCTTGCCGATTCCGCCCTTCGGTGCGGCCTACTCCGTGAATCGCGGCCTGTGGGGAGTCACTATCGGCGGCAAGGAGACGCTCACCTCCGATGGCAGCATTCCTGACGACGCTTGGGTGCTGTCGAAGGACGCGTTTTCCGCCAGCCTAGCAGGGTCCGGCCCACCGGCACCACGCGCCGCCGAGCGCCACACGCTGGGATTCGACGGGGGAATTCCGGTGAGTCTCGACGGTGCGTCCCTGTCGCCCGTCGCCATCATCGAGAAACTGGAGACCCTGGCCGGCCCCTTCGGCATCGGTCGAGGCATTCATTTGGGCGACACCGTGATCGGCACCAAGGGCAGGGTGGCGTTTGAAGCGCCGGCGGCGGAGGTGCTGCTGACGGCACACCGCGAACTGGAAAAACTGGTGATGACGGGCAAACAGGCACGCATCAAGGACTTGGTGGCGCAGCCCTATGGGGACTTGCTGCACGAAGGCCAGCACTTGGATCCCGTGTGCCGCGATATCGAAGCATTGCTCCTGTCCTCGCAGGCGCGGGTCAGCGGCGAGGTCAAGGTACTGATGCGGCCGGGTTCGATCTTCGTCGAAGGCGTCACCTCGCCCTATTCCCTGATGGCGGCCTCCAAGGGAGTCTACGGCGAATCCGCCGGTGAATGGACGCCGGCCGATGCGCTGGGCTATTCAAAAATGCTGGCTCTGACCGGTGTGTTCTACAAGCGCGCCGGCGCCATTGCGGCCGTCGCCAAGGAGCCGCAGCGATGAGCGGCATGCGCACAGTGGTCGTCGATAAAATCGCCTCGGTGACCCAGGCCTGCGGCCTGTCGCGCGAGCTGCGTATCGCCACCGACATTTCCTGCGACGAGGGAATGGTGGTGGTGGTGGAAATCCTCAACAACAAGTCGACTTACAACACTCTCGAGCTGACCAGCGGCCGCATGGCCAAGGTGGCACGCGGCGACGTCGTGGTGGGCGCGCTGGGACACCGCAAGGCTCTGTTCGGCTATTCGGGCCACATTCCGCCTTCGCTCAAACCGGGCGATGTAATTCAAATGTTGAACATCGGCGGCGTGCTCGGCATCTGCGATTCGGCGACCCCTGACAAGGGCAAGCCCTTCGACTGCAAGGTACTGGGCGCCGTGCTGACTTTTCCGTACCTGGGCGAGCGCATTGGCGTGCCTGCCAAGGCAGGCTACAAGGCGTTGGATTATGACGCCGCGCTCGACGTGCGCGGCGTGCCCGTTGTGGCGCTGGCCGGTACCTGCATGGAAGCGGGCAAGACCGCGGCGGCCTCGGCCATTATCGCGCGCATGCGCCATCGCGGACTGGTGGTGGATGCCTTCAAAGCCACCGGCGTGTCGCTGCGCCGTGACATCCTGGCGTTCGAGGATTCCGGTGCGCGGCGCACCATGATTTTTACCGATTTGGGAATAGTCACCACGACGGCGAAGTGCGGTCCGGCGCTGACCCGCACCATGCTCACGGAGATGGCCACCGGACAGCCCGACGTCATCGTATTCGAATTGGGAGACGGGCTGTTGGGAACCTATGGCGTGGAATCCATCCTGCGTCAGCCTGACATCAAGACGGTGCTGACGGCCGTGGTGTTGTCCGCCAACGATCCGGTCGCCGCCTGGGGCGGAGTAAAATTACTGCGCGAGCGCTTCGGCATCGAACCCTGCGCCGTCACCGGCCCGGCGACCGACAATCTCGTGGGAGTGGAAATCATTCGCGAGCAGATGAACGTTGAGGCGTTCAACGCCATCAGCAATCCGGCGGATCTCGGCGATCACATCATCGCCAAGCTCGGCTTAGGGCACGTGCGCGAATCCAAGATGGCGGCCGAATGAAAGAGCTCACTCCTGCGATAGTGCTGGGCGGCACCGGCTATGTAGCCGGTGAGTTGCTACGGCTGATCGCGGGACATCCGCAGCTGACGGTGGCGGGCATTCTCTCCGACAGTCAACCCGGTGCGCCGGTGGCAGGCGCCTTCGCGCATCTGCGCAGCACCTATTCGGATCTTAAGTTTTCGGACCTCGATGCGATCGAGGCGCTCATCCGCAGCGCGCCGCGCTCCGCGCTGTTCTCCGCCGCCCCGCATGGCGTGGCCGCCGCCATCATCGACCGCCTGCTCAACGCCGCCGCCGCCGCCGGCAGCCGCGTACACTGTGTGGATATTTCTGCCGATTTCCGCTATTCGAGCGCCGCGGCCTACGAAGCCGTGTACAAACAGGCGCACGGCGCGCCGGCGCGGATTCGCGAATTCATCTGCGCCCTGCCCGAGCATCTGCAAAAGTCGCCGACTGCGCATGTAGCGCATCCCGGCTGTTTCGCCACCGCGACGCTGCTCGCCACCGTGCCCTTGCTGGCGCTCGGGCTCACAGATACACGCCTGTTCGTCACGGGCATCACCGGCAGCACCGGTTCCGGCCGCAAGCCCGTCGAGGGCACGCATCATCCGCACCGGCACAGCGATCTGTACAGCTACGGCGCCCTGAGTCATCGCCACGTGCCGGAGATCATCGCCTGCGCCAAGCTCGCCACGGGCGTGGAGGCCGAACTTAATTTCGTGCCCCACTCCGGACCTTTCGCGCGCGGCATCCATGTCACGGTGCAGGCCAGCCTCAAGAAATCGATCGGCACGCCGCAAGCCTTGGAGGCGCTCAAGTCCTACTACAAGGATTGCCCCTTCGTACGTGTTGCTGATACCGCGCCGCGGGTGAAAGATGTAGCCACCAGCAATTATGCGAACTTGAGCGCCGTGACCAACGGCAATTCCATTGCTGTCATGGCGGTGGTCGATAATTTAAATAAGGGCGCTGCGGGCGGCGCCATCCAATGGATGAATCGTTTATTGGGTTTTGCCGAGACCACGGGGCTCACGGCGCCCGCGCCCGGCTGGACTTAGCAGAACGCAAGGCCGACACTTTTCATGGCGACTCCTCTGACCACGACGGTTACTTCTCAGGCGCTTACCAGCCATCTGGCACAGGTGTACGCGCAATATCCCATCGAAGTGGCGCATGGCGACGGGGTATGGCTGCACGCGCGCGACGGCCGCAAGTATCTGGATTTCTATGGCGGCCACGCGGTCGCGGGCTTGGGCTACGGCCATCCACGCTGGCTGGCGTCACTCGAGCGTCAGGCTCGGCAAATGTCCTTTCAGACCAATGCGCTGCCAATGGTCATCCGCGAGCGCGCCGCGGCACGCCTGACGAAGTTTGTGGGGCTGGGATTAGATACGGTTTTTTGGCTCAACAGCGGCGCCGAGGCCAACGAGAATGCGCTCAAGCTTGCCTTCAGGCAGAGCGGCCGCAGTAAAGTCGTGGCGCTCGAGCAGAGCTTTCACGGCAGAACGGCGGCAGCAGGTGCTGTGACCTGGGGCGCGCTCGACAAATGGTACGGCTTCCCGCGCACCCCCTTCGAGGTGAGTTTCGCGCCGCGCGACAATCCAGCCGTCGTCGAGCAATTCGTGGACCGCGACACGGCAGCGGTCATTGTCGAACCGGTACAGGGGGTGGGCGGCGCCTACGATATCGGCAAACCCATGCTGCAGGCACTGCGACAACGCTGCGATGCGACGGGTGCGCTGCTGATTTTCGATGAGGTGCAATGCGGCGTGGGCCGCAGCGGCGCGCCGTTCGCTGCGAATTTCTACGGCATCACACCGGACATGATTACTGCTGCGAAAGCATTGGGAAATGGCTTTCCGGTAGCAGCGCTGTTGATGTCGCGCGCCGTCGCCGGCCGCCTCAAATACGACGACATGGGCACCACCTTCGGCGGCGGGCCGATGGCCTGCGCGGTGGCCGAAGCGGTGATCGACGTCATCGAATCCGAGTCCCTGCTGGCGAATGTGCGCTTAGTCTCCACGTACATCCGCTCCAACTGCATCGTCGGTCCGGTCACTGGCGTGCAGGGCGCGGGTTTCTTGTTGGGTCTGAAAACCTCGCGGCCCGCCAAGGAAGTACAGGCGGCATTGCTGGCAAAGAACATTCTCACCGGCACCAGCGCAGATCCGCATATCTTGCGTCTGCTGCCGGCGTACATCTTGAATGAAGGCCATGTGGATCAGCTCAGCGACGCGCTGGCGAGAATTTCCGCATGAAGCGCTTCTTAGGGCTGGCCGATTTCAGCCGCGAGCAAATTCTCGATTTACTGGCGCTTGCCCAAGCACTGCAGGACAAGCCGGAGCCGCGCGCGCTGGCGGGCAAGATCTTAGGTTTGGTGTTCTTCAATCCTTCGTTGCGTACTCTCGCCTCCTTCCAGGCGGGGATGGCGCGCCTCGGCGGCTCCTCCTTCGTAATCACTCCGGGCCAGGGGACCTGGCAGCTGGAGACGCGGCAGAATGCCATCATGAAAGGAGCGGCCGCGGAGCATATTCGCGAGGGCATACCGGTGTTGGCTTCTTACTGCGACGCGCTTGGCGTACGTGCCTTTGCCGAAGGCAAGAATCTCGCCGCCGACCTCGGCGAGAGCCTGTTCGGAATGATCGATGCGCTGTGCGACAAGCCGCTGATCAACATGGAATCGGCAATGAATCATCCCTGCCAGGCGCTGGCGGACTGGCGCACCCTGGACGAACTCAACATCCCGCAGAAAGCGAAGTTCGTTTTGAGCTGGGTCTATCATCCGAAGGCCCTGCCGCTGGCCGTTCCGGCGGCGACCGTCCATATGGCGGCCACACGCGGCATGGAAGTGGTGGTACTGCGGCCCGAAGGGTTCGCGCTGCCGCCGCAAATCATGGACAACGCCCGTTTTGCCGCGGCTGCCGCCGGCGGCTCGCTCACCGAGACTTCGGATCGAACGGCGGCGCTCGCCGGCGCGAGCGTGCTGTATGCAAAGGAATGGGGCACCACCATGTACTACGGCGACACCGAAGCAGACTCGCGCCTGCGCGCCGATCTTTCCGACTGGTGTGTGCGCGAACATTGGTTCGCAGGCGCGCTCCCCGATGCCAAGCTCATGCACTGTCTGCCGGTGCGCCGCAATGTCGCGGTGGCCGATGAAGTGCTGGACGGCCCGCGTGCCGTGGTCAAACGCGAGGCCTTCAATCGTCTGGCGGTGCAGATGGCAGTTCTGCATCGCATGCTGGCCTAAGCGGCCGTTGTTTCGGAGTATTCTAAAATGATTATGAGTCGACCTGATCCTTCCGTCGCCGTGCGTGCGCTCAAGAGCGCGGCGCCGTACATCCGCATGTACAAGAACAAGGTGTTCGTCATCAAGGCCGGCGGCGCCGTCTTCAACGACGAACTCTCCACCCGCGCGCTGATCGAACAGGTGGCAATCCTGCATCAGGTGGGCATCAAAACAGTTCTGGTGCACGGCGGCGGGCCACAATTGGACAGCCTGCAGGCCTCGTTGGGTATCGACACCCAAATGGTGAGCGGCCGGCGGGTCACGGATCAGAAGTCTATCGACGTCACCGCCATGGTGCTGAACGGCCTGATTAATACGCGCATTCTTGCGATCTGCCGCGAGCTCGACCTCGAGGCCATCGGCTTGAGCGGTGTGGACGCGGGCTTGATACGCGCGCACAAGCGGCCACCGGTGCGCGTCGCCGAGGGCCAGACGGTGGACTACGGCTTCGTCGGCAATATCGATTCGGTGAATGCGGGCGTGATCGAAAAGCTGCTGGAGAACGGCTTGATGCCCGTGGTCAGCCCCTTGTCGGCAGACTCGAACGGCGTCTTGCTCAATATCAACGCCGACACCGTGGCCGCGGCCATCGGCGGCGCCTTGTCGGCCGAAAAACTCGTGCTCTGCACCGGCGCACAAGGAATTCTCGAGCGCCTCGATGATCCGAGCTCCGTGGTGTCGTACACCGACATCAAGGGGTTGAAGCGCCTGCGCGATCAGGGGGCGCTGAAGGATGGCATGCTGCCGAAGGCGGCAGCTATCGAGAACGCCATACGCGGCGGGGTACGCCGGGTCCACGTCATCAGCTATAAATCCGCCGACAGTCTGCTGGCGGAGATTTTCACCAATGAGGGCACCGGTACGCTGGTGGTGGCCGATCTCACCGCCTTGAGTCCTGCCGAGCAATTGAGCGCACCTCGCGCATGACGCGACTTTGGGACAAGGGGGCCCCGCTAGATTCGCGCGTGTTGAGCTATACCGCCGGCGAGGACTATCTACTGGACAACCGCTTGGTTCGCTACGACATTCAAGCCTCGCTGGCGCATGCAGAGATGCTGGCATTGCAGGGGTTGTTGTCGCCGCAGGATCTTGCGTCGATCCGCGAAGGCCTGACGACTATCGGCGAAGAACACGCGCAGGGAACTTGGGCCGTGACGCTGGAACAGGAAGATTGCCAGACCGCCATCGAGAATCTGCTCACCGCGCGCATCGGTGCCGGCGGCGGTCGCCTGCATGCCGGCCGCTCGCGCAATGATCAGGTGCTCGCTGCGCTGCGCCTGTACCTGCGTGACGCCGCCGAAGAGCTGCGGCATGGGGCGATCGGCGTCGCCGAGGCACTCGACGCGGTGGCCGCCCAGCATGGCGCCGTGGTACTGCCCGGCTACACACATATGCAGCAGGCCATGCCGAGCACGGTCGCGCTCTGGGCGCTGGGCTTCGCGGCGGAAATTCGCGACGATGCGGAAGGCCTCGCACTGACGCAAAGACGCATCGGCAAGAATCCGCTGGGATCCGCAGCCGGCTATGGGACGCCGAATCTTGAACTGAACCGCGAGGCGACCCGCCTCAGTCTCGGGTTTGCCGTCACTCAGGAGCCAGTCACCGCAGTGCAGCTGTCGCGCGGCAAAGCTGAGGCGCAGCTGTTGTTTGAGATCACCCTGCTCACTCAGGATATGGGACGGCTTGCCGCAGACTTGCTGCTGTTCTACACCCAGGAATTCGGTTACGTCGCACTTCCGGCCGCCTTTACCACCGGCTCCTCCATCATGCCGCAGAAGCGCAACCCCGATGTGTTCGAACTGATGCGGGGTCGCTCGGCGGTCGCGCAGTCAGCGCTCGCCGAAGTGCTGGGCATCACACAGAAGCTGACTTCCGGCTATCACCGCGATCTGCAGCTGATCAAGCCGCCCCTGTTCCGTGGTATCGATTCCTGCCTGCAGACTCTCGCCATACTGCCGAGCGCTCTGGCGGGCTTGAGTTTTCGGCCGGAGAACATTCACCTCGACCCAGGCATTTACGCTGCGGCGGCCGCGAATGCGCTGGTGTCCAAGGAAGGCATACCATTTCGCGAGGCGTATCGCCGTGTCGCTGCGCAGATCAAGGATTCAGAATGAGCATCTGGAAAAGCCCTCGGACCGTACCGGAACTGAATTCCCTGCATGAGGGAACGCTGGTTCAACATCTCGGAATCGCCTTTACTGAAGTCGGCGATGATTTCGTGCGCGCGACCATGCCGGTGGATCAGCGCACCCGTCAACCCTACGGATTGTTGCACGGCGGCGCCTCAGTGGCACTCGCCGAAACGGTCGGCAGCATGGGCGCAGGCATGTGTATCGACATGCAGGAATACCAATGTGTGGGCCAGGAGATCAACGCCAATCACGTGCGCGCAGGTCGTTCAGGCTTGGTCACCGGTACCGCCCGCCCCGTGCATCTGGGCGGACGCAGCCATGTTTGGAGCATCGACATCGTCAATGCCGAGGGTAAATTGGTATGCACGTCGCGGTTAACTGTAGCAATCATCCGGCGCGGCGCCCTAGGCGTTTAAATCACGCTAGCCTTTGCAGCCAGAACGGGGGTATCTTTCGCGCCATGAAACATTCCAATATCAAAACCATCCGCCAGACATGCACCGCATGGCTTCTGATTGCAGCCGCGCCCATTGTCGGGGCCCAAGCTCCCTCCCCGGCACCGGCGACTCCGGGCGCTGCCGCAGCGCCCGCGGCGCTGAACAACGAACAAAGCAGCTACCTCTTCGGACTGACCTTCGGTGCGCAGATGCACGGCGTGGGCGTTTCCGAGCAGGTGAACATGGATGCGCTGTCGCGCGGCATGCATGATGGCCTCCAAGGCAAGAAAACCACGCCCGCCGAACAGCAGCAGTTAAATGTCTATGTGCGCTCGGTGATGGAGGCCGCCGTTGCGGGCAATCAAACGGCTGCCAAGGATTTCCTGGCGCGCAACGGTCGCGAAAAAGGTGTCACAACTACGGCCTCCGGCCTGCAGTACAAAATCGTAGCGGCAGGCGATAAGAAGGCGGCAGGCGTCACCGCTACCGACGAAGTGACGGTGCAATACCGCGGCAAACTAATCGACGGCACGGAATTCGACAGTTCCTACACGCGTGGACAGCCGGCCACCTTTCGGGTGAACGGCGTGATCCCGGGCTGGCAGGAGGCATTGGTACTGATGAAGCCGGGCGCCAAATGGCAGCTGTTCGTGCCTCCCGAACTTGCCTACGGCGCCAGCCCCAAACCCGGCATTCCGGGCGGTTCGCTGCTGATTTTCGACGTGGAGTTGGTCAGCGTCAAAGCCAACGACAAGCCTGCAGCGTTGTCGCCGGCTAATCCCAAAGGCCCGCCGAAGAAAACCCAATAGTCTCAAGGGCCGCCCGCTAGCGGTGCAGGTCAAGGGCATTGGTCAGGTCGCCCATTGGCGCGGCACCGTGCGCGGCCAGTCCTTCATCGCGCGCCTTGATTCCCGGCAGCACGTCCAGATCGAAGCGGCGCGTGATCAAACGCAGAATGGACTCGGTGTCGTACTGCGTGTGATCGACCGTTCCGTGCTTGGCCAAAGGCGAGATGATCAGCGCGGGAATTCGCGCTCCGGGCCCCAACAGATCGCCCTGCGGCGGTGCCACGTGGTCCCAAGCGCCGCCGAACTCGTCGTAGGTAATCACGATGACCATGCGCGGCCACTGCGGGCTCGCGCGCAGCTTGGCGACCAACTCGGCGATATACGCGTCGCCCTCCGCGACCGACGCATAGCCGGCGTGCTGATTCACATTGCCCTGCGGCTTGTAGAACGCGACCGCAGGTAATCGTCCGGCAGCGGCGGCGGCGAGCAGGTCGCCAGAATCCTTCAGGTGGGCCGCGCGTTGCTCGGCGTGATCTCTGGGATCAAAGCGCGCGTAGTAATTGAATGGTTGATGATGCGGCTGGAAATCCGGATTGCCGCCAGCCGTGTTCGGCGCATAGATGGCGGTACGCGTTTTGAACGGCGGCCGTCGCCCGTCAGCGAGCGCTGTGTCCCAGGCGCCGGAGTACCACACCCAGCTGACCTGCTTGGCGTCCAGCACATCCCCGATGGTGCTCGCCGTTTGCGGCGGCAAGGTGGTCGTATTGTCGGGATCCGCGTAAAGAAAATCGGCATCCTTGGCGGCGGGCGTGTTGCCGCTCGGCTGATACGGCGGTTGCATGGTATTAACGGCATAAAACCGGCCATCACCAAAATAATTCGCCGGAGCGATGTTGCCGCTTTTGGCGAACCTTGGTGGCTCGTCAAGCGCCGAGGGCTTGGCGTTGCGCGCCGCTTTGAGCCGCGGCATAAAATGTCCGGCGGAGTCCTGCTCGAGTATCGCAATCGAGGGATTCGCTTTGGCAGTCGCAGCGTTGGGATATTCGGGTGCGCAGGCGCAAATCAGGTACTGGTGATTGAGAAAAGATCCGCCGAAGGCGCCTTGGAAAAAATTATCCGCGAGTACGAAGTCCTGCGCCAGTGAATACAGCGCCGATCGGCTGTAGTCATAATGCCCCATTGCAAGACCACCGGCATCGGACCAGGCGGCGTAGCCATCGTTCTTGCCGCCGTCGATTTGCATCTGATGCTCGAAAAAGCGATGCCACAGATCGCGCGTAATGCTGGCCGTCGATAGCGTAACGTTGGCCTGCGCGGTGAAGGCGTGTTCGATTGAGAAGGGGGCATTGGGCAAGCCGGCACTTTGCACTTCCGTCACCACCGGTGTGATACCCGGCGCGGTGACGCCGCCCCAGGTCGGCGGCAATGCCGGTAGAACCGATCCATCGCGATCGATCTGCGGCACATACGCAGGCAGAGGCCGTCCGTCGGCTCCCACGACCTCGTTGAGGCCGCGTGCTCCTGGAAAATTGCCGTATAAATTATCGAAGGCGCGGTTCTCGGCGTAAATGACCACGATGGTGTCGACCTTGGCTCGAAGCGCCCGGGTCGTGGCATCGGCGCCGCCGGCCGGCGCCCGAAAATCCCTATGCACACAGGAGCAAAGTACAGCGCAGAGCCCGATCCCAACAATTCGCAAAACGAGCAATGAATGGCGCGACGCGCACGGTTTGGTGTTCTTCATGAACGCCAGTATAAAGCGCACCGCGCTTCGGCGCGCACTCTCCGATAGTCGGTACTAGGGGATCGGTGCGGCGCTAGAAAGTCCAGGTGGCGCTGACCGTCAACGCATCTGGGTCACCGAACTGCGAGTTGATGCGCTCGTACTCCGCGCGGAAGGCCACGCCCCAGGCCTTGGACTGCACACCCACGCCGTAGGCGAATCGATTATCGGTCTCGTTGCGGCGAAAAAATGTGCCGCTGCAAGCACCACTCGACGGTGAGCATACGCCGGGCACGAAAGTCGTGACATCAGTTTGCAGCCGCGCGATTCCCGCCTTGCCGTACACATCCAAGAACGGAATCGGCAGCGGAAGATAGCCGACGCCGAACAGCGCATTCGCCCGAGGATGAGAATCCAGCCCGTAATTGGCAAAGCCGTTGGAGCCGTAACGATTGCTGGGATGACCGAAATCGATGTACTCGTATTCGGCGCCTAGAATGGAAATCGGCCGCACACCGGCGATCACTTTCCAGGCCGTTTGGTGATCATTGAAATAGCCAGGCAGGCCGTACGCGGGATCGTCGCTGCGGATCGTGGAATAACCTGCACCGACACCCAGATAAAATCCGACTGGATTCTCCGCCAGAGCCGCGGTCGAAACTGTGCATGCGCCCAGCGCGAGTATCGCCAATTGGGTGGCCGAGATCCGCTGCATCGTCGTCTCCTATAAGTGATGCAGAATCGGACCGGCCGGCGGCGTCAGAAGTTCCGGCCGAACAGCCCCTCCGCCGCGCGCGGTATACTCTGTGAATGATCCTCGCGCGACTGTTAATCTCTCTATGCATGGCTTGCCTGATCGCCGGTTGTGGCCAAAAAGGCCCCCTAGTGCATCCGGACGCCCCGAAGCACAAAAAAGTCGTGCCGAGCGCGCGCGGCACGACTCCCGATCCGGCCAAACCCGCGGACATTCCGCCGCAACACTGAGCTTGAGCATTACGCAAAGTTCATGAGCGCAGGCAAACTCATTCTGGTCGATGGCTCGGGCTATCTGTATCGGGCATTTCATGCGCTGCCGCCGCTCAGCAACTCCAAGGGTGAACCCACCGGCGCGGTTTTGGGCGTGCTCAACATGCTCAACAAGATGATTAAAGAGGAGTCGCCCGATCGCATCGCTGTGGTTTTCGATGCGCCGGGGCGCACGTTTCGTGACGATTTGTTCGAGCAATACAAGGCGCATCGCCCGCCGATGCCCGATGACATGCGCTCGCAGATACAACCTCTGTATGACACGGTAGCCGCCATGGGACTGCCGCTGCTGCGCGTGCCCGGGGTCGAAGCGGATGATGTGATCGGTACCCTGGCCAAGCAGGGAGCCGCCTCGGGCTATGACGTGCTCATTTCCACCGGCGACAAGGACATGGCGCAGCTGGTGGGTCCGCATGTCGGATTAATCAATACCATGAGCAACTCGCGCCTGGATCGCGACGGCGTAAAGACGAAATTCGATGTGTTTCCCGAACAGATCGTCGACTATTTGGCGCTGGTCGGCGACAGCTCGGACAACATTCCCGGTGTCACGGGAGTGGGCCCTAAGACGGCTGCCAAGTGGCTCAATCAATATCAAACCCTCGATGAGTTGATCGCTCACGCGGCGGAAATCGGCGGCAAGGTGGGCGAGAACCTGCGCGGCGAACTCACCATGCTGGAGCTGTCGCGCAAACTCGCCACCATCGACACGTCGCTGAACTTAGACGTGACTGCCGAAGGACTGACTGCCGGCGCAGCGGATCACTCGCGGCTGCGTGAACTGTACACGCGCCTAGAATTGCGGGCGCTGCTCAAGTCACTGGGCCCGGACGCGCCGGGCGGCGCGGGCGCCGCCTCGGTCGAGGTCGATGAACCCGCGGGCGCACCAACCGCCGCCGGCGCGCAGTCCGCCGAGCCGCTCCCGGTTGCGTTGCCTCCAGCGACACGCAACTATCACAAAGTCGTTTCGCCAGAAGCCTTGGAGGAGTGGCTGGCCAAGCTCGCCGCCGCGCCGCTCATATCGTTCGATACCGAAACCGACAGCCTGGACTACATGCAGGCGCGGATCGTAGGTTTATCGGTCGCTGTAACTCCGGGGGAGGCCGCCTATATTCCACTGGGTCACGACTATGCAGGCGCTCCGCACCAATTGGACCTTGCCAAGGTGCTGGCGGCATTCAAACCGTTGCTGGAAAACGCCTGCCTGCCGAAGTTGGGACATCATCTGAAGTACGACGCGCACGTCCTTGCGAATTACGGTATCGCGCTGCTGGGACAGCAATTCGATTCCATGCTCGAATCCTATGTGCTCAACAGCGTCGCCACCCGGCACGACATGGATTCGACGGCGCAGAAATACCTCGGCATCCAAACCATTCATTACGAGGACGTCGCCGGCAAGGGCGCGAAGCAGATCACCTTCAATCAGGTAGATGTGGACCGCGCCACTGAATATTCTGCGGAGGACGCCGACGTCACGCTGCAACTGCACCTGGCACTCTGGCCGCAAATCGAGGCGCTGCCCACCTTGAAGGCGGTGTATGAATCCATCGAGCAGCCGTTAGTGCCGGTGTTGTACCGCATGGAGCGCGCCGGTGTTCTCGTGGATCGCGAACTGCTGAGGATTCAGAGCTCGGAACTGGCGGCGCGCATGCTGGAGCTGCAGACGCAGGCTCATGCCGAGGCGGGCGGCGTATTCAACGTGGATTCGCCGAAGCAATTGCAAGAGATTTTATTCGGCAAGCTGGGGATCCCGGTGATGCGCAAGACGCCCACCGGCCAGCCATCGACGGCGGAGGATGTACTCGAAGAACTCGCCGCGACTTACGCCCTGCCCAAACTGATCTTGGAATACCGCGGCATCGCCAAGCTGAAATCGACGTACACGGACAATCTCCCCAAGCAAATCGATACAGTATCCGGCCGCATTCACACCTCTTATCACCAGGCGGTAGCGGCCACGGGGCGACTCTCCTCGACGGATCCGAATCTGCAAAATATTCCGATTCGAACCAAGGAAGGACGGCGCATTCGACAGGCTTTCATCGCACCGCCAGGTCACTCGCTGGTCGCCGCCGACTATTCGCAGATCGAATTGCGCATCATGGCGCACCTATCCGGCGACGCCAGTTTGCTGCAGGCCTTTGCCGAAGATCGCGACGTGCATCAGGCGACCGCTGCCGAGGTGTTTACCACCCCCTTGGATGAAGTCAGTGCCGATCAGCGGCGTTCGGCCAAAGCCATCAATTTCGGGTTGATGTACGGCATGTCGGCCTTTGGCCTCGCCCGTCAGTTGGGAATAAGCCGCGGCGACGCACAGAAGTACATGGATCTTTACTTCGAGCGCTATCCGGGCGTTAAGCGTTACATGGAGGAAACGCGCCGCCAGGCTCGCGAGACAGGGTACGTCGAGACCGTGTTCGGCCGGCGGCTGTACCTGCCCGAGATACAGTCCCGAAACCAGGCATTGCGTCAATATGCCGAGCGCAGCGCCATCAATGCTCCCATGCAGGGCACCGCTGCCGACATCATCAAGCGCGCCATGATCCAAGTAGATGCGTGGTTACTGGCCTCGCAGGTTCCGGCGCGGCTCATTATGCAGGTCCATGACGAACTGATCCTCGAGGTCGCGGACGAGGCCATTGAGGGTCTTGTAGGACAAATACGCAGACACATGGCGCAGGCGGCGACGCTCGCCGTCCCGCTCAAAGTCGACATAGGCATCGGACGCAACTGGGACCAAGCGCACTGATTCAGCCGGCCGGCTGAATTGACCTATGAAATCCGCCCCCTTGGAGATGAAAGCAACCTCAAAATCGCACAATTTTCGAGCATATTGGTGCCGATTGGGGCAGAATTAATCCATATTCGGCCGGTCTCGCCTTTTTTGCCTTACCGGCACGTCGGAAAAAATAGCTTTTGGTGGGGCTGGAACTTTCGGGAGACGTCCCCATCTAACCTAATGAGCGTGAAAGACGCTCCCCGCTCTTCTCCCTGAGCGGGAATGACCCGGTTTGTCATCCCCATGCCGGGTTGGTCTGCCTCGGTGGCTGCTCTAAGTAACCACCGGGGCCTTTTTTTATCCGCGGCTTAACTTAGCCAACGGTCCATCACGTCGCGCGCTTCTTCAAATCCCTGTTTGTCGTGTGCAGAGAATAATTGCGCCGTTACCGACGTATCGGAGCATGCCGCAGTCGTCTCGCGCAGCACGTTCTGCGCATCGCGGCGGTTCAACTTATCCGCCTTGGTGAGCAGAACATGAGCGAAACGATCCCTGGCCAGAACCCATTCGAGCATGCCCGCGTCCTGGGCGCCCAGGCCGCGACGGCTGTCGACGATCAAGATCAAGCCGACCAGCGACTCACGCACATTGAAATAATGCTCCATCAGCTGCAGCCAGTGGATGCGCACCCTTTCCGGCACCTTGGCGAAGCCGTAACCAGGCAGATCCACCAGCCGACGCTCGGGGGCGAGTTCGAAGAAATTAATAAGTTGCGTACGTCCAGGCGTGCGGCTCACCCGCGCCAGCCCGCTCCGATGCGTGATGGCGTTGATAGCGGTGGATTTGCCAGAATTCGAGCGCCCTGCAAAGGCTACTTCTTTCCCCAAGTCCGGGGCGAGCTGGTGCGGCTCGGCGGCACTGGTCAGGAATTTCACATTGGGATAGGTCAACATAGCCGCCGCTTGAACGCAAATTATTGACTCTAGTGTACAATTTGCGGTCGAGATCAGTTCACATTAGCACGGGGTAGCAGTCGATCATGAAGCGGCTTTGGATTCTCGCAGCAACTATTTTCGGCTCGTTTCTCGGTAACTCGGCTTTCGCAGTAGGCAGCGTGGAAGCCGGCGCCACCAAGGCCATTGTCTGCCAAGCATGTCATGGTGCGAACGGCAATAGCACTAACCCTGAATGGCCCAGCCTCGCCGGCATCGGCGCGGACTACATCGCAGAGCAGCTGAAGAATTTCAAAGAAGGTAAGCGCGCCAATCCCCTCATGATGCCCATCGTTACCGGCTTGAGCGCCGGCGATATGGCCGATCTGGGCGCATTCTTCGACAGTTTGACCAATACCGGGCTGGAAGCGGACCCATCTTATTGGCAGGCGGGCGAAAAGTTGTACCGCGGTGGCGACTCGACTCGAGCGATCCCGGCCTGCATGGCCTGCCATGGTCCCACCGGCCGAGGCAACGAGTCGGCAAAATTCCCGGCGTTGCGCGGCCAGCACTCGGTATACGTCGTGAAACAGTTGAACGATTACGCCTCGGGCGCCCGGACCACCGGCCCTAACGGCATCATGCAGACCGTTGCCAAGCGTCTTTCGGCCGAGGACATTCGCAATCTGGCGTCGTACCTGCAAGGTATGCGCTGAGCATGCGCGCCCGGCATCTGGGGTTATGCCTCGGATTGGCCCTGCTGCTCGCGGCATGCGCGAAACAACAGTCAGCGGATAATCATGCTCCCGTGGCCGCGGTGGCGTCCAAGAGCGCGGCGCCGGCGAATTCCGTTGCTCAGCAGAAGGCAGAGCAGCCGTCCGACCTGCCGTCCAAGATTACCCGCATGAATGAAGACGGTTCCGAAACTGTCGAAGACGTTCCCGGCGACAGCGGCACGCACAATCCGCTGCTGGCGGCCGTCGCTTCGACGGTGGCGGCTTCGACTGCGTCGGCGGCTGCGGCCACGCTGAACGGCCCAAGCCCATGGCAGGAAGGCAAGAATTACACACGCCTCGTTCCGGCTCAGCCCACCTCAGCCCCTGCCGGCCAAGTCGAAGTGCTGGAGTTTTTCTGGTATGCCTGCCCGCATTGCTATGCGATCGACCCCCTGGTCGAATCATGGAAAAAGACCAAGCCTGCCTACATTACTTTTTCCCGCGTTCATGTGATGTGGAACGAAGGCCATCGTTCCCTGGCGCGGTTGTATTACACGCTCGACAGCTTAGGCAAGCTCGACCAGCTGCACGGCGATGTGTTCAAGGAAATCCACGTCAACGGCAATCCCCTGATCGCCGCGGATCCAAACAACGCCGCTGAGTCGGAACGCATTCAAACGGCCTTCGCAAGAAAGCTGGGCATTTCGGAAGCGACTTTCAAGAGCGCCTATCACTCCATGCCCGTGGACTTGGCATTGCAAAAAGCCGACGAATTGGTGCAGCGCTATCGAATCGACGGCGTACCCACTTTCGTGGTCAACGGCAAATTCGTCGCCGATGTGCGCACCGCAGACGGTCCGGAGCAACTGATGGCGCTGGTCGGCGATCTCGCGGCCCAAGAGCACAAGCGCTAACCTCAACGGTATGCGTACACATACCGGCGGCTGTCATTGCGGTCGGGTTCGTTTCGAAGTCGTCGCGCCCGCCAAGATCGAGGTCGCGGAGTGCAATTGCTCCATCTGCAGTCGCTATGGTTTCTTGCATTTGATCGTACCCGCCGAGCGCTTCAAGCTCATCAGCGGCCGCGAAGCACTATCGACCTATTCCTTCAATACGCACGTCGCCAAGCATTTTTTTTGTTCAACCTGCGGCGTGAAATCGTTTTATATTCCGCGCTCGCATCCCGATGGCATCAGTGTCAACGCGCGCTGCATCGACAGCGGCTGTATCGAGTCGATGGCCGTGAAGCCCTTTAACGGGCTGGAATGGGAAGCCGCGCGAGCCGCGTATCGCGACGCTCCAGATCTTTGAGTGCGATGCACCCAGCACATAATCACTGCATAATTTCTGGATTATGTTGACTTGAACCGGAGTATCGAAGGCGCGGCACGGATTTGTGACGTGCCTCGCACGAGCTTCGCCTCCTTGGAGGATGCTGACGAAGCCCACAGGCCGCGATGAAGTCTGCACATGCCGGAATTTCGTCCATCCATCGATGCGCCGGCCGTCGATCAGATGACAGTAGTCAGTGCCAGGGTCAATCCGGCACCGGTGAACTTCGGCCGTTTGTCACTGACCGTCGCGCTGGTAACGCCGTCGCCCGGGATCTTTACCATTCCGACTTCCGGCGGTGTACCGGTATTCTCGACCACGGAATTTCGTCCTCGTAAGCACGCGCTCTTCGACCACGACTTCAGCGCGAGCGCCGTCAGCGAAACACCGCTCATTCACTACACCACTGTGTGGCAGCGGCTGTCGGAATATAAATCGCACGATCGTGTACAGGTGCTGACGCTTTGGGAATCAAGCGGTAGCTCAGTGTCTATACAGGCCGGAAAGCGCGGCGATCCGTCGTTGCAATGGACCAGTCGTCTTATGAATCGAGGCGGATCCACCCGCGGCCTTCTCGATCGATTCTTTTCAGCATCGTTCGCCGCGGCCGCCGGCAGTTTTCGCAATTCAAATCGCTCGGCAAACGCACTGGTGCCCGCCAAACCCGCGCCTGCTGCGATGGTTGCCGGGCTGCAATAGTTCGATTACTCGGCGCTGCGCGCCTCGCCCCTTAGGGGCCGTCGATGGCGGCGTCGAACCCGAGCTTTCTCACGTCATGGGTTCGAACGTTCGTCGTTGCAGGAACGTCAAGCGGTAAAATATCTTTTTGTGGTAAAAGTGCGCCCGGCGGGATTCGAACCCACGACCCTCGGCTTCGGAGGCCGATACTCTATCCAGCTGAGCTACAGGCGCATTGTACGGGGTGGCGATACTACGCGCCGCCGGCAAGCGGCGTCCAGCTTCATTTCGAAGCGGCCAGCAACTTGAGCACCGTCGTCCAATTGCGGGTGGTGACCGTTTCGCCGGCGCGTCGTGCCAATGCCTGGGAGAGCTTGCCGGCGATTATCCCCGCGGGACACCACAAATAGGCTGCGCGCGAGCCCATGGCCAGCACCTCCGGCGCCCATGGTTCTTTCATCAGCGGACGCAATGGAGTCATCAATCGCGGGTGTGCGAAGAACGCGACCAGGTGTTTAGACGGATCGAGGGCGACCTTGAGCAAGGGATTCTCGCGCACGACGGCCGCCAAATTCCTCCCGCTGAGAACCACTACCGCAGCACTGAAACCGCACCTCTCGACGATTGCGCTTTGAATGGCGCGCCCAAGTTGGGCGGTGCTGGGACGGTCGCATTCAAACAGCACATTGCCGCTGTTCAATACGGTGCGCACATTCTGATGTCCGAGGCGGACGAACATACGCCGCAAATCAGCCATGCTGATTCGTTTGCCACGGCCGACATTGATGCCGCGAATCAGTGCAATGCACTGGGCCATCGGGAGGTCTCCACTCAAGCTACTTGCCGTACAAAATCAGTTGGGTACAGCGAAACAAGGCAATGGTCTTGCCCGATTCCTTCCGGGTAACGATTGCGTCCCAAACCTGAGTGGTCTTACCGAGGTGTACCGGTTTCGCGCTGCCGGCGATGGTTCCCTCCAATGCCGTAGCCAAGTGATTGGACTTGAGTTCTATCGTCGTAAAGCCCACCGCGCCGGACGGCAGATTCGCGATACAGCCATAGCCCGCGAGCGTGTCTGCCAAGGTAACCACGGCTCCCGCGTGCAGGAATCCATTGGGCGCCATTACCGTGTCTGTGACCTCAAGCTCCGCTTTGATTTCGCATTCACTGACATGTGTAATGACGATGCCGAGATGCCCCGGCAATTTGCCGGCGCCGATTCGATTGAGATGTTCTAGGGTGACGATGGTGCTTCCCTCACGCCTGATGCGCATTGTCGAATCCGCGGCGGGACTCGATTACAGATCGGACTCCGACAAACCATCAAAAAAATCGACTACGCCGGTTTCCAGTGAATATTCGGCGCCCACCACCATGAGCCCGTCCTTTTGGATGAGTTGCTCGATGATGGCCGATCCATGCCGCAGATGCTTCACCGATGCTCGAATATTGGCACGCACTGCGGCGCGAGCCAGTGCCGGAAGATCGTGTTTGAGTTCCGTCGTCAGCAATCCTTCAATGGACGGCCGTATCAAATCAACGATGGAGTGGAGATTGTGCGATTGATTTTCGATCGGGCGCTGTAGCTGCTGCAGCGTGGCTTCGATCGCGCCGCACTGTGTGTGGCCCAATACCACCACCAAGCGGGTACCGAATTGTTCAGCGGCGAATTCCACGCTGCCGATTAAGGAAGGGGCGACAATGTTGCCGGCGACACGAATGACGAACAGATCTCCCAGGCCCTGGTCGAATACGATTTCTACTGGCACCCGCGAATCGGAGCAGCCGAGAATGGCCGCGAATGGTTCCTGACTCTTGGCCAGCTCGAGGCGGCGCACGCGGCCCGTGATGGCGTCGCGATTCCTGTCCTCAGACACGAAGCGGAGGTTTCCGTCTTTCAACAGCGCAAGCGCATCCTTAGCCGAAATCATCGCTGATTCACTTCATGTCCGCTGACAAATACTCGGCGTTTGATTCAGGCGCAGGGTCGACATCGATTGGATGCATGCCGACGTCGCCGGCTACTAAGACCGGCCCGCGGAGCTGCCGCGGTAGCCGAACATACGTGCGGGTAGAAACAAGATGGCGCGCAGCAATGCGACCACGGCATCGAATGAGATCGCGACGATGCGGAATGGCAGCGACAATAGCCAGAGCACCGGCCACAGAACGATCGCCAGCACGGCCAACGGCCAGCACAGAACCAACAACAGGCACCAGCCGACGATCGCTAGCAATGCTTTCACAGAAGTCTCTCCACGTTTCCCTGATGCAACATTAGCATACCCTCGCAAGGACCGAAGTCTTGACAAGCGGCGGCCCGTCCGCACCGGAACTTGGTCAGCTGCAGACGGCGCGCCGGCCGCCAAAAGACGCTTTGCGTGATTCCACAGCTCGGCACATTCTGCTAACGACGCAAAGATGTATTGACATACTCCACCCGCCGAAAACGCAGTGCAGACCAATCTTCATCGATGGCCACCTGCCGTACCGAATCGAAGCCGGCGGCTCGAATGACTTGCCAGCCGCTGTCGCGGTTGAACTCGCAGGTATGGCGCTTAGACGTACCCTTGGGGTAGGCAAACCAGAGAACCACATCCCCTTGCGATGCGCCGGCAAGGATGTTCGACAATTGATCGAGTTCGGCCTGCCGCGTAGCGAATGCCAGCGCAAACTTAACGGCCTTGGGCTGCTTCGGGTCCCGCAATATCTTGATGCCTTTGAGCCCCGCTAATTCAGGCTCAAAGGATTCAGGTGCGTTGAACACCACAATTTCCGGCTGTGCTTTCCAATTAAGCTTTTGAAATAGGCCGCTCATGGGTCGAGCCTTCATAGATTGAGCAGTTTGCGTGGCTATCGATCATGAGACAGCGCCAGCCGGATGCCGATGAGTACAAAAACGCTGCCGACACAGCGATTGAACCATTTCTTGAAAACCTCGCCCGCGGCCAATCGGCTGCTGATGCGCGCTGTGGACCAGGCAACCAGCAAATTCCACAGTGTGCCGTTGACATCAAAAATTGCGCCAAGGAACAGGAACGCCAACGGCTTCGACGGCGCATCTGCCATGACGAATTGCGGCAGAAACGCCAGAAAAAACAGGGCCACCTTGGGGTTTAGCACATTGGTGAGAAAGCCCTGGAAGAAAATGCTCCTTAATGGGGCCGGCCGATCGCTCGACGCAATTTTCGTAGATTGAGTCGAGGTCCTTGCTCGAATCAGCGAAATGCCGACGTACACAAGATACGCCGCGCCGATTATTTTTACGACGGTGAAAGCGGTGGCGGATGCGGCTAGCAGCGCTGACAAGCCAAGGGCCGCCGCGCAAATATGCACCACAGCGCCAGTGCCGATGCCGAGCGCCGCGACGGCTCCCGCGTGCCAGCCTTGGGTGGAACTGCGGCCGACGATGTAAAGCGTGTCTGGCCCCGGCGTGACATTCAATAGAAAAGCGGACAACACGAATAGCCAGAGATCATGAGTACCGAGCACAGGCGGACCTCCGTCGATGAGTGATAGCCGCTAGCCCGCGCGGGGATACTTCGCCAGCAGCTCGGCCCGGCGCTCGAGGCTTGCCGCCGGCCAGCGCTCGGATGCTCGATAGTATTCACTTTCTGCCGGGACATCCGCCGGCAGCGTCAGCCAGGGCTGTTTGGTCGAGGTAAAAATATGAATGTCGGGTGGCAGACGCACCGGCTCATCGAGCGTCCCGACGCGAACGAAGCGCAGCGCATTGCCGGCGCCGGCATAGGTGCTCCACAGCGCCACAAGGCAGTTAGGACAGCGAGAAATCCGCTGGCCCTTGCCGCTGCTAGACGGCGTGTCGACGGTGACGGTCTCTCCTTGGAGCATTTGCACGCGATCGGCCTCAATCATGGCATTGAGGGCAAATGCGCTACCCGTCTCGCGCTGGCACCAACTGCAGTGACAGCAGTGCACGAAAAGCGGTTTGCTGATCAATTGATAGCGCACCTGTCGGCACGTGCAGCCTCCATCGTAATTGGGACTCAGCACATCACCGTTCATGCGGCTCGCCTGCGGGCGGTGACCTCTATTTCGATCTGCATGCGAGGATCGGACAGCCCCGCGGAGATCATCATTGCCGCCGGGCGAACCTCACCCAGGTATTTTTTTAATATGGGCCAGCACTCGGGAAAGCGCCTACCATCTGGCAGCACATAAGTCACTCGCACGACGTCGGCGAGCTCGCCACCGGCTTGGCGCAATGCCGACTGGATGTTCTTCATGCACTGCTCCGTCTGATCCAATAAATTGTCGGAAATCGTCATGGCCGCGTAATCGAATCCCGTAGTCCCTGAAACGAATATCCAGTCGCCATCGACCACCGCCCGTGAATATCCAATGTCGTGTTCGAATTGAGATCCTGAGCTGATCAATCGGCGGGCCATCGAGTGCTCCTTGGGTAGTGTTCTCGGGACTGGTCGGGAGATTCCCACGACACGCGATGCTCCAGCCAGACTTCAAAGGTCGGTGGGAACAGATTGGGGTTGTCCAGCGATGCCGTCGTGATGTCGACGGTTTCAGGACGGGTAGCGCTTTGGTACGAGATCTGGCTGCCGCAAGTGCCGCAGAACTGCCGAACCACTCCCTGGGAAGAGCGGTAAATGCGCGGATGGCCGGTTAGAAATTCCACTTGGCTGCTGTCAAATGTCAGCCAGGCGACGGTCGGAGCGGCGCTTGCCCTGCGGCAGGTGGCGCAATGACAGACGCTGGAGAAGCTGGGTTCGCCGGAAATGCGAAACCGAATTGCCGAGCAGAGACAGCCGCCTTCATGGATCTGCATGGTGATGGAATCTTAGCAAGACGGCGCGTCGGCGAATACCTAGGTATGATAAAACATATGACCGAATCTATGAAGGTTCAGTGTTGTATCGCGGGCGGCGGGCCGGCGGGCATGATGCTGGGTTATTTGCTGGGACGCGCGGGCGTCAAGACCGTGGTCCTGGAAAAGCATGCAGATTTTCTGCGGGATTTTCGCGGCGACACCGTGCACCCGTCGACTTTGATGATCATGCAGGAGCTTGGACTGGCGGCGGATTTCTTGAAGTTGCCGCACTCGCAGATCCGTGCGTTCAGCCTCGAAATCGGCAATGCCTCCTTCAAGATCGCGGACTTCGCGCGCGTCCCGGCGCCTTACAGGTTCGTGGCTCTGATGCCGCAGTGGGATTTTCTCAATTTCCTGGCCGACCAGGGCCGTCGCTTCTCGTCCTTGAACGTGATGATGTCCTCGCAGGTAACCGGCCTGATCGAGGCCTCGGCTAGAGTGGCGGGGGTCAAGGCCACGACTCCGAACGGACCACTCGAGGTGCACGCCGATCTCGTCGTCGGTTGCGACGGCCGCTCGTCGACGGTACGCGCCGCATCTGGACTCGTGGTGCAGGACTTGGGCTCGCCCATCGACGTGCTGTGGTTCCGACTGTCGAAAAGAGCGGGCGATCCCACTGATGTATTGGGTCGCCTAGGCGCCAACTCGATGATCGTCACCATCGACCGTAGCGATTATTGGCAGTGTGCGTTTGTCATCGGCAAGGGTGGAATCGGATTCGTGCATGCTGCCGGGCTCGAGGCATTCAAAGCCGCAGTCGCCGACGGCGCACGCTTTTTGTCCGATCGGGTAGACGAATTGAAATCCTTTGATGACATAAAGCTCTTGAGCGTGTCGGTCGATCGGCTGATCAACTGGGCCGAGCCGGGATTACTCTGTATCGGCGATGCGGCACACGCCATGTCTCCCGTGGGCGGAGTGGGTATCAATCTCGCCATCCAAGATGCGGTGGCGACGGCCAATCTACTCGCGCTGAAGCTCAAGGCAGGCACACTGCGCGATGTAGATCTGGATGCGGTGCAGCAGCGGCGGCTGTTTCCCGTGAAAGTGATCCAGGGTGTGCAAATCGCCGTTCACAATCGGGTGCTGAAGCCCGCGATTTCAGGTAGTGCAGCTCAATTGAAAGTGCCGCTTGTATTGAAGTTGTTGAATCGATACGCGGCGCTACGCCGCTGGCCGGCTCAGATACTGGGCCTAGGCATCCGCCCAGAACACGTGCGCTCGCCCCGTACGTAGACCGTCTTTCACGCGACTATTCGCCGTACTGCCTTCGTTCGCAATACCAGAGGCCAGCAGAAAATGCGTACCACCAAAATACCGCGAGCCACCATCGGCCGAGCCCAGGTAGATGCGCGAGCATGAAAAAAGCCACATACACCGCCACGACGCAACCACCGGAAATTATCGCGAGCGCGCTAACGGACAATTCCGACATCTGCAATAGGCGAAGCGATAGCCCGTAGGCCAGCGCACCAATCAAGGCCGCGAGTCCGAGCGCCGCATACAGGCCCGCACTTCCGTGACGGCCGGCGAATCGCAATGCGATAAGTCCTACTTGCAGGCTCACGACGCTTAAGGCCGCGGCAATACCGACGAATAGCGCCATCCTCCACACGGATTGGCGCGATCGTAGGGCAAGTACCAATGCCCAGCCGTGAAGTGCTCCGTACAGCCCAAGGCGAAGTGAGCCATTGATCGGCTGCAAGCGCGCCGTACTCGCCACCAATACGCTGAAACAAGTCAGCAACACGAAGTGCCGCCGGTAGAGAAGCCTCAGATTCGTACTTTGCCGCTTAAGATGTCCCACCACAGACGCCAGTCGCCCATTAGGCTGAAAAGGGGGTGCTTGAACGTCGCGGGGCGGTTGTGTTCAAAGAAGAAATGGCCCACCCAAGCGCAGGCATAGCCCTGCACGAGCGCAACTGCGACGAACCACCACCATTGTGTGATGGCGGCGGCGAGTAGCAAGGCGAGGGCAATAGTGGTTCCGGCGAAATGCAGTCGGCGGCAAGTGCGGTTGGCGTGTTCGCCGAGATAATAGGGATAAAAATCGCCGAAGCTGCGAAACGAGCTGAGGCTGTTCATCGGCAGTCTCCATAGTACGAACTCGGGCCATTGTACCCCGGTCGCCAAGGGGCATCGTTGATCATAAAGAGGGGACCGCAAGTACCGGCCGATCGTTACTGCGCCAGTCATCTGCCCCCAATAAATCGGTAGCCGGCACTCTTCAAATTCCCGTCGACGCGAGTCACTTCCGCAGCATCGAAATCTGCACTTGTGCGAATATCATAAATTGCCCCGCTCGAAACCCTAAGCTCGTCTTTTATGAATGAAACCACCTCGCCGCAGGGAACGACGCTGCCCTGCGCTTCGCTGGGCAGAGCGACAAGGCAGGCGTGCCGCGCCCCGTCAAACGTAACAATGACGTCCGCCCTCTCCGCAAGCTTCGCGGGCACCGAGGAACTTGGCGACGGCCCGCAACCGGCGAGTGCGATGGAGGCCAGAATCAGTGCGCGCAGTGTCATTGGGGAAGTCCACGAGGTATGCAAGGGACTAAGTATATACGGACCTTCGATACTGGACTCGCGCCGACCGATTGTGCCAATTCATGTTTGTGCCGAGAGACGCGACAAAGTCTCGCGTCACCGAAGTTGAATTCTCTACCACGAGCCAATCGGCGATCGGAAGCGACGGTCGCCTGTTCTACTTACGATTAGTCGGGGTCCTTATCGAAAGCTATGGTGCCCGAGGGGAGTTGAACCCAGGGATGCCTACGGCTATCGTAAATAGATACCTGAGGCGCCGGAAAATTACAGTCGGCGAAGGCCCCGACGGCCACACTCACTGAATCCTTGTAGCCCACTTCAGTGTGGAAAACAGTAGATCCGCACACCGGGCAGAATCTGAATATGAATTTTGCTCCTTGGTCACCGGTACGAACGTACTCCGTCGATGTGCCGAAGACTTGGAATGGTGCAGAGAAGCTCGCCAGCGTAGCGAAGGCGCTGCCGGTCCTACTCTGACAGGCAAAACAATTGCAAATACCCACACCTCGCGGTTCGCCTTCGACCTGAATCCGCAATTGGCCACAGGAACATGAGGCCATTCGAGAATGCATAGGGGTACCTCGCGGGATGGTTCGTTGAATGTCTATTGACTAAGCTTCTTTGGGACGATGGCAGGAAAGCGTACACCGCTATCCGGCGGATTTGGGCGGCCCGGTACCGAGCGCTGCGCTCCAAGGTTCGGCTGGCGCGCTCACATAGTGCTTCCTGACGTATGGCCAGGGAATTACGATCGGCACCAGAACCACACCCATCAGGCAGGGAAACAAAGTCCGGCGGAAATAGGATAGATGGCCAAATTGTGACACCGAGACCGATCGCGATTAGCAGGTACATTGCCCTTAGGAGGGTTAATCGGAGGGTGCTGATCTGAGTCATGAGCCTAACTCCTCACGCGCGTAGCCGCGAATATGGCTTCAATGTTATGCCAATCGGGATCTATCACGAAAGCAGTGCAACGAGGTTTTGAGCCGGCGAGTAAAGCCTGTACCCAACTGGAGGTTCGTTTCCTAAATGTCGACTGGTGACGAGTCTGAAAGCAGACCAGGCTGCTATGCGGGCTAGATTGAGGTAGGCTTAGCTGATGAGTGCAACCGCGGGTGGCATGGGTGAGCTACAGTCGTTCCTGAACGCGCACCCCAGACGTCTCTACAGACAAGGGGCCGGCTCCGTCCCGATCAAGGCCATCCGCGCCGGTCGCCAACCGACGCGTAGCGAGTCCAGTCCCGAACTCCTCGATGATCTCACCGCTTCGATCAAAGCCACAGGCCTGCTGCAGCCGATTATCGTGCGGCCGGTGCCCGGTTTCCCTCATCAATTCGAGGTGGTAGCGGGCGAGCGCCGATTCAGGGCCGCGCAACTCGCAGGACTCACCGATATTCCAGCGATTATTCGCGAATTCAATGACCAAGAAGCGCTCGCCATTTCACTGATTGAGAATATCCAACGTGAGGAGCTCACCCCGGCGGATGAGGCGCGTGCGCTCAAGCGCCTGATAGAGGAATTCGCCCTCACGCATGAACAGGTCGCGAACGCCATCGGTCGGTCGCGCGCTGCGGTGAGCAACTTGCTGCGACTCCTCGATTTGCCCGTCGAGGTCACCACGATGATCGATACCCGGACAATCAGCATGGGGCATGCGCGCGCATTGCTCGGGCTCGAGGACGACACTGAGCGTGTGCGCGTCGCCCAGCTCATCGCAACGCGTCATTGGAGCGTGCGGGATACCGAGGATCATGTGCGGAAAGCCGCGCAGGCACACACCGGGCGCTCAACCGCGGCGCCCCCCGTGCTCACCGTCATCAGTGAGGTGATGCGCGCCGCCGGAATGCGCGTAGAGCTCCACCAGCGCGCCAACGGCAGTGGCAAGATTGTGATCGAGTTCGACGACGCGCTGACGCGCGATGCGGCGCTCAGGCGACTCGGGACGCTCGATCCCTAAGCAGCCTTCGCTGCGCGCTGCGATTGAGTCGTCGGCGCACATTCGCAAATTTGAACGCCAGATGCGCGCGCGTCAAGAAAGAGCACCTCACCTGACGGCGCGCGAAGATTTGGCGATACTTCTGGTGGAGCGCCTGCTGGGGCGCGAGTTGCGACGCCGGCGCAGCCCATCGCAGTCAACAACACCGAAGCTAGCAACGTTTTCGAGCCCGCACCAAATGATCGCATCAGATGCCCCCATGTATATATCTTTACAGCACCTTCGACCCTGGGCCGGGATCATTGACGCCTCACGCTACGGTTCAGCGGCGCGCATTCCTGGGACACGATGCTCTGGCACTGTATTGACCTTGCGCTTTGGTTCAACGAAGGCAATCCGCCAGTCGGCGCCAACCCTAAGTTGGATATAATTTCTATCCGGTGCCCTCAAGCTTGCGAATCTGCAGTGCATGGAACAGCGAAGGTACGTCAGGTCGCCACGTTCGCAGCGCGATAGAGATCGCTAAGCCTTCCAAGTCAGCGACGATGCCAACGTAGACGGCCAGAGAGAGAGTAAGACCTGTGGCACCACGTACCAACAGGCAGAAAAAACCAACAAACAGGGCGATTCCCCACACTTTCGACGACCACATGTGATAACTGGCCTCGCGCCGAAATTTCAAAATGTCGATCAAATAACGGGCGACTTCCAGTGCTACAAGGAGACACAATGAAACGAGGCGCTCAGTGATGGCTGCCGGATACAGATGCCAGGTAGCGAGCAGGCAAGCGGCGTAGAAAATTGAATCCGCCGCGCTGTCGAGGCGTCTTAAGGTGGGCGTCGCCACGCCGATGCGACGCGCTATGATGCCGTCAAAGATATCGGAAAGGAAGGCCGCCGCCAGACAGACTGCAAATAGCTTCGGCATTGGCGCGAACCACGCCAGGAGAGCCACGACCGGAGCCAGAATGGCCCGCAGACCTGTGAGTAGAGTAGGTACCTGTCGTACGAACCACCGGTGCGAGGACTTGGGTGGCATCTAACCCCGCAGTTTAGTTGCCGCGAGCCGCCGCATGTATCTCGACGCTTTTGCCGTCGCGGTCCGCTGCAACACGTTGTTAATCGGCATTGCGGAAACGCTCCCAGGTCCAGCCTAATAACGCGGTAACGAGTAGCGGATATGCGAGGAAAGGTAAAGGTCGGGACAGCGCGTTTAGCCCGCTGCCTACGAAGATCTGCACAGCAACGACCACGAACAGCAAGGCCGCCGTCACGCCTGTGATTCGAACCCCGAGCGGCACCGCGCGCGGCATGCTTAATCCGTGCGTGTGCTGCACCCGTCGGTTAGGCCTCGGCGATAGCTGCAATTGAAATTTTCATTCCAGGAATACGAACCGGCAGTTTCGCACCTTGGCGAGCCGGGGGATCCACAGGGAACCACTTTACCCACTCCTCGTTCATACCCGCAAAGTCCTCTTCATCAATCAGCATCACTGTGGCACTTACAACTTTGGAAAGGCCGCTCCCCGCCGCGGACAAAATAGCGGTGATGTTGGTCAAGCATTGTGCAGTTTGTTGTTGGATCGTGGTTCCGGATACGGCTCCGGTGATGGGGTCGTACGGACCGGTTCCAGAGACGAACACCAAGTCACCCACCTTGACGGCTTGGCTGTAGGCCGGAGGGGGCGCAGGTGCGCCACTGGTACGGATAATCTCTCGAGACATAGTAGAACTCCTGAGGTGCCGATAGAATTGGCAGATATCGGAGTTTACAGGGAGCCTCTTCGCGCCAGCGCCCGCCGTCGCGTTAGTTAATAGAAGCTTGCCAATAGTGCAATGCCATGATGCTAAACAATAATGCGAGTCCAGCGTAGTGCACCCATCGCGATTTTGCAGCCCATAAGACTATAGAAATCACGAGTGGTGCAAACATCAAGCCCAGTAACACGACCATCACGGCGCGCGGATATCGGTCGATTTCACCTCGGACAAAATGGAGACCCGCGCAGGAATATACGATTTGAAATAGGGCTATCAAAGTCCAAAAGTAGCGGCGGTTTCCCGAGTAGTATTGGCGCAGGTCGACGTTTTCGCTGAGTTCATCGGGCAAACTGGCTGCGGCAACGAGAAAGAGCAAAAAAAATTGGGAAATTAGGACCAAATAGAAAAGGAAATGTCGAGTAGCGCCGAAATTGCGTACGCCCCAAAGATCGAACCACATCGCGACCACGAGGCATAGGGCATAAAGGGCAGCGAGCAGCGCGAGAGGGTCCCAGTAAACTAACGCCTTTCTGCGGAGTAAACGATGGAGGCTGTTGGCGATATCAACTACGGCAAGGCCTATTAGAACCGCGAAGAGGCCCGTTGCGTACTCGAATGCGCGAATCTCTGGCGTCATCGGTTATCCTTATTATCGGACGGAGATCGTCACGTTTTTTCTTATTCTCTTCTACTCCCACGCCACCGCTGTGTAAACGTTTTCGCGCATGACACTCGCTAGTAGTCGGCCTTAATCCACATTGCCTTCTTTCTCATGGCTGAGGCCAACGGGCAACGAACTCTCGCCGGTCGCCACTCGAAATCATTTTAAAAAACAACTTGAGGGAGAAGTCCATACCCGTTGGTTAGGCGTACTCGAGGCGCCGCAAATGTTCCGGACCCGCCGTCTGTCGCCGCTACCATCATTGATCCGCTAGTTAGGTGCGCCAATGATACGCGTTCCCTGTGGTGTACCAATGTGCGCCACCAGGTAGGGATTCGTCACATTCGAGACGCGCGACACGCGAACGTCCTGCTGGAGTCCCAAGGACTCTAGTAGAGTCGTAGCGCGTGTCGCTTCCGCATGAAAGCCTTCTAATCGGATCAAGGTGCAGTCGATATTCTTCATATTCAACGCTGGATGGGTTGGGGTTTGCCACTGGATGAGTGCCGGAGCAATACCGCCAAGCACGACATTGCCGTCGGCCGGGATAGTAATACGCCACTGAAGCGAGTTTCGCGTCATGAGTTCAATTTCTCCGAGATGTTCTGAAGCGCCGCTGCTCGCTCCCTGAATGTCATCCGTACGCGCAACCCACGCCGCGAGACGTGGTTGCGTGCCCGATTTTTGCTCGTCCAATGAGAACCAACGCGGACGTTGGGGTTTCAGAGCACTTGGGTTAGCAGCAATCACCTCAAGATATAAGGCATCGCCAAGACGTAGCAATAGGTTGTGTGTCCCCATTCTAGCGTGCTCGCCACCGACTTGGGGTTCGAATCCAAGCGATCGAATGACAAACTCGGCTCCGCTCTGCAGCGTTGGCGCGGTCACAATAATATGATCAATGGCGCATCGGATCACTCGAGCACCTAACAAGGCTCTTGAGCGGCGCACTGTAAACGTGTCGCCAATCTAAGGAGATTTATCCCAAATGATGTCCACATACACGTACCTCACCGAAGCTGCCCGTATCCGCTCCAACCGCTAGTTATGCTCACAGCGACGCGGACAATGAAACCCCAACCACGATTTATATTCCCCGGTATATTTGAGCGACCCCAGATTTGAGCGTTGGAGCAACTTTCGCCGGGGCCGAGAAGCCAAGCAATCCACACACCAAACGCTTCGCAAGACATTGAACTCCGCAAGCAGCGATGCGTCGCATAGTCACCGCTCGCTATCGGCGTTATTGGGCTTTTTCACGGCGTCGACGAATGCGGAGAACGGCACAGTACGTAAAGAAGGCGGCTCCAACGGAGCAGACCGCGACCATGTACCACTCGTGACCTGGGATGTATTTCTGGGAGTTCGGCAGCAGGCCACTCGCGAAAACTCCACCGATCACGAGCGCGAGGGCGGCCAGCAGGAGGCTCGCCCCAGTCCGGGCACTAAACGTCTCAATTGCACTTCGCGGCGCTGACATTTGCCGTGCGCCCTAACGATAAGGTTGGGCGGCGCGCGATCCCCGCGACACCGAGCTATGGCACTTTATCGTCATGTGACTTCCTCCGACGAGGATAGAAGCTACCCGCGCGTCCGCTCCAACCGTTTGTTAGACGTCGAATGCGCAGACGCGTACCGATCGAGGAGCGCCCGGATCATTCGCTGATACTGCGTGCCATGACGCCGAGCTTCGGCGCGAAAAAAAGCCACGCTGCGTTTTGACAACGCGATTGTTACCTTCTCGGTATCTTCGCGCAATACGAGTTCCGACGGAGGGGGCAGAAAGTCATCCATTACCTTTAGGCGACCGAGGGGTTCGTCGGTGTATTTGATTCGCTTGCTCATAGATTTTCTTACCTCTCCGCCAATAGCCTGCGCCAAATATTCTTACCACGCCGTTGCGGTATGCGAACCGCACCGTCAGAACGCCGCCCGCGCATTCACCGAAGCAGTAGTACCGCGCCTCTGCCGGCGTGCTATGGCTCAAATCTTGCGCAATAACGCGACGCGTGTCCGTAAAGGCAAACTGGGCCTCTGCAAAGCTCACGCCGTGCTTCAGCTGGTTTGCGGTGTCCTTCGCAGAATTCCACTCGAAGTTCGGACCAGCCATCGATGTATTTTACCAAATATATGGCGAAATCGCCATACCGACGTATGGGTCCGCGAGGACGCCTAGGGAGACGTCTAACGATGAGGTTGAGCGACGTGGGGTTGCGCCGACGACAGACGAAGATGATTTATACTGATCATCGACTCCCTCCCTGGCTTACCAAAGACGCGGCCCCGCGATCGCTCGAACCGTTGGTTAGATCTGCGGCTACGCCACTTCGAGCAGTGCCGCAGGATTTCTGTCGACCATAATTAGTAGCGTCCGAGCCGCACCCGAGGGCGCACGACGTCCCTGTTCCCAATCCTGCAATGTACGAACTGAGACGCCTAGTACAGCAGCGAAGCGGGCTTGCGACAATCCTGTCTTCTCGCGAATGTCGGAGACTCTGGGTACGTTGATTACCCGCCCGGACCCGCCGCGCTTGAGTTCTCGTAGTCCAACTAGAATTTCGCGTCCGATATTTCGCTTTGACTTAGCCATTTTCAACTTCCTCGCGAATCTGTCGAAGAACATGCGCGGGAACATTCTCTGCGACGTTCTTAGGGTGCATCGTCAGCATCCAAATCACACCGTGCACCCGGCGCACATAGTAAATCACGCGATAGCCACCACGCTTGCCGCGCCCCTGGGCGGCCCATCGCAGCTTTCGCACGCCACCGGAGCCGGGAATCACAGGCCCGGCATCCGGATCGCGCATCAATGCTTCCGGAGCGCGCCATAATCTTCGTCGCTCAGATAATCAAGTACGAGCTTTGTAAAGAGTCGCGTCTCGATAAAGCTGAACATCGTAAATTTATACGGCAATGCCGTATAGCGTCAAGCGATAAGAACGGTGGCCCAGAACGAGATCTAACGATCAGGTTGAGCGGCGCGAGGTTGCGTTGTCGTGAAACGAAGCTGATTTATTTCAATCATCGAAGCTCCTCCTTGGTCCACCGAAGACTGATTTCCTTCGGGTCTAGTTTCCGTCGTGTCGCGTAACACGGCAGGAATAATTATATGCCTGAAGGTCGTGGTTTGTTCGAGGTTGCACGCGAACGGATGCGCACTCGTCATTTGGCGCTGCGCACGGAGGCGGCTTACCTGCAATGGTTGCGCCGCGACGTCAAATTCCATCGCAGGCATCCTCGCGACATGGGGCCGGCGGACGTTGAGGCCTTCCTGTCGCACTTGGCGGTCGCGTCCAATGTCAGCGCGTCCACGCAAAATCAGGCGCTGCAGGCGTTGCTCTTCCTGTACCGGCAAGTGCTGGGGGTGGAGTTGCCATGGCTCGCGAACGTGACGCGGGCGACCAAGCCCAAGCGGCTTCCGGTGGTGCTGAGCGTTACTGAAGTTCGCTCGGTGCTGGCGCAGCTAGATGGCACATCATGGCTGATCGCGAACCTGCTCTATGGCAGCGGCCTAAGGCTAATGGAGGCGCACCGGCTGCGAGTCAAGGATCTGGTGCTGGAGCGCGGCGAGGTGATCGTGCGCGACGCTAAAGGTGGTAGGGATCGGGTGACCGTGCTTCCGGCGGCGCAAATTGCGGGAGCCAGGGGTGACGTTGCCGACGGCTCTCGTGCGCAAGTATCCCCACGCGGCGACCCAATGGGGGTGGCAATGGGTGTTTCCCGCGGATTCGCTACCAAAAGCACGAGAGAACCGTGCAGCGAGCGGTTGAAACGGCCGTGCATAAGGCGAAGATCCTGCAGCCGGCGAGCTGTCACACCTTTCGCCATTGCTTCGCCACGCATCTGCTCGAGTCTGGCTCCGACATCCGCACGGTGCAGGAACTCCTGGGCCATGCTGATGTGCGCGCAATCATGATTTACACCCATGTAACGGGCAAGGGTGCGATGGGGGTCAAGAGTCCCCTGGATCGCTAGCTATTCCGTGATGCGCCGGCTGTGGCTATACTATTTGCCTCAAGTAAGCTTTTTCATCGAATTTCAGCGAGTTACCGTGTCCAACCCCGAATCTTCAGATACCCACTTCTTCAATTCCTTCAGTTTAGTGCTGGGCATACTCATTTTCTTCGCCATCATCCTGTTCGGTATTGCACGTTCGATTGGCGCGGACACTCAGGGTCAGGCGGTGTTGCTCGAGCCGATGCATCTGAAGGATGTGAGAGCGAATATTGCGCCCTTCGCGCATATCGCCGTCGCGGGCAAGGATAATTCGGCGCTCGCCGTCTCGACCGCACCTGCGGGTGCGGCGCCCGCTGCGGACGTGCCGGCCACTGCGGAGGCGGCCTTCACCAAAGTCTGCTCTGCCTGTCACACCGCGGGAATCAACGGCGCGCCGAAGATCGGCGATCATGCGGCGTGGGCGCCGCGCATCGCTCAGGGTAAGGAAACACTCTACAAAGACGCGATCAACGGCAAAGGCAGCATGCCTCCCAAGGGCGGCACGAACTGGCCGGATGCGACCATTCGCATGACCGTCGATTACATGGTGTCGCTCAACAAATAGCTAACGCCTGTCCAAGGCGCGTAGCTGCAGGGCCTCCGCGACATCCGTTCTGCGAATCTGGAACGCACCAGCCAGGTCCGCGCAGGTGCGCGCCACTTTGAGCACTCGGTGACAGGCTCTCGCTGATAACCCCAATCTCGCCACCGCGGTGCCCAACAGCGCTCGTGACTCGCGCTGCAATCTGCATATGCTGGTGACCTCGGGCGGCGTGAGGCGTGCATTGAGCTTGCCCTGGCGCTCCATTTGTAGCCGGCGGGCGGCTGCGACTCGCAGCGCCACCGTGGCTGAATTCTCAACATCCGCGGGCACTTCGTCCAATAGGTGCGCCACCGGCAACGCCAGCAGTTCCACGTGCATGTCGATGCGGTCGATCAGCGGTCCGGAGAGGCGGTTGCGATAGCGCAGCACTTGTTCAGCGGTGCAGTGGCAGCGTCCGCCGGGGTCACCGGCATATCCGCAGGGACAGGGATTCATCGCGGCTACCAATTGAAACCTCGCCGGGAACTCGTAGCTGCGCTTCAGCCTCGCGACGTTTACCACGCCGCTCTCCAACGGTTCGCGCAGCGCTTCCAGGGCATTGCGCGCGAATTCGGGCAGCTCATCGAGGAACAGCACTCCGAGATGCGCCAGCGACAGCTCGCCGGGTTTCATGGCGCCGCCGCCGATCAAGGCTGCAATCGAGGTCGTGTGCTGCGGGCTGCGAAACGGCCGGCGCCCGCCGAGGCTGGGTCTGCGTCCGGCCGCCGATTCCAAACTGGCGACTTCCAGCGACTCGGCATCCGCCAGGGGCGGCAGCAACCCGGGTAGTCGCTGGGCCAGCAGTGTTTTCCCGGCACCGGGGGCACCTATAAACAAAAGTCCATGCTCGCCGGCAGCGGCAATTTCGAGCGCGCGTTTGGCGGCAAATTGACCGCGAACCTCGGCGAGATCCGGCGCTGCTGCGCGGAAGTTCGGCGTGCCATCCGGGTCCGCGGGGTTCTCTGCGTTCGCGGCGCCCGCGGGACCCGTGCATGCCGCCCATATTGCTCGGCCTTTGAGCGCGTCATAGACCTGGCGTAAATGCTCGGCGAGCTTGAGCTTCGGATCGCGGACCAGCGCCGCTTCCAGCGCATTGGCGAACGGCAGAATGAGCTCTCGGCCGCAGCGCGAGCCTGCGACCAGTGCCGGCAGTAATTTAGGAGTCTCGCGTAAGTCGCCCGCGAGGGAGAGTTCGCCATAGAACTCACAACGCTGCAGGGCATGTGCCGGTATCTTTCTATCGGCCGCCAGGATGCCGACGGCGATGGGCAAATCGAAACGTCCGCCTTCCTTCGGCAAATCGGCGGGCGACAAATTCACGGTGATCCGCCCGGTGGGAAATTCGAATCCGCTGTTAATCAGCGCCGAACGGACTCGCTCCTTGCTCTCGCGCACCACGGCCTCGGGCAGTCCGACCATGGCGAAGGCCGGCAAGCCGGGGCCCAAATGCACTTCCACCCGCACCTGGGGTGCTGCCAGCCCCAAAGGTGCCCGGCTCAAGACTGTGCTGATTCGCGCGTGCCCACTGGGCTTCGGGGCACTCACTTCCCTGTGAGTGATCAAGGACTGCTCCTACTGCGGCGAGAATTTAGCCTCAATATCCTTGAGACGCGCTTCCATGGCCGCGAGTTTGGCCTGCGTGCGTTCCAGCATGGCGGCCTGCACGTCGAATTCCTGGCGGCTGACCAGGTCGAGTTTGCTGAGTTGGGCTTGCAGCACGGCCTTGAAATTGCCCTCGAGGTCGCGGCCGAAGGCGCGTACCGATTCGGGCACGGAATCCGCCAGGCGCCGCGCCAAATCATCCAGGCCGCTGGAATTCATAAAGCTCATAAGAATCTCCGCTTGTCTCTCTGATCAGCAGCTTAAGACCGCCACCCCGCACTTGCATAACGCAGCAACGCGGTCGTGCTGCGCCATCTAGGTGCATTTCCCTGTCACCGATTGCGCAACCCCTTGATTCAAGGTGCGATTGTGACTGGCACGGAAGCTGCAACGGCTATTAGCAATAGTAACGCGGAAGCGATGCCGGAGGCCTAAGTCTAAAGCGGTGGAAGCGGGGATAAATGCATGAAGCTGATCACCGCCATCATCAAGCCCTTCAAGTTGGACGAAGTTCGGCAGGCGGTGGCGGACATCGGCATTCAAGGAGTTACCGTCACTGAGGTGCAGGGCTTCGGACGCCAACAGGGGCATATGGAGATTTATCGGGGCGCTGAATACAGCGTGGACTTTCTGCCCAAGGCCAAAGTGGAATTGGCCGTGGATGATTCGATTGCGGAACAGGTGATGGAGGCCGTTTGTAATGTGGCGCGAACCGGGAAAACAGGTGACGGCAAAGTATGGATACTAGAATTGGAACAGGCCCTGCGTGTGCGCACGGGGGAGACCGGTCCGGATGCCATATAGGAGCGCGACGGGAAGCCATGACAGTTTTGCGAAGATTGCTGCAGTTTTCAGGGGCCTCGCCCGCCATCGAGCGAGGCCACAACTTCTGACGTTTTAGGAGCATCTCGCGCCGGCAAGCCAGCCAACTCCCCCGTCGGTGCGATATCCGGCGGCATGGGCCCTGCAAAGGTCCCATGCCGTTTTTTATAATCGCGCGCCCGACGCAAGACGCTATGCGTTTATACAATAGAAAAAACCAATTCTCCATGCTGTATTGCAGCAATTGTCAGCTAAATTCCACTGTTAGACTGCGCCTTTATTCGAAATGAGGAGTGTGCCCGCATGCAAATGGTCATTGCCATCATCAAACCCTTCAAACTTGACGATGTCCGCGCCGCCCTGGCCGATGTGGGGGTACAAGGCATTACCGTGACAGAGGTCAAAGGCTTTGGCAGGCAAAAAGGCCACACTGAGCTGTATCGAGGAGCTGAATACGTCGTCGACTTCCTGCCCAAAGTGAAGCTGGAACTGGCGGTGGATGACGAGCAGGTCGATCAAGTGGTAGAAGCCATCATTGCGACTGCGCGCACGGGTAAGATTGGTGACGGTAAAATATTTGTCGTTGAGCTTGGCCAGGCGGTGCGCATTCGCACCGGTGAAGCCGGCTCGCGCGCGCTGTAATATACATACTGCGTCGCAGCTGTTAGCGAGGATCGGACAATGAAACGCCTTCTGTTGTTCGCAGCCTTGATCGCCTGGTCGGGAATGGCCGGAGCGGTCGTCTATAAGTGGGTCGATGCGCAGGGAAAACTGCAATACGGCGACCGGCCGCCGGATGGCGTGCATGCGGAATTGGTGGAGTTTCTCGGCAGCAACCCGGGCCACGTAACGACCGCTCGGGCCTCTGATTCTGCGCCGGCGGGGCAGCCCGCGCAGCCCGCCCGCGCTCCCTCGGCGAATCAATCGGCGGAAGATACTTCGGATAAGAAGGCCATCGAAGCCGATGTGGAGCAGACCCGCCAAAAGCAATGCGCGGATGCGCAGGATCGCTACAAGAAAATGATCGAAGGCCGGCGTCTGTTCAAGGCCGGCGCCAACGGCGAACGCGAGTATCTGACTTCGGATCAAATCGATACCGAACGGCTCAATGCCAAGCGCGACGTCGACACGATTTGCAATAGCCCGACTTAAGACTCCCGTCCCTCGCGCGGCGCTTACTCCTTGCCGCTCGCTTTGCCGCCCGGCGTGCAAAGCCTTAGGCTACGCTTCTGATTATTGAGCGGGGAGCGTATGCAAACAGGTTTCGTCGGGTTAGGTGCCATGGGCGCGCACATGGCGCGGAGTCTTAAGCGGGCGGGACTGCTCACCGGAGTATGGAATCGAACCGCGGCGAAGGCCACGGCCCTCGCTGAAGAATTGCGCTGCATCTCCTTTGCTAATCTCGCGGAACTGGCCGGCAACTGCGAAGCGGTGGTCATCTGCGTCTCCGCCGATGAGGATTTGCGCACGGTGATAGCAGGTCTCGAGCCGGGATTGAATCCCAATATGATAGTCATGGACTGCTCCACGGTGGGCGCCGGCACGGCGCGCGCGATGCATGCGCAGCTCGACGCTCTCGGCGTCGGCTTTCTCGACTGTCCGGTGAGCGGCGGCGTGGAAGGTGCGCGCACCGCAGCGCTCGCCATCATGGTGGGCGGCGACGAGCCGGTGTATGACCGAGCCCAAGAGATTTTGCTGGCGATGGGCAAGAACGTCGCCTATCTGGGCTCAAGCGGCGCCGGACAAGCGGCCAAAGCCACCAATCAAATCATGTGTGCCGGCATCATCCAGGCCGTCGGCGAGGCCATGGCCTTTGCGCACGCGGAAGGTTTGCCGCTTGATCGCTTGATCGAACTGCTGGGCAAGGGCGCGGGCTCGAGCTGGTATTTCGTCAACCGCGCGCCGTTCATGGCGCACAATAATTATCCTGCGGGCTTTCGCGTGCGTCTGCATGCCAAGGATTTGCGTATCTGCCGCGAGATGGCCGCACAGCATGGCGCGCAATTGCCGGTGGTGGAATCGACCCTGGCGCAATATGCGCAGCTGATCGTGCAGGGCTTCGGCGATGAGGATATATCCGCCATTTACCGGCTGAAGTCCGCGCTGTTCCCGCCTGCGGACCCAGCCAAGTGACCTCGCCGCTGCGCATCGCCACGCGTAAAAGCCAGCTTGCCATGTGGCAGGCTGCGCATGTCGCCACTCTGCTGCGCCAGGCTCATCCCGGCCTGGAGGTCGAGCTCGTGCCCATGGTGACGCAGGGCGACCGTATTCAAGACCGATCGCTGGCCGCCATCGGCGGCAAGGGCCTGTTCATCAGGGAGCTCGAAGTGGCTCTTGAGGAGCAGCGTGCCGACATGGCCGTGCATTCGATGAAGGATTTACCCGGCGATCTTGCCGAAGGTTTGGTCATCGCCGCGGTGCTGGAGCGCGCCGACCCGCACGACGCGCTCATCGCCGCGAACGCCGCGCGGCTGGATGATTTGCCGCATGCTGCGCGCGTCGGAACTTCCAGTTTGCGGCGGCAGGCTCAGTTATTGGCGGCGCGGCCTGATCTGCGCATTGAGCCGCTGCGCGGCAATGTGGATTCCAGACTGCGGCGCTTCGATGCCGGTGAATTGGACGCCATCGTTCTCGCCTGCGCGGGCTTGATTCGCCTGGGGCTGGAATCGCGCATCAGTTCGCGCATCGATACGACCATCTCCCTGCCTGCCGTCGCACAAGGCGTGATCGGCATCGAGTGCCGCGGCTCCGATGAGCGTGCCCTTGAGTTGCTGTCCGCGCTCAACCACGGCGCTACCCGGATAGTCATGGACGCGGAGCGCGCCTTTGCCCACCGCCTGGGCGGCAGTTGCCAATCGCCCATCGCGGCGCATGCCAGGCTCGAGGGCGAGCACTTGATACTCGAGGGCCTGGTGGCGGAACCGGATGGCTCGCGGCTGCTGCGCGACAGACAATCCGGCAGCCCGGGGCATCCGGGCGCCTTGGGTGCGCTGCTGGCCGAGCGCATGCTGGCTGCGGGCGCGGGTCCGCTGCTCGAGCGGCTGCGCGCCGGCTGATCTCGTGTCGGGCTTGCACGGCATCGGTGTCCTGGTCACTCGCCCCGAGCAACAGGCCATGCCGCTGTGCCGTTTGCTGGAGATGCAGGGGGCGAGCACACTGCGCTTGCCGGCCATCGAAATCAAAGCAATCGGTGACAGGCGCGACACCGTGGCGCGGCTCGGCGCTTTGCAGAACTTCGATGTCATCATTTTTACCAGTGCCAACGCCGTACGCTTCGGTGCCTCTCTGCTCGATCAGCAGCGCAATCTGACTGTGGCGGCGGTGGGCCCCGCCACTGCCCGCGCCCTGAATCAAGCGGGCTATCGGGTAGCGGTGCAACCCGCCGCAAACTTCGATTCAGAGAACCTCCTGCTGCACCCGCGGCTGGAACATCCGGCCGGCCGCCGCATACTCCTTATCAAGGGCAGGCACGGCCGACCCTTCCTCGAGCAGGAACTCCTGGCCCGCGGCGCCGAGGTGCTGACCGCCGAGGTCTACGAGCGAGTCCCCACCGCGCCGAGCGATGTCGTACTCGCGGCGCTCGCGGGCAACTTCGCCGCCGCAGCGGTACAAGTGATCACCGCCACCAGCGTGGAAATAGGCGGCAATTTGCTCAAGATAGCCGCGCCCGCCCTGCGCAGGGAATTCGAGCGCACGCTCTGGCTGGTGCCCGGCGAACGCGTCGCCGCCGCATTGCGCGACTTGGGCCTGTCCGCGCCGCTGCTGATGGCGGCTTCGGCCGAAGATCAGGACTTGGTTGCAGCGCTGCTGCGTTGGCGCGCCACAGAATCCGGCGCGTAATCGAATGAATCGAAATACAGGCGCTTAAAGTCGACTCCGCGTGCCACGAAATCGCGGCGCACGGCAGCGATCATGGCCGGTGGCCCGGCCGCATACACATCGTGGCGCTGCAAATCATCGATGTCCTCGAGCACGGCCTCGTGTACCCAGCCGCGACGGCCCGGCCATTCGGACGAGGGGTCGGACAGCACCGGCACATAGCGCAGACGCGGCGCCCGCCCGACCAATTCCTGCAGCACGTCCTGCGTGTATAGATCGCGCTCGTTGCGCACCCCCCAGTACACAGCCATGTCGCGCGCGACTGCGTCACCCGTGAGCTGCCGTAAGATGCTGAGCAACGGCGCGATCCCCGTTCCGCCGCCGACCAGCAGCATCGGCGCTGCGCCCGCGTGGTACACGAACTGGCCTAAGGGCCCTTCGATGTTGAGCAATGCGCTGCGTGCGGCGTGATTGAACAGCGGCTCGGAGAACTCGCCGCCGTCGACCCGTCGCACATGCAACTCCAGCAGCTGCGAGTCTTGTGGCGCCGATGCGATGGAGAAACTGCGGCGCCTGCCGCCCGGCAACATGATATCGATGTACTGGCCGGCCTCGAAATGGAAGGCCTCTGCCGCCGGCAGCTTGAGGTACAGGCCCATGACATCGTGCGACAGCGGCAGCGCGCGCTCGATGCGCGCCGGCAACCGCTTGATGAGGGTTTGCTCCGGCGTGGTTACCTCGAAGGTTTCGATGTACACATCGCTGCGTGCGCGCGCCTGACACAGCAGCACGAACCCGTCGGCGATCTCGGCCGGAGATATTCCCAGCGGTGGGCCGTTGGGATAGTGGATATCCCCTTGCAGCAGCCGCGCGCGGCACGAACCGCAGTTGCCGCCCTTGCAGCTATGCGGCAAATTCAAGGCAGCGCCGAGCGCCGCATCGAGCAGGGACTGATCCGGTGCGACGCTGAAACGGGTGGCGGAGTTGAGTATCCTGACGCGCAGATCCGCAGCCTGGCGTTGGACCGGCCCTTAGGGCTGGCTGCGCTTGCTATCCAGCCACTCGCCGATCGGTTGCCACTGCTTCCAATCCGGCCATGCGAGATATTCGGGCAACTCCAGCACGCCCATGCCGCGCGCATAGGCGCGCACATAGTTCTGCGCCTCGCGCAGGCTGCCGAGGTAGGGCACCTTGAGCTTGGTCAGATACTGATCCAATTCTTCGTATATCAAGGTGTATTCACGCACCCGGTTGGCAATGACGGCGAGTCGCGCCTGCTTGCGCGACACCTTGCCGATTTCCAGCAATTCCGCCATGAAGTGTCCGCAGGCCTTCATGTCGATACTGGACGGCAGCACCGGCACAATGATGGTTTCCGCGCGGCGCACCAGCTCGTTCAGCTCCGTGCCGTGGACGCGAGCCGGTGCGTCGATCACCAGGATGTCGGTGTTGCGCGGCACACTGCGCAGGCCCTCTTCGAACGCAGCGGCGCCGCTGATGGCGGGCAAATCGGCCGGACGCTGCGCCAGCCAATCAAGGCTGGAACGCTGCGGATCGTAGTCTGCAATGCATACCTGATGCCCGTCGCGCGCGAAAAACACAGCGATGTTCGTCGCCAAAGTGCTCTTGCCGCACCCGCCCTTCGCATTCAATACCATTACGTGACGCATAATCCCCCGACCTTGTAGTTTTCACTAAGGTAAAACTCGAGGCAGGATTGCGCAACCCCTGCTCGCGACAAATTGGCGCTTCGGCTATGCTCTGCAAGTATGCGCATCGAGTTTTTGAAGATGCAGGGGCTGGGCAACGATTTCTTGGTCTTCGACGCCCCCGCCGCCCCCGCCATACTCGATTCGAGAAGGCTGCGCGCTCTCGGCGACCGGCACACCGGTGTGGGCTTCGATCAAGCGCTGATGCTCGAGCCTTCGCGCGACCCGAACACCCGCATTTTTTACCGCATCTTCAATGCAGACGGTTCGGAGGTCGAGCAATGCGGCAACGGCGCGCGCTGTGTCGCGGCCCTGCTGTATTCGCGCGCGCCCGAATTAGGCCGCGACTTCCGGATGGGCAGCTTAGGGGGAGTGGTGCACGCGCGCGTGCGTGACGATGGCACGGTGTCGGTCGACATGGGTGTGCCGAACTTCGATCCGGGTTGCCTGCCTTTTCAAGCAACCGCGGGCGCGGACGCACTCACCGAGGCGCCCGCCTATACATTGAGCGTCGACGGCGCCGAACTCGAGATCGGCGCGGTGTCCATAGGCAATCCGCACGCCGTACTACAGGTGCCCGACGTGAAAGCCGCCCCGCTTGCCCGGTTTGGGCCTAGTATCGAGGGCCACCCTCGATTTCCGAGGCGCACCAACGTGGGATTCATGCAAATCGTGAGCCCCGAGCACATTCGCTTGCGCGTGTTCGAACGCGGCGTAGGCGAAACTTTGGCCTGTGGCACGGGAGCGTGTGCCGCCGTTGCCGTCGGTAGGCGGCGTGGCCAGTTGCTTGAAAACGTTCGCGTCGACCTGCCCGGCGGAACCGCCAAGGTTTCCTGGACCGGAACGGGCGCGCATATATGGCTTACGGGACCGGCGACCACCGTGTTTACCGGATCGATCGATATTTAACGAGATGTACGGGAGCTAAATAATGACAACCAGTCAGGCACGCGGGATTAAGCAGGATGGTCTGAACGACACCAGCGTCGCGGAATACCTGCAGACCTATCCGGACTTTTTCGAGCGCAATTCCCCGCTGCTCACCAAGCTGCGCCTGCCGCACCTGCGCGATGCCGGCGCCACGGTGAGTCTGGTGGAGCGTCAAGTCGAAGTGCTGCGTGAGCGCAATCAATCACTGGAACGCAAACTCAAGGAGCTGGTGGACGTGGCCCGCGCCAATGATGCGCTGGCCGACCGTATTCACCGACTGAGCCAGCGCCTGATTCGTGCACACACGCTGCTCGAGACCGTCAGCGCCATCGAGACCTCGCTGCGCGAGGACTTCGACGCCATGCACTCGGTGCTGGTGTTGTTCATCGAACAGGCGCGCTCCTTGGAAGGCGCGGGCCGATTTCTGCGCAGCGGCGATCCTGCCGACTCAGACATCAAGAGTTTCGAATCCCTGCTGCAGTCGGGCAAGCCGCGCTGCGGGCAGGTCCGCGATGCACAGCGCGACTATCTGTTCGGCAAAGATTCGGTAGAGATCGGCTCGGTGGCGCTCACGCCCTTGGGCCCCAAGGGTGAGCTGGGGATTTTGGCCATCGGTGCCAGCGATGCGGAGCGCTTTCACCCAGCCATGAGCACGGAATTCTTGTCGCGCATCGGTGAGCTCGTCACTTACGCACTCATGCGCTAAGCAACGCTTAACCCAATGGATTCGGACGAGCGCGCATGGATCGATCGATTTCTATCGCATCTGGCGCACGAGCGAAGGATGAGCGCGCACACCGTCGCCGCCTATGGGCACGATCTTTCCACCCTGGCTGCGTTCTGCGCGCGGCGCACCCTGAAGTCCTGGGGAACGCTGCAGAATTCGCATGTGCGGACCTTTGCCGCCGCCCAGCATGGCGCGGGTTTAAGCCCGCGCAGCATTCAACGGCGGCTGTCGGCTGCCAGAACCTTTTACGAATTCCTGTTGCGCGAGGGCCATTGCACACGCAATCCGGCGCTGGAGGTGCGTGCGCCCAAGCCGAAGAAGCGGCTGCCCGCTACCCTGGACGCCGATCAAATGGGCCGTCTGCTGAGCTTCCGCGTCGACGATTCACTCTCTGCGCGCGACAAGGCCATCATGGAGTTGTTCTATTCCTCCGGACTGCGACTGGCTGAGCTGGTGAGCCTCAGTATGGCTGCGGTGGACTTGAAGGACCGCACCGTGAGAGTGCTTGGCAAAGGAAATAAGACCCGCATCGTCCCCATCGGCCGGCAGGCCATCGACGCGCTGAAAAGATGGCTGCCGGAGCGCGCCGGCTTGATCAAGGGCGACGTTCAGGCGCTGTTCGTCGGGCAAAGCGGCCGTCCCCTGTCGGTTCGCGCCGTGCAGTTGCGGGTCGGGGCCTGGGGCCGCCGTCAGGGGATCGGAGTGCATGTCCATCCGCACATGTTCCGCCATTCCTTTGCCACCCATCTGCTGGAATCCAGCGGCAATCTGCGCGGTGTGCAGGAATTGCTCGGCCACGCCAACATCGGCACCACTCAGATCTATACCCACTTGGACTTCCAGCATCTGGCCACAGTGTACGAAGCCGCACACCCGCGAGCGCGGCGCCGCTGACTTGAGCGCTTGAAACAGCCGGCAACGGCCCCACCCTCCCTACAGATATGAGTCCAAAGACCATGAGTCACGACCCTGAGCGCATCTATGGCACCACGATTCTTGCCGTACGGCGCAACGGGCACGTTGCAGTAGGCGGCGACGGCCAGGTGACCCTCGGCCAAAGCGTGATGAAGGGCAATGCCCGCAAAGTGCGCCGCCTGTACGGCGACAAGGTGCTGGCCGGCTTTGCCGGTGGCACGGCCGATGCCTTCACCTTGTTCGAGCGCTTCGAGGGAAAGCTCGAGAAATTCGGCAATCTCACCCGTGCCGCCATCGAATTGGCGAAGGACTGGCGCACCGACCGCAGCCTGCGCCGGCTCGAGGCTCTGCTGTGTGTCGCGGACGCCGAGAGCACTTACGTCATCTCGGGCACCGGCGATGTCATCGAGCCGGAGCATGACCTGATCGCCATCGGTTCGGGAGGCAGTTTTGCGCAAGCCGCGGCTACTGCGTTTCTGCAGGCCACCGAGCTATCGGCGCGCGATATCGTCGAGCGATCGCTGAATATTGCCGCGGACATCTGCATTTACACCAATCGCAATCTGACCATCGAAGAGCTGTAGCGCCATGTCGCAGATGACCCCGCGTGAAATCGTCGAAGAGCTGGACAAGCACATCGTTGGTCAGAAGGCCGCCAAACGCGCCGTCGCCATCGCATTGCGCAACCGCTGGCGGCGCCAGCAGGTGGTCGAATCCTTACGCGCCGAGATCACCCCTAAGAACATACTCATGATCGGCCCCACCGGGGTGGGCAAAACCGAAATTGCCCGGCGGCTGGCGCGCCTGGCGAAGGCGCCCTTCATTAAGGTGGAGGCGACGAAATTCACTGAAGTGGGCTATGTTGGACGCGAAGTTGACTCGATCGTACGCGATCTGGTCGAAATCTCCGTCAAAATGACCCGCGAAGAGGAAATGGCCAAAGTGCGTCATCGAGCCGCCGACGCTGCCGAAGAGCGCGTACTCGATGTATTGCTGCCGCGCGCCGCCTCTGAATTCCCCGGCGACGGCGCTCCGCGGGACAACGAGACCCGGCAGCGCTTTCGCAAGATGCTGCGGGAAGGCCACTTGGAAGACCGTGAAATCGAAATTGAAGTGCGCGCGAATCCCGTGGGAGTGGAAATCATGGCCCCTCCCGGCATGGAGGAAATGACCCAGCAATTGCAGGGCATGTTTCAGAACCTAGGCCAGGGCCGGAGCCGCCAGCGCCGACTCAAAATCAAAGAGGCGCTGAAGCTCTTGGTGGACGAAGAAGCCTCGAAAATGATCAATGAAGAGGAATTAAAGCTTCGCGCCGTGGAGAATGCCGAGCAGAACGGCATCGTCTTCATCGATGAAATCGACAAGATCGCGCGCCGCCAGGAGACCACGGGAGCCGATGTGTCGCGCGAAGGCGTGCAACGCGACCTGTTGCCCTTGGTCGAAGGATGCACGGTGAATACCAAGTACGGCACCGTGAAAACCGATCATGTGCTGTTCATTGCGTCCGGCGCCTTTCATATGTCCAAGCCCTCCGACCTAATTCCTGAGTTGCAGGGGCGGTTGCCGATTCGAGTCGAATTGGAGCCGCTGGTGGTGAAGGATTTCGTGCGCATCTTGACCGAGCCCGATGCCTCGCTGTGCCGCCAGTACACGGCCTTGCTCGCCACTGAAGGCGTGGAGCTGGAATTCCTGGACTCTGGGGTGCAACGGCTGGCCGAAGTGGCCTTTGAGGTGAATGAGCGCACTGAGAACATCGGTGCGCGGCGCCTGCACACCGTCATGGAGCGGCTGCTGGAGACCGTGTCCTTCGATGCCGCGGATCGCAGCGGCACCCAAGTCCGCATTAGCCGCGAATATGTCGAGGCCAATCTCGGCGAACTGGTCAAGGATCAGGATTTGTCGCGCTACATTCTCTAGAAGTCCGCCGGAGTACTGTCAGCCCCATGCCCTTAAGTTCGCCCCAGCCTACCGATATCAAATTACGCACCGCCTCGCGGCTACTGGACGTGCGCTTCGACGACGGCTCGCACTTCGAGCTGCCCTTCGAATACCTGCGGGTTTTCTCCCCGTCGGCCGAGGTCAAGGGCCACGGCGGCGGCGAGGGAGTGCTGCAGACGGGCAAACAGCAGGTGGGCATCACCGGTGTCGAGCCGGTCGGGAACTATGCCCTGCGGCTCCTCTTCGATGACGGCCACAACACCGGTCTATACACCTGGACCCTGCTGCACGAGTTGGGGCGCGATCGCAATCGTAACTGGGCGCGCTATCTGGAGCGCTGCGCCCAGGCCCAAAAATCGCCGGCCCGTTAAGCTCCTGTCTCGAGGCGGCCAGGCCGCATCAGCATAAAGGCAGCCGGAGGTCGCGGTCGGCTACAATGCGTCCAGCAATCAAAGGCCGCCATGGATAACTCAGACCGCAAGGTCGATTTCGGATTCGAAAAAGTCGCCTGGGGCGACAAAGCTGAGCGCGTACGCTCGGTATTTGCTTCCGTGGCCGGTAAATACGATGTCATGAACGACTTGATGTCGCTCGGCCTACATCGGCTGTGGAAGCAGTTCACGCTTTCCTTGACCGGCCTTAAATCCGGCGATCACGCGCTGGACGTCGCCGGCGGCAGCGGCGATCTCTCCCTTGGCATGCTGCGTCAAGTGGGCAAATCCGGGCGAGTCGTGCTCTCTGACGTGAATCCCGCGATGCTGGATATCGGCCGCGACCGCCTGCTCGACCGGGGCTTTGTCGGCAATGTGGAGTGTGTCGTCGCAGACGCCGAGCGCCTGCCCTTCGAGGACAACTCCTTCGATTGCGTCACCATCGGTTTCGGCCTGCGCAATGTCACCGACAAGGCCGCCGCGCTCGAGTCCATGTACCGCGTGCTCAAGCCCGGCGGCCAATTGCTGGTGCTGGAATTCTCGACGCCGGTGGCGCCCGGCTTGAAGCCGATTTACGACGCCTATTCGTTCAAGGTGCTGCCGCTGCTCGGCCGGCTGGTGGCGGGTGACGAGGCCAGCTATCGATATCTGGCGGAATCGATTCGCATGCATCCGAATCAGGAGACGCTGCTGGAAATGCTGCGCACGGCAGGTTTCGCACAGGCGCGCTATCACAATCTAAGCGGCGGCATAGTTGCCGTGCATCGGGGCTACAAGATCTAATATGCCCGCGACTCCCGCATGGCTGGCATCGGCCGAAGCGCTGCTCAATCGCTGCATCGGCGACTCGGCGCAGGCCAAGACGCTGGCGCGCACTCTCGAAGGCACGTCTCTGCAAGTCGAGGTGACGGCAATCGCGCGCATACGCGCCGGCGTGAGCGGCGGCCGCCTCGCCCTGCTTGCCGGCGATGAAACTGCGCCAGCCGGTGCTGCGGCAGCCGTTACTGCGCCAGCCAATGCCGCGGCCGACGCAACCATTTCCGGATCACTGCCGTCACTTTTGCAATTGTTCAAGGGCGGTACCATCCGCGACCTGCAAGGCACGACCAGCAGCCGCCCCGCGCAGATCCGCGGCAATGCCGAGATCGCCAATCGCTATCGCGAGCTGTTCATGCTGGCGCGTCCCGATCCTGAGGAAGAACTGTCGCGCTGGATCGGCGATATTCCGGCGCGGCGCCTGTCGCAATTCGCCGGCCGTGCGCTCGCGGCGGCGCGGCGCGTGCGGCGCACAGCCGGGGAAAACATCGCCGAGTATCTTCAAGAAGAAAGCCGCGACCTCGTCAATAGGACTGAGCTCGAGGAGTTCCTGCGCGGCGTCGACGTAGTGCGGGACACCGCCGACCGGATCGAAGCGCGGCTCAAGCGCCTCGAACAACGCGCCCAGAGTGTCGCTTGATGCGACTGCGCGTACTCACCCGGCTGCTGCATATTCAACGCGTTCTGGTCAGGCATGGGCTGGATGATTTCGTGCGTGCGACGCATTTGTACCGGCCGTTCCGCTTTCTTGTCTACCTCTCGCCTTGGACCTGGTTTCAGCGCAGCCTCGGCGCCACCCGCGGCGAACGCCTGCGCCTGGCGCTCGAGGAGTTGGGGCCGATCTTCGTGAAATTCGGCCAGGCCGTATCGACGCGCCGCGATTTGCTGCCCGCGGACATCGCCGATGAACTGGCGAAACTTCAGGATCGCGTTCCAGCCTTCGACGGCAATATTGCCATCGCATCCGTCGAAAGGGCTTATGCTCTGCCGCTCAGCGACATATTCGGCCGCTTCGATCCGGTGCCGCTTGCCGCCGCCTCCATTGCCCAGGTGCATGTCGCCGCTCTGAAAGATGGCCGGGAAGTGGTGGTCAAGATACTGCGCCCCGGCATGCGCGAAATCATCGATCTCGACCTGGACGTGCTCGAGTATCTGGCAGCGCTCGCTGACGAATACTGGCGCGAAGCGCGCCGGCTGCGTCCGGTCGAGTTGGTGCACGAATATCGCAAGACCATACTCGACGAACTGGACTTGCTGCGCGAGGCCGGTAACGCCGCGCAGTTGCGGCGCAATTTTGCGGGTTCGCCGCTGCTCTATGTGCCCGAGGTCTATTGGGATTACTGCCGCGTGGACGTCATGGTGATGGAGCGCATTCACGGCGTCATCGTCAACGATCTGGAGCAACTGCGCGCTCGCGGCGCGAACATTCGCAAGCTGGCGGAAAACGGCGTGGAAATATTCTTCACACAGGTGTTTCGCGATAATTTCTTCCATGCCGACATGCATCCGGGCAATATTTTCGTGCAAGTCGAGGATCCGGAGAATCCGCGCTATGCGGCAGTGGACTTCGGCATCGTCGGTACCTTGCAGCCGCGCGATCAGCACTACTTGGCCGAGAATTTCCTGGCTTTTTTCGACCGCGACTATGGCCGCGTCGCGGCCCTGCATGTTGAATCGGGCTGGGTTCCCGCCGGCACGCGGATCGATGAACTCGAGTCGGCCGTGCGCACCGTCTGCGAGCCCATATTCAACAAGCCGTTGAAAGACATTTCGTTCGCGCAGGTGCTGCTGCGGCTGTTCGAGACTGCACGCCGCTTCGACATGCAGGTGCAGCCGCAGCTCATTCTGCTGCAGAAAACTCTTTTCAACATTGAGGGTCTGGGCCGGCAGCTATATCCGGAACTTGATCTGTGGCAGACGGCGCAGCCCTACCTGCGCAGGTGGATGCGCGAGCGCATGAGTCCGCGGACCGTATTGCGCCGGGCCCGCGCCCAACTGCCGGACTTCCTCGTCGCTCTGCAGCAGCTGCCGCAAATTTTCCAGACTACCGTGCGCGAGGCTGCCGAGGGACGGCTCGAGGTGCGGGTGAAGCATGCGGAGGCCGCGCTGCTGCGCGCCGAAATACGCCGCGGCAACTCGCGGCGTGACGCTGCCTTCGCCGCAGCGGTGCTCTGGCTCTCCGGCCTTGCGTGGATGACTCTGTCGGGCACGCCGCTCTGGCTGGGCTGGTTGCAGATGGTCGCTGCCATCGCGCTGTATGTATGCTCGCGATCCACTAAGTTGCGCGGCGAATGAGAATTCCGATCGGCAGCTCAACCAGCTATCGCGGCCGCAATGCGCGTCCGAATTGGCTCATCCTCACGGCCTTCATAGGTTCGGCGCTGGCGGTGGGCGCTATCGGCGCCGTTTTCTCGCCCGCCGTCTCTGCAGCCACGCGCCACTGGTATACGGCGCTCGCGAAACCCGGCTGGGCGCCGCCGGACAGCTGGTTCGGGCCGGTGTGGTGCGTGCTCTATATTATGATGGGCACGGCCGCCTGGCGCATTTGGCGCGAACGCTATCATCGCACCCGCAGTGCGGCCTTGGCCGCTTACTTCATTCAATTGCTGCTCAACGCCGTCTGGGCGCCGCTGTTTTTCGGCGCCAAGAATATCGGCGCCGGCTTGTTCGTGATCGTCGCGCTGTGGCTGGCAATTTCCTGGACTATTCGTGAGTTCGCACTGGTGAAAGCCGGCGCGGCGTGGATGCTGGCGCCCTATCTCATCTGGGTGGGGATCGCGAGCGCATTGAATCTTTCGATCTGGAAGCTGAATCCGTGAACCAGGCCTGGAGATTCTTCTGAGCATCCTGCGCGTCAGTCATAGAACCGAGTACCGTTACCGGCAACCGGTGGTATTAGGACCGCACCGGCTGATGTGCCGGCCGCGCGACAGCCATGATTTACGGCTGCTGGACACGGGACTCGTGATCTCGCCGCAGCCGGCCGAGCTGCGCTGGATGCACGACGTGTTCGGCAACTCAATCGCCATCGCCGAATTTTCCGAGCCGGCGGCGGAGCTGCTGTTCGAATCGACTTTTCGCGCCGAACATTTTCCCTTGAGTGAGCGCAAGCTCGTTGTCGATGATTATGCCGCCACATTGCCGTTGAGTTATTCCGCATCGGAAACCGTGGATCTGGCATCCTCTCAGGGCAGGCATTACGCGGATCCGGACCATAAGCTGGACGCATGGGTAAAGTCCCTGCTCGACAAGACCCCGGGGCTAGCGACCTTGGACGTGCTGATGGCCATGATCCGCGCCATCAAATCCGAGTTCGCCTATCAGCGGCGTGAAGAAGTCGGGGTTCAATCTCCGGTGGAGACGCTCGATCTGGCGTCGGGCAGCTGTCGCGATTTCGCCGTATTTATGATGGACGCGGTTCGCTGCTGCGGACTCGCGGCACAATTCGTGTCCGGTTACCTCTACGATGAGGCGCTGATCGACGCGGGCGGCGGCTTGGTCGGCGGCGGCGCCACGCACGCCTGGATACAGGTGTATCTGCCCGGAGTCGGCTGGGTGGAATTCGATCCGACCAATGCATTGGTTGGCGGCCGCAATTTAATCCGCGTTGCGGTCGCACGGGAAGCGGCCCAGGCCGCGCCGCTGGCCGGCTCCTTTACGGGCAACCCGGCCGATTTCGCGAGCCTTAACGTCCTAGTCGAAGTCACCGCGGAATAGTCGGCGCGGCTGGCGTCGGTAAGATTTACAAAGCCCGTAGCGCGGCGGATTGCGCTATCCTCGCCGCTCCCAAACGAAGAGGTGCGATTGAAGTATTTCCGCTGGCACGGCCGCGGGCGTGCGCTGTTGCAGCGTCCGATTGACGAGCCCATTTCCGCTGAGATCTTCAGCGTCGAACGACTCGAGCAGCACGCAGAGAGTTTGGCGAAGGCACAGGAGGTCTGGCCGGTACGCTCCGCCGGCATCTCTTTGCACGGCCGCTTGCGGTCCAACTCCGCCACCCTCAACGCGGCCTTTCACACCCTGATAGAAGGTATTCGCAAGGGGCACGCCGTCACGCCCGCAGCCGAATGGCTGGTGGACAACTACTACATCATCGACGAACACATTCATGCCGTGCGTCGCGATCTGCCGCTGGGATTTTACAAGGAGCTGCCCAAGCTCTCCAGCGGGCCCCTGCGCGGCTATCCGCGAATATATGGCTTAGCCTGGGCCATAGTCGCGCACACCGATAATCGTTTCGAACTGGATACTCTGGCGCGGTTCTGCCGCGCTTATCAGCGGGTTCAACCGTTGACCATCGGCGAGCTGTGGGCCGTCAGCATCACGCTGCGTGTCATGCTGATCGAAAACCTCACCCGGCTTGCCTCAGGAATCGTATATCGCCTGGAACTGCGCGAGCAGGCGGATTCCCTGGCCGACAAGCTGTTGCCGGACGACGCCAATCAGTCGACGCCTAACGCCGCCGCGCGGCGCGCGGTCGAAGCCGACCGGCTGCCCAATGCATTTGCGGCGCAGTTGTTTCAGCGGCTGCGCGACCATGATCCCGAAACTACACCGGCGCTCGCCTGGCTGCATCGCACGCTGGCCGCGCAAGGCACCACGGCGGACGACATCGTTCACCACGAGCATCAGCGCCAGGGCGCGGTCAACTTGAGCGTACGCAATGTCATCACCAGCTTGCGTCTGATCTCATCGGTCGACTGGGCCAAGTTCTTCGAGAGCGTGAGCTTGGTGGACGCGCTGCTGCGCACCGAAAGCAGTTTCGGGTCCTTCGACTTCGCCACCCGCGATCTGTACCGGCACGCCATCGAAGACCTGTCGCGGCGCTCGAATCACACGGAACTCGATGTGGCGCGTCTCGCCCTAGACGCCGCAAGCCGCGCCGCGGCGCCCGCCGCCGCCAAGGGTGCGAGCGCCGCCGCCGTCTCACCTCACGCCCTGGAGCCCGGATACTACCTGGTGGCGGACGGCCGGCGGGCATTGGAAGCGGAACTGGCCTATCGCATCCCTTGGAATCAGCGCTTTGCCCGGCACACCCGCAGCGCCGGAGTTCACGGTTACGCCGGCAGCATTGCCGCCCTGAGCATGGCGCTGACGGGCGCGCTGCTGTTTTTCGCAGGTCCGCCGCACACTCATGCAGGCGCCGCCGTGCTCATCGCCGCGCTTGCCCTGCTCGCGGCCTCCGATATCGGCATCGCGGTCGTGAATCTATGGACCACGCACTTCTGCAGCCCGCACGTGCTGCCCGGCCTCGAGCTCCTAGGCGGAGTGACGGCCGACCTGCGCACCATGATCGTCGTGCCCGTTCTCCTGACCGGCCCGGCGGACATCGAGGAATTCGTCCGTGGACTCGAGGTTCATTACCTTGCCACCCAGGACGGCGACATTCGTTTCGCCCTGCTCTCGGATTGGGGCGATTCCGCTACCGAACATGCGGCCGATGACCAGGAATTGCTCGGCCTCGCGGCTGCGGGAATTGCGCGTCTGAACCGCGCGCATGGCCATGCCGCCGACGGCGAACGCTTTCTGTTGTTGCATCGCCGACGGCTGTGGAATCCCGGCCAGGGTGTGTGGATGGGATGGGAGCGCAAACGCGGCAAGCTGCACGAATTCAATTGCCTGTTGCAAGGATCGGCGGATACGAGCTTCTTGGCCATCGACGGCAAGCCACCGCAGGTTCCTCGAGGCGTACGTTACGTGGTCAGCTTGGATGCGGATACGCGGCTGCCGCGCGGCGCGGCGCTCGCTCTCGTGGGCAAAATGGCGCATCCCCTCAATCAGCCGCTGGTCGATGCCCTCAGTCGGCGCGTCACCGCAGGCTATGGAATACTTCAGCCCAGAGTAACGCCGTCGCTGCCCGTAGGCCGTGAGGCGTCCATCTTCCAGAGCATATTCTCGGGACCCAGCGGCATCGACCCTTATGCCTTTGCCGTCTCGGACGTCTATCAAGACATGTTTGGCGAGGGCTCATACAGCGGCAAGGGTATCTACGACGTTGCGGCCTTCGAAAGAACGCTGGCCGGCCGCGTCGATGACAATCGTTTGCTCAGTCACGATCTCTTCGAGGGCATTTACGCGCGCTGTGGACTGGCCTCGGACGTCGAAGTGGTCGATGAATATCCGTCGCGATATGACGTGGCCACTGCGCGGCAACACCGCTGGACACGCGGCGATTGGCAGCTGCTGCCCTGGGTGCTGGGGACCCGCGGACCGATGTCAGCTCTCGGGCGCTGGAAAATGCTCGACAATCTGCGCAGGTCCGCGCTGCAGCCCGCCGTCTTCTTGGGTCTCGCGCTGTGTTGGGAGGCCCAAACGCCGCCGGCGTGGAGCGTATTTTTCATCGGCACGATCGCTCTGCCGGTGCTGCTGCCGTTCTTGTTCAGCCTGCGGCCGCGTTTTGCAGACTTCACTCGAACCGGCTACCTGCGCACGGCGCGCAAAGAAGCCGCGCAAGCCCTGTCGATGGTCGGCCTGCGTCTGGTGTTCCTGGCCGATCAGGCGTGGGTCATGACGGACGCGATCGTGCGCACCCTGTACCGGTTGTGGATTTCGCGGCGCGATCTCTTGCAATGGACCACCACCGCGCAATCGAAAGTCGGCACGTCCAGCACCGTGGTGGGTTATTACCGGCGCATGTTGGGTGGTGTGTTGCTGGCCGTGGTGATGAGCCTGCTCCTCCTTTTCTTCGGGCGCGGTATTTCGCTGATCGCGGCACCGCTGCTGCTGGCATGGGTGTGTGCACCCATGATCGCCCGGGTCGTCAGCCGGCCCTCGCACCGCACTCGCGTCGAGCCACTGACCGCCGCTGAAGAACATCGCTTGCGCATCATGGCGCGCCAGACATGGAGCTTCTTCGAGACCTTCGTCACCGACACGCAGCACATGCTGCCGCCGGACAATTTCCAGGAAACCCCGCATCCGGTGATCGCGAATCGCACTTCACCGACGAATATCGGCTTATACCTGCTGTCCATCGCAACGGCCCGCGAGTTCGGCTGGCTGGGAACGATAGACGCCGTGGCCCGGCTGGAGGCGACGTTTGCCTCGCTCGACAAGCTCGAACGCTTTCGAGGTCATTTTTACAATTGGTATGACACGCACGACCTGCGTGCGCTCGATCCCAAGTACGTATCCACCGTGGACAGCGGTAATTTGGCCGGACACCTGCTGGCGCTCGAGGGGGTTTGCCGCGGTTGGATGGACAAATCCACCTGGACCGCGGTCGACATGCGCGGCACCTTGGACACGCTCGAGCATATGCAGAAGGTGGTACGCGCACTCGATGACGGCCGGCGCAACTACGGCGTGTCCTTGAGCCAGCTCGACGCCGCGCTCGAGGCCATGCATGTTTCCTTGCAATCGGGCGGAGCGGATGGCTATGCGCCCGCGCTGGCCGCAGTACTCGAGCAGACTGACAATATTCGCGACATCGCCCAGGCACTCACCGACGAGCGCGGCGAAGGCAGCGGGGCACCGCTCCTCAAATGGTCCGACATGCTGCGCGCCAATGTGTCGAGCCACCATCGCGATATCAAGGCCGACGCCCCTGAGGTGGCGAATCTGGTGCTGCGCTTGGGAGAGCTCGGCCGCCGCGCCCGGACGCTGGCACTGGCCATGGACTTCACCTTCCTGGTGGAACCGGATCGACAATTGCTGTCCATCGGCTATAGCGCGGCAGAACGTGTGCTCGATCCGAGCTGCTACGACCTGCTCGGATCGGAAGCCAGGCTCGCCAGCTTCGTGGCCATCGCAAAAGGCGACCTGCCGGTGCGTCACTGGTACAGGCTCGGTCGCTCACTGACTCCCGTCGACAAGAGCTCGGCCCTGGTCTCGTGGGCCGGTTCCATGTTCGAGTACCTGATGCCCATACTCGTCATGCGTGAGCCCGAGGGCAGCCTGCTCGGCGACACGTCACGATTGATCGTCAAGCGTCAAATCGAGTACGGTCGCGAGAGGAATCTGCCATGGGGAGTGTCCGAGTCCGCATTCAATGCCCGAGACCGGGAATTCACCTATCAGTACCTGAGTTTCGGCATACCCGGCCTGGGCCTGAAGCGCGGCCTGGGAGATGAGGCCGTGGTTGCCCCCTATGCCACGGGCCTTGCAGCGATGATCGATGCCAAAGCCGCCATGCGCAATTTCGAACGCCTGCAGAAGCTCGGCGCGCGTGGCGACTACGGCTGGTACGACGCACTCGACTTCACGCCGGCACGTCTGCCCGAAGGTAAGACCGTGGTGCCGGTGCGCAACTACATGGCCCATCACCAGGGCATGATTCTGGTGGCTATTGCCAATGTCTTGAAAGACGGTATGTTTCGCACATACTTTCATGCCAACCCTTCGATCGCAGCCACAGAGTTACTCTTGCAAGAAAGAACCCCGCGAGATTCCGAAGTGCCCGCGCCCGGAATCGACGAGTTGCAAGCGGCGCCCGAGCTGCGCGAATTGACGGCCGCGGCACTGCGCCAGTTCAATTCCCCGCATCACGTGGCGCCGCGCACCCATTTGCTGTCCAACGGAAATTACTCCGTGATGTTGACCGCGGCCGGGTCCGGGTACAGCCGTTGGCGCGACATGGCCGTGACGCGCTGGCGCGAGGATCCCACCTGCGATCCCTGGGGCAGCTTCGTCTTCCTGCGCGATGTGGCAAACGGTCAAGTATGGTCCGCCGGCTACCAGCCGGTCGGCCGCGAGCCCGATAGCTACTACGTGGCATTCTTCGAAGATCGCGCGGAGATCACTCGACGTGACGGACCCATACTCACCTCGACCGAAATCTTGGTGTCTCCCGAGGATGACGCGGAGGTGCGCCGGGTCTCGGTGACCAACGAGGGTACCCGTGTCCGTGAAATTGAACTGACGACTTACGCCGAAGTCGTGCTGGCGACCGCCGACGCAGACTCGGCGCATCCGGCATTCTCCAAAATGTTCGTGCGCACCGAATTCATCGCCGACAGCGGCGCATTGCTCGCCACGCGCCGCACCCGCGAGCCCGGCGAGCCGCAGCTCTGGGCGGCCCACGTCAGCGTGCTGGAGGGCGACGCCATCGGCGGCCTGCAATTCGAGACCGATCGGGCGCGTTTCCTCGGCCGTGGCCGCGACTTGCGCACTGCCGTCTCGGTACTGGACGCGCGGCCCCTGTCGAACACCGTCGGAACGGTTCTCGACCCAGTGCTGGCGCTGCGCCGTCGTGTGCGCATCGCGCCCGGACAGACCGTGCGCGTCGCGTTTTGGACCAGCGTCAGTGCCAACCGCGAGGAAGCCCTGGCGATGGTCGACAAGCACCGCGACATGGCCGCCTTCGATCGCGCCAAAACCCTGACCTGGACCCTGGCACAGGTGCAGTTGCGCTACTTGGGAGTGGACTTCGAGGAGGCTCAAGCCTTCCAGCGCATCGCCAATCGAGTGCTGTATTCGGATGCCTCGCTGCGAGCGCCGCGCGAGATTCTTGAAAATAACCAATTGGGGCCGTCCTCGTTGTGGCCGCAGGGCATATCCGGCGACCTGCCCATCGTGCTGGTAAGAATCGATGACGAGGGCGACATCGAAATCGTCAAGCAATTGCTGCGCGCACACGAGTACTGGCGGCTCAAGCGGCTCGCCGTGGATCTGGTGATCCTGAATGAGCGCCCGCCGTCGTACGCGTCCGACCTGCAGCAGGCGCTCGATACCGCGGTGCGCACGTCGCAAATCCGCCGCGATGAAGACGGCAGCCGGCGTGGAGCGGTGTTCTCGCTGCGCGCCGATTTACTGCAGCCCGAAGTTCGGGATTTGCTGCAGGCGGCCGCGCGTGCGGTGTTCGTGGCGCGACATGGCACCTTGAGCGATCAGCTGGCGCGGCTCAAAGAACCGGAGCCCGTGCCGCGGCAGCGCCTGCGCAATGCCGAAGTTCCGGCGAACGACATCGCCGCCCGCGGCGCGCCACCGCTGGAGTTCTTCAATGGCTTGGGCGGATTCACCGCCGACGCCCGCGAATACGTGGTGATGCTCGATAAGGGCCAATGGACACCCGCACCCTGGGTCAACGTGATCGCTAACGCACAATTCGGCTGCCTGGTATCGGCGGACGGTTCGGGCAGTACTTGGTCGTTGAACGCACAACAAAACCAAATCACCCCCTGGTGCAACGATCCGGTCAGCGATGCGCCTGCAGAGGTCATCTACATTCGCGATGAGGCGAGCGGAGCGCTCTGGAGCGCCACTCCCCTGCCCATTCGCGAGCCGTCCGGCACCTATGTCATCCGCCATGGTTTCGGCTACAGCCGCCTGGAACATGCGTCGCACGGCATTTCGCTCGACCTTCTGCAATTCGTGCCGCTGCAGGATTCGCTGAAGATTTCGCGGCTCAAGATCCGCAACTCTTCGGCCGAAGCGCGGCAACTGTCGATTACTCACTACTTGGATTGGGTGCTGGGCAATCAGCGCAGCAAAACGGCGCCATTCATCGTGACCGAAATCGAGCCCAAGACCGGCGCGCTGCTGGCGCGAAATCCCTGGAGCAACGGCTTTGCGTCGCGCGTCGCCTTCATGGATATGGCAGGCAGACAGCGCGGTTGCACGGCCGATCGCGCCGAGTTCATCGGCCGCCACGGATCCCTGGCGGAGCCGGCGGCGCTGATCGGCTCGCAACCGCTGACCAATCGCGTCGGCGGCGGCTTCGATCCCTGTGGCGCCATGCAAACCAAAATCAGCCTAAATGCCGGCGAAGAAATGGAGCTCACGTTTCTCATCGGCGAAGAAGCGTCGTCCCCGGCCGCCGTCGCGCTCATCGAGCGCTATCGCAGCATGGATCTCGATGCCGCATTGAAGAACGTGACGGATTTCTGGGACCAAACCTTGGGCACCGTCCAGGTCAAGACCCCCGATCGCTCCATGGACATTCTCGTCAACGGCTGGCTGCTGTACCAGACGCTGGTGTGCCGCGTCTGGGCGCGGACCGCGTTTTACCAGTCGAGCGGCGCCTATGGCTTTCGGGATCAACTACAGGACGTCATGGCGCTGATGGTGACGCGGCCGGAGATTGCCCGCGAACATATTCTGCGTGCCGCGGGACGGCAGTTCGAGGCAGGGGACGTACAGCATTGGTGGCTCCCGACTTCGGGGCAAGGCGTGAAGACGCACGTTTCGGATGACCGAATTTGGCTGGCCTACGTCCTCGCCCACTACCTGGAGGTCACCGAGGATTTTGCCATATTGGACGAATCCGTGCCCTACCTCAGCGGCGGACCACTGCCGCCGGACAGCCATGAGAGCTTCTCCGCTCCCGAATCCAACACTGCGGGATCGCTGTTCGAACATTGCGTACGCGCGCTTGATTCGGGGCTCACCATCGGTGCGCACGGCTTGCCCCTGTTCGGCACCGGGGATTGGAACGACGGCATGAATCGAGTCGGGGCTGCCGGGCGTGGCGAGAGTGTCTGGTTGGGCTGGTTTATATACGCAACCTTGCTCAAGTTCGCGCCCGTCGCCGAGCGTCGCGCCGAGCCCGAGGTGGCCGCACAATGGCGCAAGCAGGCGCATGCCCTACAGCAGGCCATCGAGCGCGAAGCCTGGGATGGCGACTGGTACCGGCGCGGCTACTTTGATGACGGCACCGCGTTGGGTTCAGTCACCAGCGATGAATGCAGAATTGACGCCATCGCCCAGTCCTGGGCGGTGCTTTCGGGCGCTGGGCAGCGCGAGCGCGCGGTGCGCGCGATGTCCGCGGTGAACGCGCAGCTGGTCAGCCGCGCCGACGGTCTGGTGCAATTGTTCACGCCGGCCTTCGATCGCACCGCGCACGACCCCGGCTATATCAAAGCCTATCCGCCCGGCCTGCGCGAGAACGGCGGCCAGTACACCCATGCCGCCATGTGGACGGTGCTGGCATTCGCCGGATTGGGCGACGGCGATCGGGCCGGAGAATTATTCTCCATCATCAATCCCATCAATCATGCCAGCACTCGTGCCGGCATTCACCGCTACAAGGTCGAGCCTTACGTAGCTTGCGCCGATGTGTACTCCGCTGCCCAGCATGTGGGGCGAGGCGGTTGGACCTGGTACACGGGAACCGCCGCATGGATGTATCGCACCGCGGTCGAGGGAATATTGGGCATCCATGTGCGCGGTAGGACTCTACTCGTCAATCCCTGCATTCCCCGCGCTTGGACCGGTTTCGAAGTCACCCACCGATGCGGTGCGTCGCGCTACCGCATCACGGTGGAGAATCCTCATGGCGTCAGTCAGGGCGTGGTCAAGGCATCGCTGGACGGCAAGGAAATACCGGCATCGCCCTGCGAAATCCTGTTGGTGGATGACGGCAGCTACCACTACGCAGTGGTCACCCTGGGTTGATCGAGGCTAATTCTCGCTCCCATGTTTTGCCCGCAGCATGCCCACGGCGCGCAGCAGCAGCGTCTTGGCGACGGCGCTGGCGGGCAGCATTCGCAGTAGCCGCAGCGCCAACGCGGGACGAGCAATGAGCAGGCCCGCGGCCACGGCACCCAGAGTTCCGAGTCCGCGTCCGCTGGTGAACATTTGCATGGTTCGGCTGCGCGGAAAGCCGCCGCCGCTCGAGTGCTGCGCCGACGCGGGGTCGCCGGCTTCTGCGCGCGGCGGCGGCTCGAGCACCCGCCGTATCTCCTCTCGCGACGCTTCAAGCCTGGCAAGAATTTCGGCGCGATCAGCGGTCTGTTTATCCGTCATGTGATCGATCCTGATCCGATGATGCCAATATACGCTCCAGCAACACGCGGTCTACCTGCCACTGCCGGCGCACCGAGTCGAGCATCTGCGACTTCGTCCGCGCCACGCTGGATCGGTACAGGGCCGCCGCCACAGCGCCCACTACGAATCCACCCGCCATCCAAGCGATGGCGGCCACCCGATCAGGCGTGTCCCAGGTGTAGGCCACCACCAGCAGGCAACTCATGAACACAGCAAACAGCGCGCAAATGGCCATGATGGCGCACGCTACGAACTCCGCGGCAAACTCTCGAGATGCCCGCGCCAGATCCAGACTGGCAAGGTCCACATAGGCCGCAAAATGGCGCAGCAGCGCAGGCGCCGCTTTGGGCAGTGACCATAGCAGTCGCACCGCTGCGTCCTAGTTTCGGCGGGTTGCCAAAATCCCTACCACCGCGCCGACCAGCGCGGCGATGCCGATTGCCTGCCAGGGACTTTCACGCACGTAATCGTCAGCAGTGCCTGCCACGTTTTGCGCATGTTGGCGTAGGGTCTCGGCGCCATCGGCCAGACTCTGCTTGGTCGCTTCGACCGCGCGCTGCACCTTGCCGCGCACACGAACAACGTCGGCATCTTTCAAGTCCGCGATCCGCCCCATCAAATCTTCGACGTCCGCAATTAAATTCTTGATTTCACTCGAAGCAGCAGCTTTGATGTCGCTCACGCCGTCACCCAAATCATTCTTCAGGCGACGCCCGGTGGCACGCGCCTGCTCAGTGGTTCCGTCGAATGTATTTTCCATAGATCTTCTCCTTGCGAACACAAGAACAGTATCGCTCATCCTGGCCGTCGACGGGGGGGTCGTGCCATCGGCTCTCATCAGCCCTTACTGTAGGAATCGCCCCACATGCTAAACTTTACAGCCTAAGGCGCGGACAATCACATGAAAATCCTGGGCGAGGAATTGGGCGAGATCGGCCGATGGTACATCGCCTTGCCCCCCTTGTTGCTGATCGGTTTCCTCATCGGCCTGTTCTTTCTCGCGGCGGACGGGCAATCGCGGCTGAATGCCGCCAACGAACGGGTTCACGACTCGCAGTTGCGGCAACAGGCCTTGAGCGAGTTTATCGCCCTCATGACCGATGCCGAATCAGGCCAGCGCGGCTACCTTCTGACCGGCGAGATCTCCTACTTGCAGCCCTACACCGAGGCGGTGGCCAATGTCGAGGCCGCGCTCGATCGGGTGCACGAGGCCTACGGCGGCAGCGATGACAGCCGTGAGTTTCACGAGTTGCGCATCCTCACCGGGAAGAAGCTCGGCGAACTCGAGGACACGCTGGCGCTGTTCAAGAAAAGGGGCGCGGCGCCGGCCGTGAACATCGTGCGCACCGACGTGGGCAAGCGCACCATGGATGAGATTACGAAGATCGTCGGCGCCATGCGCCTCGCTGAATCACGGGAACTGTCGGCGGCCACCGCGCAGTGGCAGGCAGATTTCCGCATGTCGCGCTGGGTGTCCGCCGCCGGGGTCATCCTGAATATCGGTTTGGTACTGCTCGCGACACGTTTGGTCTACAGCGATATGCGCCGCCGCGCACGCCAGTCCGCCAACCTGCGCGATCAGAAACAGGAGCTGGAGCATCAAGTCCACGAGCGCACTCGCGAGTTGACCGCGCTCTCGACCCATTTGCAAGGCGTGTCCGAGCAGGAAAAGTCCGCGCTCGCGCGCGAATTGCACGACGAGCTGGGCGGCCTGCTGGTTGCCGCCCGCATGGATTTATCCTGGCTGCAACAGCGCTTGCCCACCAGCGACCCATCCATAGAGCAGCGCTTCAAGCGCATTCACGAGTCCTTGAGCGCCGGCGTAGATTTGAAGCGCCGCGTGGTGGAAGAACTGCGGCCCACGCTGCTCGATAACATGGGCTTATTCGCTGCCGTGCGCTGGCAATTCAAGGAAACCTGCCGTCGCGCGGGCCTCAAGTGCACCGAATCGATTCCCGAAGAAGAACCGCAGTTCAATCCCGATGCGTCCATCGGTGTGTTCCGCATCGCGCAGGAGGCTCTGACCAATATTTTAAAGCATGCAGAGGCTAAGTCCGCGGATTTGGTTATCGGTATCGAGGGCGACACTTTTGTGCTGCGCGTTTCGGACGACGGCAAGGGCATCGCGCCCTCCCGCCTGCAAACCATTACTTCCCATCACGGTCTGGCCTCGATGCGTCATCGGATAGCAGCGCTCGGCGGCAGTTGGGAAATGAAGACTCCAAAGAGCGGCGGTACGGTGATGACCGCTATTATTCCATTGCCGCGAATGTTGGCGCCCTAGAGACACAACCCTCGCCGCCGCCGGCGAGGGTTGTCTCAATTACCGAGGTAAGGACATTAACGAGACAGCGAGCCGGTGCTCGAGTCGTAGCTGCGCGGCGAGATCGCTCTGCCGTCATTTCCGCCGATGATCACTTCCACTCGACGATTCAGTTGACGGCCGCCGGAATCGTTGTTGTTGGCAACCGGATAGGCCTTGCCATAACCGACGGTGCCGATTCGTGCGGAATCGACGCCTCGCAACAACAGCGCCGACTTCACCGCATCTGCACGGCGGCGCGACAGATCCTCGTTGTACGAATCCGTCCCCACGCTGTCCGTGAAACCGTCGATTTGCACCAGTCTATCCTTGTGCTCGTTCAAGAATTGCGCCAACTGGTCCAGCTTGCGGCCGGCACCCGGATTTAGCTCCGCTCTGCCGGTATCGAACAGCACGTCGCCTAGAGTCAGCACCAAACCGCGCGGCGTGGGCGTCGCCTTGAGTTGATCGACTTCCGCCTGCAGCCGCGCAGCTTCTTGCTGCGCCATGGCCGCGTCCTTCGCCGCCTGATCGCGTTGATCGAGCGCGACATTGGTCGCCATCTTGGCGTTCTGTACTTCGCGCGTACGCGCGCTCAGCATGATCTGATCACGTTCGGTCTGGCCCGCCGCCACGCGCGCGTCGTCCGCCTTCGCTGCACCGTGAACCCGCGCCAATTTTGCATTTTGCGCGGCGAGATATGCCGGCTGTCCGATATCCGACTCGCGGCGATGCAACGCCGCATCGTCGGCAATGGCCAGATTCTTGCGAGCGGCCTCCAGGTCCAGGGCAGCGTACTTGCTGACGTTCGGATCCGATTCCGCCGCTCGAACCGCGTCATGCGCGCTATCCAACGCGGCATTCGGGCGCGGACCCCCGGCGCACGCACCCAAAGCCAGCGCAACAGTGATTGCAGAGATTAATTTAGCGTTCATTGGTATACCTTATTGAGCGGGTTGGGTGGCGCGTATGGATTCGCCGCGCAAGGCTTGCATGCTGGCATCGAATTCCATGGCTGCTTTATGCGAGCGCTGTTGCTGCGCCGTGGCTTCAGCCAGCTGCGCATCGATGTCGGCCTGTTCGGCGAGCATGGTTGCCGGCTTAAGTTCACGGTCGGTCGCCGCCTTTTCGGCGCGCGCCAATTTTTCACGCGCCGCCGCCATTTCGACCGGCGCCAACTCGGGCGCGCCGGACTGTTCAGCTCGCTGCACGGATGCCTTGGCAACTGCAATTTTTTCTTTTGCCGGCGGAGGGGCGGCCAATGCAGAGACCCCTAGGGTCAATGCCGCGAGCGCGAGCGCGCTGCGGGTATAAGCTGCCATCTTAATTCTCATAAAAGCTCCTTAGTTGTCGCGGTTTGCCCAGGCCGCTTATGTCGCAAGGCGTTCATCCCATATATAAACATAATATGTGCGCGGCGCCAGCCATAATGTCGGACAAAGTGCCCAAGCCGCTGCGTAAAACGCCCGTCGGTCTGTAGGAGTTACGGGAGTCGGTTGGCAAATTTGCGCCAATTCTTGATAAGTTTGCGAGTTCTAAATGCGGGCGCCGTTCACATCAATGTTTTGAAAGGTGCGCTTCGCAGATATCTTGCAACACTTCCGGCAGACGGCCGTAGTCGCGGGCCTTGTCGAGGAAGTGGGTTGCACCGAGGGCGATGGCGGCGTTCTTATATTCCGGCAGATCGTAGTTCGTCAACACGATGATGCGAGGCTTCACCTGTGCGGTGGCTAACGCGCGCATTACGCCAAATCCCGTGCCCTGCTTCAAATGTAAATCCAGAATGATCACATCCACGGCGTCGCGTGTAGCAGATGCAACGGCCGCCGCTTCCGTGTCTGCGGTTCCAATCAATTCCACCTGGGGAATTTGGCGTATGGCTTCAGTCAATCGCTCCGTCAAAACCTTGGAGTCTTCGACCAGAAGCACTCTCAAGCATTGAGCCATTGACATCGAGCCCGTAGATTGTGTGTCCATGACGCGTGCAGTTTAGCTTCACGCGTCGCGTGCCGGCCACAGGGGGTCCGCGGGTCCTTATGTAGGAAGATTCTCACAGAATTACACTTATTGAATGAGACCATTACGTAATGCGTAAGAAGTGATGTCCGCGTTGGCGGTGAAGCTCATCTTCTCCAAGATTCGGCTGCGGTACGTGCTCACCGTCTTTACGCTCAAGCTGAGTTCATTGGCGATATCCGAAACGCCCCGGCCGGCGGCTATTTTGCAGAATATTTGGAATTCGCGGGTCGACAATCGCGCATGCAGAGGCTTGTCCGGATCGCCGTCGAGGTCGGCAACCAGAATTTCCGCCAAGGCCGCGCTGACATAGCGCCGGCCTGCCAATACAGTACGCACCGCCTTCATCAATTCCTCAGGCGCGCTGTCCTTCGACAAATAGCCGCTAGCGCCGGCGCGCAGCACATTGACGGCATATTGCTGCTCCGGCAGCCCGCTCATGACCAACACCCGCACGCTGGGGTGACCGGTCTGAATATGTCTCAATATGTCTAAGCCACTGCGATCCGGCATATGGATGTCTAGCAGTACCAGATCCCATTCCTGCTCGCGCAGCTGGTTCAGGGTTTCGTTGCCGCTGGCGGCTTCGCCGACGGCATTGATGCTGGCATCGGCTTCCAGAAATTGTTTGAATCCCGCCCGGACCACTGCATGATCGTCGGCGATGAGTACTCTTGACACGATTTATCTCCGTTCAGGGGCGCTAGGAATTTGCGCACTCTTGGCTTTGCGAATACCCGTTAAGCTTGTTATACAGCGTCTTCAAGCTACATCCCAGAGCATCGGCGGCGCGCCGCTTGTTGCCCTTGAAATAGTCCAGGGTCGCCTCGATCAGAGAACGCTCCATGTCGTGTATGCGCGATCCCACACGGATATTCAGCCGTTGGCGGTCATTTGCGGCGTCTGCAACGCGGGCGCTGCCCTGGCTGAGCGGCGCGATTTCCAAAACCGTGTCGCTCAGAATGTAGGCCCGCTCCACGCAATTCTTGAGTTCGCGGACATTGCCGGGCCAGCTATGCTGCTTCAGTGTCATGCGCGCCAGCGCCGAAAGCCGCTTCTGCGTCCGTCCCAGGGCGTTGAGCTCGGACAGGAAATGTTCTGCCAGCAATTCCACGTCGTCGCCGCGACTGCGCAGCGGCGGCAAGGCGATCGGAAACACCGCCAAGCGGTATAACAGATCCTCGCGCAATTGGCCGTTCTGCACGGCTTGTAGCGGACATCGGTTGGTGGCGGCGATCACCCGGACATCGGCTACGAATTCCGTGCTCGCGCCCGCGCGGTAGAATTTTCGCGTCTCCAGCACACGCAGCAGCCGGGTTTGCATGTCAAGCGGCAGCTCCGTCACTTCGTCGAGCAGCAGCGTTCCGCCCTGGGAACGTTCGAAAACGCCGGCGTGGGCGCGTAGCGCGCCGCCTTGGCCTGGCTTTTCATAGCCGAATAGTTCGGCCTCGATGAGCCCGGCCGGTATGGCACCGCAGTTGATGGCGATGAAGGGGCCATCACGGCGCATGCTGCACTCGTGAATGGACTTTGCCGCCAATTCCTTGCCGCAGCCGCTTTCGCCCGTCAGAAGCACACTGGCATCGGTAGGGCCCACGCGCTCGATGAGGCGGAACACTTCTTGCATCGCAGCAGAGGACCCCAATAAGGAGCCGCTCACCGTCACGGGTGAGATTTGATCGGGAAAACTTAAGCCGACACTGTTCATTACCTCTCCTCCTCGCACCCGTGTAATCGTTACACCAGGGACCACTAGATTTGTAACCCGCGCTGACTTCGCCTGCCAGAGTAAGGGGCTGAACCTCGGCTCAGATTTCACGCGATTTCATGTCGGTGTTTGTCCGACACACCAGGCACGGGGATGGTGGGGTTGGCTATGGCTCGTGCGGCGCACTGGTTCCGCAGTGCCAACAGCTCGTAAATTGCGGCTCCAGCACTTCCGCACATTGCCGGCAGGTCCATAATTCGCCGGCCGGTGCCACGGCGGCCCGCGCCAAGGCGCGCAACGCGACCTGCTCATCGGCATCCTCGACATACAGCTGCGGCCAAGTTTCCAGCATCGGCAAATCGCCCAACGCACCCGCGAGGTACTGATTGCGCAGTTCGCTCTGGATTCCCGCCGTCAACAGCAGATTGCGCGCATGCGCCACCTGCTGCAGCGACGCTGCACGAAACACCCGCTTCATGGACTCGAGCGCCTGCGCAGCATGCTCACGGCCCGCGTAAAGACCTCAAAAACGCCCTGACATCGCCTCCGCGCTCCAGAACCTCGACCAACGCGGAACCGACAACCACGCCGTCAGCATGGCCCGCGAAACGCGCCACCTGCTCGCGGGAGCGGATACCGAAGCCGGCGCAGACCGGCGCGCTCGAGCAGCGCTTAACTCGATCCATGTACGCCAGCACATCGGGCGGCAGCTCTCCCGCCGGCCCTGTGGGGGTGCCGGTGGTACCGGTCATGGTCACGGCGTACACGAACCCCTTAGCCTCCCGGCACAACATGGCCAACCGCTCCGGTGGTGTGACGGGCGTTACCATCTGGACCAACGCCAGTCCCTCACGGTCCAGCGCCGACTTGAGATCGGCGCTTTCCTCGAAGGGCAGGTCGGGGACGATGAATCCTGCGACCCCGGCCGCGGCCGCCGCACGCGGCAGCTTATCCAGGCCGAACTTGAGCAGCGGGTTCAAGTAGCTCATCAATAGAATGGGTGCGGCATGCCGTGGGTGCAAAGCGCCGAGCTCCTCGAGTATCCACGGTAGCGTGACCCCGTCGGCAAGCGCTGCGAAGCTGGCGCGCTGAATGGTCGTGCCATCGGCCATGGGATCCGTGAACGGCACTCCGATCTCCACCACATCGCACTCGCCGGCAACCGCGGCCAGGTTTTCCTTGAAGCCAAGCCGTGTGGGAAAGCCGGCCGTGAGAAACCCGACCAAGGCGGGTCGGCCTGCCGCGACCGCCGCTCTAATTGCGATGGAGATGGAGTCGCGCGGCGCGATCGCTGGCGCTTCCTTCATCATTTAAAGATCCTTCAGCAGCGTGCGTTGCAAGATGGGCATGTCCTTGTCGCCGCGGCCGGAACAGCCGATCAGAATCTTCGCGCCGGGGTGAGCCTCGGCGTAGCGCCGCGCACCGTAAAACGCGTGAGCACTCTCGATCGCCGTCAGTATGCCTTCGAACTTGGCGCACTCGGCAAGCGCATCCAAGGCCTCCTCGTCCATCACCGACTCGTAAGCAACGCGCCGGGTGGTCATCAAGTAGGCGTGTTCGGGGCCGACCCCTGAATAATCTAGGCCGGCGGACACTGAATGAGTCTCCTGCACCTGGCCGAATGCGTCCTGCAAAATCAACGTATAGCTGCCCTGCAAGACGCCGGGGGTTCCAGAACTCAGCGAAGCGGCATTGTCCCCAAGACCGGTGCCGCGACCGCCCGCTTCCACGCCCAGCAATTTGACGGCGGCATCGCCCAGGAAGGGATGAAACAAGCCGATGGCATTCGAGCCTCCGCCCACACAGGCCACCGCCACATCCGGTAGTCCGCCCGTCTGCTCCAGCATCTGCGCGCGTGCTTCGCGGCCGATCACGGACTGCAGCTCGCGCACCAGGTAAGGATAGGGATGCGGACCCACCGCCGAGCCCAGGCAGTAATAGGTGCCATCGGGATCAGACACCCAATCGCGCAAGGCCTCATCGATGGCGGCGCGCAAAGTTGCATCGCCGCTGGTGACCGGCACCACTTTGGCGCCCAAGAGATGCATGCGCCCGACATTGGGCGCCTGGCGCTCCACATCCACCGCGCCCATGTACACCACGCAGGGCATCCCCAAGCGCGCCGCCGCGGCGGCGCTGGCGACGCCATGCTGTCCCGCGCCGGTCTCCGCAATAATGCGTTTGGCGCCCAATCGTTTGGCCAACAGGGTTTGGCCCACGGCATTGTTGATTTTATGCGCGCCGGTGTGCGCAAGATCTTCGCGTTTCAACCACACTTGCGCGCCCCAGCGCCGGCTTAAGCTAGGCGCATAGGATAGTGCGGTGGGCCGCCCCACCCAGGTCTTGAGCTCATGCATGAACTCCGACTGAAAATCGGCGCTGTGCAAATGCGTATCGACTCCGGCTTGCAGCCGATCCAGGGCCGGCACCAGCGTTTCGGGAACATAGCGGCCGCCGAAGGCGCCGTAGCGGCCGCGGGCATCCGGAAAAACTGTCGCCGCTGGCGCGCGTAACAGTGAATTCACGAGTCATTCTCCAATTGGGCCGCGGCGGCGCGCGCCGCCCGCACGAATTCGTGTATTTTTGCCGGATCTTTGACTCCCGGCACTTCCTCGACACCACTGCTGACATCCACTCCGAAGGGCCGCACCGCTTGGATGGCCTCCGCTACATTCTGCGGCGACAGGCCGCCGGCCAGAATCACCTCGGTTTGGCGCGCGAGTTCCGCCGCCCGCCCCCAATCAGCCAGCTCGCCGATGCCGCTAGAGGGGCCTTCGAACAGCATGCGTCCCGGCAAGGGGTTCGGCGTCTTGCGTCCGAAGCGCACCACCGGCAGCACCTTGATGTGCGCCGGGATTTTCAATTCGCGTAAATCCTCAACGTCGGTTTGGAAATAATCCGGCTTGAGGATTCGACAGATTTCGTCGACTTTCATTTGCAGCGGGTGCTGGGCCACCGCGATGCGCAGTATCCCGGGCGGCGCCAGCGCGGCCAGCTGCGCCGCCTGGCCGGGCGTCACCTGCCTCGGACTGGGAGCGAACACGAAGCCGATCGCGTCGACATTCGCCTCCGCGGCGGCAGCGACGGCATCAGCACTGGTTATGCCGCAGATCTTGATCCACATGGCGCCGAGTGTAGCCATTTTAAGGTTGCACTGTCCGCGTCGCTTGGAATATTTCACCAAGCAGCTGCGCCGGGTCATCGCCGGCCATCAGTGCGGTACCGATCAATGCCAGGCCATATCCTAATCCTTGCATCTTGCGTGCATCGGCCGCGGACGCGACGCCGCTTTCGGCCACGGCCGGCCTGCCGTGCGGCAGCAGCGGCGCCAACGCCGCGAAACGTTCCGGCACCACCTGAAGAGTCTGCAGATCGCGGCAATTGATGCCCAACAACAGCTGCTCGGCAGATGGCCCCGGCGCTGCGCGGGCAGTCATCACTTCGCGCGCGGTTTGCAAATCCGGTTCATCGAAGGCTTCCAGCAACACGAACATACCCTGTTCCGCCGCGACATCGAGCAGCCCCGCAATTTGGGCTCGCGACAGCATTCTTAAAATCACCAGAACGCCGCCCGCTCCGGCGGCGCGCGCTTCCAGCACCTGATAGGGATCGACCAGAAAGTCCTTGCGCATGGCGGGGACGCCCAGGGGTCTGAGCACTGCCGCGGCCTGCCGCAAATGCTCCAGCGAGCCGTCGAAGCGCGTGGGTTCGGTCAACACCGACACCGCCGCCGCGCCGCCGCGCGCATAAGCGGTGACACGCCCCAGCCAATCCTGGCTCGCGTTGCCCAGGACCCCGGCGGCCGGTGAGCGCAGCTTGAGCTCTGCAATAACATCAAATCCCGCGCCTGACAGACGCAATGGCGGGCTCTCGGGCGTCGCCCGCGCGCGACGCTGCAAGTCCGCAATGGATTCGTGGCGCACCGCCTGCGCTACACGGGCCGCACTGGCACGAGCCATGTCGTCCAAGAAACCGCTCATGACCTGGCCTGCGTCATGTCGCCGTCACCCACTGCAAACCGCCGCAGGCGTGTAAGCCACTGCTGCGCCCGACCGCTATCCACCGCGTCGCGGGCCAGGTCAATGCCTGCTTGAATAGTCGCCGCGCGGCCGGCAATGAATAGCGCAAGCCCGCTTTGCAGCGCCAAGGCGGCATAGTGTGCGCCGCGATCGCGGCCCGCGAACACCTCGAGCAAAGCCGCGAGATTCGTGGCGGCATCGCCCCCGGCCAGATCGCTGCAGGAGCACGGCGCAAGCGAGAATTCGCGCGGATCGATTTCGCGCCGCTCGATCACCTCTCGCCTGACGTCGAATGCCAGGAACGGGCCGATGGGAGTGGCTTCGTCCCAGCCGGCGGCCCCGTGCACCACCCACGCGCGCTCGATATCCATCCCTGCCAAAGTACCGGCCATTAACTCCGCGGTCGCCGCATCGTAGGCGCCGATCAAGCGAAATCGCGGCGCTGCAGGATTGGTCAGCGGTCCCAGCAAATTGAACACCGTGCGAATGCCGAGTGCGCTGCGGATCGGCGCCAATGCCTTCATCGCGGGATGAAAATAGGGTGCGAATAAAAACGTAAAACCCGTGGCCTCGAAACAGCGCGCCGCCTGGCCCTCGTCCAAAGGCAGGGTGAACCCCAGTGCTTCAATCAAGTCCGCGCTGCCGCTGCGGCTCGAAATGGAGCGATTGCCATGCTTGACCACCGGCAGGCCGCAGGCGGCCGCCAGCAGCGACGCCCCAGTCGATAAATTCAGGCTGCCCGAAGCGTCGCCGCCGGTGCCGACGATGTCGATTGCATCGAGCCCCGACGGCAGATCAGGCTTGCGCGCCAGCGCGCGCATGGCCCCGGCAAAGCCGCGTACTTCTGTGGCAGTAACGCCCTTGGTGCGCAAGGCGGCCAGCAACGCGCCCGCCATCACGGGCGCGAGCTCGGGCGTCGTCAACAGATTGAGCAGCGCCGCGGCATCGGCCTCACTCAAGTCGCGTCCCTGCACCAGAGCGTCGAGCGTGTGTCGCGGGCCGGCTGCAATGTCTCGGGCGTTGTTCACGTCAGCTCTTGAGGAAGTTACCCATGAGAATCGGACCGTCCGGCGTGAGCACGCTTTCCGGGTGGAACTGCACTCCTTCAATAGGCAGCGATTTATGCCGCACCCCCATGATTTCCCCTTCCGCGGTGCGCGCCGTGACCTCGAGGACGGACGGAATGCCGTCCGCAGCCGCGATCAGCGAATGATAGCGGCCGGCTTCGAAGTTCGTCGGCATGCCGGCATACAGACCTCTGCCATCATGTATGACAGGCGACACCTTGCCATGCATCAGGCGCGCCGCACGCACCACTTTGCCGCCGAAGACTTCCACCAGCGATTGATGGCCCAAGCACACCCCGAAAATCGGTACGCGCCCGGTGAACGCCTCGATCATCTGCATCGACACACCCGCGTCGCGCGGCGTCCCGGGGCCGGGCGAAATCACCAGGTGTGACGGCGCGATCGCCAGCGCCGCTGCGATGCTGATGGCATCGTTGCGATGCACCTCGACCTCGGCTCCCAGCACCAGAAACGCCTGCACCAAGTTGTAGGTGAAAGAATCGTAGTTGTCGATCAACAATATTTTGGGCCGCATCTTTATAGACCCCCGGCCGCAAGCTCGAGCGCGCGCCTCAGCACCGCACTCTTCGCCATCAGCTCATCGTATTCGGCTTCAGGCACGCTGTCGGCGACGATGCCGCCGCCCGCCTGGTAACTATAGGAATCGCCGCGAAATACCAGAGTGCGAATGGTGATCGCTTGGTCCATGTCGCCACGCCGGCCGAAGTAACCCACGGTTCCGCCATACAACTCACGGCCTACGGGTTCGAGCTCATCGATGATTTCCATCGCACGCACCTTGGGTGCGCCCACCAGCGTGCCGGCGGGAAAGGTGGCCGCGAAGAGATCAAAGGCGTCCTGTCGCGGCGCCAGCCGGCCGTTGACGCCGCTGACAATGTGCATGATGTGGCTGTAACGCTCGATGACTCGGTACGGGTCAACCATCACCGAGCCCGCGGTCGCGACCCTCCCCAAGTCGTTGCGCGCCAAATCGACCAGCATTACATGCTCGGCGTTTTCCTTCGGATCCGCCAATAACTCAGCCTCCAATGCCGCGTCGCGTGCCGCATCGGCGCCGCGCGGGCGGGAGCCGGCGATGGGGCGAAGCTGCGCGTAGCCGTCGTGGCACTTGACCAGCGCTTCGGGTGAAGATCCCACCACGGTGATGTCCCCGAGCTCGCAAAAATACATGTAGGGAGAAGGATTGAGCAGCCGCAGCGCGCGGTACACCTCGAAAGGGCTCAACGCATGCTGACCGACGAATCGCGACGCCAGCACCAGTTGATATACGTCGCCGGAAGCGATGTACTCCTGTGCGCGCCGCACGCGGATGGCGTGCGCTTCTTGAGTGAGCGACGGCGTCGCCGGCGAGAAACATCCCGGCGCCAGCACTGCGGGCACGGCGCCGCGCAGCGCACGAATCACCTCACGGCGCAGGCTCTGTCGCTCCGCCTCGCTGCCATCGTGCAACAGCGCCACGGTACGTGTCAGGTGATCGAACACCAGCAAGGAACGCGGCCCCACGTAGTGTGCGTGCGGTGTGCGCGTTTCATCGAGACTGCGTCCCGGGACGCGCTCGAAGTAGCGCACCGCATCGTAGGCGGTGTAGCCGACCAAGCCGCCCAGCAAGGGCACGCCCGGCACTTCCGGCAGCGGCCGCGGCGCCTGCGCGAGCGCGCCGCGCAAGGCATTCAAGAATTCGTTCTTGGAGCGCGGCCGCGCCGACCGCACGCCGCCGATAACAAACCCGGCGGCGTCCAAGCGCACCTCCAGGCAATCGCCGAAGCCGATGAAGGAATAACGCGCCAACCGCTCGCCCCCTTCGACACTTTCCAGCAAGAATCGCGGTCGAAACGGCGCCAGCTTCAAGTACGCCGAAACCGGCGTGTCGAGATCGGCTGCGATGTCAAAAGGTGGCTTCATTTACTACAACCTGCAAATCTCACGGACAACAAAAAACCCATCACCGGCTTTAAGTGCGGAGATGGGTTCTGGATACCGAGGAATTAAATTAACAGACCGACCAGCGCCCACTCCTTACGGGGTGCGCCACCACCAAGCTTTTCGAAACACATGCGCGGTCGACATGACGGAAGTATCGCCTTCCCGGGCGAGCAGCGTCAAGCCTGGCCGGAGGCCGCCAGTTTCTTCTTGAAATTGCGGGTCAGCTCGACGAATCGTGGGGTGAGGCCGATGTCCTCGTACACCGGATCGCCCTGATCGTCGCGCGAAATGACCTTCGGCCCTCGCTCATAGGGCATGGCGGCAGCGATTTCATCAAGGCCGGCGCGCAGCAAATCGGTAATCAGCACGGCGACGGGCTGGCCGGGAAACAGCTCGGCCAAGGCATGCAGCCGCGCGGCATCGTCCAACTCCAGTCGGATCGGGTATTCCTTGACCGTCAGCTGCGGCACCGGATCTTTCTTCCAACGATCGAGCAAGGGCTTGAATTTCACGTCTACTCCCGCCATACCTGACTATTGCCATTATAGACCGCAAGCATGCCTCGTCCCTCACCCCATATTGCGGAGTCGCCGCACGGTCCAACGCAGCCGGCGGCCGACTCCGGCGGCCTGCAACGCAGCTGGCTCGGCGTATTTACCTACAGCCGCCGCGCTCTGCTGCTGGTGTGGACCACCAACAAGACGCTCAGCATCACGCTCGCCGCACTTACTCTCGTTGCCGGCGTGCTGCCGGCGGGGGTCGCCTACGTGGGCGCGCAAATCGTCGACGCCGTCATTCATGCGGCCGACGTGCATCGACAGACGGGCACCGGCCTGTTCAGGCATGTCATGCAGTACGTCGCGCTCGAAGCTGCGCTCATCGCCGCCATGTCCATGGCGCAACGGGGCATTTCGCTCGCGCAATCACTGCTTCGCGCCCAATTGGGTCAGCGCGTCAACGTCATGATTTTGGAAAAAGCGCTCACCCTGGAATTAACCCAATTCGAAGATTCGGAGTTCTATGACAAGCTGACTCGGGCGCGACGCGAAGCCTCCAGCAGGCCCCTGAGCCTGGTTATGCGCACCTTCGGCCTGCTGCAAAATGCCATTTCGCTGCTGTCCTTCGGCGGCCTGCTCATTCATTTCTCACCCTGGGCGGTGGTGCTGCTGATTCTGGCCGGCCTGCCCGCATTTCTGGCCGAGGCGAAATTCTCGGGCGAGGCCTTTCGCCTGTTCCGCTGGCGCGCTCCTGAGGCGCGCATGCAAATCTATTTGGAATCGGTGCTGGCGCGCGAAGACAGCGCCAAAGAGGTCAAATTATTCGAACTAGGCCCGCGACTGCTGGATCGCTATCGCGACATCTTTACCCGCCTGTACCGGGAGGATCGCGACCTCACTTTACGCCGCGACGGCTGGGGCTTTGGCCTGGGGTTGGTCGGCACTGCAACGCTCTACGGCGGCTACGCCTGGATTGCCGCGGAAACCGTTCTCGGCGCCATGACCGTGGGCCAGATGACCATGTACCTCATGTTGTTCCGCCAGGGGCAGGCGGCGGTCAGTGCCGCGCTGTCGGCGGTCAGCGGCCTGTACGAAGACAACCTGTATCTTTCGAACCTCTACGAATACCTGGAGCAGCCCACAGGCCGCAGTAGCGGCCGCACGCTGCAAGGCCCGAACCCCGGCGACGGCATTCGCTTTGAGAACGTCGAGTTCATCTATCCTGGCGCCACTGCGCCAGCACTGTCGGGCATCGATCTGCACGTTCGGCCGGGCGAAAGTCTGGCGCTGGTGGGGCAAAACGGCTCGGGCAAGACCACCCTGATCAAGTTGCTGACCCGCCTGTACCAACCCACTCAAGGACGCATTCTGTTGGACGGACTGGATCTCAATGACTGGGACGAGACCACGCTGCGGCAGCGGATCGGCGTCATCTTCCAAGACTTTGCCCGCTACCAAATGTTGGTCGGCGAGAACATAGGGGCCGGCGACGTACGAGCCTTCGACGACGAGGCGCGCTGGCGCGCGGCCGCGACCCAGGGGCTGGCTGCAGAGTTCGTCGACACGCTGCCGGCGGGATACCACACCCAACTCGGCAAATGGTTCAAGGACGGCCGCGAGCTATCGGGCGGGCAATGGCAGAAAATCGCCCTGGCGCGCGCATTCATGCGCAACGAAGCGGACATCTTGGTGCTAGACGAGCCCACGGCGGCCATCGATGCGGGAGCCGAAGCGGAGGTTTTCGAGCATTTCCGCGAACTCACCCGCCGTCGCATCGCCATCGTCATTTCGCATCGATTCTCGACGGTACGCATGACGGATCAGATATTGGTGCTCGAGGAAGGCCGCATCGTCGAGCGCGGCAGCCACGAGTCGCTGATGGCAGCGGACGGCCGCTATGCGAAACTATTCACCTTGCAGGCGCGCGGCTATCGTTAAGCTAGGTGGGTACTGTCTCAAACATGAATACATCGACACGCCGTTTCCTTCCCCTGATCCTCGGCACCGTAGGCCTAGGTGCTCTGCTTAGTGCCTGCCACCGCGAAACGCCGCAGGGCGCTTCCGCCGCAGGCGTCAAGATGGGGATCTATCGCGCCGTCCTGACTCTTCCCGGTGGCGAGCTGCCATTCGGCTTGGCGCTCGAAGCCGAGGGGCCGAAGACTGTCGCCTACCTGCTGAACGGCAAGGAGCGGATTCCCCTGAATGAGGTCACTGTCTCCGGCAGCCACCTGGAAATTCGCATGCCTGGCTATGAGAACCGACTGTCGGCCGATGCGGATGGAGACCGGCTCGCGGGTGAAGTCATCCTCAGCAAAGCCGACGCCAAGCGGCAGCACATCATGCTGCATGCGCAGCGAGGTCAGGATTTTCGTTTCTTTGAGAAATCCGCCGGCGATAACGCAGATGTAGCCGGCCGCTGGGCGGTCAAGTTCACCGACGATGATGGCAAGCCGGAGCTGGCCGTGGGCGAATTCACCCAGACCCATGATGTAATTCTCGGCACCTTCTTGGCGGAGACCGGCGATCATCGCTACCTTGCCGGCCAGGTGAAGGGGGATGAACTGTACCTGTCCACTTTCGACGGCGCGCATGCCTTCTTGTACAAAGCTAAGATCGGCGCCGACGGCGCACTCGCCGGCGATTTCTGGGTGGGAACGGCGTTTCACGAGCGATGGTCGAGCAAGCGCGATGCCAACGCGACCCTGCCCGACGCTTACTCGCTAACCAGCATGCGTAGCGGCGCGAAGCAATTCGACTTTGCCTTCCCCGATCTTTCGGGCAAGACCATCAGCTCCAAAGACGCGGCGTTTCAAGGCAAGGTCATGATCGTCGCCCTGGCGGGCAGCTGGTGCCCCAATTGTCATGATGAGGCCGCCTTCCTCGAGCCCCTGTATAAAGAGTACCGCGGCAAGGGTGTGGAGATCGTCTCCTTGATGTTCGAACACTTCGGCGATTTTCCGCAGGCAGTGGAGGCCGCACAGCGCTTCCGCCAACACTACGGCATCGAGTACACCACATTGATTGCCGGCATCTCGAACAAGGATGAAGCGGCGAAGAAATTACCCATGCTGGATCGCGTCTACGCCTTTCCCACCACTATATTCGTCGATCGCAAAGGCATGGTGCGCAAGATCCACACAGGTTTTTCTGGTCCCGCGACCGGCGATCACTACACGCAATTCGTAGCCGAAGTGAAAGCCACGCTGGACCAGTTGCTGGCGGAGACTTGAGATGCCGTCCTTCGACGTCGTGTCCGAAATCGATACTCATGAATTGACCAATGCCGTCGATCAAGCCATGCGCGAACTCGGCCAACGCTTCGACTTCAAAGGCACGGACGCCAGGTTCGAGCTCGAGGAGACGACGGTCACCCTGATTGCGCCGGCCGACTTTCAGTTGAAGCAAATGCTGGAAATTCTCAAACTGCGCATAGCCAAGCGCGGCATCGATGTCGCTTGCCTCGACGTCAAGGATCCCGAGATCAATCTCGCCCGGGCCAAGCAGCTCGCAATATTGAAGCACGGCATCGACGCTGACGCGGGCCGGAAGGTATCGCGGCTGATCAAGGACTCGAAGCTCAAGGTGCAGGCGCAGATTCAGGGCGACAAGGTGCGGATCATCGGCAAGAAGCGCGACGACCTGCAGGAAGCCATAGCCTTCCTGCGCAAGGCCGACGTCGGCTTGCCATTACAATTCAACAATTTTCGCGATTAAATCCAGCAATCCCCTTGCCCCTGCATCTTGCCCCGTCAAGCGATTGTCGTGTCGTGGACTGCGAGCGAAAGCGGATGCTTCACCACGGACACGCTGGTCAGTCCAAGCATGCCGGCCAACTGTTCGCCGGGCACTTTCAAAGGACCCGGCCCGGATCCCACGCCGGCCACGGGTTGCGGATAGGCCGTCGAGCGTGCCGTGTGAAAGGTGACATTGCCCTCGACCTTCTGCACGATCTGATGAATATGTCCGTTCAGTACCGTCACCGAGCCGAAGCGGCGCAGCCGGCTCAGCAGTAGTTCCGCATCAGAGGTTCCCCACCCCCAGGGTTCGTACACCGTCCACAGCGGCATGTGCGCGAATACCACGATGGGCGTACTGGAGGAGCGACCCTGCAAATCTTCTGCCACCCAAGCGAGCTGATCCGACCCTAGGGTGCCTAGGCCGCCGGCCTTGAATTCCAGCACATTGATGAGTCCGATGAAGTGCACGCCGCCATGATCGAAGCTGTAGTACCCCTTGTTATCGGAAGCCTTGCCGAATCGATTGAAGTATTCAGTCACTGTGGCGTCGCTGGTGTCGTGCTCACCGGGCACGGTGTGGATCTCGCTGGTGCGCAGGCGTGAAAACAGCTGCTGCGCCGTATCGAATTCCGCCGCTTTGGACAAGTGCGTGATGTCGCCGGTGTGGATGATGAGTGCGGGCTGTTCAGCCATGCCATTCACCAGATCGATGGTCTGCGTGAGTGTTCCATTGACGTCGGGATTCGCATCTTTGTTGAAGCCGATATGGGTGTCGCTGATCTGGACGAACAGTGGCCTGCCCAATTGAGCCATAGCCTTTTTGTCGGTCGCGGCCATCGCCAGATCGATCGGGGTAAAGACCCCGCCCGACAGCGCAAACAGCGTACCGGCGCCTCCATAGGCCAAGCATTTCAGAGCATTGCGCCGCGAATGCAGAGAGTGATTATCCGACATGACCATCTCCTTGTGGTGAACAGGAGATAAGACTTCGCACGCCGGCGTTTTATTCCACGGTGTCGCGTGCGCCGAGGTCTTGCAGCAGGCGGACCAGCCCCATGAGCTCGTCGCGGCCGGTATCGGACACGGCGCAGTACCGCATGTCGCCCGCAGTCCAGGAAATAAAATGATAACCGTTGCGGGTCACACTGGCCGGCAACGCTGCACCTTTGCCGGACCAACTGAATACATTGATCACATGCGAGCCGTGCTGGTACACCACCACCGCCGAGCGCTGTTGATCCAGATAGTCCGCCCGGCCGCCGATCAGCTTGTACCCCTGCTGCTCGAAATCGGCCACCGCCGGCGACACATCCGCATGGCCCGCAAACCACGGTTTCACGGTGTGCTTGTCGGTGGACACCACATCGATGAGATGGGCAGGCATTAGCGAACGCGCATGGGCGTTCATCAGCTCATCGAGCAGGGGATTGGCGAATCTCGGAACCAACACGAAAAAAGCCAGGGCCGCAGCCATGGCCATGCCGCCCGCGCCGCTGAGAGCGCCAGTCCAAAACGGTGCGGCCCGGCTGCGCGCCAAGATCTGTGTGCCGCTCCGTGCAATGCTGCCCACACCTGCCGGCGCCTGGCCGGCATCTTCTTCATCCAGAGCGCGCAGAATCTTCGCCCGCAGCGGCGACGGCGCGTGCGCGAAGCCCGACTCCTGGCGCAGCACGCCGCGCACCTCTTTGAGGTCCTTGAGAAGTGCGCAGCACTCGGCGCAATGCTCGATGTGCCGCTCGACATCTGCGGCGGACAGCGCATCGACTTCGGTATCGAAATAAGCCTGCACCCGCAGAGCTTCAGCGCACTGCATGCGGCACCGCCTCGGCTTCCTGCAGCCATTTCGCCTTGAGCGCGGCGCGCGAGCGCGCCAGCCGCGACATTACCGTACCGATGGGGACATTCGTGACCTCCGCTATCTGGCGATAGTCCATTTCCTCGATTTCCCGCAGCATCAACACCGTACGGTGTTCCTCGGGCAATCCCGCGATCAAGCGGTCGAGAGTGCGCTGTTCATCGCGGCGGATGGACGCATCCTCCGGATTCGGGTTGGTCGCTGTCATCGCATAGGCGTCCTGTGCATCATTCTCCTCAGGCAGCGGCACGAAGGCGCGGCGCTGCCTCTGCTTGAGCGCCGTCGAGTGGCAATTCCTCACGATGGCCATCAACCACGCTTTCACGTCCGAGCCTCGCAGTGCATCAAACGCCCTAAAGGCACGCAAGATCGCCTCCTGCACCACGTCATCCGCATCGGCGGGGGCAGGCGAGAGCCACCGGGCAAACCTATAGGCGGCGTCCAGATGCGGTAAAACCTGCGCCTCAAAGCGGACGCGTTTCTCATCCATGGATGCTAAGGCTCATCATCAATGTTAAGACTCGTGGCAGTCCTGATTTATTCCCTGCGAGGCGTATCTTTTTGCAAAAGCAGGTGATCCTTGATGGGAATGAACCTGTCCGCGGCTCGAATCAACGCTGCGGCGGAAAGCTCCGCCACCCCATACACTTCGACCGACACCCCATGCTTGTCGCGAATTTTATTCACCAAAAGATCAAAGTCGCCGTCACCTGATGCCAGCACCACGATATCGACCAAGGGCGCGTATTCGAGCACGTCCAAGGTAATGCCCACGTCCCAATCCCCCTTGGCCGATCCGTCGCGCCTCTGGATGAACGGCCGCAATTTCACGTCGAAACCGATGGCGCGCAGGATATTTTGAAACTGCCCTTGCTTCTCGTCGCTTCGGTCGATGGCGAATGCGATCGCTTTCACCATTTTTCTATCGCGGGTGACCTCGTCCCAGAAACGGTTGTAGTCGAAATGTCGGGAGAAACACTGTTTTGTCGTGTAATAGATATTCTGCACGTCGACGAACACGGCCACGGTCTGCGGCTGTTTCATAGCCGCAGAAAATAGGGAATGGCGCACAGAGCCATGCCGATGCCGATCAGCAGCGCCATGTTCGGCACGAAGTACGGGAACACCATCAATGCAAGTCCGCAGATCAGCGGCACTACCGAACGCTGTTTCTTACCATATATGAAGTACCCCAGCCCGATCGAGCCGAAGAGCAATCCCCACAATAGGATGGCGGTCATGGGCTCAGTATAGGCGCCGAATCTATTTCGGCGGCGCCGCTCCATGCGCAGGCTCTATGCCCTTGGAATAAATAACGGTGCCATCGAGCTTGACGATGATGGCATCGATGTCATCGATGCGGTTGTAGATCTCCATCGCCTTCTCGGGGCCCAACACGAACGCCGTCTTGGACAGGCCATCGGTGCGGGTAGCATAGGGCCCGATGATGGTGGCGCTGCGCACCTTGCTGGCGGAATGGCCGGTGTGCGGATCAATGATGTGGTGATAGCGCACGCCGTCCTCCTCGAAGAAGCGCTCGTAGTCGCCCGAGGTTGAGATGGCCGCGTCAACCAACGGAATCCGCGTGATTACCTCGCCCTCGCCGCGCCGCGGATCGCGAATCCCCACCATCCAAGGTTTGCCGAAGCGATCTCCGACGATACGGCTGTCACCGCCGGCCGATACATACATTCGCGTGAACCCGCGCGACTTCAGCACATCGATACCCCGGTCCACCGAATAACCTTTGGCGATGCCGCCCAGATCAATGCGCACGCCCTTTTGCGAGAACTTCACGGTCTGCAACTTCGGGTCAAGCAGCACGTGGCGAAAGTCCACTGCCGGCAAGGCCTGGTCGATTTGCGCTTCGTCCGGGTGCACATGCTTGCGGAAGTCGTACATATAGCCGACGCTGGCATAGGTAATGTCGAAAGCGCCCTCGGTAATCTCCGAGTATTCCTTGGCCGTGACCAGCAAATCGAACAGCTCCTTGCTGATGTGCATGGCCCCTGCAGCGGCCTTCGCGTTGACCTGGGAGACTTCGCTGCTGGGTTTGTAGGTACTCATGGAGTCATCGACGTGGCGCATTTCATCCAGCAGCGCGTCGATGGCCTGCTCGCCCTTATTCTTGTCGTCTGCCCACAGCTCCACGGTGATCCGCGTGCCCATGATGCCGTCGGTGATACGCCGGACCCAGTCGGCATGCGCCGGCGCGGCAAGCGACAACAGCGCGCCCAAGGACAGAACCATTCTCAGCGCCTGTGCATTCACGGACATGACTATCTCTCCCTACGCTTGCGATCGCGCTTAGGTGCCAGAGGCCGGACGCCGCCACTGGCTGATCACCAAGGCACTGCCAACCATACCGCCCAAATGAGCGAAGTGTGCAACACCGGATTGAGCGCCCGTCACTCCCAAGAAAAGCTCGATCCCGGCGTACACCGTGGCAAACACCCACGCCGGCATGGGTATGGGCGGAAACAACGGCACCACCTTGCGCTTGGGAAACAGAAAGGCGTACGCCAGCAGCAGGCCGAAGACGCCGCCCGAAGCACCGATGGTCGGACCCGGCAGCGCACCGAACAGCATGGGCACGAACAGCTGGCTGAGCGCCGCGGTCACCACCGACGCAAAATAGCAAAGCAGCAGACGGCGCGGCCCCACATAGCGCTCGATTTCGCTGCCGAACATCCACAGGCCCAGCATGTTGAACAGCAGATGGGTAATGTTTCCGGTGCTGTGCAGGAAGGCATAGGTGACTATCTGCCAGAAGTGAAAATACGCTTGCCCGTCGATGGGCTGCAGCGGCCAAAGCGCGAGCAGTACTTCCACCGGGCCGGGTGCGAGGAATTGCAAACCGAACATCACGACATTTGCCGCGATCAAAACCTTGATTGCTGAAAATTTCATATACTTGCGTGCATTCTAACCCGCCACGAAAACGAATCCTCCATGAAAGCGGTATTTCTCGAGTACGACACAGTTTCCAACGGCGACCTCGATATTTCCGCCTTGGCCGCAGCCGTCGGCGACCTGCAGCTGGTTTCCACAGCCGCAACGGGCACCCCTGAGCGCATTCGCGACGCGGACATCGTGTTGCTCAACACTCTGCCGTTTCCTCGCGAACTGATGCAGCACGCCCCCCAGCTCAAACTGCTTGCCATTGCCGGAACCGGTGCCGACAACATCGACCTCCTCGCCGCCAAGGATTTGGGCATCGGCGTGTGCAATGTCCGGGGCTATTGCACGGCCTCAGTGGTGCAGCAGGTGTGGGGATTGATCTTGAGCCTCACTCAGCACCTGTCCGAATACTCGCGCCTGTCGGTTGACGGCAGCTGGGCCAAGGGCGAACCCCTCATGGAACTGCGCCATCCCATCCGCGAACTCAATGGGCGCACCTTCGGCGTCGTCGGCTGGGGTGCACTGGGCAGGGGTGCGGCGCACGTGGCCGAAGCCTTCGGCATGCTAGTCCTCATCGCCAATCGCCCGGGAGGGAGACCGAACCCAGAGCGCGTGGACCTGCACACGCTGCTGGGCGTATCGGACATCGTGTCGCTGCATTGCCCGCTCAATGACTCCACCCGCAGGCTGATAGGCGCGCACGAACTCGCGCTCATGAAGCGCGACGCGCTGCTGATCAATACAGCTCGCGGTGCACTGGTGGACGGTCATGCCCTGGCCGCCGCGCTTAAAGCCGGTCGACTCGGCGGGGCGGGAATCGATGTGTTGCCCCAAGAGCCGCCGCCGGGCGATGACCCCTTGCTCGACTCCAACATACCGAATTTGATTGTGACGCCGCATGTGGCGTGGGCGGCGCGCGAGGCGCGGCAGCGCTGCCTCGACGAAATGGCCGCCAACATCAAGGACTTTGTCGCTGGCGGGCGCCGCTCGCGGCTCGTTTAACGGCCGGGGACCGGAGCGGCGCCCTGAGAGCCCAGCGTTCAGCCTCGGGCCTGTTTCTTTTCCCGCTTCGCCGCGCGCTTCTCTTCCAATGTCTTGCTCGGCTTCTTTTTATCTTCCTTCTTTCGATCCATACCCTTGCCCATGACTCACTCCTCTTTTGCTAGGCCAATGAAACCCTAATTCTTCGCCTTATGCCGGCTCAACATCTTGCGCGGGGCGGCACCCCGCTCGGCGGCACCCCGCCGCGGCTTGGGAGGCTTCTCAGTCACCCGGCTGATGCGCAGCTCACGTCCCGCTACCCGCACCTTCTGCAAATCCTTGAATATCGGATTCGGCATGCCCTCCGGCAAATCGACGAAGCTATGATCCTCACGAATGTCCACCCGGCCGATGTGCACGCCCTCGATCCCGGATTCATTGGCGATGGCGCCCACGATGTTGCCGGGCTTGATCCCATGTACCGACCCGACTTCGATGCGAAAAGTTTCCATCTGACTGCCGGCAGATTTAGTTCGCGGCTTGCGCGCGGTATCGAAAGTCTCCGCCGTGGCCGGTGGCGGCGCCTCCGCGGCGCGTGCGCGATCCGGCGCCAGCTCGCGTTCCGAGGGCCGCTCGCGGACCGGACGCTCTCGTTCCGAAGGTCGTTCTCGCGACGAAGGTTTGTCGCGTTCCGTCGGCCGTGAACTCTCAGGCGGCGGCGACGGCCGTTCGGATTTTCCTGCCAGGAGCAGGGGCGTCGAGCCCTGGGCCAGGCTGGCGAGCGCGGCGGCAATGTCGATGAGGGGCAGGCCGGTTTCCGCTTCCAATTGCTCGACGACCGATCGCAGCACCGTCGCCTCCCCCTTGGCAATGGTCTCGGAGACGCGGGTTTTGAACTTGGCGATTCGCAACGCATTGACCGCGTCGACGCTCGGCAGATTCATCGGTTCGATCGCCTGCCGCGTAGCTCTCTCGATGGCGCGGAGCATATTGCGTTCCCGCGGAGCGATGAACAGTATCGCCTCGCCCTTGCGGCCGGCCCTGCCCGTACGTCCAATGCGATGCACGTAAGATTCGGTGTCATAAGGCACGTCGTAATTAACGACATGACCGATGCGCTCCACATCCAGTCCGCGTGCTGCCACATCGGTGGCCACCACAATATCGATTTGCCCGGCTTTGAGCCGGGCCACAGTGCGCTCGCGCAACGGCTGTGGAATATCGCCATTGAGCGGAGCGGCGGCAAAGCCCCGTGCTTCGAGTTTCTCCGCCAATTCCACCGTCGATTGCTTGGTGCGGGTGAATACCAGCATGCCGTCGAAGGGTTCGGCCTCCAGTATGCGGGTCAGCGCATCCAGCTTGTGCATGCCGCTGACGATCCAGTACCGCTGCCGGATATTGGTCGCGGTGCTGGTCTTGCTCTTGATGGTGACTTCCACCGGGGTGCGCAAATGCTTGGCCGCGATACGGCGAATGGGCGCGGGGATGGTCGCCGAGAACAGGGCCACCTGCCGTTGCGGCGGCGTCTGCTCGAGAATGCTTTCGACCGCGTCGACGAAGCCCATGCGCAGCATTTCGTCCGCCTCGTCCAGCACCAGCAGCGTCAATCCGGAGAGCTTCAAGGTGCCGCGGTTCATATGATCGATGACCCGACCCGGCGTTCCCACGACTACATGCACACCGCGCCGCAACGCATTCAATTGCGGCTGATAGCTTTGGCCGCCATAGATCGGCAGCACATGAAAGCCCTTGAGGTGCGCAGCGTATTTCAGGAAGGCCTCGGACACCTGCAGCGCAAGTTCGCGGGTGGGCACCAGCACCAGCACCTGCGGCTCGTGCTTCGACAAATCGATGCGCGTCAGCGCCGGCAACGCAAAGGCCGCCGTCTTGCCCGTGCCGGTCTGCGCCTGGCCCAGCATGTCCGCTCCGGACAAGAGCACCGGAATGGTGGCGGCCTGGATCGGCGAGGGCGACTCGTAGCCCACGTCCGTCAACGCACGCAGCACAGGTTCCGACAGCGCCAGGTCCCGGAAACTGATGGTGCCTAAGGGTTCGTCCGCGGGAACTGCACTCATGGAAATCGCCTTTGGGAAACCGCAAGTCTAGCGGTTTAGCCGGGTATTGCTACCATGCGCGCCATGGGACGTATATTCGAAGTCAGAAAGCACGCCATGTTTGCGCGCTGGAACCGGATGGCAAAGCAGTTCACCCGCGTTGCCAAGGATATTGCTATTGCAGTGCACGCGGGCGGGCCCGACCCCGCCGGCAATCCCACCCTGCGCCGGGTTCTACAGAATGCCCGCGCCGTGAACATGCCCAAGGACAAGACCGACGCCGCGATTCGCCGCGCCTCGGGCAAGGAAGCGGCCAACTACCAGGAAATCATCTACGAAGGCTACGCACCGCACGGGGTCGCCCTATTGGTGGAAACCGCCACCGACAACCCCACGCGCACCGTGGCCAGCGTGCGGAATATCTTCTCCAAAAATAGCGCCAATCTCGGCGCCAGCGGCAGCGTCAGTTTCTTGTTCAAAAAAATGGGCGTGTTTCGCCTGGACCCTGCCGTCGTGAAGGACCATGACGAACTCGAACTGGATTTGATCGATTACGGGCTCGAAGAGATGGGGGATAGCACGGGGGATAAGGGCGAGCCGCAACTCGTCATTCGCGGTGCATTCAACGATTTCGGCAAACTACAAGAAGCGCTGGAGAAGCGCGGGATTACGCCGCTGTCGGCCGAGCACGAGTACATTTGCTCGATGCCGGTCGAGCTGCCCGAGGCCCAGGCCGCCGAAGTCTTAAGCCTGATCGATAAGCTGGAGCAAGATGACGACGTACAAAAGGTTTTCCATTCCCTGGCATAGCCGCGCGCCTTCAACGCGGCCCATGCCCCGCGCGTTAAGCCGCGTTAATGCTGTCATCCCCGGCAGCCCCCTTGCGTTGTTCCTCCTGAGGCCCAGGTCTTTTAGGAGTAAGGTATGCACAAGCTAATTAAGTTATTGATTCCGTTAAGTTTAATGGCGGTGACCATGAGCGGCTGCGTGGTCGCCCCGGCGGGCTACTATCACCGCGGCTACTACGGCCCGCGCGTGGCGGTGATCGCCCCCGCGCCGGTGCTGGTGATTCGGCCGTACCGCTAGATCTTGGGCGCAGCCTTGTTGAGGGGCTCGTGATTGATGACGGCATGGGCCCACTCGACCACGGGCTGCAGGCGTGGAGATACCATGGACAAGGCCTTGGCAAAATCCACCCAGCAAGCTTCGTGGTGTTCGGGCATCCCCAGATCCGGATTGACGGGCAGTGAAATCTGCACCTGCTTGCTGCGCGCAATGTAATAACGCGAGATCTTGCCTTTGTTGTACGGGCCGGTTTCCATGAATTCCAAGCCCCAGTCAAAGGACAGGTCGTCAAGCGTGGTCTCTTCCCGCACTTCGCGCAGCGCGGCGTCGATAGGCTCCTCGCCCGTCTCAACCAGGCCCTTGGGAAAGTCCCAATTTCGATAAGCCCGCAGCAAGAGGTACTTTAATTTCCGCTGCGCCAAACTCACCACCACCACGCCGGAGGACAATCGATGAGGCGGTGCTGATGCGGACATCCGTGTTCTCCTTTGCGCGGGACTCGCCGCCCGCCCCCCGGGGATACCCCTGGGGGCGGAGGTCTATGCGGCTGCAGATAGCGGCGAGCGAATCAAGTGGTCGAAGGCACTCAGAGATGCCTTTGCCCCTTCGCCCATCGCAATGACGATCTGCTTGTAGGGTACTACGGTGCAGTCTCCGGCCGCGAATACTCCGGCGATGGATGTTTGGCCGCGGGCGTCCACTTCGATTTCGCCTCGCGACGAGAGCTTGATCGTGCCTTTCAACCAATCGGTGTTAGGCACCAAGCCAATCTGCACAAATACACCGGCAAGTTCCAGGGTATTGAGTGCGCCACTCTGACGGTCCTTGTAAACAAGCCCGGTCACCCGCTCGCCATCCCCTGTCACTGCGGTGGTTTGCGCGCTGGTGAAAATGCTCACATTGGGCAGGCTTTGCAGTTTACGTATCAGAACCGCATCGGCGCGCAGCGCCGCATCGAATTCGATCAGCGAGACGTGGCTGACGAGCCCGGCAAGATCGATCGCCGCCTCGACGCCGGAGTTTCCCCCACCCACGACTGCCACTCGCTTGCCCTTGAACAACGGCCCATCGCAATGCGGACAATAGGCGACGCCGCGGTTGCGGTATTCGCGCTCACCCGGCACGTTGATTTCTCTCCAGCGCGCGCCGGTCGCGATAACCACCGAGCGCGCCTTCAACACGCCGCCGTTTTCCAGATTCACTTCGATCAGATCGCCGGGAATCAAGGCACTGGCCCGCTGCAGGTTCATGACATCCACATCGTAGGTAGTCACGTGCTGCTCGAGGCCTGTGGCCAACGCATGGCCATGGGTCTCCTTGACGGAAATAAAGTTCTCTATGCCCACGGTATCCAGCAATTGCCCGCCGAGACGCTCTGCGGCGATGCCGGTGCGAATACCCTTGCGCGCCGCATAGATTGCGGCCGCGGCACCCGCAGGGCCGCCGCCGATCACCAATACATCATAGGGCGCCTTGGCGCTCAAGCTCACGGCCTCGCGTGCGGCGGAGCCCGTATCGAGCTTCGCGATAATTTCGGCCAGCTCCATCCGGCCCTGGCCGAACGGTTGCCCATTCAGAAATACCGCAGGCACCGCCATCACTTGCCGCCGCTCCACCTCGTCTTGAAACAGCGCGCCATCAATCATGGTATGGCGGATTCTCGGATTCAAGACCGCCATCACGTTCAATGCCTGCACCACATCGGGACAGCTCTGGCAGGTGAGCGAAACGAAGGTCTCGAAATGCTGATCACCGTCCAGATTGCGGATCTGCTCTATGACGGCGGGATCGACTTTGGGCGCATAGCCGCCGGTCTGCAGCAAGGCCAGCACCAGCGAAGTAAATTCATGCCCCATCGGCAAGCCCGCAAAACGAATCCGTGCATCCTCGCCGGGCCGTCGCAGCGCGAACGAAGGCTTAAGCTGCGCGCCGCCGCCCGGCGCCTCGATATCGCCACCGCGCACCTCCACCTTGATCAGAGCGGACGCCGCTGCGATGTCAGCCAACAGCGCGAGCATTTCTCGAGATTTGTCGCTGTCATCAGCCGCAGCGAGGATTTCCACCGGTTGCGAGATCCGCTCCAGGTAATCCTTCAATTGTGCTTTTAAATTACTATCGAGCATGATGTCATCCAGTTAAATGCCTTCGCAGAGCGGACGAGCCTCAGTCCCTGGGGTTCGAGACTCGTCCGCCGTATTTCACCTCTGCCGAACCGGTCCTCAGATCTTTCCGACCAGATCCAACGACGGCGACAAAGTTTCGGCACCCGGAGTCCACTTCGCCGGGCATACCTCGCCCGGGTGCGAGGCAACGTACTGCGCGGCTCTCACTTTGCGTAGCAGTTCCTTCGCGTCGCGGCCGATTCCATTGTCGTGCACCTCCATGATCTTGATCTGGCCTTCTGGATTGATGACAAAGGTGCCGCGCAGCGCCAGGCCTTCTTCCTCGATCAGTACTTGGAAATTACGCGCTAGCGCCGCGGTCGGATCGCCCACCAGCGGGTACAGCACTTTCTTGATGGTATCGGAGGTGTCATGCCAGGCCTTGTGCGCGAAATGCGTGTCGGTGGACACACCATATATCTCCACGCCCAACTTCTTGAATTCGGCATAGTTGTCGGCCAGATCACCGAGTTCGGTGGGGCAGACGAAGGTGAAATCCGCGGGGTAGAACACGACTACGGACCACGTGCCTTTCAGGGTCTCGTTCGTCACCGGCACGAATTTGCCATTGTGATAGGCGGTGGCCTTGAAGGGTTTAATTTCAGTATTGATCAGAGACATGAGATAGATCCTTGCACGAGTTTTAACAGAGCATGCATGCTAGCAGCCGTTCGGCCATTAAAGAATTGGATAATAATTATGGTTTTGATAGAGTGCGTCTATTAATGAATCTCAAGGATCTCAAGTACTTGGTGGCGCTGGCCGATACCGGCCACTTCGGCAAAGCGGCCGAGCGCACCTTTGTGAGCCAGCCCACCCTGTCGGCTCAGCTCAAAAAACTCGAGGCCTACCTCGGCGTCAAGCTGGTGGAGCGTCAGCCGAAGAATGTGCAGCTCACGGATGTCGGCAAGCAGATCGTGGTGCGGGCCCGCCGCATGTTGAACGAGAGCGATGAAATCGTCGCCCTCGCACGCCACAACACGGATCCTTTCGCCGGCAAACTTAAAGTAGCCCTAATCCCCACCATCGGGCCGTACCTGTTGCCTCGAATCATGCCCAAGCTGCGCCGGGCGCTACCCCACTTGAGCCTGATGTTGTACGAATACCAGACGGAACCGCTGCTGAAGCGGCTGCAAGATGGCGACATCGATGTTGGGATATTAGCGCTGCCCACGGAGCAGGACGGCGTCGAGTCGCGCAAGCTCTACGAAGAGGACTTCACCGTCGCGCTGCCGAACAATCATCCGCTTGCCGCCAAGGCCACCATCAAGGTCCAGGAACTCAAGGGCCAGACCTTGTTGCTATTGGAAGACGGTCATTGCCTGCGTGACCAGGCCTTGGAAGTCTGCAGCCGGGTAGACGTACGCGAACACGAGGACTTTCGCGGCACCAGTCTTGAGACGCTGCGTCAAATGGTGGTCGCCGGCCTCGGGATTACTTTGCTGCCAGAGCTCGCCGTGGAGTCCCCGTTCGGCTCGCAGCGCGGCCTTAGCGTGCGGCGCTTCGCCAAGCCGGCGCCGTCCCGCAGCGTCGGCGCCGTCTGGCGCAAGTCCAGTACGCGCGCTCCGGCCATAGCGGCGGTCTGCGACGTCGTGGATCGCGTCATGACGAGCAAGACTTGAGTTAGGGTTCGCGAATGGCGCAACGCCGGCCGGCGGCCCGACGCATTCCCGCATCGCGATCCGCCACCAGCGCGGATTGGGCCTTTCACGCGGCGGACGACGCCGTGCTCGCCGCGCTCGTCAGCGGCAGGCACGCGCAGAGCTTGCGGGAATACTTCGGCGCGCCGGCCTACGCGGAACTCTCGCTGCTCGCCGCGGAGGCGCAACGAGCCAAGAAACAGCGCGGTCCCAGAGTGCTCATCTTACCCGGGATCATGGGCTCGAAAATCGGTGGACCGCTCGGCTCAGGCCGCGCCGCCATGTCAACTGGCTCAACCGCCGCACGCCGTTCTGCCCGGTCCGAAGTACTGTGGGTCGACCCCCTGCAAATTGCTGCGGGCCGGTTGACTGCCCTGAAATTGCCCTCGGGCAGGTCGCTGCGGGCGGTGGGGGTCCTGTTGTTCTCGTATGCGCGGCTCAAGCTGCAGCTGCAAATCGGCGGCCGCGATGTGCGTTTCCATTCCTACGACTGGCGCCTCGGCCTCGATGAGCTCGGCGCCCAGCTTGCGGCGCGCATTACAGCCGAAGAACAACCGGTAATACTCGTCGCGCATAGCATGGGTGGCTTGGTCGCGCGTATGGCGCTACGCCAGTTGCCCAAGCGCTGGGTGCGCAAGCTCATCATGTTGGGCACTCCCAACCACGGTTCTTTCGCGTCGGTGCAGGCGCTGCGCGGCACTTACCCCTTCGTACGCAAGATGTCGCGGCTCGATCGCCGGCATTCGCCCGAATACCTCACCGCCAAAGTGTTCACTACTTTTCCGGGGCTGTATCACATGTTGCCGACGTCGCGGCGGCCCAAGGGATTGAACCTGTTCGAGCCGCGTCATTGGCCGGCGGACGGACCTACGCCGAGCGGACTTCTCCTGCAGCAGGCGGCGACGGTGCGTGCAAACCTTGCGCCGCCGGATTCGCGCATGTTGCAAATTCTCGGGGTCAATCAGGAGACGGTGATCGGCGTGCGCCGCACCGCCGCGGGATTTGAATATTCCATGGCGCGAAGCGGTGACGGCACGGTGCCGCTGGCGCTGGCGCGGCTTCCCAGACTTAAGTCCTATTTCGTGGAAGAAATGCACGGCAATCTCGCCAACAACCACCTAGTCATTCGTGCTGTGGTCGATCTGGTGTGCCGCGGCCGCACCCGACATTTGCTGCAACGCGCACCCACCCGGCGCGGCAGCGTGCGGCGCATTGATGACGCAGAGCTGCGCCGCGAGGCCGGCGCGAAGATCGACTGGGGCAAACTCACATCGGCCCAGCGCGAGGCGGTCCTGGGCGAACTGGACAGCACCCGTTTGATCATTCGGGAATAGCCCCGCGCAAAAGCGTCAATTCGTGACGGGGTTCTCGGCCGGCGCTTAACTGGGCGCGTTTTTGACCGATCATTTGCCGATTATTTCACATATTGCGCGCGTAGGACGCGTCATCATGTAGGCTCAGAGGAAGGCCCGAGTATGAACGCCCGCACTATTTCACAGGTTAATCCGCCGACTACGCCGTCGCCGCGCTTCGATCGAAAATTCATCGAAGAGCACAAACTCGTGGAACGCTATCTTGAAAGCAAGCTGCCGTTCAAAGGCGCACGCGATCTCGAGAATTGGTGCCGTGCGAATCCCGAATACCTCAACGAACTCAAATTGTCCGACCGCGCACATACCAGCCTCAAGCTGCTGGAGGCCAGCGGGCAATCGCAGGATCTGGGCGAACCCAAACCGCCATGGTGGAAACACATCTATGTGCTGATCGGGCTGATTGCCGTCAGCGTGCTGTGTCTGCTGGCATTCTGGGCGGTGCTGGGAAAGTTCATATTGTTGCGCGGCCAGCTCGAGGATACTCGGGCATCAATCAACCAGGGTTCATTGATACAACCGGCAACGGAAAGTCAGATACTGGTGGTTCCGGATCGGGCTCCCGGCATCGATAAGGCGAGAATCGTGCTGAATCGCAGCGCTCCGCAACTCATGGACGTCCATGTCGATCTCAATTACACCAACAAGCTGGCGCAGTTCCGTATGTTCGTCGACAAGAAAGACCAAGGACGCGCGCTAGTACTGAATAATCTGTTCAAGGACTCGAACGGCGAATTGCGGATAACGCTCAATTCCACGGGCCTCGCGGCCGGCATTTATAATGTGCGAATTGAAGCGCTGCCGTTCCGCGGCAGCCCGCTACCGATTGCCTGGTTAATTCTCGACGTGCGTTGAGCGCCGGGCTCACTCATCACGCAGGGTTTGAATGGGCGGTGTGTTGACCACGCGACGTGTCGCCAAGGTGCCGCTCAATCCGACCAGCACGGTACCGCACACCAAGCCCACCACCCACACCCACGGGTCCAGCGTGTAGTGCAGCGAAAACAGACGCCGCGCCAGCACCCAGCCAACAGCCGTCGCGCCGAAGGCGGCCAAGGTCCCTGAGAGAAATCCCAGCGCTGAGAATTCCGCGGCCACGCCTTGCAGCACGGTGCCCCGGCTGGCTCCCAAGGTGCGCAGCATGGCACTTTCATAGCGGCGCTCATCGCGCGTCGATTGCACCGCCGCCAGCAGCACTACAATGCCCGCTACCAGCGTGAACAAAAAAACATACTGCACGGCCAGCGAGGCGCGATCCATGATGTCGCGGATTTGCTTGAGGATGGCGTCGACATCAAACACAGAAATCGTCGGGAACTGTCTCACCAAATCGGCCAGCGCCGGCCGTTGCAGCGGCGTCAGAAACACACTCGTCATGTAAGTACCGGCCGCGCCGTCCAGCAACCCCGGCGGAAACACCAGAAAGAAGTTCGGCCTGAAACTGTCCCAGCGTATCTTGCGGATGCTGGCCACCTGCACGGTGAGTGTTTCTCCAGCGATATCGAAGCTGAGCTTATCTCCGAGTTGCAGCTGCAAGGCCTCTTGGTATTCAGATGATATGGACACCAGGGGCTTGCCGAAGTCCGCGGCTGTCCACCAATTTCCGGCAACCAATTGATTGTCGTCCATCAGCGCTTCCGACCAGGTCAGATTTTGCTCCCTCTCCAAAAAGCCGCGGCCGGATTCGCCTTTGAATTTCAAGGACTCACTGGGCCGCGAATTAATGGCCGTGATTCGCGCCCGAATCATGGGAAACATCTGCGGCTGGCCCATTCCGCGCGAGCGCAGGAATTCATGCAAGGATTCGCGCTCCTCCGGCCGGATATTGATCAGAAAATTATTCGGCACATCCGCAGGCAGGCTATGCCGCCAGTCGGCGAGTAGATCGCCGCGCACCACCGCCAGCAGCAGCAGCACCATCAACCCCAGGCCGAACGCGACAATCTGCACCACGCTGTCGCCGCCACGGCGCGAGACATTGGCGAGACCGTAGCGCCAGGCCACTCCAACGCCACCGCGCAGGCGGCCGGTGAGCCGCACAAGCACATAGCCCGCCACCGTCAGCACCAGGCCGACCCCCAGCACGCCGGCCAGCACGGACAGCACCAGTTCGGTGTCACGCACCAAGCTCCAGAGAATCGCGAACAGCGCTGCGAGTGCCAGCAGGTAGCTCAAGCCGTAGCGTAACGGCGGCGCGCTCACGCTCTTGCGCAGCACACGCGCCGGCGGAGTGCTTTTAAGTTGCAGCAGCGGAGGCAGGGCGAAGCCTATGAGCATGGCCAGAACGGTCACCAACGCAATGGGCAGGGGCGCCAACGAGGCGGCAGGCAAGTCGGTGCGAATGAGACCCCGCAGCAGCCACGCCAGCCCCGATTGCGCGAGATAGCCCAGCGATGCGCCGAGCGCCACCGCGAACACTGCCAGCAGGGTCAATTCGATCACCGAGATCGCCAGCACGAACGCTTGCGACGCGCCCATGCATTTCATCAATGCCACGGTGTCGACATGACGCGTCGCATAGCGCCGCGCCCCCATCGCCACGGCCACGGCGGCCAGCAGCACCGAGGCGAGACTGGCAAGGTTGAGAAACCGGCTGGCGCGGTCGATCGCGGAATTAAGCTGTCGGCTGGATTCATCCACCTCGCGCAAACGCTCTCCCGGCGCCTTGTTCGCCACCAGGTACTCGCGGAAGGGCGCGATCTCAGCGGCAGGGCCTGCGAACAGCGCTGCATAGGTGACGCGGCTGCCGGGCTGTATCAGTTGGGTGGACTCGACATCGTCGTAGTTGAGCAGCGCAGCGGGAGCCAGGTTCACGAAGCCGGTGCCCTGATCGGGCCGATAGTCGAGCACCTGAGTCACTCGAAACGCTGCCGCACCGATGCGCAAGCTGGAGCCTAGCGCTATTTTTAGCTGTGCAATGATACGGGCGTCGATCCAGACTTCGCCGCGGCCGGGAATGCGATCGGTCGCGCGGGCGACGCCGAACGGAGCGTCCGCGATGCGCACATGTCCGCGCAGCGGATAGCCGGCGGTGACCGCGTTGAGGGCCGCCAATTGACTCTCATCGCCGCTGAATATGGCCGTGGGAAAGGTCAGGATCTGCGCAATCCGCAAGGATCTCGCTCGTGCGTCCGCAAAATAATGGGCCGCAATCGGATTCGGAGACTCCAAACGCAAATCGGCGGCCAGCACTTCGGCCGCCTGCGCCCGCACTCCCTGTGAGATGCGGCTGGTGAAGAAGCCGACCGCCGTCAGAGAAAGAACCGCCACTGTCAGCGCCAGCAACAACACCGAAAGTTCGCCGGATTTAAGGTCGCGCCATAAATTACCAAGAGAAAAGCGCAGCACTTGCATCAACTCACCGTGTGGCCGGCGTCAAGTTCCAAAACACGATTGCAGCGAGCCGCCAACGTGCGGTCATGGGTGACCAGCACCAAAGTGCTGCCTGTGCTGCGATTGAGGTCGAACAGCAGATCCGTGATGCGTTGTCCGGTGGCGGTATCCAAATTACCCGTGGGTTCGTCCGCAAACAACACGGCGGGATGGGTTACAAAGGCGCGTGCGATGGCCACACGCTGTTGCTCACCGCCCGACAACTGCTTCGGATAATGCGCCTGGCGCGGCGTCAGACCCACCTGCGCCAGGGCGGCGAGCGCCCCCTGGCGCGCGTCGCGGCGGCCGCCCAATTCCAGCGGCAGCATGACATTTTCAACCGCCGTAAGCGACGGGATCAAATGAAAGGACTGAAACACAAACCCGACATGCTTGCCGCGAATCGCGGCGCGGCCGTCTTCGTCCAGCTCGGTCAAGTCGATGCCGGCGATAGATACCCGACCGGTGCTCGGGGAATCGAGACCAGCCAGCAATGCCAACAAAGTGGATTTGCCGGCGCCGGAAGCGCCGACAATTGCTAAAGTCTCGCCGGTTCGCACACTGAGGCTCACATCGGCGAGAATGGTGAGCTGCCCCTCGGGACTTGCGACCGTCTTAGAGACATTGTTTGCTTCGAGAACTATTTGATCTTGCATTGAGGAGCGCCTGTGAAGCGGCTTTTAGTCCTATTATTGCTGGTTGTTCCATCCGTTTCAGCCAACGGCGCCGCGCCTGCCGAAACACCGGTGATTCTCGTGTTCGGCGATAGCATCAGTGCCGGCTACGGGCTGGCGCGCGTAGAGCAGGGCTGGGTGGCGTTGCTGCAGACGAGGCTCAGAAGCCAAGAGTACGGTTACCAAGTCGTCAACGCCAGCGTCAGCGGCGAAACAACCGCGGGCGGCCTCGCACGCCTGCCGCGAGCGCTGAGCCTGCATCAACCCAAAATTGTGATTCTGGAGTTGGGAGGCAATGACGGATTGCGCGCCCTGCCGGTTGCACAAATGCGCGCCAATCTGCTGAAAATGGCCGACTTGTCGGTGGCGGCGGGTGCCAAGGTGCTACTGCTGGGTATGCGCATGCCACCCAACTATGGCCCTGAATTTACGGAACAGTTCCGCTTGAGCTTCAGCGAACTGGCACGTACGAGAAATCTACCGCTGGTGCCTTTCCTGCTGAATGACATCGCCCTAGCACCTGCTCTAATGCAAGCCGATGGCATTCATCCCAACGACCTTGGGCAGCCCAAGCTTTTGGACAATGTCTGGCCGACATTGAAGCCGCTGCTGCATCATTAGCCGCTCGTGCGCTGCCGTGGGCGGCGATTTGCCGTCGCCGCCCACTTTTCCTAAAGCACTTGCCGCTACTGGGCCGTCAGCCACTCTGCAACACCGCCATGGCTCGAGCAGCTACCGGAATGATGCTTCGACTTGGAATAAGTGCCGTCCTTGCACTTCGCTGTGGCACCGGTGGGATCGGTATTGCCGGCGGTCGCGGTGGGCGCCGACTTCGACGCCATGGCGGACTTGGCCGCGGCAGGCGCAGTACTTGCCGTAGCAGCCGGAGCCGCAGCCGCAGCCGCTGCCGGCGCCGCTACAGTCGCCGGAACTGCGGCGGTCGCCGCAGTGCTCTTGGCCGCCTTTTGCACGCCGCCGTGACCACTGCATGCACCACGGCCGGTAACCGCAGAACTCGTGCCGTCCTTGCAAGTGCTGCCCGCGCCTGACATGGCCGGAGCCGCAGCAGCGGCGGGCGCCGCGGTTGTTGCGGCCGCTGTGGCGGGAGCAGCGGGATCTGCTGCCGTTGCCGCCGCTTTCGTGCGCTTATTCACGCCGCCGTGGCCGCTGCATGCGCCCCGACCGGTCGTCGTGGAAGTCGTGCCGTCCTTGCAGCTAGTGGCAGCGGTCGACTCCGCCGCCCGACTGGGCAGCGACAATGCAAACACCATCACCGGCGCTGCAATCAGAACTAAAAGGCTTGTATTTTTCATGAAATTTTACTCCCTGGTTTTAATCGAGCTGGACCCTTAATTGTAGCCGTCTTGCGGGCAAATCCCAGCTTCGCCTCAATGCACCGTAGGAATCGGCAAAATGGTGGTTACGCTCATCAAAAACGCCGTGTGCTGGCGGGGCGACCCCGCCGTAAACAGCTTGCCATCCACTGTGACATGCGAATTCTCGATGACGTTCTGCGGAAATTCCGTGACGCCGACCAATTGCAGGTCATTCGCAGGCAGACAATGCGGACTTTGAGCGGGCGCATAGACATAGGCGGTTCGATCCAGAGACAACACCGGAACATTGTCCAAGCCGTCGGCGGCAGGGTAGTCCCGAAAGTGGACGTGCCCGGTCAGCGTGTTTTTGACTGGTTGCTGGAACAGGCAAGGTCCATAGCCTATGACACAGCCGGTCAAGCCGAGATACGTGCCGCTGACCAACAATTGCCAAAATCTCATTGCGTGCGCTCCATGCGTTCAGTCTGCTATAGCGGCGCGAGTCTTGCATATGAAAATGACGGCGGCCGGCGCGCTCGAATTCGGCGCCGTGGGTTCGCGGCATTCGAGCAATTCCAATCCGTTCCGTCGCAGCATCGACAGCCAACTCTCCAGGGTGCGGAAATACCAAGGTGCTGGATCGCTGAATTCCGCACCGAAGCCCGACCAACTGCCGTCGCGCCAACCGTCCCGGTAGGGATGTTCGCCGCACGCTGTGACCGGATGCAGCGTTTGGACGATCAGATGGCCGGTGCCGACGTAGTCGGCGATGGCTGCCAGCAAAGCCTCCACCGACTTCTTTCCCAATAGAGAAAAATTGCAGACGGCGGCATCGAACGTCCCGCACTGCAGTTTATGCCCCGCTATGTCGCCGTAGTCCCCCACTTGAAACTGTCCGCCGCCGCGGCGCACAGCTTCCGCGATGAGCTCTGGCACGGCATCTATGCCGGTAACCTCGATTCCACGGGCACTGAGCGCTCTCGCCAACCAGCCCTCGCCGCAGCCTATGTCGAACACGCGGGCCGGGCGTACGCTCAAGACGGCGTCGACTACTGCCTTGTCGGTCACCAGCTGACGGCTGCGAATGCTGGCTGCTTGTATCGCCCTCGCCCAAGGTCCGGCGTTGCTGTTCCACGAGCGAATGATTTGCGCCTCAAGCGCGTCCGGTTGGTCATTCATTGATGCAAGTTTACCCCCACTGCACATTGCTGGCGTCATTCACGGATGCTATACACCCGGAACGAAAACGAGGAGTACTCGCTTGGATCGAAATTGGCTGAATCAATACCCACCGGGGGTGCCGGCGGACATTGACCCCGACAGCTATGCCTCGCTGCGGGATATCTTCGATGAGGCCTGCAGCGCCCACGGACACTCGCCGGCGTTCACCAACATGGGCGCCACCTTGAGCTATGCGCAACTCGACGAGCTCAGCCGGGCGTTTGCGGCATGGTTGCAGCACAAATCCGGATTGGTGAAAGGTGATCGGGTCGCCCTGATGATGCCCAATATCCTACAGTACCCGATCGCACTTTTCGGCGTGTTGCGCGCGGGGATGGTGGTGGTCAACACCAACCCTTTGTACACCGCTCGCGAGCTCGAGCATCAGCTGGCCGATTCCGGGGCCAAGGTCATAGTGATCGTTGAGAATTTCGCGCACGTGCTGCAACAAGTGCTGCCGCATACGAATCTGCAAAGGGTGCTGATCACGCGCATCGGTGATTTGCTCGGCTGGCCGCGCGGCGCCATAGTGAATTTTGTGCTGCGTCACGTGCGCAAGCAGATACCAAAGTGGAGCATGCCGGGCGCATCCACATTCAAGAACGCATTAGGCGGCGGCCTCGGTCTCAAACTCGAGCCGGTGCCTTTGGGCCCCGCCGACATCGCCTTTCTGCAATACACGGGAGGCACCACCGGGGTTGCGAAGGCCGCAATTCTCACCCACCGCAACATGGTGGCCAATGTGCTGCAATCCTCAGCGTGGATAAATCCTTCGCTCAAGAGCGGAGAGGCGCGCGTCGTCATCACGGCGCTGCCGCTGTATCATATTTTTGCGCTCACCAGTAATTGCCTGGCCTTCCTGTCACTCGGCGCCCAGAACGTCTTAATCACCAATCCGCGCGATTTCAAGGCCTTCGTTGCCGAGCTGAAGAAGTACAAATTCAATTTCATCAGCGGCGTCAATACGCTCTTCAATGCGCTGCTGCACACGCCGGGCTTCGAGGGCGTGGATTTCAGCGGCCTGCAATGCACCTTTGCCGGAGGTATGGCCCTGCAAGCGGTAGTAGCCGCCCGCTGGAAAAAAGCCACCGGCTGCGTCGTGACACAGGGCTGGGGGTTGACCGAAACCTCGCCGGTGGCCACCGCCAATCCCGTCGGCCTGGACTTTAACGGTTCCATCGGCTTGCCCGTTCCCTCAACCGACATTTCAATCCGCGACGACGCCGGCAAGGAGTTGCCGGTGAACGGCGTGGGCGAGATCTGTGTGTTCGGTCCGCAGGTAATGCTCGGTTACTGGAATCAGCCGGAGGAGACGGAAAATGTCATGTTCGGCGACTGGCTGCGCACGGGCGACATCGGCCGCATAGATGCTGCCGGCTTCGTCTTCATCGAGGATCGAAAGAAGGACATGATTCTGGTATCCGGCTTCAACGTTTATCCCAATGAAATAGAGAGCGTCATCGCCGCCCACCCCGGTGTGCTGGAAGTCGCGGCGGTTGCGCAGCCGGACGAGAATTCCGGCGAAGTCGTTGCCATATTCGTGGTGAAGAAGGATCCAGCCCTCACGGCCGAGACCTTGATTGCCTTTAGCCGCACCGAACTGACGGGCTACAAAGTTCCGCGGCATGTGTACTTTCGCGCCGAGCTGCCCAAGACCAATGTCGGCAAGATCCTGCGACGAGCGCTGCGCGACGAGTTAAGAAGCCCGGCGGCGAGCGCCGCGCCTCAAGCCGGTGCGACCGGGTAAGCCTGCACCGTCTCAACTAAAAGTGCGACGCGTTCGGGGTCAACGTCGGGTGTGATGCCATGACCGAGGTTGAACACGTGACCCGCACCGGCGCCGTAGCTTGCCAACACGCGCAGGGTCTCGGCTCGCAATATCTCAGGCGGTGCGAACAAGGCTGCCGGATCCAGATTCCCCTGCAGCGCGACCCGGCCTTGCACTTCAGTCCGAGCCGCCGCCAGATCCGTGGTCCAATCAACGCCGACGGCATCGCAACCGATGGCCGCGATCTTCTTGACCCAGGCGCCGCCACCCTTGGTGAAAACGATATTAGGCACACGGCGGCCGCCTGCATTGCGTGTCAGCGCGTCGACTACTTCGGCGATGTAGCGCAAGGAAAACTCTTCGTACTGAGCCGGTGTCAGAACGCCGCCCCAGGTGTCGAAAATCATCACCGCCTGTGCACCAGCAGCGATTTGCGCGTTTAAGTACAAGATGGTGGATTTGGCGAGCACCTCGAGCAGATGGTGAAGATCGCGCGGCGCCTCATACATCATCCGCTTGATCCGGCCGAAAGTTTTGCTGCCGCCCCCCTCCACCATGTAAGTCGCAACCGTCCACGGGCTGCCCGCGAAGCCGATGAGAGGCACCCGTCCGCACAACTCTCGGCGCACCAACGCGACGGCATCGACCACGTACTTCAGTTCCTGGCCGGGGTCAGGCACGGGGAGCCGGGCGATGTCGGCCGCTGTGCGCACCGGACGCTCGAACTTGGGGCCCTCGCCCGCTTCGAACTCCAGTCCCAAGTTCATCGCATGTGGAAT